>JAHDDH010000003.1 GCA_020629455.1 Cytophagales bacterium | reverse complement strand
AAATATTTTAATCTTCGTATTGTATTGTATTGTATTGTATTGTGGTGTGGTGTGGCATAGTTGTAATTTTTGGTTTGAATTTGATTTTTATTTTAATCAAGTAAAAAATTGTACTTTTTTGCTTGAATGTATGTGATTAATATAGGTTTTTTCACAAAATTATCAAATAGGCATTGGGCAAAAATAGGAACATTTGTACACAGATTTTTTTCATCACCCATGCCTTTCCTTCAACATATTTTTCCCAAATTGTTGCCTTAAATTTTCAAAACAATGGCCACTACCTCCTATTGGGTGCCTTTTGATAAAGCCCATGTACACGGCAATGATTTTATCTTGATAGATCTCCAAGCATTAGATCATTCATTCTTGTTGGAAAACATTGCTCATTTTTGCCGAAAAACTGCTCGCCGCCACCATGGTATAGGCGCCGATGGTGTGCTTCTGCTAAAAGAACATACCTCTTATAACTTTGAAATGTTTTTTTATAATCCCGATGGTTCTACCAGTATGTGTGGCAATGGTGCTAAAGCTCTAACATTATTCGCTAAAAGACAGGGTTTTTTCCCAAAGGAGCAGCAATCAGTACAGTTTTTGCACAAAAAAGAAGTGTACAAAGCCACTATAGAAGAGGACAATGTCACGCTGCAGATGCCGGATTTTCCATTTGTGAAACATAACGAGGACTATACCATTGTGCATAATGGAGCGAAGCATTGCGTGCAGTTTACCAATCATTTAGCCACTGAAGATTTATCAACAGGTTATCAAAACATGCTCAAGGAAAAAAAATGCCAGCATCATAACTTGAACCTTGTACAATATCTTGACAATCATACAATCAAGATCAGAACCTACGAAAATGGCGTTTTTTCCGAAACACTTTCCTGTGGAACAGGCGCTATAGCGGCTGCTTTGGCTAGTGTTAAAAAATACCAAACCCAAAGTCCTACGATTGTCCATACTGCTGGGGGGGTGTACAAAATTCATTTTAAAGTAGGTGTGCAGGTAACCGAACCCCATACTCAATTTACAAGCATTACATCTACAGGCACGGTCTCTTGGATTTGTAAAGGTCAATATTATTACACCTTGGATTGATGGTGGCAACAGAAACTATTGCCGTGGCCCATGTAGTATTACCCCTGCCCATACATCGCACATTGGTCTATACCATTCCTCCCAATATTCAACCGAAAATAGGGCACCTGGTGGCTGTTCCTTTGGGTAATCATTTGTCTTTAGGAGTGGTGGTAGCTTTTTTCACCATGCAGCGTACTTCATCTACACTAGCGCTGAAGCCTTTATTAGCAATTATGTTATCAACGCCTTTGGTTAGTGCCATACAGTTATCTTTTATTAAATGGATAGCACAATATTATATGGCCCCTGTAGGAGAAGTACTACAAACAGCGTTGCCCTTTGCCCTGAAAGATAAAACCAAGTTTTTTATACAAACCAAAGAAAAAATATCAGAAATACTAAAAGAGAAACTCACAGAAGGGCAGAAAAAATGGCTGTCTATCATGTATGATATTGGGTCGATTAAAAATGTATCATTTTTGTTGAAGGAAAATAAGAAATCGCTTGTTCTTTCAGATATTTATTCATGGATTATTCGGGGGCAATGGATACTTACTCACGATGTACAAAAACAATGGGCTTGGCCTACAGTCAATGTAGTGCATTTGCATGCGCAATACCAAACAGAGAAATCTTTAAAAGGGCTATGTCAAGCTTTAGAAAAATATCCCAAACAGCTGGCAGTACTGTTGCAATATTTTCAGCATACAGCCACAAAAACCACTGATTATACTCCTGAAAAATACCCCTTTCTTGACAAAAAATACTTGTTGAAAACAGGCATTTCACCTGCTTCTTTGCAAACTTTAATTCAAAAAAATGTGTTGGTGCAAAAAGTAGTCAAGCCCCCCCCTCCAAAGATGCCCACTAAAGCACCAGAAATTCACTTGACACCCATCCAAGCAAAGGCATTAGAATCCTTAGAAAGACAGTATGAACAAAAAAAAAAAATAGTGCTTCTGCATGGTATTACCGGTAGTGGAAAAACAGAAATTTACATCACTTTGATACAAAAAGTGTTGAAAAAAAATCAACAAGTACTGTATTTAGTGCCCGAAATTGCTTTGACCACACAGCTTGTGATGCGTTTACGAAAATACTTTGGTGATCAGCTAGGTGTTTATCATTCGCGTGCCACAGCAAAAGAGAGGGCCATAGTTTGGCAAGGGCTACAAAAAAAATATTATCCTGTGATTATAGGCGTACGATCATCTATTTTTTTACCTTTTCAAAATTTAGGGCTTATCATTGTAGATGAAGAACACGAGCCTTCTTACAAACAACAACACGGGGGCGTCCGTTACCATGCACGCGACTCTGGAACAGTTTTAGCACAAAAACATCAATCTTTGGTAGTACTAGGGTCTGCAACCCCTGCCATCGAAACATTTCATGCTGCCCAAAAGCAAAAATATGGGTATGTGGCTTTGCAATCCCGTTATGGCAATGTCAAGCTGCCGTCCATTTTTTTGAAAAACGTACAAATGTATCATCAGCATGTGCCTCATTTCATTTTTGCTCCCGATACTTTACAAGTTTTAGCAGAAACATTATCCAAGCAGCGGCAAAGTATTGTGTTTCAAAACAGAAGAGGATATGCCCCTTATTATCAATGCCGAGGATGTGGATGGGTAGCACATTGTATACAGTGTGATGTCAGTTTAACATATCATCACCATAACCAAACTTTGTGTTGTCATTACTGTGGTTTTCAAAAATATGTGATTAAAAAATGTATGTCATGTGGTGAAAATCATTGGTTGCTTAATCATTTTGGTACAGAAAAAATTGCCATAGAGCTCCAAGAAAAATTCCCCCATGCGCGGATTGCACGGATGGACTTAGATACTACTCGAAAAAAAAATGCTTATGAAAACATTGTACAAAATTTTTCAGAACAAAAAATAGACATTTTAGTGGGCACTCAAATGGTGACCAAGGGATTTGATTTTAGCCATGTATCTTTGGTATGTGTTTTAGACATTGACCGTGTTTTACACTGGCCAGATTTTCGAGCGCATGAACAATGCTTTCAGCGTATTGTACAGGTAAGCGGGCGTGCTGGAAGGTCAAAAGAAGGGGGAAAAGTGCTGATTCAAACCTTGCAGCCCCAGCATCAGGTATTACAGTATGTGCTACAAAATGATTATTGGGCTTTGTATCGACAAGAAATAGTTGAAAGAACTCGTTATTTATATCCACCTTTGGTGCGTTTGGTTAAAATTATTACAAAACACCCCCAGAAACCCCAAGCCCTTCAAGCTTCCAAAGATTTATACCATGTTTTATATATGCAGTGGGGAGATGCGGTACTGTATCCCCAGGTGGCTGTGGTTTCTAAATTAAAAAATCATTATTGTATGGACATTTGGATCAAATGGGATAAAAAAAGTCAACACACAACGGATAAATTAATTCTTCGAAAAATTATACAAAAAGTGCAGGGAAAACAGTCTCCTCAGGTAGTTTATATTGTAGATGTAGATCCTGTGTAATTTTTTGGTAAAGTGTCATTGAAGGATGGAATTTTCCCAAATCTTCTTTCTTTTTTTTGATAAAAATCAATGCCTTGTAAAAAATGTTTTTGGCGAAAATCAGGCCAAAGAACAGGACAAAAATAAATTTCAGCATAAGCTATTTGCCAAAGAAAAAAATTACTGATACGTGTTTCACCTCCTGTACGGATGATAAGGTCAGGATTGGGCAAATGGTTGGTGGGTAGATGTGCTGCAAATGTTTGTTCATTAATCTCATTTAAAGTTGTTTTTTGATGGACCACCGATTGAACAATACTTTTTGTGGCTTGTATAATGTCCCATTGCCCGCTATAGCTAATAGCAAAAGTGAGGTGTATATTGTCGTTATGCGCTGTTTGCTCTGTGATTTGATGGATATACTTTTGACATTTGACTGGTAATGTATCTACAGCACCAATCACATGTACACGAATACCATGATCTATTAAGTTTTTTTGTTCTCTCTGTATTGTCAAAATCAAAAGTTCCATAAGATACTGCACTTCTTGAGGTGGGCGTTGCCAGTTTTCTTGAGAAAAAGCAAAGAAAGTAAGATAGGGAATAGAGCGATTCAGACAGGCTTGAATTGTAGACCGTATGCTTGTTATTGCATTTTGATGTCCTGCACTACGATGAAGCCCTTTTTGTAGAGCCCATCGGCCGTTACCGTCCATGATGATGGCCACATGTTGTAAGGGGTTTGAGGGTTTGAAACCATTGGGCACAGTATAGAAGTGATATGGAGTATAGGAGATACTAGCTGTACCAGGAGCGGGACTCGAACCCGCATGAACCAAAGTTCACAAGATTTTAAGTCTTGCGTGTCTACCAATTTCACCATCCCGGTTTATTTGCTGGATATGTAGAGCGAGAGACGAGACTCGAACTCGCGGCCCCAACCTTGGCAAGGTTGTGCTCTACCAACTGAGCTACTCTCGCTTGTTATGACTTAGTGTTTTTCTAAACTGTAGGGTATAAAATTTCAGAAAGTACAAAACTAAGAAAAAGTTTAATATTTAATTCATGCTTCTCACACAAAAAAATAGTATAATCTGCTGAGGTATTTTGATGAGATCTGTTGTTTTTTTTACAAAAAAATAAGATAATTTTTTGATTCCCTTATAAAAATATTTTTACTTTTAACCACCTGTTTTTTTACTTATTTATTTCAAATGTGTAGATTGATATACACATTGTTGTTTGTTTTTACCAAAATGTATAGTAGGGTAGTAAAACTGTACGGATATACTAAAGTGTATTGTTTTTATTTTTATGTCATGTCAAAAAATGAAAAATTACATCAGGGTAAGCTCATTTCAAAAATTGTCAAACAAAGTGGCTATCGGGTTACCTGGTTGGCTGGTAAGTTGGGTATGAGTAGGCATACCTTGTACAATAGATTCCAAACAGAGGACTTATCCGATGATTTTGTTCTACGTATTGGCCGATTGATATATTATGATTTTGCAAAACATTTTACGTTAGATACACAGATACATGAAGAAGTAGAAGAGGCACCTATTATCTACGGAGGGGTTGAAGAAAAACCTTTAGAGGATTCTCTTGAAGAAAAATATATTCTTTTACTCGAAAAATATAACCACCTGGTCTTGATCTTGACTGATAGTATCATCAAATACCCACACCTTCAAAAAGATAGACGAATGACTGGTTTTATCAAAAATCAATACTACACCGCCTTTTTTTTTGTTTGATCTTTTTCTTGCAAATTTCTAACTTCACTCTTTCTTTTTTTTTATTGCTCGTTATAGCACGATAGCATTGACTTTTCAATCAATGATCCCATTTTTTTATAACTAGGGCACTACTATTTTATGTCTTTGATCAAACATATTTTTATTACAGGTGGAGTTACATCCTCTTTGGGAAAAGGGATTATTGCCGCATCACTGGGGCGTTTGTTGAAAGCCCGTGGTTATCAATTAACTATTCAAAAATTTGACCCTTATATCAATATAGATCCAGGTACGATGAATCCCACGGAACATGGAGAATGCTTTGTGACTGCTGATGGTGCTGAAACTGATCTAGATCTGGGGCATTATGAACGTTTTTTAGGGATCACCACTACACAAAAAAATAATATTACTACAGGAAGGGTATACCATCAAGTCATTACCAAAGAAAGAAGGGGGGATTATTTAGGGAAAACCGTACAAGTAATTCCGCATATCACCGATGAAATCAAACGTAATATTTTTGCTTTGGAGGATTCTAAAAAAGACATTATTATTACAGAAATAGGTGGGTGTGTTGGAGATATAGAATCATTGCCGTTTATTGAGGCTATTAGACAAGTAAAATGGGAGTTGAGAGAACATTGTTTAGTCATTCATTTGACTTTGTTGCCTTACCTTCAGGCGGCTAAAGAGCTAAAGACGAAGCCTACACAGCATAGTGTAAAAAAATTATTAGAGGCTGGTATTCAACCTGATATGCTTATTTGTCGTACAGCCCATGATATTACACCAGAAATAAGAAAAAAAATTGCCCTGTTTTGCAATGTATCACCCAAAGATGTTATTGCAGCAAAAGATGTAGATACAATTTATGCAGTTCCCTTGCATTTGCATGAAGAAGGTTTCGATACAAGGGTATTACAAAAGTTAGCCTTGACATATCATGGGGCTATTCACTTGGAAGACTGGAGAGGATTTTTAAGACGCTATGATGCGCCCAAGTATATGCTGCGTATAGGTATTATAGGTAAATATATTGGTGTGCCCGATGCTTATAAATCCATTGTAGAGGCACTGCAACATGCGGGCACTGCTTTGTGCTGTAAAGTGCAGATCATATATATAGATGCTGAAAAAGTAATGGCATCAACCGTGGCACAGATATTATCTAGATTAGACGGTGTGCTGGTGGCACCAGGCTTTGGTACGCGAGGGATTGCTGGAAAAATACATGCAATACGTTATGTGCGTGAAAACCATGTGCCATTCTTGGGTATTTGTTTGGGTATGCAGTGTGCTGTTGTTGAATTTGCGCAAAATGTGTTAGGGTTTGTGGGGGCTGCTTCTACGGAATATGTTCAAGATACACCCTACCCGGTTATTCATTTGATGGAAAACCAACAAAAAGTGACACAAAAAGGTGGAAGTATGCGGTTGGGAAATTATCCTTGCCAGTTACTGCCTCATACGAAGGTTTGGGAAGCATATGATCAAAAAACAACGATTAATGAGCGGCATAGACATCGTTATGAGTTCAATACGGTTTATCTTGAGGATTTTGAACAGCAGGGTATGCGGGCAGTAGGTATTAACCCAGATCATTCATTAGTGGAAATCATGACACTGGAGGAGCATCCTTTTTTTGTAGGGACCCAATTTCATCCAGAATATCAAAGTAGGGTATTGGAGCCACACCCTTTATTGATTGCTTTTTTAAAATCAGCACTTTTAGTTCATAAAAAAATATATTCTTCATAGTAACTTATCCTTTATTCAATTTTTATCATCATGGATACCCAAAAAGCCATTGGCCTTTCTCTTATTTTTTTGTTGTTGACGGTATATATGCATTTTTTTCCCCCTCGATCTGCAACTGTACAGCCATCGGAGATGACTGCTCAAGGGGCTGTTCCTTCCCATGGGAAGGTTTCTATAGCCCATAAGCATCTTTCTCAGGCTGTTATAGACCATCCAATGCCTGTAACTGAAGAACAGGCATCAGTTTATACGATGGCTAACGACTGTTTGGAGGTTACATTTTCAACGCTGGGAGGGGGGGTAAAAAAGGTTTGGCTAAAAAAATATAAAACTTATTTGCAGGACCCTTTGATTTTACTGGATCATCAGAGTAGTCAAATGGGGTTATCACTCTCAATGCCTATGCAAACGCTACACACTAGGATGCAGGATTTTCAGGTGGAGGGAGCAGGGGTTATGACGGATGTGCATGGAAATCAAGTATTGACTTTTGTTTTGCCTTTATCTTTTGGGGGCTGCTTGTCTCATATTTTTACACTAAAGCCTAAGGGGTATATGTTGGACTATACAGTAAAAATGACGCCTGGGGCACAGGTTTCAGTATCAAAAATACAGTTTGATTGGGACTATCATGCAAAAAGGTTGGAAAAAAATATTGAAGAAAGCAGGGGAAAGGCAACCTTACAATATGATTGTCAAAAAGATGGATTTCAAAGTTTGAGTGCTACTGCTAAAGACAGACAGGAAAAATCTCTGGAGCATGTGTCTTGGGTAAGTCATAAACAAAAATTTTTTTCTGCGGCTGTTTTATCTTCCAATGGTTTTACAAAAGGTGTTGTATCTACTACGCCTACGGGGGGCGATGTTGTGATTAAAAAAAGCCGTGTAGTTTTGGATCTTGCTATACAAAATTTATCGACGGAGGGTGCGCGGTTATCTTTTTATTTTGGCCCTAATGATTATAGGATAATGAAGGGAGTGGCAAAAAATTTTGATAAAAATGTGTATTTGGGATGGCCTGTGATAAAATGGTTCAATCAGGGGGTTATCATGCCTATTTTTGATTTCTTAACAAAATTCATCACCAACTACGGGGTGTTAATTGTAGTGTTAGTATTGATCATTAAGCTGATTTTGTTGCCTTTATCTTATAAGTCGTATATCGCGATGTCTAAGATGAAGTCTTTAAAACCGGCCTTGGATGATATCAAAAAAAAATATGCTGGCAATATGCAGCAGGTTCAGGTGGCACAAATGCAGCTTTATCGTGAAATGGGGATTAATCCTTTGAGTGGTTGTATTCCGGTGTTTTTACAGGTTCCTGTTTTGTTTGCTTTATTTCATTTTTTTCCTAATGCTATTGCCTTTCGTCAGCAGGCTTTTCTTTGGGCGAATGATCTTTCTACTTATGACAGTATTGGTACACTTCCTTTTACGATTCCATTTTATGGCAACCATGTGAGCCTTTTTACCATTTTGATGACTATTTCTACCATTTTGTACACATGGTCTAATAATCAGGTGAGTGCAGCACAGGGGCCTATGAAGACAGTTTCTTATATGATGCCTGTCATGTTTATGTTTGTATTGAATTCTTTTCCGGCGAGCTTGAGTTTTTATTATTTTGTATCAAATATGGTGACATTTTTGCAGCAGTTTTTGATCAAACGTTTTGTCAATGAAGAAAAAATTAAAGAAAAGCTGGAGGATCATCGTAGGATGTATCGTGGTCAATCGCATCGAAAGACAAATTTTAAAAAAATGCTTGAAAATGCTATGAAAGCGTCTGCAGGAGGTAAAAAAATGAAGAAATGATTATTTTAAGAAATGAAAATTAAATTTTTATGAAAACAATAAAAAATAACAAGCTATATATCTCTATATCACTTTTTTTCTTTGCTTTTATTTTTTTGACTTGTAATACCTCCAAGGTTCAAAAATTATTTTCTAGTAAAGATAATCAGCTTAAAGTGGTGATGGAAAGAGATACGAAGGTGCTAAACGAAGAAATGCAAAGTTTTGCAGTGGGTGTTAAAGATCCTTTAGCAAAATGGGTTCCTCAGTTACGGGCCTTATCTGATTTAAAAAAGGTACAGATCACTGTTATAGGTAAAAAAAATAAGGAAAAATTGAAATTTTGTGGTGATTCTATTCATCCAACAATATACCTGACTTTTGATGGAGAGTATTTTGGGGCATATGTTGAAAGGGAAAAAGTGGTATATGATTTTAAAAATTTTGGAGATGCTTCTTTATATTATTCTTGTGTTAAGGGTTTAAATTCAAAAATAGATTATAGTAAAATTATTATTGAGGGAGAGGTGTTACAAAAATCAATAAAGAAAAAGGTGGAAGGTTTTATGGAGAAGCCAGAAAAATTGAGTTTTTGAAATAAATCGAAGCAAATAAAGAAAAATACAGTTGAGTCATCACACCATCACCGCAGCACTTCCTTATGCCAATGGCCCTATACATTTGGGTCATATAGCAGGGGTATATCTTCCTGCAGATATCTACGCTCGATATTTACGTTTAAAAAATAAAGACGTGGTCTTTGTTTGTGGCTCTGACGAACATGGCGTACCCATCACGCTTAAGGCAAAAAAAGAAAATAAAACACCGCAGGAAGTTGTTGATTATTATCATCAGCACAACCAAAAAGCGTTACAAGACTTTGGGATCAGCTTTGATATTTTTTTTCGTACTTCTGATCCTAGGCATCACCAAACAGCACAAGCATTTTTCAGGCGTTTATACACACAAGAAAAATTGACTGTACAGGAAAATGAGCAATTTTTTGACGAAGAAAAACAGCAGTTTTTGGCTGATCGTTATATCCAAGGTGCTTGTCCTTATTGTCATTATCCCAAAGCCTATGGTGACCAATGTGAATCCTGTGGAAAATCTCTTCAGCCGCAAGAGCTTGTAGCGCCAAAGTCTATGTTAAGTGGAGCGAAACCGGTGATGAAAAGTACCCGGCATGCTTACCTTCCGTTAGACCAGTATCAAGATTTTTTTCAAGAATGGATTTTAGCACGAGAGAAAAATTGGAAAAAAAATGTATATGGTCAATGTAAATCGTGGATTAATGCAGGTTTGTCACCCAGGGCCATTACACGGGATTTAGATTGGGGGGTGTCGGTAAATATTGACGGGGATGTAAAAAAAGTGTTGTATGTTTGGTTCGATGCCCCTATTGGCTATATTTCTGCAACACAGGTGTGGGCTGCAGCACAAGGAAAAAAATGGCAAGACTATTGGCAGAGAGATGCCAAATTAGTACATTTTATAGGAAAGGATAATATAGTTTTTCATTGTATTATATTTCCTGCCATGCTCAAAGCTCATGGTGATTATGTTTTGCCTACCCATGTGCCAGCAAATGAATTTTTAAATTTAGAAGGAAAAAAAATTTCTACATCCCAAAATTGGGCAGTTTGGTTAGCGGATTATCTACAAAATTTTCCTCATCAGCAGGATGTTTTGCGTTATGTGCTGTGTGCCAATGCACCTGAAACTAAAGACAATGATTTTACTTGGAAAGACTTTCAGGCAAAAAATAATCATGAACTTCTAGCGACTTTAGGAAATTTTGTTCATCGTACTTTTACACTGTTACATCGGCATTTTAGTGGAGAGGTGCCAGTGCCTGCTGTATTGATGGCACGTGATAAAGAAATTTTATTACAATGTAAAAAGATGCCTAAAAAAGTGGGTGAAGCTATAGAAAAGTATCAGTTTCGTGAGGGTATAAGCTATATTATGTCTTTAGCACATTTGGGAAACAAATATCTTGCCGATACTACTCCTTGGCAAATACTTGCTAAGGATAAAAAACAAGCGGGTAATATATTATATATTTGTGTACAAATTATTCATTATATTGCCATCTTATCGGCTCCTTTTTTACCAGATACTAGTCAAAAGTTAAAGAAAATATTGAATTGTGATACCTCTTGGTTATCCCTTGAAAATGATGCATTAATTCCTGGCGGAACATTGCTTAATAAGCATGATATATTATTTTCTTCTATATCTAATGAAATGATAACACATATGATACAGTTACTAGGAGATAGTTGATTATTTTTTTATGTTTGGTTTGATCAATCATTTTGTATGATGATTTTAATTTAATTTTTATGTTTCAAATTAACTCTATAAAATCTTTAGTATTTATTGTTTGTTTAGGATTTTTTTTTTGTACAAGTTTTGACTCATGTAATAAGACATTACCTATAAAAGAAAAGGTATTGATTCAAAAAACATTACAGGATATAGTACAAACAAAAGCAAACAAACAGATTATTGATAACACCCATTTTTTGGCAGATCAACAAAAAAAATCAAAAATGATCACTAGTCAAAAAATACCAGCAAAGATAGCAACAAAAGTTCCACAAGAGAAAAATAGTGCTTTGGTGATCAAACTTTGTCCAATAGCAAAAAATCAGCAAAAGGCTGTTGTTGCATCAACAAAAGTATTGTCCAGTGCTAGTAAGATTACTTCTACTGGTGAGGAATTGGGTGATATACATAACAGTGTTCAAACAAAAAATTCACTTGAACAAAAAAATAAACAGCAGAAAAAGATAAAAGAAAAAAGACAAAATAATGAAAAAAGTCAAGGGGAAATAGATGCACAAAGAGAGATTACTAGAGAAAAATCCGAAAAAAGTAAGCAGATATTAGAAAAAAAATCGATTGCAAGGCAAGAGCAGTTAAAGAAAATAGAAAAAGCAATAGAAAATGATGAATTTGTAGTCACTGAGCAGGAAAAAAAAGCAATAAATAATAGTTTTGTTGAAGCTATATCAGAGACTGAGAGTAGTGATAAGGCTCAAGGGTTAGCAAAAAACACAAATATACAAGAGGTTAAAAGTGACCAATTCAATAGTGGAGATGATTTTTTGGGTGAATTTAGGGAGAAAGAACTCCAAAAAACTCTAGAAGCCCTAATAAACCGAATAGCTGGAAGTGATTTTAATAAAAATTATGAGGTTTATAACTTGAAAAAATTTGCTAAAAATTTGCAGAAACTCTTTGAGGAAGAAGAAAAAAATCTAAAAAAGTTAGAGAATATGAATAAAGAAATTGAAAAAATAAGGCTTCTAAAAAGAATAGTAAAAAAAATATCTAAAGAGTTTATCCAAAATCCAACAACTTCTTTAGAAAAAATACAGCAGAAAATACAAGTGACTTACTTCATGAAGTGTTATCCAATATCAACACTAAGCGAATATATATTTAATGAAATATTTAAACGTTTTTTAAAAAATTTTGATAAAAAGGCTGTTATTAATAATGAGTTACAAAATATTGAAGAAAAGTTTGTTAAATTTGATGCAAATATGAATATGGGTATTGTCAAGCATATTTCTTCTTTATATAAACCAGGTGGGTACATTGATAAAAAATACTATAAATTAATATCTTTTATAAATTTTATAAAAAAAAACAAAAAAGGCTTGAGAAACGATCAAATAAGTTCGAAGATGGAAGAATTAAAAATAAAATATCATATAAATAGTATTTATACTACTAAAAAAAATAAAATAGAGTCTTTCAAGGTAAAAAAAGGGAAAATACACCCTGTATTCCTAATGAATGATATGTTAGCCTAAAAATAAAATATGTACGCAATCATTAAAATACAAGACAAACAGTTCAAAATACAGGAGGGGCAATATATATATGCTCCTCTGCTGGAGGCAAAACCTGATGAAGTACTTTCCTTTACGCATGTTTTACTCAAGGATGATGGTCAAGAGGTAAAAGTGGGGAGTCCCTTTGTAAAAAATGCAGTAGTGAAGGCCAAAGTTTTAGCACATGTAAAAGACGATAAAGTTATTGTCTTCAAAAAAAAAAGAAGAAAAGGCTATAAAAAAAAACAAGGCCATCGACAACAATACACAAAAATACTCATAGAAAATATAGGGTAAAATTTATACATTATGGCACATAAAAAAGGAGCCGGTAGTTCTCGTAATGGTAGAGAATCTGCTAGTAAGCGGTTGGGCGTCAAAATATTTGGAGGGCAAAAAGTAATCCCAGGAAATATTATTGTACGTCAAAGAGGTACTAAGCATCACCCAGGGAAGGGTGTTGGTATGGGGAAAGACCATACACTATATGCTTTGATTGGTGGGACGGTTAAGTTTAAAAAAAACAAACTAGGAAAGTCTCTTGTAGGCATTCAAACTACTGTTTAAAAATTTTCGATTGGTCAAAATAATATCCTTCAGTGATATTATTTTGGCTTTTTCATTTATACTCCTGGCATGATAGCCTATATTCATGGCAAACTTGTCCAAAAATCACCCACCACACTCTTGATGGATGTCCATGGTATGGGTTATCTCCTCCATGTATCAATCCATACCGCTGAAAAATTTCAAAAAAATTCTTTTTATACACTTTGGACACATCTTCATATCCGAGAGGATGCTCATACGCTGTATGGTTTTTCATCATTAGATGAAAAAGGGCTTTTTTTACTGTTGATCAAGATTAACGGCATTAGCGGTAATTTAGCAATCACTGTGCTTTCAACATTTACTCCTTCTGTATTTTATCAGTTATTAGCAGAAAAAAATATAAAAAAACTATCTTCCATCCGAGGGATAGGGAAAAAAATAGCAGAACGTATGGTGATAGAGTTAAAAGATAAAGTAGCACCCTATGAAGGGGCTACAATGGATACTAATACCATGGATTTGCTAGAAGAAGCATTGCAAGCTTTGATATCTTTGGGTATTAAAAAAATAGAAGCTAAGAAAATGCTTGACCAAGTTTTGAGAAAACATCAAGTAGATATTTCTCTAGAGAAGCTAGTCAAATTGGCTTTACAAGCTTTTTAACTTCACTAAAACTATCACCTACATGCTTCCAGTCTTAGCTAAGCACACCCTGCATTATGGATTGAGCAGTATTTTGGGAAGAATCATTCACTATGTCTTAATTCCTCTCTATACAAGCATTCTTTCCCCCAAAGACTACGGTATTATTACAGAAATGTATGCCTACATTGCTTTTTTACATGTTTTTTATACGTTCGGTATAGAGACAACCTATTTTCGTTTCGTTACCAAATATACGCAGCAAAAAAAAAAATACTGCAGCCATGCTTTATATCTTATTGTTATTATAGGCATTTTTATTTCAATATTACTTGTTGGTTGTGCTGAATTTTTAACCAAGCTATGGGGATATCCTGGCAAGGCGCACTATGTATATGCTATAGTGATAATTTTATTCACAGATACCTTACTTGTGCTTCCTTTTGCACAACTACGACTACAAAAAAAATCCTTGATTTTTGCACAAAAAAAATTTTTTTTTATCGCCTTGAACCTTGTATTAAATTTTTTTTTTCTTATTTATGCTCCTGCATTTTTCCAACAGCATTCTGGCGATACTTTTGATTACTGTGCCGGTATTCTTTATGCCAATGCTTGGGCTAATGGTATTATGGTGTGTACTTTTTATCGCTTTTTTAGGCATTATATAGTATGGAAAATTTCTTGGTCTAGAATCCGGGCAATGCTTCAATATGCTTGGCCTATTTGTTTGACAGGCCTTGCGAGCACCACCAATGAAATGTTTTCACGTGCAATGATGAAATATTGTCTTCCTAATTATTATACTGTACATGATAAAGCCACTCTGCTTGGTATTTTTGGTGGATGTTATAAGCTATCTGTTTTTATGCTTTTATGCATACAGGCTTTTCGTTATGCAGCAGAACCGTTATTTTTTTCCTATGCAAAGCATCATAAATCTCCTGTTTTTTTAAGCAAAGTAATGCATGCCTTCGTTCTTTTTACTTGTTTGGTGCTTTTATTTGTGAGTATACACCTTCCTTTTTTGGGAAAAATTTTTTTGAGAAATTCACTATATCAAGAAGGGCTAGGAATTGTTCCTTATTTATCATTGGCTTATGTATTTTATGGGATTTACTATAATCTTTCCATATGGTTTAAACTTCAAGATCAACCAATTTATGGGCTCTACTGTTTGCTAATAGGGGCTTGTATTACTGTAGGCGGTAATTTTTTTTTAGTTCCTTTATATGGATATTGGGGGTGTGTGTGGGCTGTTTTAGCTAGCTATTTTACAATGATGGTAGTTTGCTATCGACTAGGAAAAAAAAGATTCCATGTTCCCTATAAAGTCTTTCGTGGCTTATGTTATGTAGTAGGGGTAACACTTTTTATTATGGTATACCCTTATATTACTTTTGTGAATATATGTCAACAATTGATATGGAATTTTTTTTTTATGCTGGTATATCTTATGTGTGTATATTTTTTTGAATACAAGAAGTTCCGTAGACGGACACTATTTTCTTAAAAGCATATGAAAAAAAATACATATAAAAACATAAAAAAAAATACATCCTCCAATGTTCAGAAAGGTTTTTTTTTACACCTGACGAATGGAATGTATTATTTATTTGCCTCTTTAGAAAAAATAGCCTTTCAGTATACGGTTTATGTATTGTATGTTGTTTTTTTGAGCTTATTATACATTTTTAAAACACACTATTTTGAATATAATATGCGTACAGTGCATCAATTAAGTCAAGAAGTAGAAAATTTAAAAGTAGATTACATGACACATCAATCGACCTATATGACTTATATACGGCAATCTACCATTGCTCAAAAAGTAGTGCCTTATGGCTTAAGCCTAAGTAAAGAGCCACCTCATACAATTATTATAGATTTTTTGCCTGATGATGAAAAATAATATAAAACTACGTGCAAGAATTTTATTTCTTGTTTTTTTTTTTGTTTCCTTTATATAGGTTTTCGCATAGGCTATATACAGCTTATAGAAGGTAAAGCATGGATTCATCAATCCAACCAAAACCACTTTATAGAAAAAAAACTTCCCCCTACACGCGGTAATATTTATAGTATACAAGGCGATTTACTAGCCACTTCTTTACCATTTTATCGTTTATCCTTAGACCCTTACATTGTAGATAATAAGACTTTCAAAAACAACATACAACCCCTTGCTAATTTATTATCACAGGCATATCCACACCAAAGCCCCCTTTATTTTTTACAAAAAATTACCCAAGCACGTCATAAAAAACAACGTTATGTAAGGCTCAGTAATCAATACATGACCTATGCACAAAAAAAAAAGATGTCCCAATGGCCTATTTTTGCTTTGGGTAGATGGCGTGGTGGAGTGCTCTTTGAAAAAAAAGAAAAACGTTTTTATCCCTTTGGGAACTTAGCTGCCCGAACGATTGGGTTTATTAATCAAAATGAACAGGGAGTGGGGCTTGAGTATACCTTTCATAAGACACTCAAAGGGATTCCCGGCAAAGGAAATTTTCAAAAAATAGTGGGCAATTATTTGAAAAAAACCGGCCATCAACTACAACGACCACAGTCTGGTCATGATATCATTACCACACTTAACATCCATTGGCAAGACCATGTACATGACATTATGTACAAAGCACTACAAAAACATCAAGCCAGCTATGGATGTGCTGTAGTAATGGAAGTACGTACAGGAGCAATTAAAGCCATTGTCAACTTAGGAAAAGTAGCCCAAGGTTATCAAGAAAACTATAACTATGCCTGGGGAGAACAAGGCAACCGAGATCCTGGATCCACTTTTAAACTCGCCACTATGATGGCAGTTTTAGAAGCTTCTAAACTACCACTGGATACAGCGATTAATACAGGAAAAGGGCGAAAAAAATTTTATGATCGATGGATGAAAGATGTTAAACCAGGAGGGTATGGTTATTTGACCGTACAAGAAATATTTGAGAAATCTTCGAATATTGGTATTGCACTTTTGGCTGAAAAATATTTTAAAAAAAACCCTCAGCAGTTACTCGATTATTTACGGAGGTTTGGTTTGAAGACCCCTTTAAACATGCATATGGACGGTATAGCACATCCTAAAATTAAAAATATGCAAGACAAAAGTTGGAGTGGTATCACATTGCCCTGGATGTCTATTGGCTATGAAATAGAATTGACACCTTTACATATCCTCAGCTTATATAATGCCGTTGCCAATGACGGACGATGGGTACATCCCTATTTGGTAGAAGGTATGAAGCAGGGAAAAAAAACAGTTCATTTACCCAAGCCTAAAGCATCAAAAAAAAGAATATGCTCCCAAGAGACACTAAAAAAAATACAAACCATGCTCGTCGGTGTGATCCAAAGAGGTACAGCACGAAATCTACGCAATAGTTTTTATACCATCGCTGGAAAATCAGGCACTTCTCAAAGAATAGAACAAGGGCGCTATACGCAATCCTGGTATACTTCATTTGTCGGTTATTTTCCGGCAGAAAATCCACAGTATAGTTGTATTGTGTGTATTGACAACCCTCAAGGTCCGCAGCGTTATGGCTCCAATGTAGCAGCGCCTGTATTTCAAGCCATTGCTCACCAGATTGCGGTGCAAGATGTTCGTAGACTTATGGAACCACCACTAGCAACGGAGCACCTCCATACATTTCCTTATATCCAAGTTGGAAAAAAAAAAGATTTGATGTTTTTATGTCAACAGTGGAAAATTCCATCTGTAGAAAACAACCATTTATCTGCTGATATTTGGGTAAGAGCTAAAATTCAACATGGAAAAATCCACTGGAAAAAAGAAGATTTGTTTTCTTCAAAAAGGGTGCCCCGTGTGGTAGGAATGACCTTAAAAGATGCTTTATATATTCTTGAAAACCGAAAACTAAAAGTGAAGTTTCAGGGAAAAGGAAGGGTATATCAACAATCTTTATCGCCAGGTACTCTTATTCGTTCTTCACAATTTATTACATTGTTATTAAAATAAATTTATGACCTCTTCCTTATCCGGCCTTTTGAAGGGGGTTGCTTATCAAATTTTTGGTACGTATCAACACACCATACACGCTATCCATATCCACAGTGCCCAAGCTTTAAAAAAAACACTTTTTGTGGCTATTAAAGGGTCTCAGCACGATGGACATGATTGGATAAAACAAGCCATTCAACAGGGATGTCGAGTGATTGTGCTCGAAAAAATGCCTGTGTCTCTGCACCCTTTCGTTACTTATATCTTGGTTGAAAAAACGAGTCATGTGTTAGGGCTATTGGCGGCTAATTTTTATGGACACCCTTCTCGGAAGCTAAAATTAGTAGCGGTTACAGGTACTAATGGAAAAACGAGTACTGTTTACTTATTATATCAGCTATGGAAAAGTATGGGTTATCGTGTGGGGATGCTTTCTACTTTGTACAATAGTATAGATCAATCTCCTCCTTTAAAGACTTATTTAACCACACCCAATAGTTTAGAGATTCATCAGCTCTTATATCAGATGGTACAAAAGGGATGTACACACTGCTTTATGGAAGCTAGTTCCCATGCTTTGGTACAAGGACGTTTGATGGGTTTACATATTTCAGGGGCTGTTTTCACCAATATATCACATGATCATTTAGATTATCATGTGACGTTGAAAGCATATATCCAAGCAAAAAAAATTTTGTTCGATGCATTGCCGAGTGATGCTTTTGCGCTTTACAACGCCGATGATCCACGGGGAAGATGGATGGTACAAGATACCAAGGCATATGGTATACATCCTTTTTCGTTGCAAAAAAAAGAAATTTTTTTTGCCAAAGTTTTAGAAAGTACATACGAAGGGATGTTGATTTCTATTCAAGGGCATCATGTTTGGGTTTCTTTTTTAGGGAAGTTTAATGCGTATAATTTGTTGGCTGTTTATGCGGTGACGGTGTTGCTGTTGAAAACAGATGAGAAGGAAAAAATATGCCTGTACATGTCCAAGCTAGGGCCTGTGCCTGGTCGTTGTCAACTTGTGTTGGGAAATGCTATTGACTTCAAAGCTTTTGTAGATTATGCTCATACACCCGATGCTTTAACGAATGTTTTACAAACATTACAAAAGCTAAACATTCAAAAAAAAAAAATTATTACCGTCATGGGCTGTGGTGGCAATAGAGATCCATCAAAAAGACCGTTGATGGCTATGATTGCACAAAAGTATAGTCATCAGATTATTTTTACATCTGATAACCCACGAGACGAATCCCCTGAAAAAATTATATCGGATATGCAACAGGGCATCACAGCACAAGCTCCTACGCCTTTGGTAGTCATCAATCGGAAAGAGGCCATTCATCAAGCCTGTACGTTGGCACAAAAAGGGGATATTGTTTTAGTGGCTGGCAAAGGACATGAAAAATATCAAGAAATACGAGGCCATTGTTTTGACTTTGACGATGTATGGGTGATACAGCAGTGGAAGAAAATTTTCTGATTTTAAATATATTTGTCTTTTAAAAATTTAAAAAACAAACGATTATGATCCAAATAAAAAATTTACTAAAAAAAACTACTGCAGGCATTTTTTTTTTATCCCTTTTGAGTATAGGTGCTTGTAAGAAAAAAAAAGAAAATAAAGATCATGCAACACAGAACGTAGAGAAGCAGCAGTTGAAGGTTGCATTAGCAACAGGAACGATAAAAAAAAACAATATAGTGACTCTTAAAATCAGTGCAAAAGATAGTTCAAAAATAAAAGAAGGTGCCAATATTAAAATTTTAGTTGAGGAAGATACTGTCAAGGATACTAGTTTTGCAGCCTATACACATGAAGAAAAACTAAAAAAAAATAAAAAAGGAGAAATATGTTCAACCAACATCAATGTCAAGGACAAAAAACTTGTAGGAGGAGATAAAATCAACATCACAGTGACAATAGAGCAAGAAGGAAAGGTAGTAGCAGAGGGGGAAATAAAAGGTGTAGAACTTAAAAAATAAGCATTTAAGTTAACCTTTGTCAGGCCCATACGGAAAATGTTTTTCGTATGGGCTTTTTTTGTTTACATACCTTTGTGTATGATCTTCTTTGTGTAATGGATACACTTTCCTCTATTTTTCTCCAAAAAATTACTCCTTACAAAAAAAAAAAAATACTGCTGGCAGTGAGTGGTGGTATAGATTCTGTGGTGCTATGTCATTTATTTGCAAAATATCAGCAATGTTTTAGTATAGCACATGTCAATTATATGCTGCGGGGTTCCTCTTCTGAGGAAGATGTTCATTTTGTAGAGCAATTAGCCAAAGTCTATGCGGTGAATTTTTACAATAAAAACTATAATGTCCAGGCTTATGCCAGTACACATGCTTTGTCTATACAAATGGCTGCGAGAAAATTGCGTTATCAATGGTTTTCTAGCCTTCTAAAGAGCCACTGTTACACTAAAATAGCTACAGCACACCATTTGAATGATAGTTTAGAAACAGTTCTTTTTAACCTAGCCAAAGGTACGGGTATAGCAGGGCTGCATGGTATTGTAGATCATGTGTCACATCATATTATACGGCCTTTATCTTCAGTATCTCGAAAAACAATTGATCACTACGCTCAAAAAAATCAACTACAATGGCGGGAAGACAGCTCTAATAAAAAAACACATTACCAGCGAAATTTTATCAGGCATCAAGTGATTCCTTCACTGAAAAAGATCAATCCTAGTCTAGAAAGTACTTTTCAACATACATTGGCAAGATTACAAGATGTTGAAAAAATATTTCAGCAAAAAGTAGGGGAAGTGAAAAAAAAATATGTCAAAAAAAAGGGTGGCCGATACTATATACACTGGCAGAGTTTTCAAGAGATGCCAGGTGCGCTTACGATAGCATATGAAATTGTAAAAGTTTTTGGGTTTTCCTACAAGCAGTTAAAAAACATTGGCAAAAGAGTCCCTCAAACGGGTAGGCACTGGACAAGTGTTGCGCATACTTTATGGATTGATCGGGGATTTTGGGTGATTATTCCTTCCATTTTTTTTCAAAGTACCAGCCCATTATCGATTACAGAACAACAAACCAAAATACAGTATGCTGATCAAACATGGTCTTTTCAGCAGCAGCATCGTATAGCAGGCTGGAGGCCATCAGCTGGGTTATGGTTAGATTTTTCTCTTTTGGTATTTCCATTAAGCTTGCGTTCCTGGAAACCAGGAGATTATTTTTACCCGCTAGGGATGTATCAAAAAAAAAAAATCAGTGATTTTTTGATTGATCAAAAGGTGGGTTTATATGAAAAAAAAAACACTTTGGTGCTCCTCAATAGAGAAAACCATATAATTGCAGTGCTCAATCATCGGATTGATCACAGGTATCGTATCACCGATAACACACAATATATATATCATATACAAGCTATAGAGTCAACCTCAATGCTTATTTCTTGAATTGATCTATATCTGTTCAAATTAAAATTTTATGCATCATACCATTCAAAAAAAAGTCAATCTTGGTTTTGTAGAAATGTTCAAGGGGGGGGTAATCATGGATGTAGTCAATGTAGCACAAGCAAAAATTGCTGAAAAATCAGGTGCTGTTGCAGTGATGGCACTCGAAAGGGTGCCCGCAGATATCAGAAAAATGGGTGGCATAGCCCGTATGTCCGATCCTCAGATGATCCAAGAAATTATGACTGCTGTGACTATTCCTGTGATGGCTAAAGTGCGTATTGGCCACTTTGTAGAAGCGCAGATATTAGAAGCCTTAGGAGTTGATTTTATTGATGAAAGTGAAGTGCTTACTCCTGCAGATGATTATCATATTGATAAACACGTCTTTAAAGTACCTTTTGTTTGTGGTTGTACCAATTTGAGGGAAGCATTACGTAGAATTTCAGAAGGTGCTCGTTTGATTCGCACCAAAGGAGAAGCGGGTACAGGTAATATCATACAAGCTGTGCATCAGATGCGTGTCATTCAAAAAGAAATACAGTCTATACAAAAGCTAAAACCAGAAGCATTATTGTCTGTTGCTCAAAAATGGGATGTTTCTATAGATTTAGTACAATATATACATCAAAAAGGCCATTTGCCAGTAGCTAATTTTTCTGCTGGGGGTATTGCTACGCCAGCAGATGCCGCTTTGATGATGCAGCTGGGTGCACAAGCAGTGTTTGTTGGTTCTGGTATTTTTAAATCAGAAAATCCTGAAAAATGTGCAGAGGCTATAGTAGGAGCTGTGAGTTATTATCATGATCCTGTTATTTTATCAAAATTGGCAACAGGTTTAGGGGGGGCTATGCCTGGTGTTATTGGTTGATTTTTATACAGTTGTTTATGTTAACGATTGGTATTGTAGCATTACAAGGGGCCTTTCAAGCCCATCAAAAGGTTTTAAATATATTGGGTGTTCATAGTGTTTTAGTGAAAGACCCGAAGGCGCTTGCCCAGGTGGATGGTTTAATTTTTCCTGGAGGTGAAAGCACTGCGATGATTTTTTTGATGCATAAATTTCAGCTGTGGGATGCTTTGCAAGAAAGAATATCCCAAATACCTGTGTTGGCTACTTGTGCAGGGGTAATTTTATTGCAGAAACTATCTGTGCTGGCCATACATGTACAGCGTAATGGTTATGGCAGGCAATTGGCCAGTGGTGTTTTTCCGTTGAAGCTATCCTATGCAGGGCAGGTGTTTTTTTTGGATGGGTTTTTTATTCGTGCACCTATCATTCAATCCATTATTGATCCTGGTATTCAAGTATGGGCTTATCATCATCAATATCCTGTATGTATACAAAAGTCAAATATTTTAGCTACTACTTTTCATCCTGAACTATCTGCAAGTGCTTACTGTATACACAAAATTTTTTTAGAAAAATGCCGACAATAGTTTTGGCTATTATCCTTGTCTTTTTTATTTTTATTTTATTGCGATATATGTAATAAATGGCTATATTATTCTTGTATTTTTTTTGAAAAAAGTATATTTTTGATACTAATTGATTTTTGGGGAGATGCCAGAGCGGCCAAATGGGGCGGACTGTAAATCCGCTGCCTTCGGGCTTCGTAGGTTCGAATCCTACTCTCCCCACCACCTTAAATCTTTTAAACAGCATTGGTTATCATGATAGCAAGCGGGAGTAGCTCAATTGGTAGAGTAACAGCCTTCCAAGCTGTGGGTTGCGAGTTCGAGACTCGTCTCCCGCTCTTCATAAAAAATGCCAATGTAGCTCAGTGGTAGAGTACTTCCTTGGTAAGGAAGAAGTCATGGGTTCAATTCCCATCATTGGCTCTCTATCAAGATTACATATTTTTACAATTCTTCAAATCCAATCTAAAAATTTATAATGGCTAAAGAAACTTTTGACCGTTCCAAACCACATGTGAATATCGGTACTATTGGTCACGTAGACCACGGAAAAACTACACTCACAGCAGCAATTTCATCTGTATTATCTAAAAAGGGATTTGCTCAAGCAAGAGATTTCTCTTCAATTGACAATGCTCCAGAGGAAAAAGAGAGGGGTATTACTATCAATACTTCTCATATTGAATACCAAACTGAAAAAAGGCATTATGCGCATGTAGACTGTCCGGGGCATGCAGATTATGTAAAAAATATGGTAACAGGTGCTGCGCAAATGGATGGTGCTATCTTGGTCGTAGCTGCTACTGATGGTCCTATGCCGCAAACAAGAGAGCATATTTTATTGGCGAGGCAAGTGGGGGTGCCTGCATTGGTGGTGTTTCTGAACAAAGTGGATATGGTGGATGATCCCGAGCTGATTGAGTTAGTAGAAATGGAGGTAAGGGATTTGCTTGGTAAATATGAATTTGATGGAGATAATATTTCAATCATTCATGGTTCAGCTTTGGGCGCTTTGAATGGGGAAGAGCAATGGGTTTCTAAAGTGGAAGAGCTTATGGATGCAGTAGATAAAGATATTCCATTGCCAGTTCGATTGATCGATAAGGATTTTTTGATGCCTATAGAGGATGTATTTTCTATCACGGGTAGAGGGACTGTTGCTACTGGGAAAATAGAACGAGGTGTAGTAAAAACAGGGGATCCTGTGGAAATTATTGGTATGGGGGCTGAAAGCTTAGTATCTACAGTGACGGGTATTGAGATGTTTAAGAAAATATTAGATCGAGGGGAGGCGGGTGATAATGCAGGTATTCTTTTACGGGGTATAGAAAAAAAGGATATACAAAGAGGTATGGTCATTTGTAAACCTAAGTCCGTTACTCCACACAGCAAGTTTAAGGCAGAAATTTATGTCTTATCTAAAGAAGAGGGTGGTCGGCATACTCCTTTTTTTACAAAATATAGGCCTCAGTTTTATCTTCGAACCACAGATGTTACTGGTGAAGTAAAATTACCTGAAGGTGTAAAAATGGTCATGCCTGGTGATAATATTACTATTGAGGTAGATTTAATTAATAGTGTTGCTATGGAAAAAGGGTTGCGCTTTGCAATGCGAGAAGGTGGTAGAACAATAGGTGCTGGTCAGGTAGTAGAAATATTAGATTGATTTTAAGCGATTTAAAAATATATACTTTTTTACAAACGGTAAATGAAGAACGGGTGTAGCTCAATTGGTAGAGTAGTGGTCTCCAAAACCATTGGTTGGGAGTTCGAGTCTCTCCACCCGTGCCACCTAAAATATTTAACATTGAAAAAATTTTTACTCGAATCTATTCAGGAGCTAACACAAAAAGTTTCTTGGCCTAGCTATAAAATGCTACAAAAAAGTGCGATTATTCTAGTGTTTTTTGCTTTGTTTTTTTCAGTATTCGTGGGTGTACTAGACTATTCATGGAAAAATTTGGTCACTAGGCTTTATAATAGTTTTTAGTAATGGATAGGAAGTACGCTTGGTATATTCTCAAGGTTGTTAGTAATCAAGAAAAAAAGATAAAGCGCTATATAGAAAATGAAATTGCTAGTAAATCTCTAGAAAGTGCTGTTGTTGATATTGTTGTCCCAGTAGAAAAAGTTTATGTTGTGGAAAAGGGAAAAAAAAAAATCAAAGAAAGAAATTTTTTGCCAGGTTATATTTTGTTATCAGCAGACTTAACACATCCTGCTGTTTTATATTTTTTGGGAAGGGTAAATGGTGTGATAGGGTTTCTAACCCCTGAGGGGCGATATAGTAAGACTTTGATGCCTAAGGCTGTTTCAGAAAAAGAAATCAATGCGATTTTAGGTTCTAATCAAGGGCATTTTGATGAAGCTGCTCAAGAGGGGATACGGTTAGAAGTTCCTTTTCTTGTGGGTGAGCCTATTAAGGTAATTGATGGCCCTTTTCGTGAATTTATGGGTACAATTGACAGGATTTTGGAAGATAGAAGTAAAATAGTGGTAACTATTAAAATTTTTGGAAGAGAGACGCCGACAGAACTAAATTATAGTCAAGTGGAAAAAATATATTAATTTCATATCTTTTTTAAAAACATGTCAAAAAAAATTATAGGATACTTAAAGCTTCAGGTGAAAGGCGCTGCAGCTAATCCTTCTCCTCCGGTAGGTCCAGCATTGGGTAGTAAGGGTTTGAATATTATGGAGTTTTGTAAGCGGTTTAATGAGGTGACCAAAAATCAGCCTGGAGAAATTTTACCTGTGCTCATTACTATATATCAAGACAAATCTTTTGATTTTATTGTAAAGACCCCACCGGCATCTGCTCTTATTTTAAAAGCTGTTGATATTTCTAAAGGGTCTCCAGAGCCTAATAGAAAAAAAGTAGCGACCATCACCAAAGAAAATGTTCAGAACATTGCTCGAAAAAAAATGCAAGACCTCAATACTTTTCATCTTGAAGGTGCTATAAAAATGGTAGAAGGTACTGCTAGAAGTATGGGGATATTGGTAGAGTCTTGATTGTTAATTTTTGGTTTATTATGAAAAAAAAAACAAAAAAAAATAAGTTTGCATTAGAAAAATACGATACTACAAAACTATATGACTTAGAAACGTCGATATCGATTTTACAAGAAATTTCTTCTGAAAAATTTAATGCCTCTGTGGATATTGCTATTAAACTAGGTGTTAATGCTAAAAAATCAGATCAAATGGTGCGAGGAAGTGTGAATTTACCACATGGCACGGGGAAAATGAAAAAAATATTGGTTTTATGTACGTCTGATAAAGAGGAAGAGGTGAAAGCATTGGGTGTAGCATATGTAGGGTTGGAAGATTATATCAAAAAAATAGAAAATGGTTGGACTGATTTTGATGTTTTGATTACGCAGCCTATGCTTATGCTTCAAGTGGGTAAGTTGGGAAAAATATTGGGGCCTAGGGGTCTTATGCCCAATCCTAAAACGGGGACTGTTACAGAGGATCTTGTGACTGCTATTCAAAATGAGCAACAAGGAAAAATCGATTTCAAAATAGACAAGGCCGGTATTGTGCATACCATGGTTGGTAGGGTGAATTTTGATGCATTTAAGCTAAAAGAAAATATTTTGGCGTTTATTCAGCAATTGATTAAGCTTAAGCCAGCTACTGTCAAAGGAAGTTATGTGCAAACGGTTTATCTTTCTAGTACAATGAGTACGAGTATTGGTATTGATAAAAAAAACCTTATAGAAATTTAATATGAAGCGTCAGCAAAAACATACGATTGTTCAGCAGCTCACAGGAGAGCTTAAAAATGCTCAATCTTTCTATATTATAGATGCTAGTGGTCTGACAGTTACACAAACAAACCTGTTTCGTAAACTTTGTTTTGAAAAAAATATTGTATACAAAGTGGTTAAAAACACGTTGATTAGGCGTGCTCTTGTGAATCTTCAGTTGGATGAAAAATATGCTGATTTTTCTCAGCAGGTATTGAAGAATTTTTCTGGATTAATGCTCATGTCATGCATCGATGCTACACCAGCCAAGATCATTCAGCAATTCCGTAAAGAAAGTAATACACAGCAGCCACTACTCAAAGGGGCATCTGTAGATCATGCATTATTTTTTGGTGAAGAAAGTCTGCAGGTACTCAGTAGGCTCAAAAGCAAAGAAGAACTTATGGGTGATATTATTACACTCCTACAGACACCAGTGAAGCATTTAATTGGCGCACTACAAAGTGGTCAAAATGCTTTGACCGGTATTTTGGAAACTTTATCAAAAAAATAACATTTTAATTATTATTATCTTTTTAAACTTTTAATTATGACAAATCTTAAAGAATATGCAGAGAAGTTAGTGAATCTTAGTGTGAAAGAAGTTAATGAATTGGCTGAAATACTAAAACAAGAATATGGTATAGAGCCTGCAGCAGCTCCTATGGTAGTACAAGGTGGTATAGAGGGGGGGGGTGAAGTTAAAGAAGAAAAGACAAGTTTTGATGTTGTTTTAAAGTCCGCTGGGGCAAAAAAACTAGCTGTTGTGAAGGTGGTGAAAGAGGTTACTGGTTTAGGCTTAAAAGATGCCAAAGACTTGGTAGATAGTGCACCAAAACCATTGAAAGAGGGTATTTCTAAAGAAGATGCAGAAGCTTTGAAAAGCAAGTTAGAAGAAAGTGGGGCTGAGGTAGAGTTGAAATAATTATAAAAACAGTATAAGGCAGTGATCCATATGCTACGTCACTGCTTTTTTACTTTTTGATAATTCACAAAAATACTAGCATCTACATCTATTCTTTTTTACTGCAAAGATTCATTCAATGAATACATTTTACGAAGATCAAAAACGCATTAGTTTTACCGAAAAGTCTCCATTAATTCCCTATCCTCATCTTTTAGATATACAACGTAAATCATTTTACAATTTTTTCAAATTAGGTACAGAAGTTGAAGGCAGAAAAAAGGAAGGCCTTTATAAATTATTGAAAGAAAAATTTCCTATTACAGATTCTAAAAACAATCTCACGTTAGATTTTATAGACTATTCTTTATCCCCTCCTAAGCATACACCCAAAGAGTGCATTAACTATGGTGTCACTTATGCTATTACTTTAAAGGTAAAATTACAACTTCTTTACAATGATGCTGATAATGGGGAATTCAAAAAAATAGAAAAAAATGTCTTTTTTGGTAATATCCCTTACATTACAGATCAATGCTCATTTGTAGTCAATGGTATTGAAAGGGCTGTTGTATCACAATTACATAGATCTCCAGGTGTGTTTTTCACACAAAATCAACATGCCAATGGTACATTTTTATATTCAGCACGTATTATACCAACACAGGGTTCTTGGATAGAATTTGCTACAGATGCATACAATATGATGTATGCATATATCGAAAGAAAAAAAAAGATTCCAATTACTACCTTGCTGAGGGCTATTGGCTATGATTCAGATAAAAAAATTTTAGCCATTTTTTCACTTGCTGAAACCATCAAAGTAACAAAAAAAAAAATCCAAACATTTATAGGAAGAAGACTTGCCGCACGTGTACTCAAGTCTTGGGTAGAAGATTTTGTAGACGAAGCCACAGGAGAAGTGATATCTATTACTAGAAATGAAATAATCATTGATAGAGATGAAGTGTTGAACGAAGAGCATATAGAGAAAATTTTACAAGAAGGTGTATCTACATTATTATTGAAACGTGAAGATATTGACACTTCTGAATACAATATTATCTACAATACACTCATTAAAGACCCCACCAACAACGAAAAAGAGGCTGTAGAATACATCTACAAACAAGTCAAAAGTGTTGATCCACCAGATGATCAAATTGCCTATGATATAGTACAAAACATATTTTTTAGCAACAAAAAATATGACCTAGGTGAAGCTGGAAGATATAAAATCAACAAAAAATTAAGGCTAGATACACCGCAAGAAATGCGTGTACTCACCAAGCAAGATATTATAGCCATTGTTAAGCATCTAATAGAGCTTAAAAACGCAAAAGTAGCTGTAGATGATATCGATCACCTCAGTAATCGTCGTGTAAAAACAGTAGGAGAACAAATCCATAATCAGTTCAACTTGGGTATCTCTCGTATGTCCCGTATTATTCAAGAGCGTTTAGAAATGCGGGATACAGACAACTTGACACCAAGTGATTTGATTAATGCCCGTTCATTAATATCAGCTATCAACACTTTTTTTGCAACCAATCCTCTTTCGCAATTTATGGATCAAGTGAATCCATTAGCAGAAGTTACCCATAAAAGACGTATATCTTCTTTAGGGCCAGGTGGGTTATCAAAAGATAGGGCTGGATTTGAAGTGCGTGATATTCATTACACACATTATGGTCGTTTATGTACAATAGAAACACCTGAAGGGCCTAATATTGGCCTTATATCTTCTTTGTGTCTGTATGCAAAAATTAATGCAATGGGCTTTATAGAGACGCCTTATAAAAAAATTGAAAAAGGTACTATAAAAATACAAGAAGCACCTGTATATATGACTGCAGAAGACGAAGGATCGGCTAATATTGCACAGTTTAATGCTCCTATCGATAAAAATTTTCACTTAATAGATGAAAAAGTAAAAGTGAGAAAAGATGGAGATTTATTATTTCTCAAAAAAGAAGATGTAGATTATACAGATATTGCTCCCAATCAAATTGTATCCGTTGCGGCTGCTTTGATTCCTTTTTTAGAAAATGATGATGCTAGTAGGGCTTTGATGGGTTCTAACATGCAAAGGCAGGCCGTACCCCTTATATATCCAGAGGCTCCTATTGTAGGTACAGGCATGGAAAAACATGTGGCTCAAGACTTTGAAGGTCTTATTAAAGCGGAGAAAGAAGGAAAGGTTTTATATGTAGATGCACAAAAAATTGTGATACAATATACCGCTTCTGATGATGATCGACTAGTATCTTTTGATGACTTTAAAGTCGAGTATCGGTTGGATAAATTCAGAAAGACAAATCAGGAAACCTGTATTAACTTAAGGTCTATTGTGAAAATGGGTCAAAAAGTATTGAAGGGTCAACCGCTCTGTGAGGGGTATGCTACGCAAAGAGGAGAATTAGCATTAGGGAAAAACTTACAAGTAGCTTTTATGTCCTGGCAGGGCTATAATTTTGAAGATGCCATTGTAATTTCTGAAAAAGTAGTCAAAAAAGATATTTTTACTTCTTTGCACATTGAAGAGTTTAGCTTAGATATTCGAGATACAAAAATAGGCCAAGAAGAATTTACTGCTGAAATTCCCAGTTTAAGTGAAGAGGCAATCAAAAACTTAGATGAGCATGGTATTATAAAAATTGGTACACGTGTAAAAGCGGGAGATATATTAATTGGTAAAGTCACACCGAGAGAAAAACTAGATATTAAACCAGAAGAAAAACTCTTAGAAGCTATTTTTGGTCCTAAAGCAGGCAATGTGAAAGACACCTCACTCGTAGCACCAGCTTCTACAGAGGGTACTGTCATTGATATTAAAATTTTTACTAACAAATACAAAAAAGAAAAAATTACACGCCAAGAAATTAAGCAAGAAGTAGACCTTTTGATTAAAAAATATACAAAAGATATTTTGATCCTTAGGAATATATTCATCGATAAGCTTTTAACAATACTTCAAGGAGAAAAATCTCTGGGTATTTTGCATCTCCTAGGAGGAGAAATTATAGCTAAAGGAACTGTTTTTTCTTCAGAAGTACTCAATTCTGCATTATTTCCTACCACCAATCCATACACAGACATCAATACCTATGCTGTGCCCGAAGAAGCAGACTTGACGACTGATATTACCACAAAAAAATGGGTAAAAGACACGCATAAAAATCAATTGATTGAAAAAATACTATATAATTTTCAAGCAAAAAAAAGTAGGATAAGCAGTCAGTTTAAAAGAAGAAAATTCAATCTTGAGGTAGGGGATGAGCTTCCTGCAGGTATTTTACAGTTAGCAAAGCTATATATCATTAAAAAAAGAAAATTGAAAGTGGGGGACAAAATGGCCGGAAGGCATGGTAATAAAGGAGTTGTTTCTAAAATTGTTCGAGAAGAAGATATGCCTTTTTTAGAAGATGGAACACCTATCGATATTATTTTAAACCCTTTGGGAGTCCCCTCTAGGATGAATTTGGGACAAATTTATGAAACGGTACTGGGATGGGCTGGTTTAAAATTGAATGAGCGTTATCAAGTACCCATTTTTGCTGGTGCTACTGTAGAACAAATCAGTCAAAAATTAGCTGATGCAAAACTCCCTCCCCTAGGAAGAACCGATTTATATGATGGTATATCAGGGAAAAAGTTTGATCAAAAAGTGACTGTTGGTGTAATCTATATGCTCAAACTTAACCATTTGATAGAAGACAAAATGCATGCCCGTTCTATAGGTCCATACTCATTGATTACACAACAACCATTGGGAGGTAAGTCTCAGTTTGGTGGACAAAGAGTAGGTGAAATGGAAGTGTGGGCATTGGAAGCCTATGGTGCTGCCCATATTTTGCAAGAAATGCTTACAATAAAATCAGATGATATTGAGGGTAGAAAAAGAACTTACGAAGCCTTGGTTAAAGGGGCTAATACTCCTACAGCCCATCCCCCAGAGTCATTTAACGTTTTAGTCAATGAATTAAGGAGTCTTGGTTTGGCTATTACATTGCATTAATTTTTTTATACCACGCAAATATTCCTAATCTACTATACCTACGATGTTAAGAAAAAAAAAAGACCCTAAAAAATTTTCAACCATTACAATCAGTGTTGCTTCTCCAGAAGCTATTTTAGAACACTCACACGGAGAAGTTACACAGCCTGAAACTATTAACTACAGAACCTACCTTCCTGAGATGAATGGTCTATTTTGTGAGAGAATTTTTGGGCCTAAAAAAGACTGGGAATGTCATTGTGGTAAATACAAACGTATCCGATATCAAGGTATTATTTGTGATAAATGTGGTGTAGAAGTGACAGAAAAAAAAATACGAAGAGAACGTATGGGGCATATAGCTTTGGTAGTACCTATTGTACACCTATGGTATTTTCGATCTTTGCCCAACAAAATAGGCTATCTACTTGGTTTATCCACAAAAAAATTAGATCAAATTGTTTATTACGAGCGTTATATTGTGATACAAGCAGGTATTTTAGAAGAGCATGGTGTTCAATCTATGGATTTTTTGAATGAAGAATCCTATGAAGAATTATTAGAAAAAATACCTAAAGACAACCAGTACCTCCCGGACAATGACCCTAAAAAATGTATTATAGATATGGGGGGGGAAGCCATCAAAAAACTTCTACAAAGAATTGATTTAGACACACTATCAGAACAACTCCGTCATCAATCTTTGTATGATACAGCACAGCAAAGAAGGGCAGATGCGTTAAAAAGATTAAAAATTGTAGAAAATTTTAAAGTAGCTCAAGCCAAAAATCTCAGCAACCCAGCATGGATGGTTTTGCATATCCTTCCGGTCATTCCTCCCGACTTACGACCTTTAGTAGCATTAGACGGTGGTAAATTTGCTACTGCTGATCTCAATGATCTTTATCGAAAAGTGATTATTCGTAACAATCGTCTTAAAAAATTGATAGAAAAAAAAGCCCCTGCTGTTATTTTGAGAAATGAAAAAAGGATGCTACAGGAAGCAGTAGATGCTTTGTTTGATAGCTCTAAAAAAGCCAATACTGTGATAGGTGATACAAGTAAACAGCTCAAATCTTTAAGTGATTTGCTCAAAGGAAAGCAAGGAAGATTTAGGCAAAATTTACTTGGTAAGCGTGTAGACTATTCCGGAAGATCAGTAATTGTTGTAGGGCCTAAGTTACAGTTGCATGAATGTGGTTTGCCTAAAGAGATGGCAGTAGAGCTCTTTAAGCCCATTATCATACGTAGGTTGATTGAGAGGGGACTAGTCAAAACAGTTAAGTTTGCCAAAAAGCTTATTGATCAAAAACTGTCTGTTATATGGGATATACTAGAAAAAATTTTACCAGGATATCCTGTGCTCTTAAATAGAGCCCCTACACTACATAAATTAGGGATACAGGCCTTTCAGCCCAAATTAATAGAAGGTAAAGCTATACAGTTACACCCTTTGGTATGTACTGCATTCAATGCTGATTTTGATGGCGATCAGATGGCAGTTCATATTCCTTTAAGCCAAGAGGCAATTACAGAAGCCAGTTTGTTATTGCTTTCTTCCCATAATATCCTCAACCCAGCCAATGGCATGCCCATTACAGTACCTTCCAAAGATATGCTACTTGGGCTATACTATTTAACTAAAGGGCGCAAAAGTACTGAAGAGCATATTGTCAAAGGAGAAGGAATGATTTTTACAGATGCTGAAGAAGTGAGTATTGCTTTAGGTAATGAAAAGATTTCTCAACATGCTTTAATCAAACTGAGAGCTCACGTACTTAATGAAGATGGTCAGTTGATAGTGCAAATGATCGAAACAGTGGCAGGTAGAGTCATATTTAATCAATACGTTCCTTCGGAAGTAGGTTTTATCAATGAACTATTAACTAATAAAAACCTGCAGACTATTATTGCAAAAATATATCAAAAAACAGGTATCAAACGTACCGTACAATTTTTAGATGATATCAAAACATTAGGCTTTCAAGCTACCCATAGTGGTGGACTTACCATGTCTTTAGAAGACATCAAAATTCCTTCCCAGAAGCCATCATTAGTCAAAAAAGCACAAGCAGAAATAGAAAATATATGGAATAATTACCTTATGGGTTTGATTACAGATAATGAGCGTTATAATCAAGTCATTGATACATGGACAAGAACCAGTAATAAAATTACAGCATATCTTATGGACGATCTTGAAAATGATCAAGGAGGGTTTAATTCTATTTTTATGATGATGCATTCCGGTGCTAGAGGTTCAAGAGAGCAAGCTCGTCAGCTGGGAGGTATGCGGGGATTGATGGCTAAGCCACAGAAAAATTTAAGAGGTGGTGTAGGGGAAATTATTGAAAATCCGATTCTTTCCAACTTTAAAGAAGGTATTGATGTTTTAGAATATTTTATTGCCACACACGGTGCTAGAAAAGGATTGGCCGATACTGCATTGAAAACAGCAGATGCTGGTTATCTCACCAGGCGTTTAGTAGATGTAGCTCAAGATGTAATTGTCAGTGAGAAAGACTGTGGTACAGTCAAAGGGATATATATTCATCCATTGAGAGAAAATGAAGAAATTATTGAGGCCATCTCTTTGCGAGTTATAGGTAGGGTAACCATAAGTGATATTTTTAACCCTAAAGACTCAAATCATTTAATTGTTGCGCAAGGACAATTGATAGATGCAGCGACTGCTGAAACTATAGAAAAACTAGGTATTGAACAAGTAGAAGTAAGATCTGTGCTCACGTGTGAATCACCAACAGGTGTATGCTGTCAATGTTACGGAAGAGATATTGGGAAAGGTACGATTATTCAATTGGGTGATACAGTAGGCGTAATTGCAGCACAGTCGATAGGAGAGCCTGGTACACAGCTTACCTTGAGAACTTTTCACGTAGGTGGTACAGCTTCCAATATTGCAGTAGAATCAAAAATGTCTTCAAAACACGAGGGTAAAATTTTTTTAGATAAAACCAAAGTAATTGAGAAAAAAAACGATCAAGGACAAAAAGAATGGGTAGTAGTAGATCGTTTAGGAGAATTAAAAATATTAGACGATGAAGATAAAGTGTTAAGTACCCAACATATACCTTATGGCGCTATCTTGACAGTTGCTGAAGGACAAAAAATTGATAAAGGGGCAATGATTTGTTATTGGGATCCTTATAATGCTGTGATTATTGCCACAGTATCGGGTACAGCTATATATGATGCTTTAGAAGAAAATATTACTTATAAACAAGAGTATGACGAACAAACAGGTTTTGTTGAAAAAATCATCATAGATTCCAAAGATAAAGTTAAAAACCCTAGCATTATTATACAATCTGGTGATGATGAAATGCCCCCTACTGCTTATCCAATGCCAGTAGGAGCCCATTTGATTGCGAATGAAAAAGATACTATCCAAGCAGGAGATATACTTGCTAAAATACCAAGACAGCTCAGTAATGCAGGAGATATTACAGGGGGATTACCGAGGATCACTGAATTGTTTGAGGTAAGAAATACATCCAATGCTTCTGCTGTTGTTAGCACCATTGATGGTATTGTAAAATATGGAAAGATCAAAAGAAGCAGTAGAGAAGTTTTTATTGAATCTAAAGAAGGAGATCAGGCAAAGTTTAGCATACCGCTCTCTAAACATTTGCTTGTACAAGACCAAGACTATGTAAATGCTGGACAAGCCCTGACTGACGGAAGCATTACACTATCAGATATACTTTCGATTCAGGGAACACAAGCAGTACAAAATTATTTAGTGAATGAAATTCAAGCAGTGTATCGTTTACAAGGGGTAAAAATTGACGATAAACATATTGAGGTCATTGTAAGGCAAATGATGCAAAAGGTAGAGGTAATCCATGTAGGAGATACCCCTTTTTTACAAAGCCAAATTATTACAAAAAAAGAACTAAAAAAAGCACATGATAAACTCCAGTCTTATTGTGTCATAACAGATCCTGGTGGTTCTAAAACACTTACTACAGGGCAGTTGATAACGATAGAACAGTGGCATTATGAAAACATCATTTTAGAAAATAGTAAACTAGATGCTATTGTCACAAGGCCCGTACGTCCAGCAATTGTAAAACCTATTTTACAAGGTATCACCAGAGCTTCTTTAGGCACTGATAGCTTTTTATCTGCTGCTTCTTTCCAGGAGACCAATAAAGTATTAAGTACGGCTGCTATTCAAGCAAAAACAGATAACTTAAAAGGGCTCAAAGAAAACGTAATTGTTGGAGGTTTGATCAAAGCAGGTACAGGCAATAGAGCCTATCAAAATTTACTCATTGGTTCTAAAGAAGCATATCAACAATTAAAAAATGCTGAAAGCAAAACAGCCTCGTGAGGCTTATGCGATATGAAGCATATCCTTAGACGTTATTTTGGCTTTACGAATTGTGAAGCAAATGGTCTTATTTTGCTTGTATTGTTGATATTGGCTATCACCATTGGTATGTATGCATATCAATGGTATAGCTATCGTCAAATTTCTCGTTTGTATACTACAGCTGATATTCAGAAATTGAAAGAGGTTTATAATTTGCTTACCCATCAATTATCTACAGACTTTCAGGGTAAAAAAAAATTATTTTCACAAACAACAAAAAATAAACCTGTCAAATCAATTATTCCGAATCGTAAGTTTTTTAATATCAACATAGTTAATGCACAGCAACTGCAAAAAATACGAGGTATAGGGCCTGTGCTCTCGCAAAGAATAGTCAAATATAGAAATCAGCTGGGTGGATTTATCCATAAGCAACAGTATGAAGAAATTTATGGTTTGTCGTCAGAGGTGTGTAAGCAAATGAAAGTACATACCTTTATAGATATAAAAAAAAATAGTCCTAGAAAAATTAATATCAATACAGCATCTATCAAAATTTTATTAAAGCATCCATATATTAATCTTCATTGTGCCAAAAATATTGTACAGTATCGAAAAGAGCATGGTTTGTTCAAAAATATAGAGGCACTAAAAAAAGTATATCATGCAAATGATGATTGGATAAAAAAAATACATCCATACCTTACTTTTGACGAATGAATAATTGATCCATAAAATTTTCTAAAAATTGTTTAGCAGTTGGATGTATATCTGTGATTTTTACCCATTGCATTTTGACTGTATGCTTCATCCGATCAATAGTTTTCTGGGTCACTTTAGCAAGATTAAGTTGGTCAAAAATAGTTTTTACTGCTTTAATTTTTTTGCTTTCTTCTTGACTGCTGTTTTGAAAGTGGTGTTGTAAAATGTTTTTTTGTGTGTCATTAGCTAAGGAGAAAGCCTTGATGTACAAAAAAGTTTTTTTGTTGTTGGTAATATCTTGACCAATATTTTTTCCCACAAGGTCATTTCCATAAATATCCAACAGGTCATCTTGCAACTGAAAAATAATGCCCAACTGCAAGCCAATTTGATATAGGTAGTGAATGTTTTGAGTAGATGTTTTGGCTAATAGGCCACCTGTTTGCATACAAAACCCAAAGAAATGAGCAGTTTTTTCGTAGATCATGGCTAGATATATTTCTTCTGTGATATCTTCATTTTTTTTTTTTTCCAGAAGCATATCTTGTTGTTGTCCTTTACAGATTTTTTCAACACAAGTACAGAAATTGTTTAGCAGTGTTTTACAGGTTTTGGGTTCCATTGAAAAGTGCCTAAAAGCATGACATAGCATCATATCCCCTGCCAATATAGCGGTTGCTTCATCCCATTTTTTATAGACTGTTATTTTTCCTCTGCGCAAGGAAGAATGATCCATAATATCATCATGAATGAGTGTAAAGTTATGTAGTATTTCTATTCCGATGGATATATCTATAACATCTTGTATTGGCTGTTGGAAGAGCTGGTAAGTCAGTAATAACAATAATGGCCTTATTCTTTTACCTGGTGTAGTCATTGCATGCTGTATAGGTAATGCCAAAGGATGTTGTTGTTTTGTAAGATATGTTTGTATACCCTGGTCAATGATTGGGAGAATGGCTTGATGATTGATTATTTTTTTCATTTTTTCTCAAAAAATGTTTTATTCTGGATCATTTCTTCTATGGTCCAAGCATTTTTCAATAAAAATGATCCAATTTGTACTCTCTTTAAGGCTGCAAGATAAGCCCCTACACCTAGTTTTTTTCCGATATCATGGACTAAACTACGGATGTAAAATCCTTTGCCACAAACTACTTGAAAATAAACGGCGGGTAATTGAATACATGTAATCGTAATTTTTTCTACGGTCACTTGTTTTGGTTTGATAATCACACTTTCTCCTTGTCTTATTGTTTTGTAGGCTCTTTTTCCTCGAACTTTAACAGCAGAATACTGAGGGGGTGTTTGGGTGATAGTTCCTTGAAAAGTTTTACATACATCTTCAACTTGTTGTTGTGTGATGTGATGATAGTCTGTGGTATGGGTAAAGTCTGTTTCTAAATCTATTGAAGGTGTTGTTTTTCCAAGCACCATAGCACCTGTATATACTTTGTTTAAATTTTGGTATTCACCAATTGTTTTAGTTTTGTTTCCTGTGCATATGATCAGTAATCCTGTTGCCAAAGGATCCAATGTGCCGGCATGCCCTACTTTTTTGATGTGGTGTGTTTTTTGAATTTTTTTGACTACGTCAAAAGAAGACCAGTGGAGTGGTTTATGCATCAGCAGTCTTTGATGATCTAAATGAGATATCATATTAAAAATGGTGATGTAAAAGCCCAGTATACGGACTATTCATTGTTGAAGGGAATTTATATATCAAAATGAAGTTAAATATTATTTTTATCTTTAGCACAGTAAAAATCGGTGATGTATAGCCGATGATCCTACCTTTATTTATGTTAAAAACAAAAGTTTTCTTGTTCGTCTGTTTTTTGAGTATTTATAGTCCTTTTTTTGCTTTTTCTGCGACTGATCAATCTCATGCTATGCCTGATTACTACATTATAGAAGAGGTTTTAATTAAAGGTAATCGGCATATCTCTACAAAGAATATACAAGATATGGTCGGTATTTATCCTACAAAAGTTCTTCGTATTCCCGGCAAGCATATTGATCAAATGATTCAAAAATTGTGGAACAAAAATTTTTTTAAAGATATACAGGTGCACTATATCCCAGTATCTGTTGATTATGCAAAATTAGTAGTCACAGTTGAAGAACTTCCCAAACTTCGAATGATTCATTGGAGCGGAAGTTTGTCTTCTAAAGAAAAAAAAAAAATACAAGCAAGGATCAAAAAAAATATACCACAAAAGTTCATTGCACCTACTACTATCGATCGTATCAAAAAAAATATTCAAAATTATCTCTGGGAGCAAGGCTACTATCATCATCAACTCAAAATAGATCCTCAGTATCACACAAAAGACAACACACTCACATTGCATATCCATGTGCAAAAAAAAAAAAAAATAAAAATCAATAAAATTGATATTGTAGGCAATCAAAATATTACAGATCAAGTTATTAAAAACTGTTTGTTACATACCAAAGAAAAGCTGAGTTGGAAAAAATTGAGGCTGAAGTTTTGGCAAAAATCAATATTAATTCCTGAAAAATGGGAAAAAGACCAGCAAAACATTGTACAGCTATATCATCAAAAAGGGTATTTAGACACAAAAATTGTAAAAACAGATATACAATTTCATGATCAGCGCACTGTCAATCTTGTCATACATCTTGAAGAAGGAAAACCATATTTTTTTGGAAATATTTTTTGGGAGGGGAATACGCGCTATACAGACAAATATCTACAAACCCTTTTGGGCATTCAGGCAGGAGATATTTATAATCCTGAAAAGCTAAGTCATCAGTTATCCATGCGTCACGATGGACAAGATATCCGTTCTCTTTATATGGATGAAGGGTACTTATCATGTCAAGTATCAAGCTATATTAAAAAAAAATATCCCAATCATCATCTCGATGTAATTATTAAGGTTGATGAAGGAAAACCTTTTTATATTCAAGATATTCATATTCAAGGCAATACTGTTACACACGAAAAAGTAATTAGAAGAGAGCTACATACTTTGCCTTTTGAGCGTTTTAGCAAAAAGAAAATTTTGCGTTCGCAAAGAGAAATTTTACAACTCAATCTTTTTGATCCAGCTAAATGTAATGTTATTCCAGTGCCTGTCAACGATCAAGCAGTAGATCTTATATATACAGTAGAGGAAAAACCTAATGATGAGATAAAGGGAGGCTTGAGTTGGAATGGTAAGAAGTCTTTTGCAGGTAATTTGTCTTTACACTTGAACAACTTTGCTTTTCGTCATTTTTTTAAGGGAAAATATTGGTCTCCTTTTCCTATGGGAGATGCTCAAAAATTATCTTTTGCTTTAACAACGAATACAAAAAATCGTCATAATTTAAGTATTCAAATACAAGAGCCTTGGTTATATGACCAAAAATATAGCAGCTTGGGAGGTCAGATACATTATGAAATATTTTATGCATCTGAAAATAAAGACAGCCGATGCAATACTTTGGGCATGGGCATACAAAGAGGTAGCCGTTTACAGTGGCCGAGTGATTATTTATTTTTATACTATGGCTTGTCTTATGATTATTATCACTACAAAAACTATGATTTTTTTACTCAAGAAAAATACATTTCTGGGAAAGCACACAATTTTCCTTTCCACACAAAATTAATCTATAATAGTACAGATTATCCATTTTTTCCTACAAAAGGTGCTGAATATAATTTAGCGATTAAAATGACACTTCCTTATACTTTATGGGGGATCTATACTGATTGGATCACCTATCAAAAAGCCATGTTCGATGCTAAACATTATTATTCATTGGTCAAAAAACTTGTTTTACATTTGAACGCACATGCCGGTATTTTAGGAAATTTTTTTTCACCAAATGCTTTTTTAAGTGTTTTTGAAAATTTTTATATGGGAGGTACTATGGGGGCTTTAGAGGGTCAACGTGTCAGTGGTGATTATGTCACCTTGCGTGGTTATGACAACAATTATATTCAACCAAAAGGGGGCATCTTGTATCAAAAATTAGGTTTAGAGCTACGATATCTTATGATAAAAAATTTATTTCCCATGTATATATTGGGCTTTGCTGAAGCAGGTAATACTTGGGATAATTATACCCATTTCAATGGATTGGATCTTTATACAACCTTAGGATTAGGCATCAAAATACAGGTTCCTTTGGTAGGAAATATAGGTTTAGATTGGGCATATGGTTTTCAAAATCAAGGAAAAAATCTTTATCGATTTCATCTTAGTTTAGGGCAAACGATTCGTTAATACAATGCTTTGGCAATGCACATGGATATTATCAATGGCCCTAATCTTCATCTTTTAGGTAAAAGAATACCAGCTATTTATGGGGCTATATCTTTTGATGTTTTTTTTCATCAATTAAAAAAAAAATTCACCTACATTGACTTTTCTTATTTTCAATCTAATATAGAAGGAAAACTTGTAGATCAGCTGCATAAAATTTCTTTAAAAGAGCATCCCCAACAAGGTATTATTCTCAATGCAGGTGCTTACACTCATACTTCTATTGCATTGGCTGATGCGGTACAATCTATTTCAATACCTGTAGTAGACGTTCATATTTCCAATCTTTATACAAGAGAACCTTACAGAAAAATTAATCGAATAGCTCCTTACTGCCAGGGTTCTATTATAGGCTTTGGTTTGTCTAGCTATACGCTAGCAGTGTATGCTTTGTTATCTTTTTTTTCAGAAAAAATGTCAAAATGACATTACAATATGGTTTTGGCTAGAAATTTGTCTATAAATTATTATACAATCATTTTAATTTTATTAAACTATGCAAGAAAATATTCATCACTTTTTTACAGAAGATACTACACAAGTACCATCTTCATCTGAAGAGGCCAATACACCAGTAACAGATAATTCATCAGTCGATACACAAAAAGAAACAAAAGAAGAAAAAAATCAAACGCCTCCAGTTATCAATTGGTATGATAAATATCTAAGGCTTTATTCTGATTTTGAAAACTTCAGAAAGCGTGCTCAAAAAGAAAAAATACAGCTCATCACCCATGCTAATGAAGCCATGCTCAAAGAAATTTTACCCATTTTAGATGATTTTGAACGTTCTATTCATGCTTTTACGCAAGAGAACACTGATGTCAAGGCTATTAAAAGTGGCACACAGTTGATTTATGATAAACTATTTAATATACTATCACAAAACAATCTCAAAGTTATGTCTGTACAGCCAGGTGATACATTCAATGCAGAGCTGCATGAAGCAATTACCCAAACACCTACAGAAAATGAAGCTTATCAAGGAAAAATTATTGACGTGGTAAGTAAAGGGTATATGTTAGATGATAAAGTCATCCGATTTGCAAAAGTTATTATAGGAAAATAAGGAATGAAACAACCAGATTACTATGCTATACTAGAAGTACAGCGCGAGGCAACAGCCGAAGAAATCAAAAAAGCTTATCGAAAAACTGCTTTAAAATATCATCCTGACCGTAACCCTAACAATCCTCAAGCAGAAGAAAAGTTTAAATTAGCAGCAGCAGCTTATGAAGTGCTTAGTGATGAAAAAAAGCGAGCAATATATGATCAATATGGGCATGAAGGAATCAAAAATAAAGGATTTCAAAGCCAAGGTTTTGATATGGACGATATTTTTTCTCATTTTGGCGATATTTTTGGCGAACAAAGTCCTTTTTCTAGTTTTTTTGGCAGTGGTGGACATACCTCTACACAAACACGTACCACTAAAGGTACAAATTTGCGAATCAGCCTTCAATTGACATTACAAGAAATTGCCCAAGGGATTACAAAGCATATTAAGATCAATCGATACGTTGGATGTATGTCTTGTGATCATACTGGAGCAAAAGACCGCACATCTCTTAAAAAGTGCAGCACATGTAATGGCCAAGGACAAGTTGCACAGATATCACAAACTATGCTAGGAAAAATGCGTGTAGTAAATACTTGCCCTACGTGTAGAGGAGAAGGACAAAGTATTGATATTCCTTGTGTAGCCTGTAAAGGCGATGGAAGAATAAAAAAAGAAGATATTGTGACTATAAAAATACCTGCTGGTGTAACAGAAGGGATGCAGTTGTCTATGAGAGGATATGGCAATGTAGCTGTAAGAGGAAAGTCTGCTGGTGATTTGATCGTTCATATTCAAGAAAAAGAAGACCCGCTATTTCAAAGACAGAAAAATAATATTTTATATCACTTACACATCAGTTTTTTAGATGCTGTATTAGGCCAAACATTAGAAGTGCCTACTATTGATGGTAAAGTGAAAATAAAAATATCACCTGGTACACAAAGCGGAAAAATACTACGTTTACGCAACAAAGGGATCAAAGATGTTAACAGTTATCACACAGGAGACCAGTTAATCTTTGTAAATATTTATACCCCTACTCATTTGACAAAACAAGAAAAAGAAACGTTAGAGCAATTAAGAAAAGACTCTGATCATTTTTTTCCTACGTCATCTAAAAAATCAAAAAGTATATTTGATAAATTTAAAGAATGCTTTAACATTGTATAAAAGTCAATGGCATGTGTATAGTCTTTGTTTTAGATAAAAAATAATGTCCATTCAAAAGCCCATGTTACCCAAAGGGGTTAGAGATTTTGACCATCAGGCAATTTTGTATAGAAGTTATCTGATCAAGCAATGCACCACTGTTTTTCAAAAGTATGGATTTTTGCCTTTAGAAACACCAGCAGTGGAGTGTCTTGCACTTTTACAGCAAAAATATGGTGAAGAAGGCGATCAGTTGTTGTTTAAAATTCTTAATTCAGGAGATTTTTTATCGAAAACCTCTAAAGGAGACTGGCTAAATACCGATCATAAAAAACTATTGCCCCAAATAGCTGAAAAAGGGCTACGTTATGATCTGACATTGCCCTTAGCGCGTTACGTAGCCACTCATCATCATCAGCTGACTTTTCCATTTAAACGCTATCAAATACAACCTGTTTGGCGGGCAGATCGACCACAGAAAGGTAGGTATAGAGAGTTTTATCAATGCGATATGGATATTGTAGGGACTAAATCTTTGCTATGTGAAGTGGAAATATTGTTGATCATCATTCATACTTTTGAGTCTTTGGGTATTCAAGATTTTAAAATACAACTGAATCACAGAAAAATTTTAACAACACTTGTAAAAATTATAGAACACGCTGATAAAGAAGTTTTTTTTTGTGCAACCATTGATAAAATAGACAAAATAGGCATGGACAATGTGTGCAAAATTTTATCTAATAATCATTTTTCAACAACGGATATCCAAGTTTTGAAAAATTTATTCCAATACACAGGTACACATACTGATCAGCTTGATTATTGTCAGCAGTATTTTATTGAAAATCAACAAGACATAAGGCCTATACAGGATTTACAAAAAATTCTTCAACATTTGGAGATGATAAATCCTAGGTATAGTGCCTATATTGCTATAGACTATACCTTAGCTCGTGGGCTTTCTTATTATACAGGGCCTATAATGGAGGTTGTTTTGACTGGTGAGCAAGGAGGAAGTTTAGGAGGAGGGGGGCGGTATGATCATCTTACAGAAAATTTTGGACTGAAAGATACGTCTGGTATTGGCTTTTCTTTTGGCATTGAGCGCATATTGCATGTGATGGAAGCAAGAAAATTACTTCCAAAGGCTACTCAACAAGGTACACAGGTATTAGTTATCAATGATGGCTTAAAGGCCTATCCTATTATACTTTCTTTAATGGATTTTTTGAGTCATCATGCAGTTGCAGTAGAAATTTATTTGGAAGCAGTAAGGTTAAAAAAGCAATTGAATTATGCACATAAAAAAAATATTCCCTACGTGATCATGTTGCATGATCAATCTCCTCTTTTTTTTGTGCTTAAAGAAATGAAGAATGGCCAACAAACAGTTTATACTAAGGAGGATTTACTTCATTTTTTATGTGCCAAAATATAATAAAGAGTGTTTGTATATACAAAAAACAGTTTTGTATTGTATTTTATATGCTATTGATGATTTCCTGTCAAAGTCAACAGGATGATGTATTATATTTTGATTTTTTTAAAGAGGCAACAAAAAATATATCGATACGTTCGTTGGGTTATATAAACCAAAAAATAGTCCTCTCTATAGAGGATGCTAATAATTATGAAAAAAATCATTTAATAGGGTTTCTTTTTGTTGAAAAACAAAAAAAACATGTATATGATATTAAGTTTTTGAAAAATCAATTGTCTTCTTGTGTTTGGCAGGGAGATATATTGATTAAAATAGATGAAAATCCTAAAATTTTTTTTTATCATAATCAACAACATCGAAATCAATACAATATATGGGATCATGCAAAATATCTTACATCTGTTGATAGCATGTCTAAAACTATATATCAAATATACCTTGTAGTAAAAATTGAAAATCATTTATATCTTCATTTTTATCGTGATTTCTCCCCCCCCAAACAGATAGATACTATTGATATTACATCAACTTTATATACTACAAAAAATTGTTATCAATTATATCTAGAAGATATTTTGTCTAAAAATATAGAGAAAATTTTATTATCAGAATCATCAGCATTTGATATTCATGCGTTGTTAAAAAAAAATGATGAAAAAAATTGGATTCAAATGATGCCTCCTTTAGAATCAAAAACCCCATGGACATTATCCATTTCACAAAATAGTGTATTGCTTCAAAGCAGTCAGTCTGCAAAGGACAGGAAGGATTCTTCAGTATCTATTGACGATTTTTTTTAAAAAAATGTTCAAAAATTGTGTTTTTAATTTTAGCCTATTTAATTATAGCCTGTCATTTGAAAATTTATTATTAAAAATTATAGCCCCTATTTAAAAAAACTTGTTCAAAACCCCATCCATATGCCCCGACGTACTGACCTTAAACGTATCCTTGTAATAGGTGCTGGCCCTATCATCATAGGTCAAGCCTGTGAATTCGATTATTCTGGCACACAAGCTTGTAAAGCGCTCAAAGAAGAAGGATATCAAGTAATTTTAGTCAACTCGAATCCTGCCACTGTCATGACAGATCCTAGCATGTCAGATAAAACTTATATAGAGCCTTTGACGGTAGAAGTATTGGAAAAAATTATTGCCAAAGAAAACCCTTGTGCTATTTTACCTACCCTAGGAGGACAAACAGGGCTCAATTTAGCCATTGCTTTACACGAAAAAGGCATTTTAAAAAAATATCAAGTAGAGATGGTAGGGGCCAATGCAGACGTGATTCATCAAGCAGAAGATAGAGCCATTTTTAAAAAAATTATGACAAAGATAGGGCTTTCTTCTGCACCTTCTGCTACAGTACACCATTTATCAGAAGCCAAGCAAGTCATTAAAACGATTGGCTATCCTTGTGTGGTGAGACCTGCATTTACCTTAGGAGGTACAGGCGGTGGTATAGCTCATGATGATGTATGTTTAGAAAAAATAGTGAAAGATGGTTTGCAAAATAGTTTAATTCAGTCGGTATTGATTGAATCTTCTTTGATAGGTTGGAAAGAGTATGAACTAGAAGTCATGCGTGATAAAAATGATAATACAGTTATTGTCTGTACTATAGAAAACTTTGATCCTATGGGTGTACATACAGGAGATTCTATTACAGTAGCCCCAGCACAAACACTCACTGATAAAGAGATGCAAAAAATGCGTAATGCAGCCATTGCCATTATGAGGGCTATTGGTGTTACCACAGGAGGAGCTAACGTACAGTTTGCGGTGCATCCTCGTGACGGTCGTATGATGGTAATTGAAATGAATCCTAGAGTGTCGCGTAGTTCAGCTTTGGCTTCTAAAGCAACAGGGTTTCCCATTGCTAAAATTGCAGCTAAACTAGCAGTAGGTTATACACTAGATGAGCTACAAAATGATATTACAAAAAAAACACCTGCCTGCTTTGAGCCTACGATTGATTATGTGGTGACAAAAATTCCTCGTTTTAATTTTTCGAAATTTATTCCTAAAGACAAAGAATTGGGTACTACCATGAAATCTGTAGGAGAGGCTATGGCTATTGGTCGTACTTTTAAGGAATCTCTCCAAAAATGCATCAGATCACTAGAAAATCGTCGGCTTAACTTATTAGACTACTGTATTCAATTACAAAGTCTAACCGCTAATGTTGTAAAAAAGTATCTTATTGAACCTACACCGGAGCGTCTTTTTTATATGGCCTATGCTTTTCAAGAAGGCATGACTATTGATGAGATGTATCGATATACAGCTATTGACCCTTGGTTTTTGAAGCAAATAGAAGACCTTGTAAAGGCCCCTGCAGCTTTTAAAGATACTTCAGAGGCAATTTTTGAAGCCAAAAAATTAGGTTTTACCGATGCATTTTTAACCAATTATTTGCCTTATGAAGATGCTTATAGTTTGTATAAAAAAAGGAAAGCATTAGGTATTACACCTGTATATAAACTTGTGGATACTTGTGCCAATGAATTTGAAGCAGCTACGCCTTATTATTATGCTACTTACGAACAAGAGGATGAAGTAACAGTAAGTGAACGGCCTAAAGTGATGATTTTGGGTAGTGGTCCTAATCGTATTGGGCAAGGTATTGAATTTGATTATTGCTGTGTACATGCTGCATTAGCGGCTAAGGAAGTAGCTTATGAAACTATTATGGTAAATGCAAATCCTGAAACAGTATCCACTGATTTTGATATTGCTGATAAATTATATTTTGAACCTTTGACTTTTGAAGATGTATTAGCTGTTTATGAAAAAGAAAAACCACAAGGCATCATCATTCAGTTTGGAGGGCAAACACCACTGAATTTATCAAAAAAATTAGCAAAAGCCGGGGTAAAAATATTAGGAACTTCTTGTGATAGTATTGATGTAGCAGAGGATAGAAAAAAATTTGGGCGGCTTTTGTCTCAGCTTCAATTATCCATTCCGCAATATGCCACGGTGATGCATACTACAGAGGCTTTAGAAAAAGCAGCTACGATTGGCTATCCTGTGATGGTGCGCCCCTCTTACGTATTGGGAGGTACTGCCATGCAAATTTGTTATACTGCTGATATTTTGCGTAGATATATCGAAAAGTGTAAAAAAGTATCTCCTCAGTATCCTATTTTAATTGATAAATATTTTGAAAATGCAATTGAAGTAGATGTAGACGCTTTATCTGATGGTGAAGATTGTATCATTGCAGGTATTTTAGAACACATAGAGTTAGCAGGAGTTCACTCAGGAGATTCTTCTTGTGTGTTTCCTACTTATTCTTTGAGTAAGGCGGTGATTGATCAAATCAAACAGTCTACCAAACGTTTAGCCCAAGCATTGCATGTGGTTGGACTTATCAACATACAGTTTGCTATTAAAGAAGAGCAGGTATACATCCTTGAAGTTAATCCAAGGGCTTCACGTACCGTGCCTTTTATTAGTAAAGCAACTGGTATATCATGGGCTAAATTTGCCACACAGGTGATTCTTGGCAAAAAAATTAAAGATTTATCTATTCAGCAGGTAACTCCTGATTATTTTGCTGTCAAGGAGGTGGTATTTCCTTATAATAAATTTAGTCAAACTGACCCTGTACGAAAAACTGAAATGTGTTCTACAGGAGAAGTAATGGGTATTGATAAAGACTATATCATGGCCTACTATAAAGCACAATTAGCTGCTGGAACATTATTACCATTACAAAAAAGGCAGCATGTAAGCATCCATTGTAGTAATCTACAGCAACTAGAAGTTTTAATTAATCTTTATTATTCGCTTGGTTTTCGTATTAGGGTACTTGGTCAAGATATATCTTCTCTGTGTTTAGACTCGAAGAAAAAAAATATTACTTTTACCCCTATTGTTTTGGGAGAAGAATATCAATTATTACATGCATTGGATTTACTCATCAGTATACCGATGATTGATGATACTTGTAAAAGAGGAGTTAATTTGCGAAAATTATCTATTGCTCACAATATTCCATTGATTACATCTTTTGAAGCAGCAAAAATGAGTGCATTGGCTATTCAAGCAAAAAAAACGCAAGAATTTTCTGTACAGTCTTTACAAGATTATTATGCAACTGTTACTGTGTAAGCATGTTGCATGATTTTTTTGTGGTATTGTGTCTACTAAAACCGTCTTGAATAATTGTATCGATTAAAGCATAAGGGGTATAACCATGTAGCGCACTTTGATGAAAAATACAAGTGGCAGGTGTCATTGCTGGTAAGGTGTTGATTTCAATAATTAAAATTTCTACGGTTCCTTTGGGTTTAATTTTTACAAAAGCATCTATACGGGCATAGCCTTGAATATTGAGTAGTTGCGCAATATTTTGAAATGTTATTTGCACTTTTGTTTGTATTTTTTTGTTGATGGATATTTGTTGATGGAAACGTGCGGGGGTTATGTTTTGTCCTATACCAGCTAAAAATTTTTCTTCTAATGAAAGAATTTTTTGATGAGCAATAGTTTCTGAAGGAGGAAACACCTCATATGTTATTTTTTTTTGTTTGTCTTGGGAGGTGATTAATCCTCCAGTAATTTCTATAAGGTATTCTTCTGGGCCTTGGATAATCATTTCTTCGATCAAAATACTTTTTTTTATAGGTATTACAGTACCTGTCGGCAGCTTGAGTATTTGATAAGCTTCTTGGAGATGTTGTGATGTTTTGTTTTGAAAGGTGATGTCAAGATAAGAAGTCAGTTGTTTTTTTGTGTGGATGCTAATAACACCAGCACTACATCCTTCATCTATAGGCTTGATGATGAGTGGGTATGCAATATGTTGTTCAACATATTTTATAGTTTTTTCAGTATGATGATGCCAATCTGTTTGATCGAGGCATATCTGTTTAGCTATTTTGTAGCCTTTTTGACTCAAAAACTGGTTGGTTTTATACTTATCTATACATAGTGCAGAGGTTTTAGCATCAGATCCATTATATGGTATATTATTATCAAATAATATTTTCTGTATTGTACCATCTTCTCCTGGACGGCCATGTAAAGCAATGAATACAAATGATACGTGTTCTTGAAGGGATTGATAGGTGATTTTTTTAGGATGTGCTATCTGCTGATCAGTATATTGTGTGATGAAACTGCTTATTTCCTGTTGTAGGATAGATAAAGTATGATGCGTTTGTATTTTCTCGTTTTGAACGATTGAATGAATATCATCGGCATTGTCTTTCAACAAGAGATGTATTGGTAGAATAAAGAGTTGATGAGACTCTTTCGACCCTGATAAAAAGATAGGAATGGGTGTATATTTTGTAGAAGCTGCTAGTTTTTGATATATATTACGTCCACTTTCCAGAGAAATATGTCTTTCTTCTGAAAAGCCCCCCATGAGTATACCTACTTTTATACTATGTGCTTTTTTTTTTTTGTCTTCTGCCAGGTTTTCATGGATCTGATCGATGAGCTGTGGTATTTTTTTTTGTGTAGGAAAGTGTTTTTCTCTGGCTTGTAATGCGTGTGATATGATCAGGGTAAAAAATGCTGTAGGGTTTAAACCAATATATGCTGCTTGATGAAACAAAAATGAAGAAGGCATCATCCCTGATGTTGTATTAGGGTCGATGATATAGACTTGACCTGTTGGTGTGAGAATTCCATCAATTCTAGCGAAAACAGCAAACTGTAAAGCTTTGAAGACATTTACACATGTTTGGCGTATTTGTTGTATGATCGTATTTTTTACAGGAATAGGTGTTTGTTTATGAACTAAACCTGGTAAATATTTTGCGTTGTAATCAAAATAAGATCCATGTTGTATAATCTCAGTAGGGGGGAGTGCGATTGGATTTTGTTTTTCGTCTGTGATGACAATACATGAAAACTCTCTTCCTTGGATATATTCTTCACATATGACTTGGGTTTCTTTATCAATACTTTTCAATATTAAAGAAGTATTATTTTTTGAAAAATGTTGTTCTAGATATATGAGAAGATCTTGAGGATGTGTGATAATTTTTTTTTCAATAGAGACGGGTAAACCAATACTATTTCTGATATCTAATAACGCATCAATCCATTGTTTTTTTGCTGTTTTTGTATAGCCCAGCCATTCTTTAGCTGTGATTATTTTATGAAAAAAGCTTTTTTCTACTGCTTGGATAAATGTTGTTGTGCATGTATTTTGTATATAAGATATTCCTATAGAAGAACCCTGTGTATTACTCTTAACAATAAAAGGAAGTCCTATTTTTTGAATAATATCTGTTAATAATTTTTGAGGATGTTGTATATCATACCATTGATGTATTTCAATAGTCCATTGTTGTGGAGTACAAATATGGTGGTGACTCATCCATTTATTTTGTATTTTTTTATTGATACCCAGTGCAGTGCCTATAATACCAGTGCCAGAATAAGGAATTTGATACCATTCTAATATGGCTTGAATCATACCGTCTTCACCATATTTTCCATGCAATACTAAGAAAGCAAAATCAAAATATTGTTGAAACTGTGTAGGGTATATTTTTTCCCCTATTTTTTGGATGTTATTTTCTAGATTAGAGATTGAATGGTTTGGTATATTTTGAAAAATGTCAGGATAAAAATCGCGAATAGTGCCTTGGTATAAATATTGCCATTTTAGCAAAATGAAATTTCCCAAGTTATCGATTAGGATAGGTACAGGAATGAATAGATTTTTATCTAAACTATCATATACCGTTCTTCCTCCTGCAAAGGAAACTTCTTTTTCTCTTGATTGTCCTCCAAAAAAAATGCCTATCCTAATTTTTTTGTGATGCTGCAAGTTAATTTTATGTATTGAAGTTAGTGCCTATTCCCATTTCTAGATATAGGGCTGGCTGTTGGAGAAAAATTTTGAAATATTCTTGTTCATCTGTATATTCTTTCCATTCAAAAGCAAGACGAGTAAATATTTTATTTTTTTTAAGTATTTTTTTTTCAAATTTGATTCCTATATCAAAATATTTTGTTTGACGAATAAAGATATTTTTCCAAATTCGTTTAGGTATACTTCCTAAGTCTTGGGATAATCCAATTTTTGTATTAATAATCCAGTTATATTTAGCATTATGCATGAATTTATATCCCAATAGACCAAAATATTTGATATCGAGAAAATATTGTTTTCCTGTAGTTGTATAAGCTGTAAATTTTTTTTCGTTGGGTATTAATTTTAATTTTTTAAGATAGTTTACAGTCCCTTTAATTCCACCACCTAGTCTTATCTTACGATAGATATTATAATCTACTATGATATCTATTGGTAAAGAGAATCCTATTGCTTTAAAAATAGGATTTTGTATTTTTTCTGTAACCCCTGTAATTTTATTTTTTTTAATTTTTTTAAGTATGGTTTCAAACCAATCCAATTGATAGATAGTTTTATTTTTTGTTTGGATATAAAAAATATTTTCATCTTTTCTTTGTATCAAAGTACATTCTTGTATTTTATTATTATAAAATGTAATGCCAGGTCCTATAGAAAAGTCCAGTGATATTTTATCAAAATTAAATACTTTTTTTTTTAAATTTTGTATTATTTTTTCTTGATTTAGATATCCATATGTTGGTATATCTTTTTTAAACCATTGATTTTTTTGAATATCATACATCCAAAAGTTTTCATATAAAATTTTATCATCATCATCTAAATCACTGAGATGTGTTGTATCATTTTTTTTTTCTGTAATAATTTCAATGGTATCAAATTCTTGAATGATAGACCATTTTTTTGTTTCAGGATCGTAAGAATATTTTTTTCTAATATTTTCAAAGTATTCTTTTTTTTGTGCGGTATTCTGTTTTTTTTCTTGTGCTTGGCTTGTCTTGTGCAAAGCAATGATGCATAACAATAAGGGTGCAATGTAGAATTTTGAATTTATTTTCAGTAGCATTTTTTGAAGATATTCAAAAGGTAGGGGGGCTTACCTATAAGACGTTGGTTTTTGATGAGAATGATTTATATAGAAAAGCTTTTTCCACATCCACATGTACTTTTGGCATTGGGATTGTCAAAAAAAAATCCTTGTTCATGATCAGGTGCATAGTTTAAACGAATATTTTGAAGGTAAGGTATATGGTCTTTTTTGATAAGAATAGATAAATCATTTTCTTGTACTATAGTGTCGTCTTGTTGTAAGTTTTTGTCAAATTTGATTGCATATTTCATGCCTTCACAACCACCTTCTTCAACAGATATTCTTACATAGTATGCTGATGAGAGCTGATTTTTTTTTTTTTCTGTTATCAGCTTATCTTTTGCTTGTTGTGTGATAGAAATCATATTTCTTAGTATATAAAATAAAGTAGAAAATTTAAATAGAGAATTATCAATGTTGTATCTATGTTTATTTGGTGAATAGTAGATACATTGTTTTAAAGACAAAAATAAAGTAAATATACTAAACATTAATTTTTTTTTTTAGCATTTGTATGCCCTCTATTAATGATTCTGGTTTTGGAGGACAACCTGGCACATAGATGTCTACTGGTAAAATTTTACTGATTCCTTTGACTACATGATATCCTTTTTCCCAGTAAGGACCTCCACAATTGGCACAAGAACCCATAGAAATGATATATTTTGGTGTAGCCATTTGTTCATATAATGTTTTAATTCTATACGCCATTTTGAAAGTTACTGTACCAGCAATAATCATCACATCTGATTGTTTGGGAGAATTTCTAGGAATCATGCCCAATCGGTCTAAATCATAACCAGGGCTATAAGCACTCATCATTTCAATAGCACAGCAAGCCAGTCCAAAGCCCATTCCCCATAAAGCGTGTGCTTGTGCCCAGTGATATAAATTTTTGAGCTGTGTAGACAATATATATGGGGTATCCATAAAAAATATAAAGAACTATACAGATGATTGGCGATAGGCCTTACAATACTCAGTGATACCTTCCACTAATGATGGATTATTTTTAGAGGGTATTTGTAACACTAACGGAAGATTAGTTTCTTTGACAGCTTGTGCTGTTTGGTATCCTACTGTAGCAAATTTTATATGTTGAGGGGGATACTTAGAAAAATGTTTTTGAAAACAGTGGACACTTTTTTCATTAAAAAAAACAATGATTTGATATTTTGATATTAGTAAATGGGTGATATCATTCTGTTTTACATGATAGATTGAAAATTCTTGGTAAGCCATTTCATAATTTTTTAAAAAATTAATGATGTTATGACAGTGTTCTTTAGTACCTGGTATCAAAAATTTTTCTTTTTGGTATGCTGATGTAAGTAGGCTACAAAAATCATAAAAAGAGGCGGCTGTTAAAATTTTATTTTTTTTTATTTTAAAGTCAATATATTTTTGTGCATATGTTGATAGTTGATAGGTGATAAAAAAAATTTTTACACTTGACGGTATGATTATTTTGTTTTTTTTACAAAAAGAAAAAAAATAGTCCACCGTAGTTTTATTAACAAATATGATGGAAGAAAAATTTTTAGCTTTTCTTAATCCATATTGAAAGTCTCCTAAAGTGATTGGCTGATAGGTGACAAAAGGACAAAAATCTATTTGTAGGTTAGTGATTTTTTCCAGACGAAGATAAGGGGTATATTTTTCTTGAGGTTTTTCTTGTGTGAATAAAATATGTATTTTTTTTTCAACTTTAGGCATGAAAAAATATAGAGACTTGGAATAAAAAGTTCTTTTATGAATGGTTGGTTAATTTTTTAATATATATGGCTAAAATAGCAATATCAGAAGCTGATACTCCACTGATACTATTTGCTTGTCCGATTGTTTTTGGATGTATTTTTTTTAGTTTTTCTTTGCCCTCATTAGATAATGCTTTTATTTGATCGTAATCGATAGTGATAGGAATATTTTGTTTTGCTAAGCTATCATATTGTTTAGCTCTTGTCCATTCTTTTTTGATATAAGCTTCATATTTAATTTGAATTTCTGTTTGCTGTAATATTTCTTCTGTATAATTTTTGATTATATCTCTGTATTGACCTGTTTTAAACTGCTCAAGATGCATTCCTGGTCTTTTGAGTAAATCATGAATGCTTTTTTTTTCTTGTGGTATTTCATTATTGATCATTATTTTTGTTTTTTTAAGTGTTTCTTTGAGGTATTGTGTCTCTTTTAATTTTTTTTCTACTCCTGATAATCTAGATTTTTCTGCTAATCCAATGGTATAACCAATTTTTGTCAATCTTAAATCGGCATTGTCTTGTCTTAAAAGCATTCTAAATTCAGCCCTGGAAGTAAACATTCGATAAGGTTCTTCAGTACCTTTGTGCACCAAGTCATCTATCAATACACCAATATAGGCTTGAGATCTAGATAAAATTAAAGGAGAAATTTGATTGATTTTTTGCACTGCATTGATACCAGCTATGAGCCCTTGACATGCGGCTTCTTCGTAACCTGTAGTACCATTGATTTGTCCTGCGAAAAATAAGTGTTGAATATTTTTTGTTTCTAGTGATGGGTATAATTGTGTAGGATAAAAATAATCATATTCTATCGCATATCCAGGTTTTAAAAATTTTACATTTTCAAATCCTCGTACAAGGTGTAGTGCTTGGTATTGTATTTTTTCTGGTAAAGAAGTTGAAAATCCATTGATGTAGGTTTCAATTGTATTCCATCCTTCTGGTTCTACAAATATTTGATGTCTTTCTTTATCTTTGAAACGAATAATTTTATCTTCAATAGAAGGGCAGTATCGAGGCCCTGTGCTCTGAATAGTGCCATTATATAATGGAGAATATGCTAAGTTGTCTTTCAGTAGTTGATGGACTTTGGTGTTAGTATAGGTGATATAACAGCTTTTTTGTTGAGTTATTTGTTGTGAGGTATGTTTTTGAAAAGAAAATCCGGTAATTGTTTGATCACCTTTTTGTTCTTCCATTACTGAATAGTCTATACTGCGGGCATCGATTCTAGGTGGTGTACCAGTTTTCATTCTCCCAGATTTAAACCCTAAACTATTAAGCTGTTCTGTGATACCTCTGGAGTTGTTTTCGCCATTTCTTCCTCCTGTTGTTTGGTGTGTACCTATATGAATAATTCCGTTGAGAAATGTTCCATTAGTCAATATTACCGCCTTGCTTTTGATTGTAATACCGCGTAGTGTTTTGACACCTATTACTTGATTATTTTCAATCAATATTTCCCCTACAGTTTCTTGCCAAAAATTTATATTTTGGATACTTTCTAGGTGTTTTTTCCAGTATGAAGCAAAAAGTAGTCGGTCATTTTGTGTTCGGGGGCTCCACATAGCGGGTCCTTTAGAGAGATTCAGCATTCTAAATTGTATCATAGATTGGTCAGCTATAATTCCAGACATACCTCCTAATGCATCTATTTCTCTTAAAATTTGTCCTTTGGCTATGCCTCCCATGGCAGGATTGCATGACATTTGGCCTATAGTGGCTAAATTCATGGTAATTAGCAAAACTTTTTTCCCTAATTTCGCAGCAGCAGCAGCAGCTTCACATCCTGCATGCCCGCCACCTACGACAATAATATCATAACTATCAAACATTTGAATAATAGCATAATATGTTTCACATGAAACTTATTGATTTTCTTTTAAAATTTCTTCAACAGCGTCTGCAGGGACTATTTTTTCTTGAAATTTGTAGTTGTTTGATGACTCTTCTTTTTTAGAGATAATGATTTTTGAAAATTTTTTTATTCCTTTTTTTTGTATGGTAGATATTACTTTTTTTGCCATATGTTTTTGGATAATAGGGTTATTTTATTTCTTTATGAAGGGTATTTTTTTTCAAAATAGGATTAAATTTTTTCAAGACAAGGCGATCCGGAGTATTCTTTCTATTCTTTGATGTATGATATCTTGAAGTTCCTGGTTGATTTGTTTTTTTGTGTTCTGTACACTCTAAAATAATTCGTATCCTATTTTCTTTTTTTGCCATTGGTTAAATTGTTAATATTTTTAAACTGATTTTATCAGATTTTTGTTAAGGGTTCCTATTTTATGATATTTTTTTAGAGTTTCCATAACACCATTTTTATTGATAATTCTCATGGCTTTTGTAGAAATTTTAACTTCAATCCATGTATTTTTTTCAGAAATGAAAATTTTCTTTTTTTGAAGATTTGGTAAAAACTTTCTTCTGGTTTTGTTATTGGCATGCGAAACCTTGTTGCCAAAAATGGTTTGCTTGCCTAGAATATCACATACTTTTGCCATACTTTAAAATATTTAAAATGCTACAAAGATAAAAATTTTGTTTTTAGATCTTGTCGTTTAGCATTACATAATGCCAATCAACTGTATTTTTCAGGTCTTTTAATCTTATATTTTGCTTTTGGAGGGCTTTTCTTATATGATCTATCAGGTCGTAGTTATTGTTTTTTTTAGCCTCTATGTAGCATGGTAATAGTATAGACATCATATATTGTGTGTTTTTTTCTTTGTATTCTTCTTCATATAATCCTAGTATTTTTTTAAAAAAATGCGTGTAAGTGTTATATAAACATATACGCGTGTCTTGATCTAATGATTGCCAGTCAATCATGCGTTTTTGTAGATCATGAATTATTTTCAATAAATCAAACAAACATGCGATCACTTTTGGCGTGTTTAAGTCATCATTGATGGCATAAGTGCATTTTTCTTCAATATTTTTTATTTTTTTTTTAAGTGTTTGGGTATATGAATTGCTATTATAGGTAGGTGTAGTCACTTGATTGGCTTGGAGGTATTGATAGCCATTATATAGTTTATAATATGCTTTTTGTGCGGCCTGTAGAGCCGGTAAAGAAAAATTTAACGGGTTTCTATAGTGTGCTTGTAAAATAAACATTCGAATGGCCATGGGATGTAGCGTATGCTGTTGTAAAAGATCTTGAATTGTGATGAAGTTCTGGAGTGATTTGCCCATTTTTTGTTTTTTCACGGTAATCATATTGTGATGTATCCAATATTTTGCAGGGTTTTGCTGTTCGGTACACATTGCCTGCGCTATCTCGCATTCATGGTGAGGGAAAAGAAGATCCATACCTCCTCCATGAATATCAAAATGACTGCCAAAGTACTTCTTGCTCATAGCTGTACACTCTAAATGCCATCCTGGATAGCCTTCGCTCCAGGGAGATGGCCATCGCATGATATGTTTTTCAGATGCTTTTTTCCACAAAGCAAAATCATGGGCATTTTTTTTTTCTTTTTGGTGATTGAGGGAACGGGTTGCTTCCCAAAGATCTTCTAATATTCTTCCAGATAATGTACCATAGTGAAAATTTTGGTGATATTTTTGAAGGTCAAAGTAGACAGAGCCATTTTTAACATATCCATATCCTTTTTTAATAATATTTTGAACAATAGCAATTTGTTCTGTGATATGTCCACTGGCTTGAGGTTCTATAGTAGGAGGCAGTATATTCAGATCCTGCATATCTTTTCGATAGCTGTTGGTGAAATGTTGTGCTAGTGCCATAGGCTCTTGACTGTACTTTTTAGCTGCTTGTGCTATTTTATCTTCTTCTGTTTCGTTCTCCAGGTGGCCTACATCTGTAATGTTGCGTATGTATTTTACTTGATATTTTGAATGCTGGAGGTGTCGGAAAAGAATATCAAAAGTAATAGCACTTCTAGCATGTCCTAAATGTGCAGGTCCATAAACTGTAGGTCCACATACATACATATTTACATAAGGAGGATGAATGGGTTGGAAAGTTTCCTTTTTTTTAGAGAATGAGTTGTAGAGATGTAATGTGTGCATATCTATAGTCAGTTGGTTGTCTTTTTGTGTTGCTCTGTTGAGGATTATATTATTTGGATTCTTAAATGTGTTATAATTGTTTTACTTTTGTCTTTTTTAAAATTTCAAAAACATCTAAATGCCGCACAACATAGTTTATTTTTTTTTCTTCACGATTTTTTTTTTTGGCTGTAAAAAAAATAAATCTACAGATAAAAACAAAGGTCAAATAAACAAAGGTCAAATAATACAAGAAATGGCCCCTGTTGGTATACCCAATGTAGGCAATACATGCTATTTAGCAGCTGTCATGCAAAGTGTAGCCAATCATGCAACGTTACGCAATCTGTTTTTCAACCATAAAGGCGCTTGTGAAAAATTAGCCAAAGCAGGTGTTTTATTGATTGAAAAGCTCCATCAAGGACAAATAATTACAGAAAATGAGGTTAAAGATCTACAAAAGGCTATACACGCAAAAAAAAATGAATTTACCATTGGCAAACAGCATTGTAGTCAAGAGCTATTGACATTTTTTTTTAAGGCATTAGGATCTAAAGATAGTGAGTTGATGGAAATTCAGGAAAATAATAAGATTAGTGGTCATAATTTTGCAAATATATATTCTGCAAAACATATAAATGGCCATGACATAGGTGATATGATCAAGGATGAATTTAAAACAGATAATTTAATTCATAGTTTCAAAACCACTTTACTACCCGTCAGTTTGACCCGTTATAAAGCTGGTAAAAAAGACACACAAGATATCAATGTGCCTTTTGAACTTACTATTCCGGATACTTGTTTTATTATAAAGTCCACTGCCTCTGCTGTTTACACATTAAAATCCGTTATTATACATCATGGGTCCAGTTTCAATTCGGGTCATTATACTGCTTGTGTGAAAAAAAATAATCAATGGTATGACTGTAATGATAAAACAATCACAGATATTTCAGAAGATGATGTAAAAAAAAAAATAAAAAAAGGCAGCTTGTTTTTTTACGAAAAAAAATAGGTGATATAACATCCTGAAGCATAATTTTCAATCAAATAGAATATTTGAAAAATTTCTGTGTATAAAATTCAAGAATTTAATTTCGCAAACAAAAAAGTACTTTTAAGAGTAGATCTTAATGTTCCCTTAGATGACCATGGACGTGTAGTCGATACGCATCGTATGCAAGCTATCCTGCCTACTGTCCGAAAAATTTTACAAGACAAAGGGTCAATAGTTTTGCTATCCCATTTTGGAAGGCCTCGAGGAGTGTATACATCAAAATATTCTTTAAAACATATTGTTCCTGCCTTGTCACAGGTATTGGGGCAAGAAATTATTTTTTCAGAAAATTGTATTGGGCCTCTTGCAGAAGCAAGAGTACAAAAATTATTGCCAGGTCAAATATTATTGATGGAAAACGTTCGTTTTCATATTGGTGAGCAAAATCAAGAAAAGTATTTTGCTCAAGCGTTATCCCGTTTAGGCGATGTATTTGTGAATGATGCATTTGGTGTTATGCATCGTGCTGATAGCTCTATCGTACAATTGCCACAATATTTTCAGTTCAAAATGTTGGGTTATTTGGTAGAAAAAGAAATTGCTATTATTGACAAAATATTATATCATAACAAGGCTCCTGTTACTGCAGTCATAGGAGGGGCAAAAGTATCAGATAAGTTATTGCTGCTTGACTGTTTGCTAGATAGTGTTGATAATTTTTTGATTGGTGGTGCTATGGCGTATACTTTTTTTTATGCTTTAGGAGGGGCAGTAGGTAATTCATTGGTAGAAAAAAAATATACAAACCAAGTGAAGCTTTTTTTGGAAAAAGCAGAAAAAAAGAAAGTAAATATTCAATTGCCAGAAGATTCACTGGTTGTTCGTAAAATAGATCCACTAGCAGAAACTTGTGTAGTATCTAGTAAACATATACCAGAAAATTGGTCAGGGGTAGATATAGGCCCTAAAGCTATTCAGCAGTTCAATGTTGTATTAAATCAATCTCAAACTATATTATGGAATGGCCCCATGGGTATTTGCGAAATTCCTAGTTTTAGTTTTGGTACGCAAACAATAGCAAAAACTATTGCAAGGAGTGCTGCGGATAAAAAAAAAATGATTCTTGTTGGTGGGGGAGATACCGATGCTGTCTTTCGCCAGATAGACCTTTCTCCATACGCTGTACCTCCACTTTCTACTGGAGGTGGTGCATTATTGAAATATGTAGAAAAAAAAACGCTTGTAGGCATAGAGGCTATGCAAAAAAATTATATCTAGTTTCTAGATCTCTCCAAATGAAATTATTTTTTATATTTTTGTGCTTTTCAAAAAAATTAAAATGACTGGTATCATAGGAAAAAAAATAGGCATGACTACTGTTTTTGACACAAAAAACAACAAACAGTTACCCTGTACAGTTATCTCGGTAGAACCTAATTTTATTACTCAAATAAAAACAAAAGAAAAAGACGGATACGATGCTATACAGCTAGGCTATGGAAAAAAAAAGAATGTAAGCTATCCTTTGCAGGGTCATTTTAAAAAAGCTAATGTTGAGCCCTGTGCAACAATCACTGAGTTTCGAGGGTTGATGCTAAGCGCTCCTGTGCTAGGAAAAGCAGTACATTGTCAAGAAATCTTTGAAGAAGAAGAATACATAGATGTCATAGGAACTTCTAAAGGGAAAGGTTTTCAAGGTGTGGTAAAGAGGCATGGATTTAGTGGTGTTGGGGGGCAAACTCACGGTCAGCATAATAGAGAGCGTGCGCCAGGTTCTATAGGTGGATGTTCTTATCCTGCTCGTGTATTTAAAAATATGCGTATGGCTGGTCAAACGGGTAATAAAAGAGTAGGGGTCGCTAATTTGAAAATTTTAAAAATGATGCCAAAAGAAAATATCCTTTTATTGCAAGGTTCTGTGCCAGGTGCAAGGAATTCATTTATTATTTTAAAAAAATAGCCATGGAATTGGAAGTATTTAAATTGTCTGGAGAAACTACTCAAAAAAAAATAGTGCTTTCAGATCATGTTTTTGCTATAACACCCAATGAACATGTAGTTTACTTGGATATAAAGCAAATTTTAGCCAACAAAAGACAGGGTACGCATAAGGCAAAAGAGCGTGCAGAAATAAAAGGTTCAACAAAAAAAATTAAAAAGCAAAAAGGTACTGGTACAGCAAGAGCTGGCAGTATTAAATCTCCTATATTTAGAGGTGGGGGGCGTGTATTTGGTCCAAGAGTCAACAATAGTCATGGATTTAAGTTAAACAAGAAAGTTAAGAAGTTGGCAAGAAAATCTGTTTTGAGTAAAAAAATACAAGAAAATAGCATTTGTATTTTAGAAGACATGCGTTTGATGTTTCCGAAAACAAAACAATGTGTACAAGTGTTGAATAATTTTTCTTGTGCTGATCAAAGAGTGCTTTTTATTTCAAATGATGTGGATAGGAATTTTTTGCTTGCTAGTCAAAATATTAGTAATGCCAAAATGATACATGTCAGTCAAATAAATACATATGAAATTCTAAAAGCAGAAAAGATATTTTTCTGTGAAAAGTCAATTGATATTATTAGTAAAAATTTAGTCTAGATGATGTATATATTACAAAAGCCGCTCATAACAGAAAAAGCCTCTGAAAGACACGAAAAAAATGTCTATTGGTTTTTGGTTAACATAAAAGCGAAAAAACATGAGATAAAAAAAGAGGTAGAGGTTTTATACAAGGTCAAGGTAAGCAGTATAAATACTATGATATATCCTGTAAAGAAAAAAAATAAGTACACAAAAAAAGGTGTTATTAGTACTAGAAAATCAGGGTACAAAAAAGCTATTGTGCAACTAGTAAAAGGTAATGTCATAGATCTTTATAAAACATAATCCTTTATAACTTAACATCATGTCACTTAAAAAGTTAAAGCCTACTACGCCAGGGCAAAGATTTAGGATAGCACCCAATTTTTCTGATATAACACAAAAGGCATCTGAAAAATCTTTACTCATTACGAGAAAAAAAAGGGGGGGGAGAAACAATGTTGGTAGGATTACAATTAAAAATAAAGGCGGTGGTCACAAACAAAAAATACGACTTATTGATTTTAAGCGTATAAAAAAAAATGTACCCGCTACCGTTCGGGCTATAGAATATGATCCTATTCGTACGGCACGAATAGCTCTGTTGTATTATAAGGATGGGGAAAAGCGGTATATTTTAGCTCCTGAAAAAATAAAAATAGGAGACCTTGTAGTCTCCGGTGAAAAAGTTGCACCAGAGTTGGGTAATGCAATGCTTATGAAAAATATACCTTTGGGGATGTTTATTCATAATATAGAATTAATACCAGGTAAGGGGGGAGTTTTGGGGCGTAGTGCAGGTGTGAAAATACAATTAGTAGCCAAAGAAGGAAAGTATGTTACATTAAAAATGCCTTCAGGGGAAATGAGGATGGTTCTTGCTAATTGCATGGCTACTATTGGGTCTGTTTCTAATGGTGATCATATGAATATATGTTTAGGCAAGGCAGGGAGAAATAGGTGGATGGGTAATAAACCTAGGGTTAGAGGTGTTGCAATGAATCCTGTGGATCATCCTATGGGAGGGGGGGAAGGTAAGGCATCTGGTGGTCATCCGAGGTCTGCTCAGGGTCTGTATGCAAAAGGTAAAAAAACAGCAAAAAATAAAAGGTATTCTAATCAATTCATTATCAGCAAAAGAAAAAAATAATGCCAAGATCCATTAGTAAAGGTCCCTATATAGCCCATCATCTAAAAAAAAAAGTTGATTTGTTAAATGAGAATAATTCAAAAAAAACAATAAAAACTTGGTCAAGAAGATCATATATTACGCCTGATTTTGTAGGGCACACATTTGCTGTGCATAATGGTAAAAAGTTTATTCCTGTTTATGTTACTGAAAATATGGTTGGTCATAAATTGGGAGAATTTTCACCTACGCGGGTGTTTAGGGGTCATATCACAAAAAAATAGTTTATGGAAGCAATAGCTCAATTGAAAAATATACCAATTTCTCCAAGAAAAATACGTCTCTTAGCTGATATTGTTAGAAAAAAAAAGGCTATTTATGCTTTGAATCTTTTGGGACAAACTTCTAAAAAAGGTGCGAATTATCTAGCAAATACAATAAAATCTGCTATATCAAATTGGCAGCAAAAAAATAATAATCATGCTATTGAAGAAGATGGAATATACATACATACAATAAGAGTAGATGCAGGGACTGTATTAAAAAGAATAAATCCTGCAGCACAAGGTCGCGCAAATAGAATCAAAAAGCGTACAAGCCATATTACTATTTCAGTCAATCATCAAAAGCAATAAAAAACACTATGGGACAAAAAGTTAACCCTATTGGGTTGCGTTTAGGTTATATACGGGGATGGGAATCGGATTGGTTTTCTCCTAAAAAAACGTTCGCTGAAAAATTATTAGAAGATAAAAATTTACGTGATTATATCTATGCGCGTTTGCCTAAGGCAGAACTATCAAAGGTGGTTATTGAAAGAATTTTAAAAAAAACTATAGTAACTTTACATACGGCAAGGCCAGGTATGGTGATAGGGAAGGGTGGAGTGGAAATAGAAAAATTGCGTGAGGAGTTAAAAAAAATAACAAAAAAAGATATTCAGATAAATGTTTTTGAAATTCGAAAACCAGAACTTGAGGCTAAACTAGTAGGTGATAATATTGCCAGGCAATTATCTGCGAGAGCTTCTCATAGAAAAGTAATTAAGCAGGCCATAACTTTGGCACTGAGAAATGGGGCTAAAGGAATAAAAATAAGAATTGCAGGTAGAATAGGAGGGGCAGAGATGGCTAGAAAAGAAATTTATAAAGAAGGGAGAATTCCATTGCATACATTGCGTAGTGATATTGATTATCATATTACAGAATTAGAAACTAGTTATGGAAAAATAGGTATTAAAGTGTGGATTTTTAGAAAGGAAATTTATAAGACAACTAACTTGTCGCTAAATTACGTACAAAAAAAATTTTGATTTAATATGTTACAGCCAAAGAGAACAAAATATAGAAAAAAACAAAAAGGGCGTATCAAAGGTTTATGTAGTAGGGGATATGTAATTCATTTTGGTGATTTTGCTCTAAAAACACTAGAATCTAAATGGATTACAGCAAGGCAGATTGAAGCTGCACGTATTGCTATGACAAGAGCTATGGAAAGAAGAGGGCAGGTGTGGATACGTGTATTTCCGGATAAGCCTGTCACAAAAAAACCTGCTGAAGTAAGGATGGGAAAAGGAAAAGGTAATCCAGAGTATTGGGTTGCTCCTGTACAGCCGGGAAAAATTTTGTTTGAAATAGCTGGTGTTGAATATACCATTGCAAAAAAAGCATTAAGTTTAGCCGCTCAAAAATTACCTGTACAAACTAAATTTTCAATAAGAAAAGATTATACCATTTAAAATTTAATTTGAAATTATATGGAATATTCAATGCTTAAAAAGTTATCTCTAAAAGAACTAAAAGAAAAAAAAATAGAAAATCAAAATAATTTTCGAAAAATAAGACTGTCTCATGCGGTATCTCCAATCGAAAACCCCATAAAAATAAAATTAGTGCGCCGTATGATAGCAAGAATTAATACTTTAATTAGACAGCTAGAAATAAAAGCCTAAATTTTATTAATAAATACCAATGCAAAAGCATAATAGAAAAAAAAAAATAGGGATTGTTGTATCAAATAAATGTAACAAATCTGTATCTGTTTTGACAGAAAGAAAAGTCAAACATCCATTGTACAAAAAAGCAATAAAAAAGTCTAAAAAATTTTTATCTCATGATGAATATAATAAATGTAATGTGGGAGATATGGTAAAAATTATGGAAACAAGGCCTTTAAGTAAGAAAAAATGTTGGCAAGTAATTGAAATTTTACATCAGGCTAAATAATAAAATTTAATTATGATACAACAGGAGTCAAGGTTAAAAGTAATGGATAATAGTGGGGCAAAAGAAATACTTTGTATTAGAGTTTTAGGAGGGACAAAAAAAAGATATGCAACTGTTGGCGACAAAATTGTAGCCTCTGTAAAGCATGCAAGCTCTTCTAGTAGTTTGAAAAAAGGTACAGTAGTGAAGGCGTTAATTGCTAGAACAAAAAAAGAAATTCGTAGAAAAGATGGGTCATATATTCGTTTTGAAGACAATGCAGCAGTTATTTTAAATAACAATGAAGAGCCTAGGGGTACTCGTATTTTTGGGCCCATAGCAAGGGAATTAAGGGAAAAAAAATTCATGAAAATAGCTTCACTGGCATCAGAGGTTTTATAATGGTCATCACAAAAGAAATTTTATGAAAAAATTACATATTAGAAAAGGTGATATGGTTACAGTAATTACAGGTAATCAAAAGAAAAAAGAGGGGAAAGTAATAAAAGTATTGCCTCAAAAAAATAAAGCGATCGTAGAAGGAATTAATTTCCAATTTAAGAATATTAAGCCTACAGAAAAAAATCCTAAAGGAGGAATAATCAAAAAAGAAGGCCCTATACATATTAGTAATCTTATGCTTTTAGAGCCGGGTACAGATTTTTCAACAAGAATAGGTAGAAAATTAAACGATAAAAAAAAACTACAGAGATTTTCAAAAAAAACAGGAAAATTCATACAATAAAATGTCAAAACCAAGACTTAAAGCAAAATATTTGGATGATATAGTGCCATTATTAAAAAAAAAATTTAACTATTCATCTATTATGCAAGTACCTAGGTTGCAAAAAATTTGTATTAACCAAGGTATAGCATCTTTATCATCAGATAAAAAAAAAATTTCCACTGCTTTAGAAGAAATGACTCAAATAGCAGGTCAAAAGGGAGTGCTTACAAAAGCAAAAAAATCGGTGTCTAATTTTAAACTTAGAGAAGGTATGATTATTGGTGTTAAAGTTACATTACGTAATGAGCGTATGTATGAGTTTTTAGATCGATTTATTAACATTGCCCTGCCTCGTGTTAGGGATTTTAGGGGTGTTAGTAAAAAATATTTTGATGCTCAAGGTAACTATACATTAGGAATTAAAGAGCAAATTATTTTTCCTGAAGTAAATATTGATAAAATTACTAAACTGATAGGGATGAATATTACTTTTGTTACAAATACACCTATTATTGACAAAAGTTATGCCTTATTAAAAGCTTTTGGTATTCCTTTTAACAACCAATAATTTTTGAATTATGGCCAAATTATCTTTGAAGATTAGACAAAAAAAAAGAGAGGCACTTGTATTGAAATACAAAAAAAAACGGCAAGAGCTAAAAAATTCAAAAGAATTCCAAAAGCTTGATAAACTGCCCAAAAATTCAGTTTCTTGTCGTTTACATAATCGATGTAGTATTACAGGAAGATCTAGGGGGTATATGAGGAAATTCGGTATATCTCGAATTATATTTCGAGAGTGGGCTTCCCAAGGAAAAATCCCAGGTATTAAAAAGGCTAGTTGGTAATAAAAATTTAAAAAAATGATTACAGATCCTATTGCTAATTACTTAACAAGTATAAGAAATGCTATTCTGGCAAAACATGTACATGTTTTTGTTCCTTTTTCAAAAATGAAGCTTGCAATAACAAAAGTGCTTCTTGAAAGTGGTTATATTGAAAAATATAAAACAATAGAGCAAGAAAAAAATAAAAAAAACATCAAGATTTTTCTAAAATACAATAGAGAAAAAAAATTTTTTTCTATTCAAAAACTTATTCGTATCAGTAAGCCAGGATGTAGAAAAATGTGTAAAGTATATGAATTGCCTAGGGTATTAAATGGGTTAGGAATTGCTATTATTTCTACCTCAAAAGGTATTATTACTGATAAACAAGCAAGAAAGAAAAAAGTTGGTGGAGAAATATTATGCCATGTCTATTAAAATATAACTATATGTCAAGGATAGGAAAGTTACCCATTCATTTACCAAAAAACGTTATAGCTACATACGGTAAAAATAAAACTATTGTCATCAAAAATGGCGGCAAAATTAGTTCTCAATTTATTGTACCAGAGATTGATGTAAGTATTTCAGATCAGTGTATTATGCTTTCAAGAAAAGATGAAAAAAAAAAAAGCAAAGCATTGCATGGCCTATACCGTTCTTTAATATATAATATGGTTGTAGGTGTAACACAAGGGTATAAAAAAGTATTAGAATTAGTAGGTGTAGGTTATAAAGCAAATGTTCGAAATAATATACTAGAGCTTCATTTAGGTTATTCTCATAATATATTTTTTTTCGTTCCCAAAGAAGTTATTGTAAATGTAAATGCAGAAAAAGGGAAAAATCCAATTATTACTTTAGAAAGTATTGACAAGCAGTTGATAGGGCAAATAGCAGCAAAAATAAAATCACTTAAAAAAATAGAGCCCTACAAAGGAAAAGGGATAAAGTTTGTGGGTGAAAAAATTAGAAGAAAAGAAGGTAAAGCACGGTCTAAGTAAAGATTTACAATACAATGACCATCATTTAGATTAAAATTATTTGATTTTTAGTCAAATTTCAAAAGAGATAAATTTCAATCAATTTTTAAAAAACGTATAATTTATTACTGAATATATACACTGTCTATTACATACTCATTAAAATAAAAATGAACAGCGAAAAAAAAAAAAATAGAAGAAAAAAAATACACAAAAAAATTAGAAAGAAAATATTTGGTACATCCTTGATTCCCAGACTTTCTATTTATAGAAGTAATAAAAATATTTATTGTCAATTAATTGACGATGAGAAATCTTTTACAATTCTATCTTCATCTTCACTAAATATTAATTCCATACAAAAGAAACAAAATGCAACCATACTTATCGCAAAGGAAGTAGGTAAAGTATTAGCAGAAAAAGCACAAAAAAAGGGAATTCAACGTATTCTATTCGATAGATCAGGTTATTTATACCATGGACAAATTGCATCTCTTGCAGAAGGAGCAAGGGAAAAAGGTCTCCAATTTTAAAAATTTATCATTTACATGGAAAAAATACAAAAAAGTGACATCAATTTTTCTACAAAAGTTGTAAAAATAAAACGTGTCACAAAAGTGGTGAAGGGAGGAAGAAGATTTAGGTTTTCTGCACTGGTTGTTGTGGGTAATAATGATGGTATTGTGGGTTATGGCTTAGGGAAAGCAAATGAAGTTTCTTTAGCTACACTGAAAGGGGCAGAGCAAGCAAAAAAAAAACTACTGAAAATTCCTATTATTAATGAAACTATACCTCATACCGCTGTAGGAAAAAATAATGGAGGAAAATTTTTTATTAAACCAGCTGCAAAAGGCACGGGTGTAATAGCAGGTGGTGGAGCACGTATTGTATTTGAGTTAGCAGGTATTAAGAATATCTTATCAAAATCTCAGGGTTCAAAAAATACAAATAATATGGTAGGTGCTGCATTTGATGCATTAAAGCAATTAAAAGATCCATTAAGTGTAGCGCAAACGCGTGGTATTACGTTACAAAAACTTTTTTGGGGATAATAAAATAATAAATATGGAAACTAAAGTTAATATTACACAAATAAGAAGTATTATTAAGAGATCTAAAAAACAAAAAAGAACTATTCAGGCATTAGGGCTTGGAAAAATTAATAAAAGCAAAACGTTGAAAATTACACCTGCTACACAGGGTATGATTGATAAAGTAAAGCATTTAATAAAAATACAATCAATATGAAATTGCATACTTTAAAACCGGCTCAAGGTGCATTAAAAAAAAAAAAAAGAATAGCCCGAGGTCAAGGTTCTGGTAAAGGTGGAACTTCTACAAGAGGACATAAAGGGGCCAAATCTAGATCTGGTTACAAAAAAAAAATAGGATTTGAGGGGGGGCAACTGCCATTACAAAGACGTTTGCCTAAATTTGGTTTTAAAAATATTAACAGAAAAGTATATAAAGTGATTAATCTTTGTCAAATTCAAAATTTGTGCGAAAATAAGAATATTCATCAATTTACTCTTGAAACATTTTATCATAATGGGCTTATTGGTAATCTAAAGGAAAAAATTAAAATTTTAGCAAAAGGAGAACTGAAAAGCAAAGTGTCCATTGCTGCTCATGCATTTTCTTCAAAGGCTAAACAGTTGATTGAACAACAAGGGGGTGAGTTGATAAAATTCTGATAAATCATTATGTATCTTTTTTCTATCATAAAAAAAATATATCAAATACAAGAATTAAAAAAAAGAATATTTACAACTATAGGTTTATTAGTAATTTTTCGTTTAGGTTCTTTTATAGTTTTGCCGGGTATTAATCCAGAAAAAATTACTAAAAATTCAAAAGGAATTTTTAGTCTATTGGATAATTTTTTAGGTGGTGCTTTTAGTAATGCATCTATTTTTGCCTTAGGTATTATGCCTTATATATCTGCTTCTATTGCTGTTCAGCTACTTGCATTTTCTTTTCCTTTTTTTCAAAAATTACAAAAAGAGGGCCAATCTGGCCAAAATAGATTAAATAACATTACCAGAATACTCACTATTCTTATTACTGGAATACAGTCTTTTGCTTATATATCTGCTACAGTTAACCATGATATGCTTTGGATTAACAAGACATTATTTACCGTCATTGCTATGACTGTATTAATAGCTGGCACTATGTTTTGTATGTGGATTGGTGAGCGTATTACAGAAAAAGGTATTGGCAATGGTATATCAATGTTAATTATGGTTGGTATTATTTCTTCTTTGCCTGGTGCATTTTATATAGAATTTTATACTAAAGGCATAGATAAAGGGCTATTTTTGATATTAGAAATGACTATACTATTTTTTATTATTATTGGTTTTATATCTTTTACTGAGGCAACAAGAAAAATTCCTATACAATATGCTAAGCAGATAGTTAGTGGCAGCCATATAACTGATATCCAAACAAAATATATTCCTTTTAAAATCAATGCATCTGGTGTTATGCCTATTATATTTGCCCAAGCACTTATATTTATTCCTGGTTTAATTCTTGGACTCCTGCCTCATCAGTATATAGAAATTCAAAAAATTATACAATCCTTTTCAGATTTTACAACTTGGCAGTATAATTTATTATTCAGTCTTCTCATTATTTTATTTACATTTTTTTATACTGCTATTACTATCAATCCCAATCAAATTTCAGATGATATGAAACGTAGTGGAGGTTTTATTCCTGGTATAAAACCTGGTCAAGACACAGAGCGTTATATCGATAATGTCATTAGTAAAATTACATTTCCCAGTGCAATTATTCTGGCAATTATTGCCATATTACCTGCCTTAGCTTACAAAATGGGTGTTAGTAGAGAATTTAGTCAATTTTTTGGAGGAACATCTCTTTTGATCATAGTAGGTGTTACGTTAGAGGTTATACAACAAACAAAAAGTTATCTCTTAATGCATTCTTATGATGATCTTATAAATATAAAGTCAATTTGATAGGAAAATAATGATATCCTTGAAAACAGAAAAAGAAATTTGTTTGATGGAACAAGGGGCTAAAATTTTAAATGCAACACATAGATTGATTAGCCACCATATTTATCCAGGTGTAAAAACAGAAAAATTAGATGCTATAGCAGAAAAATTTATTAAAGGGCATAAAGCTCTCCCATCATTTAAGGGTTATAAACGCTATCCTTATACTCTTTGTATCTCTGTAAATGATGTTGTAGTGCACGGACTTCCTTCTAAATATACATTGAAAGAAGGTGATATTGTTTCTATTGATTGTGGAGTCTATTATAAGGGATATCATACGGATAGTGCCTTTACTTATCCTGTTGGTGATGTAGATAAATCAATATTAAAATTTTTAGATATAGCTAAAAAATCATTATATTGTGGAATTGAAAAAGCAATTGTTGGTAACACTATCGGAGATATAGGTCACGCAATACAGAATTTTGTTGAAAAGTATCATTATGCTATTGTAAGAGATCTAACAGGTCATGGTATCGGAAAAAAACTACACGAAAAACCAAATGTTCCTAATTTTGGAAAAAAAAAAGAAGGATATATTATAAAACATGGTATGGTATTAGCGATAGAACCGATGATTAACTGGGGGAGCCATAAAGTTTTTCAGAAAAAAAATGGTGTTTTTAAAACCTGGGATCAAAAACTTTCAGCTCATTTCGAGCATACAGTAGCAATACTCAATCAAGGAACAAAAATATTAACAAAATTTTAGACATTTTGAAAAATGATGTATGCCTAAACAAGAGCCATTAGTACAAGAAGGTACGGTAATTGAAGCATTTCCAAATGCGATATTCAAAGTAAAATTATCCAGTGGTATGTTGATTACTGCTCATATATCTGGAAAAATGAGAAAATTTTATATTAAAATATTTCCAGGAGATAAAGTAAAATTAGAAATGTCACCCTATGATTTGACAAAAGGAAGAATCACTTATCGTTACAAATAAAAATTTATTTATGAAAGTAAAAGTATCTGTAAAAAAAAGAAGTAATGACTGTGTAATTGTACGAAGGAAAGGACGATTGTATACAATCAATAAAAAAAATCCAAGATTTAAACAAAGACAAGGTTAAAAACTATGGTTAGAATATTAGGTGTTGATTTACCTCTTAAAAAAAGAGGTGAAGTTGCACTAACTTATATATATGGTATTGGTAGAAGTAGGGCTAAAAATATTTTTGAAAAAGCAAGTATTGATGGTAATAAATATGTAAAGGATTGGATAGATGATGAAATTAAGCGTATACGTGAAGTTATAAGTAAAAACTATAAGGTTGAAGGAGATTTGAGGGGTGAAATTAGGTTAAACATCAAAAGGTTGATTGATATTGGGTGTTATAGGGGCAAGCGTCATCGTCTTGGATTACCTGTGAGAGGTCAAAAAACAAAAAATAATGCAAGAACACGTAAGGGAAAAAGAAAAACCGTAGCAAATAAAAAGAAGGTCACAAAGTAAAAAGTAACTTTTGAATATGAAAAAAGCAGAAAAATCAAAAAAAAAAGTAGTACAAATTGATGAGTTTGGCAGGGCATGTATCACAACATCTTTTAATAATATTATTATATCAATGACCAATCAACAGGGACAAGTAGTCACATGGTCATCTGCTGGAAAAATGGGATTTAAAGGATCAAAGAAAAATACTCCTTATGCAGCTCAGTGTACGGCAATTGATTGTGCTAAAAAAGCCCATGAATTAGGAATGAAAAAAGTCAATGTCTATCTTAAGGGTCCTGGGGGTGGTAAAGAAGCAGCTGTTAGGACGATACAAAATGTTGGTATAGACATTGTGATGATCAAAGATATTACTCCCGTTCCTCACAATGGATGTCGGCCTCCTAAAAGAAGAAGACCATCAAAAATCATATTATAAAACAAAAATATGGCAAGATATACAGGGCCTAAAGCCAAAATATCAAGAAAATTTAAGGAGCCTATTTTAGGTGCTGCTAAAATACTTAAAAAGAAAAACTATCCTCCAGGACAACATGGTAGATCAAGAAAAAAAAAGACAGCATATGCTTTACAGTTACAAGAAAAACAAAAAGCTAAGCATATTTATGGTCTTCTAGAAAAACAATTTTCTAATACTTTTCAAAAAGCGGTAAGAAGAAAAGGAATCACAGGAACTATCTTGTTACAATTATTAGAACAACGATTAGATAATATTGTATTTCGTCTAGGTATTAGTCCAACACGGCGTGCTGCAAGGCAGCTTGTTGTACACAGGCATATTACTGTGAATGAAAGAATTGTCAATATACCATCTTACCAAGTTAAAATAGGAGATCTTATTTCAATTAAAGAAAAATCTAAATCTTTATCATTTATAGAACAAAATATGATGTCCAATCATAATCATTATGATTGGCTAGAATGGAGCAGGGAAAACTATAAAGGAAAAGTCATAGGTATCCCTGAAAGAGAAAAAATACCTGAAAAGATTAATGAACAAAATATTGTAGAGCTTTATTCTCGATAAAACTCTCAGATTTTACATCTTCATATTATTTTAAACTGAAAATAACGCAATGTCTGACGATATTACATTTAATATACCTAAGAATATTATCATAGAAAACAAAGAAGATAACTGTACTTCTTTTAGTCTTAAACCTTTAGAGCAAGGGTATGGTACCACTATTGGTAATGCATTGAGAAGGGTTTTGTTATCTTCATTAGAAGGTTATGCAATTGTTGCCTGTAGTATACCGAATATTCATCATGAATTTTCTACGATTGAAGGTGTTATTGAAGATGTTTCGGAAATAATATTGAATCTTAAAAAAGTAAAAATTAAAGCACTATCTCCTTTTATAGAAGAGAAAATAGAAATTAGCATTAATAACCAAAAAGAATTGAAGGCGAGTGATATCCTCCAGAATAGTCATAAGGTATCAATTCTAAATCCATCATTAGTTATTTGTAGATTTGCAAAAGCTATATCATTTGAAATATCACTTATTATTCAAAAAGGTAAAGGCTATAGACCTGCTGAAGAACATAATTTTTTACAAGAAGAAAAACTAGGAATCATCCCCATGGATGCTACTTTTACACCTATCAAAAAAGTAAGTTATACAGTAGAAGACACAAGAGTAGGTAAAAAAATTGATTATGATCATCTTCTTTTATCCATACAAACTGATGGAACACTTGAGTCGAAAGACGCTTTGAAATATGCAGTTGTTATTCTACAAAAACATTTTGATATTTTTTTAAAAGAAAATATTTTTCTTCATCCATCTACTCAGGATGAGGAAGAAAAAAATAAACAATTACAGCTAAGCAAATTACTAAAGACTCCTCTTAGTGAATTAAACTTGACTTCAAGGGCTTTTAATTCACTCGCATCTGCTGGATTAAGTACTTTTGGAGATGTGGTAAAATTAAAAGAAGAAGAGTTGAATTTTAAAAATTTCGGAAAAAAATCATACGAAGAAATACAGAAAATTATGCAAGAAAAAAATCTTCATTTCGGTATGGATATACAATCTATTATAGAGGAAAAATAGCAAGTATAATGCTTAAAAAAAATCTATTATGAGACATCAGAAAAAAAATAATCATTTAAGTAGAAAATCTGGTAGCAGAAAAGCTCTTTTGTCTGGGTTAGCAAAATCTTTGATTTTGAATAAAGAAAAAAGAATTACTACTACATTAGCGAAGGCAAAAGCACTAAGAAAATATATAGAACCTATCTTGACAAAATCTAAAAAAGACACTACTCACACAAGAAGAATAGTTTTTTCATTTTTTCAAGATAAAGCACCTGTAAAAGAGATATTTAATAATATTGCTGCAAAAATTATTGATAGACCAGGAGGATATACGCGCATTTTGCGTTTAGGTAAAAGGTTAGGAGACAATGCAGAAATGAGTATGATAGAACTAGTAGACTATAACGAATTATACCACAAAATAAAAGAAGAAAAACAAAAAACAACAAGAAAAAGAAGAAAAAATAAGTCAACATCAGAAAATATACAAAATCATCCTACTGTAAGCTAAATATAATTGCTTAACACTACTATGGGTCTTATTAAAAACATATATGCAAGACAAATATTTGATTCAAGAGGTAATCCTACAATAGAAGTAGATGTAATTACCAATAAAAATAATTTAGGTAGAGCATCTGTTCCTTCCGGAGCATCTGTAGGTAAATATGAAGCAAAATATTTGTATGATGGTAATAAAGAATATAGAGGAAAGGGTGTCAAAATGTCAATTAAGTACATCTTAACCATCATTAAAGAGGCATTGATTGGAGAAGATATCACTAATCAAAAGGTGCTAGACTATAGGATGATACAATTAGATGGCACTTTAGATAAATCTAAAATAGGAGCAAATACCATTTTAGGTGTTTCATCTGCTATTGCTAAAGCAGCAGCAGCAGAAAATAATTTGCCACTCTATAAATATTTAAATCCAGCTGATACCTATACATTGCCAATTCCTATGTTAAATGTTCTCAATGGAGGTGTACATGCAGACAACCCTATCGATTTCCAAGAATTTTTAATTTTACCTGTAAAAGTTCAAAAATTTTCTCAAGCCTTGACAATGGGCATAACAGTATTTCACACTTTGGGTGAAATACTTAAAAAAAATAAATATTCTACCAATGTAGGAGATGAAGGAGGATTTGCACCAAATCTTTCTTCTTACCATGTTGCTTTTGAATATATCCTACAAGCTATTGAACAAGCAGGCTATACTCCTGGAAAAGATATTTTGATTGGACTAGATGCTGCTGCTTCAGAATTATATAACTCTCATAACAAAAAATATTTTTTTAGGTCTTCATCTCTGCAAGAAAGCTACACTACAGATGATATGATTATGTTTTGGGATACATTAATAAAAAAATATCCAATATATTCAATAGAAGATCCTTTAGCAGAAGATGATTGGCTAGGATGGCAAAAATTAACAAAAAAAATAGGCCATAAAATTAAGCTAGTAGGAGATGATTTATTTGTTACCAACAGTCAAAAATTACAGCAAGGTATCAATCAAAAAGTAGCCAATACTATTTTGATCAAACCTAATCAAGTAGGTACATTGACTGAAACAAAAAATACAATTGACCTAGCAAAAAAAGCAGCTTATACCCATATTATTTCGCATCGTTCAGGTGAAACAGAAGATACTATGATAGCAGATCTTTCCGTTGCTTATCAAGCATCACAGATTAAATCCGGGTCCCTGACACGCTCTGAAAGAGTTGCAAAATACAACCAAATTTTACGTATAGAAGAAGCATTAGGAAAATATGCCACATATTACGGTGAAAAATTTATACCATAAACATAAAATTTTTGTAAAAAATAAATATATTATCACAGCTCTCTTTTTTTTTATTACCATTGTCTGTATTGATGAAGAAAATATTTTTCAACTATATGCACTGATCAAAAAAAAAAAAGGGCTACAAAGACAAAAAGAACTCTATATTTATCAAATTAAAAACATAAAAAAAGAAAAAAAAAGATTAGATGACCCTATCTATTTAATTAAATATGCAAGGGAAAATTTTTATATGAAAAATAAAAACGAAGATTTATACATCATAGAATAAAAAATTATAATCATGAAAAGAACTTATCAACCCTCCAATCGGAAACGACGCAATAAGCACGGTTTTAGAGAAAGAATGTCAACGAAAGATGGTAGAGCCATATTGGCTAGAAGAAGAGCAAAAGGAAGAAAAAAACTAACAGTATCCGATGAACCAAGACATAAAAAATGATCTTATTAGTTTGAATATAGATTGAAAAATTGCCTTCGAAAAAAAGAAAGACTGTGTGATCAAAAATTGATCCAAGCAACATTCACTTATGGAAAAAAATATTATTTGCCAAATATTACATTTTTATATTTAACAGATTATACTAATCAAATTCAGGGTATACAAAATTTATTCTCTATTTCTAAAAAAAATATACCAAAAGCAGTCGATAGAAATAATATCAAAAGAAAATTAAGAGAAGCTTATAGACAAGAAAAATATTTACTTGAATTTTGTAAAAAAAAAACCATTGTATATCAATACATGGGAGGTAAGGAAAATATTCCTTGTATCTCTATATTTAGAAAATCACTGCGTATGTTTTTTTCGTATTTAATTCAGGATAGATAATTTACTAATGAATTTATTTTTAATAATCCCTAGAAAGAACAAAAAGTTTACAAAAAAATAATTTTTTAATTTTAAATACATAATCTTATGAAAAAAACATTTTTTATATGTTTGGTGATTGTAAATTTTATATTGTGTCAATGCCAATGTAATAGTGAAAAAATAGAAGAGATAAGTGACAATTGGGGTTTAGAAATAAACAATAGCAATTGTGCTAGTAAAAAAATTTTTATCAATCATAAACTAGTCATGCCTGTTAATATAGATATTGTCAAAAAAAAAATTAACGATTATGATCCCATTATTGGAGTTTTGTTGGTAAACAAAAAAGAAAATATTAGTCAAAAAAAAATTATTAACAGTCTTTCATTAATCAATTGGCGGCATAACACAATACAAAAAATATCTGAAGGAGTATTTTTATATGTTTCACCTCCTAAAGAAGTATCTTTTGATGTTTGGGACAATGAAAAATTGTTGTTAAGTAATATGTCATATAATTTTTTTTGTTGTGTGAAAAATAAAAATCAAATTTTGATAAGCAATTTTACTGAAGACAATAATTTTTCGATTCCTGAATTTAAACATTATAACTATCCCACCACTATAGTATTAGATGATAATTGTATTTTGTTTGGTAAATTATTACCAAAATCGTACACTGATGATGATGTTACTCTAGGGCTAATTGTCTGTGATTCGCCAGAAGATAACCCTTTAAAAAGGGAAGTTAGTTTGATAGAAAAAGCAATTAGAAACAGTTATTTTTTTTTAAAAGCAAAGATCAACAAGGAAAAAACTATTTGTATTGGTCCATCTATTTCTTTTTATAAAATTGGTAAAGAAGATAAAAAAAAAAATCAGCATCAGCACATTTTTGAAGCTATCTATAGTAGGTGTGCCAGTAAAGCAAATACACATTATTATTTTTGTTTCGTTAATTTTCATAAAAATATTATTGATTTTCATAGAATATTTATTGATAACAAAATAGATATAAAAAAAATTAAAAAAGAAGCT
>JAHDDH010000009.1 GCA_020629455.1 Cytophagales bacterium | reverse complement strand
GTTGAAGACTTACTGAATACAATGCTACAGAAAATTTTGATAGTGGAGGGAGGAGGTTAAAACTTACGTATCTTGATGTTTATTACCTTCTACTTTCGATCGAATTAAATCTTGGGATCTACTGCTACTTGTGCTATTACTGGGGTGTAACTTGTTTTAACTTTTTTTTCTTTATGCTGTTTTCCCTTCTTCTGCGTATGATTTCATAAGGCTTGACGGTAGCTTCTCTAGTAAATGATTAGCTTTAATAATAAACAGATGTTCTATAATATAGTGAGCATCTTCCTTGGAAATGCTTTTGTAACTCCATCTCCATATTAGCTCGTCTGTAATTTTGCTTAAACCTGTGCTTGCTTTGTAGTAATTATACGCTAATGAATCGATATAAAGATCCGTTGCTAAGGTAATATAGCCCTTAGTGTATAGTTTTTCGGCTAGTAGTAGTGTTTGATATTGGGTTATGGATCTGGTATCGCTATCGATATTATTTTGGTATTGTTTGTAGATTGAAAACTCTCGAATTGCTTCGATTGCTTCTATCTTATTGTCTATTCTTGGATTGTACCAATATGTCATTGTATCGTAGCCTAGGCTCTTTGTACTACTATTAGTTTTAGATGCTAATAGTGGCATTGTAACTATTATAGATAATATGGAATTCTTCAATGCTTCTAATATTCCTTGCAAAGTTGATGGAGTTGCTTTTAGGGTTAATTCAGATCTAGTATTTGAGTGTCTAATATTAGTGGTAATACCAAGCAGCTTAATTTCTTTTCTTGGCTGTGTGTATGTTTTTAGTGAGTGTATTTTGGGTTGACTAATTCTTTTTTTACACTGCATAGAGACGTTAAACATAATTTCATAATAATCTTGTTTGTGGATGTCTACTCGTGTGTTTGATGGTAACTGATTATAGTTTTTTTTTTGTTTTTTGTAAATCATTTGGGATAGAATTACTCTGTGTCTTAGATTTATTTTGTTTAGCCTCATAAAATGAGGGTTTATGACATTATTAATTTAATGCCTCTGATGAAGCTGTGTTTTATTTGTATATTTTATATAATAATGTTAGTGCTTGTGTTTGTTTTGTTTTTTTTCTGTTTTCTATCTACAAATCTTAGAGGGGGTTTTTTTACCTTCTTTTTGTCGTTTTTAAACATATTATTAAAGTTATCAAGTTCAATTTTTTCATTTTGTTCTCGTTTTTTTACCCTCAATTCACAATCCGTTTTGTACTTGTATTCATCTTGTAGAATTGTCTCAATATATCTTGGTTGCATTCCCGCTTCTTCTAACATTTCCTGTAGTAATTCTTTTTTTATCATTATACCCTCGATACCTTCGTAGGGGAATCGTAACGGTCTGTCCTTAGTAACGGTTTCAGACCATTCTGTAAATTTTCCTTTCATTACAGTAGAAATTTCTTCAAGATTATTGAATGTTTCAAAGGCTCTTTTCCATATTGGGTTTAGTTGCTGTGTAGATGATTCTTCACGTTTTTTAAGTTCATAATTGTCCGATTTTTTTTCATTTGAACTGTCTAAAAATTTTAAAAAATTTTTAGAAATTTTGACCATCTCTTCTAAGAATTGTGCATTATCATTGTTTGTCATCAATTGTGTAGTAGTGCGTAATTTTTTGTGATATCCGTAGTTTTTAATGCATTTGTTATGGACCCAATGTATCATTTCATGATATAATATGATATAAGTACGATCTTCATTTTTGTCTATGAATGATTCTATATCTTCAGCTTTGGCTGTACAGTATTCTGTTGTATTATTTAGATCTTGTGCTATGTAAGTTCTATCCTTGTGCCTGTTACTGTTTAGTCTATTTATATTGATTATGATTTCATTTTTTTCAGCTTTATTTTTTTTTAGATCTTGTTCAGATCCTTCATATCGTGTTTGCTCATTTTCTGTTGCTGTTGTTATCAATGGATTGTCTTCTGCTATATCTTTACAATTAAATAATTTTATCATATATTTTTTGATGTCTTTTGTCATTTTTATTAGGACTTCTTTTGTTAAGTATTTTCCGTACGTTGTTACAATTGTATCTCTAATAGTTTGAATGTCTTCATCTGTAATTTCTTCATTTTTATTCTTTTTTGTTAAAAGATTATATTCCTTTTTTTCCAATGCTTGCTTAATTTTTGTTTTTAGCTCCTCCTTCTTAAAAACAATTTCTTCATCCTCGTCTTCTATGCCTTCCTTGTATTCTTTTAATTCTGTTGCTAGTTTCCATATTTCATCCCATAATTTTCCTTGTTGTTGATTAATGTAGTATATCTGTATTTTGTTTATTTCTTCAGACCATACTTTTTTTTTTTTTCCTTCTTCAGCTTCAATTTTTTTCATCAATATTCGTTTTGGGTCTACAAAACAGTAAGTTTTGGCATTCTTTTTTATGGAGTATATAGGCTGGTTAATTTTTTTTTCTTTGTCTTGAATTATATTTATTTTTTTATAATCAAAAGCCTTACGACGACCAAGCAATTCTTGTGGATCGGAATCAATCTTGAGAGTTTCCTCTGCATGGATTGAATTGCCTAGAAGAACCATCGCTGCCGCGATGTAGCCCAGGGCTCTTTTTGTATAACTTTGAGATTTTTTTTTGCCTTGTAAAGACAAATGATGGTTGGCGGGTGCTTCTTGATACTGTGTGCTGCTTTTTTTGCAACCTATAAACAAGAAACTGAATATTAATACTAAACTTAAAGCTTGTATTGTATTGTATTGTATTGTATTGTATTGTATTGTATTGTATTTGTTTGTGCTGGATGAGCAGTGTGTGAATTTCATACGTGAAATTTTTTGGTTAAATATAAAATTTTCATTGCTTCTTCACAAAAATATGGTACTATTTTTGTTTTATCTTTTCTGATAACATAGAAAAAAATTATTTTCCAAGCAACTCCTGCTCACCAAACAATCGAATGAATCTCTTATTTTCGTGGTATAGACATAACCTGCTTTAACCCTTATATCATGAAACCCATCCCATTCAACGCCATTGAAAAAAAATGGCAAAAATACTGGATAGAAAACAAAACCTTCGCCTGCCAAGAAGACCCCTCAAAGCCTAAATACTACGCTTTAGATATGTTCCCCTATCCATCAGGAGAAGGACTACACGTAGGACATCCGGTAGGATATATCGCCTCCGATATCATGGCACGCTACAAAAGAAATCATCAATACAGCGTATTACACCCCATAGGTTTTGATGCTTTTGGACTTCCAGCTGAACAATACGCTATCCAAACAGGACAACACCCTGCCATCACCACAAAAAAAAACAGTGCACAATATACCCAACAACTCCAACGGCTAGGTTTTTCCTTTGATTGGGATCGTGTCTTAACAACTTCAGACCCTGAGTTTTATCAATGGACTCAATGGATTTTTTGGAGATGTTTTCATTCCTGGTTTAATCCTATCAACAAAAAAGCAGAGCCCATCTATACCCTAACCGCTATTTTTAAAAGTAATATCAACAAACCAATCACGGAGAAATACAACATGCCCTCCTTGGATTATTATAAATGGTATGCTTTAAACAAGTTCGAAAAAGAAGAAATACTAAATCAATACCGTTTGATGTATTTAGCCGATATGACAGTCAACTGGTGTCCTGCTCTGGGGACTGTGCTAGCCAATGATGAAGTAAAAGACGGTTTTTCCGAACGAGGAGGACATCCAGTTGTACAAAAAAAAATGAAACAATGGTGTTTACGTATCACACCTTTTGCAGACCGCCTCCTAGAAGACTTAGAAAAACTTCGATGGCCTAAATCGATTAAAGAAATCCAAAAAAACTGGATCGGAAAATCCATCGGAGCTGAAATCATGATCCATGTACGAAATGTGTATGAAAAATTTCCGATATATACCGAAAGGCCAGAACTTATTTTTGGCATGACATTTGTAGCCATCGCCCCTGAACACAAATCCTTGTTTAAAATAACAACTCCTGAACAAAAAAAAGCCGTCACAGATTATGTCCAACACTGGAAAAATCAATCCGAAAAAAAAAGGAAAGAAAATGATGAAAGTATTTCTGGAGTCTTCACCGGTACTTATGCTATCCATCCATTCACTCGCAAAAACATTCCCATATACGTCGCAGCATATGTGCTAGATAACTTCGGAACGTATGCACATTTAGGAGTGCCAGCCCATCATGTACAAGATAATGTCTTTGCAAAAAAATATGCAATCGATCACCGTCGTGTGGTAAAACATGCACATAAACCAGACGATTCCTTGCCTTACCTTAAACTACAGGGTAAGATGGTACAATCAGAAATGTTGAATGAATTAAACCCTTTAGAAGCACGAAAAAAAATCATCATAGCATTGCATGTACAGGGACTGGGAAAACAAAAAACCAATTATCGACTACGTGACGCTGTGGTTAGTCGCCAAAGATATTGGGGAGAACCATTTCCTGTCTTTTACAAGCATGGTCATATCCCCTACACCCTAGATTCTGAAGAACTTCCGCTACCCCTGCCTCATATGAAAGATTTTAGACCTTCTGGAGACGGAAAACCCCCTCTCTCAAAAATACAAAACTGGAAAAAAAATAAATTTCCATTAGACGTACATACCATGCCTAGTTGGATGGGCTCAAGTTGGTATTTTTTTCGGTTTATGGATCCGTTCAATAAAAAAGACCTCGTAAGTGCTAAACGTCAAAAATATTGGTCCAATGTTGATCTTTATATCGGAGGTGCTGAACATACCACAGGTCATCTTTTGTATGCACGAGTGATTACCAAAATTTTATTTGATTATAAAATTGTGGATGTAAACGAACCATTTGAACGGTATATCAACCAAGGGATGATGCAAGGAAAAGCCTATTTCGTTTACCGCATCAAAAACACTAATCAATTTGTCAGTTATCATTTGAAAGACCAATATGAAACCACTGCTTTGTATGTGCATAACCGACTGGTCAAAAATAATATTTTGGACACACAGGGTTTTCAAAACTGGCAGCCTCAATTCAAAAATGCCACATTCATCTTAGAAAATGGTGACTATATATGTGGTAGCGCTCTTGAGAAAATGTCAAAGTCTAAATACAACGTCGTCAACCCAGATGAAATCATAGCCCAATATAGCGCCGATACCTTACGTGTGTATACCATGTTTTTGGGGCCTATCACACATGACAAGCCTTGGGATACGCAAGGTATTGAAGGGAGTCATCGATTTTTAATAAAATTTTGGCGATTATTTCATACCGATGATCATCAATGGAAAGTCAGCAAAGCGCCTCTGAACAAACAAGAAAAAAAAATACTCCACAATACCATCAAAAATGTCAATGATCATATCATAGTTTTTCATTTCAATAACGCTATCAGTACACTAATGACAACGGTAAATTTTTTACACAAACACCAGTGCTATAAAAAAGAAATGCTACAACCACTCCTCATTTTGCTTTCACCTTTTGCCCCACATCTCGCCGAAGAGCTATGGGAAAAACTTGGCCATAAATCGAGTATCGCCTTTGCTCCATTTCCAGAATGGTGTTTAGAAGAAATCAAAGAAACACATGAAAACTATGCAGTGGCCATCAATGGAAAAGTACGTACCTCCCAAAAAGTATTAACAGGATCTTCTCAAGAAACCATCGAAAATATGGTATTGAAGAATGAGATTGTGCAAAAATGGATTCAAAAAAAAACAGTTGAAAAAATCATCTTTGTGCCAAAAAAATTGATCAACCTGATAATAGTATAATCCTATGCCTCTCATCAAATCCATTTCAGGTATCCGAGGAACAATCGGCGGCAAAGGAAATGAACATTTATCACCCAAACAAATCATGACTTCTAGTTTGGCTTTTGGAAAAAAAATACAAACAGAAACAACTGGTCCTTACACAATAATTATTGGGAGAGATGGCAGAACCTCGGGGCGTATGATTGGTGCCATTGTACAAGGTGCGCTGCAAAGCCTTGGAATCCATGTATTAGATATAGGCTTAACCACGACCCCCTCTTTGGCAAATTTTATAAAACATAAACAAACACAAGGAGCAATCATGATCACTGCCAGTCATAATCCAATCGAATGGAATGCTTTGAAACTTTTCAACCGTTTAGGAGAATGTTTAACTCCACCAGAGGCTGCAGCAGTTTTTCAATTAGAAAACCATACACAAGATCTATTATTTGCCCCCCATCATCAAGTGGGGCATTATCAAAAAATCTCAAATGATGAAGTTTTTCAACATCATATTGAAAAAATAATCCGTTTACCCTTAGTTAAAACGGCATTAATTCAAAAAAAAAAACTTCGTATAGCTGTTGATACTATCAATTCTACAGGTAGCTTGATAATTCCTCAGCTGTTAAAATCTTTAAAAGTAGCACATGTGGATTTAATTAATGATACTTGTGATGGTCAATTTGCACACCAACCAGAACCACTGACAAAACATCTTTCACAGCTCCAAACAATCATGAAAACTGGTCAATATGACATTGGTTTTGCCGTTGATCCGGATGTTGATCGACTGGTAATCTTTGATGAAACAGGTGAGCCGCTGGGTGAAGAGTATACATTGGTCGCCATTGCCGATTATGTTTTACAACATTCCCCACCACATGCTTATACTGTTTCTCACTTAGCTTCCACCCAAGCTTTGACGGTTATAGCCAAAAAACATCATGCAACGCACGTAACCTCAGCCATCGGAGAATCGCATGTAGTGGAAAAAATGAAAGAATATGAGGCTAGCATTGGCGGTGAAGGCAATGGGGGTATCATTTATCCCTGCCTAAATTTTGGCCGTGATGCTTTGGTGGGCATGGCGCTTATACTTTCTTCATTAGCACAAAGTCAAACAAAAATATCACTGATAAAAAAAAACTTACCATCGTTTCAAATGATCAAAGAAACTTTCCCCTGGCCTATCAACTTTGGATGGGATCAATTAAAAAAAACTATCCAAACACATTATCCTCACCAAAAAATAGACTATATCGATGGAATTAAAATTCACTGGGAAAATGCCTGGCTCAATATCCGAAAGTCAAACACTGAGCCAATCGGACGTATCACTGCAGAAGCCACTACACAAGCGACAGCAAAAATGCTGATTGCTTCCTTTAAAAAATATATATGATGCAAAGCCGTACATATACACTAGAAAATGGCTTGAGTATTGTTTTACACGAAAATAAAAGCAGTACAATGGTCACTGTCCAAGTTTTATATCATGTTGGATCTGCTGATGAACCTGCAAATCAAACAGGATTGGCACATTTATGTGAACATCTCATGTTTGGTGCTTCGCTCCATGTGCCTTGCTATGATACTGCTTTACAACAGGTAGGTGGTGAAAATAATGCTTATACAACCAAAGATGTTACTGCATATCATTGTACTTTGCCAGCGAATAACCTCTCCACAGGATTATGGCTTGAGTCCGACAGAATGCTGGGGCTAAAACTTACCCAAACACAAGTAGATATCCAAAAAAAAGTGGTAATTGAAGAATTTAAAGAATGCTATTTAAACCAACCCTACGGAGATATATGGCTACATCTCTTGCCCTTGGTCTATGACCAACACCACCCCTATCATTGGCCAACCATCGGTAAAAATATCGCTGATATTAAAAAAATAAGCTTACAAGATATTCAAAAATTTTTTTCTCAATACTACACGCCAGAAAATGCCACTTTAGTAATTGCTGGAAATTTTCATTCCTCTCAAACCATACAAGAATGCAAAAAATGGTTTTCAGATATCCCTTCAAAAAATAAAAGAAACAAAAAAACAATAGCCCCCAATAAAACTCCTATAGCCCAAACAAAACACCTTACTACATCAGTGCCCAAACCTGCATTGTTTATGGCTTTTCAGATACCAGGAGTCTACACCCAAATACATGACCACTTAGCTTTATTTGCTTCAGTATTAAACAATCAATCGTCTACTTTTTATCAAACATTGATCTATCAAAAACAATCTTTAAGTAGTCTTTCGGTATATCTTTTGGATGATTTTTCTGCTGGTCTATTCATCATTGAAGGTTATAGCCACGGGCTTGCTAATGACCTGTCTTCCCTTGTACAAAGTATACAAATGCTAATTTTAGAAGAAGTAAATACTTTGAAGATGACCCTGCTACAGGGCATAAAAAATAAAAAGAAAATGCAATGGGCTTTGACACAAATAGATATGGTCTCCATGGCCGATGCATTGGCTATGGGAAGCTTTTGGGGAAATGTCAATGCATGCAATGAAAAAATTTTAAACATGCAAATGGTGGGTGTAACCGAAATCCAATTGGCCGTAAAAAAATTTTTACGGCCAGAAAACTGTACTACTATTTTGTATGGATAGTTTTTTTAAGGGTAGTTTTCTTGTCTTGTTGCTTTTTTTCTTGTGTTAATGTTGGTTGATACTGGGCATACGCCTTGGCTACATCAAACGTAGGGCAAGAGACACCCGATATTTTGGCTATAAGGGTTTGATTTTTTACATAATTGATATATCGATCAATTATACTCAAAAGAATACGAACCCCTTTGATGCCACAATTTTCATCCTCTGCAATAATTTGTTCGATTATTTGATCTTCTATCACTGCCCTATCCAATGCATACTTCTTTAACAGTGTGTCCAAATAGGATTGAACAATGGCTCTTTTTTTATCTTTTTTAAAACCATCGTCAAAACGGATCAAATGCAATCGGCTTTCTAAAGCACTGGCACGAGATCCTAGCACTTCAGTAAATGTTTTGTTCCCAATCAAAATAATTTTGAGGTGACCAATATTATATTTAGCATTCTCATATCTTTTAAGCGGCATTTCTACTGTATGAGCTTCAAGCAAATGATGCAGCAAAGCCATGACAGCAGCACCGTTGGGATGTACAAAACTACCACGATCATCTAAAGCCAATACTTTATCTATTTCATCAAGCACCAATATTTTGTTGGCCGGATTTATCTCTTTTTTATTGGTCGATTGTAGAATATCCACTAAAATACCTTTTTCTGATCCTTGTGACCAAAAATTACCGCCACTAATGTTTTGATAACGCGAAAGATCTATCACTTGCACAGGCATATCTAAAAGCTTCCCTAAATTTTGTGCTAAATACGTTTTTCCTGTGCCTGGAGGACCTACAAACATCAAAGGTGTTGATCTTTTATGGAGTTGTAATACTTGGCTGTCTTCTAACGTATTGACTACAAAACTACCAATGGTTCTTTTGACATCATCGGGATATTTGGCAAGAAATGTTTTCATTGCGTCAAAGTTTACTGTCACTTTTTTCGGAAATAGTGGAAAGTGCAAGATTTCTTCCAAAGCATTTTCCAATTCTCTTGCTTCATAGTTTCTTTCTTCCACCAGATATCGATAACGTTCAATCCATCCTTCAAAAAAGCCTTGCATGCTTTTGGTGAGGTATTGCTTGCGCTTTTGGTATATTTTTTGGTAGTGTTGTATTTTTTTTGCTGACCCTCTCACCATGAAAGGGAAAAGAAAAATACCTGCTTTTTTTCCTATTTTTTTGACAGGATCAATGATCATTTTGCCTAGAATAGCACTGAATATAGCCGTAGAAAAACTATTGATTGGGTCTAACCTGGCAAAGGTATAATACATGCCTGTTGTCAAAGCAGCCCCCACGCCAATGGATGTGGTATGACGAATAACCTCATCATGGGTATAATTTTTTTGGGGATTAAGCATGTATTTTTTATGATCGAAAAGTTGGTTATGATCAATCGTAGGCGGTGTCTTTAATTTTTTTTCTGGGACGGTATTTCGCTGGGTTGCTTTTTTTTTGAGATGTTTTTTGGTTCGAGTTTTTTTTGATTTTTTTTTGTTTTGGGCTTGACTAGGATATGCTAAAGCACCCGTAAGGGCGAATAGAATAAAAATAATGGATAATTTTTTTATAAACATATATGAATTTTTTTAGTTTTAAAATACAACAATTATACATCATTTAATAAAATATCCTTTTCTCAAGGATACTATCTGCCTTGCCTTATGCCTATGCCTTTTCTTGCCGATGTAGCGAATCATATCGCTTCAAAATATCATCCAGAAGCACCATGGACACTCATATTTCCTCAACAAAGATCTATCATTTGCTTTCAAAATTATTGGCATCAAGATCATCCTACAAAACCATTGCCTTTTTGCAAAACCCTCCATACATTCATCACACAACAAACTAACATTAAAATAAGCCCTTACATCAATCTATGGCATCAGCTATATGATTGCTTTGACAAATACCCTTCGTTGAAAAAAAATATAGAAGAGTGGTTGTATTGGAGTAAAATCATTATACAAGATTTTAATTGGATGGATGAATATAATTTGACTATTGATCAATGGATCGCCGACAGCCATATAATGGATACATCTTGGTTTTCTGATACACAAAAACAAGCACTGACCTTTTGGCTACAACATAGTACCAGACAATACCAAGCACGTATAAAAAAAATACTACCAGTAGTGTACAACGATTTTCAAAAAAAAATGATTCAAACCCAAGAAGGTTATCCTGGTTTTGCCTATCGACAATTTTATCAACAATTATTATTTAAAAAAAAAGAAAATAACAACATTCCCATTGCTTTTATTGGCTTCAATGCATTGTCTCCTATAGAGAGGAATATTTTTTTGTGGTTTCAAAAACATCAAAAAGCAGTCTTTTTTTGGGATGTAGATCCTTATTATATAAATGACTCTCTACAAGAAGCTGGATTCTTTTTGAGGCAAAATATTGCTGAAATGCCAAATCAATTGCCTATGATAAAGCATCTTCAAAAAAAACCTCCTGCAATTGAAATCTATAGCGCTGCTTCTACTATTGCTCCCATAGAATGGGTAAAAAAAAAAATTTTAAAACTTTTAAATGAAAACATAAAACCAGACCATATAGCGATTGTTTTGATAGACAAAAATCTTCGAAAAAATATTTTTTATGCTTTTGAAGACTTACAAAAAAAAATCTCCTGTCAATTTTCTTTGTATGAACCTATACAGCAAACATTTTTATACCAATTGCTATACCAAACATGGCATTTACAAATCCACTGGAGTAAAAAAAATAAAATATGCCTACAAACGGTCAAAAATATTTTAAAAAACCCTTATATACGCTATCACACACAGTGCACATACGATGAATGTTTCTCATCTCTCCAACAAGCTAATACCGAAGGGAAACCAATCGTTTTTACAGAAAATATATTATCACATATCTTCCAAAAAAGCACAGATATTTTGTTATATATCGTCCATATACTGAAAATATTACAGCAAACCAGGACACACACCACCCATAAAAATTTACAATGGGAGTATTCCACAATACCTTATTGGATTTCTGACATCCAACAATTAACCCAGCAAACAAAAAATATTGCCTACAAAACTGAACAATTGTTTCAAATTTGGCAACAATATGTAAAAACACGTGCCCTCCCCCTACAAACATCTTCTGCTACAAAAAAAATACTACAAATCATGGGTATTTTAGAAACACACAATCTGGACTTTGATTATGTTTTTTTGCTAGGCATGAATGAAAAAGATTATCCACAGGAAATTTATCTTCCTTCATTTTTCACGAATGAACAAAAACAACAGTTTATGCTGCCCACTAAAAAACAACGAGATGCAGAGTATGCCTATTATTTTTATCGGTGTTTGCAAAAAGCAAAAAAAGTATGGATCACCTACGTGCAACAGGCTGGTGGAAAAAAAGGAGATATGAGCAGATACCTAAAGCAATTGGCTTATGAAACCCAATGGGTCAAAACAATTGGCACAATGGATACTCCTATGATAGCAACGAAAATAAAACCAATCATCGCCTATAGACAACCTCACGAAAGTATACAACAGTTGACACCTACAGCCATCCATACCTATTTAGATTGTTCTCTAAAATTTTATTTTCAATATGTAAAACGTTTACGCGAAAAAAAAAATATTCATGATCAAAGTGAAGCGATGCTTTTAGGACAATATTTACATCAGGTGTTAGCTGAAGTCTATCGTAGAAAACCCATCCCAAGGATGGTAGTATCAGAAGAGATACAACACTTGTTACAAACACTTGACTCAGTCATTCAAAAAATATATACATGTGATTTTCATAAAGCTTCTTCAAAGTCGATGCCCATTATACAAGCGATGGTCAAAAAAATGGCTAGCAAAATTTTAATGCATGATTTAGCTGCAGCACCCTTTCAACTCTTGGCAGTAGAAAAAAAAATAGAAATACTTTGGCCCATACATCAAGAAGGGGGAAAAAAAATAACTCTCCAGGGAATTGTAGATCGCATACACACAAAAGCGCAACGCATCTGGATTGTGGATTACAAAACAGGCCATGTACAGGGACAAATACCAAGCATCGATAGCTTGTTTGATGCTACGCTTCCAAAACGACATGCCACTGCTTTTCAGTTGTTTTTTTATGCTTGGCTATATCAAAAAAAAAAACAACCAACACTGCCAATCGTACCATATATGGTCCAAAAGCCTTCCATAGGACCTTTAGCTTGGCACCAATATTTTTTTTTTCAAAAAATAGAAAAACATCACACAAAAAAAATAGAAGATATACAAACCTTCTTACCTACCTGGGAAAAACATCTCAACCATACGATTCAGTCGATTTTTAATGATAAAAATCCTTTCATACAAACAGTGCATCAACAAAAATGCACACATTGTCCCTACAAAAAAATATGCCAAAGGCATTGATGAAAGTATCTCTATATAGCTTCAACAATAACATCTCTGAGTATATCATTTGCCTGATTGTTTTACAAAAATATATTACAAAACAAAAGATGATATCAACCTGCCCTCATTAGAGGTATACATTTAAAACAAAAACTTCTGTTAAAAAATTAATTTTTTATAAAAAAATAAAGAGATATAAAAAATACCCAAAGGCTAATGTAGAGAATTACGTAATTTTGTCGTTATTATATTTTCTCTATGGCATACGTTTTAACGGGCATACAAAACACAGGTAATCCACACATTGGCAATATTCTTGGGGCATTATGGCCTGCAATCCAACGCAGTCATGATCAAAAACACACTCATTTTTTATGTATTGCTGATTTACATACCCTCACAGCGCATAAACATACCATCACCAATCAACAACACACGCGCGCCATTGTTGCTGCTTGCCTTGCACTAGGTTTGTCCCAAGAAAAAATCATCTTGTACCGGCAGTCGGCTATTCCAGCCGTATGTGAGCTAGCTTGGTATTTGAGTTGTTTTACACCTTGGCCCATGATGAAAAATGCACATGCATTCAAAGAAAAATCCAAACACCCATCAGACATTAATATTGGCTTATTGATTTATCCTATTCTCATGGCCGCAGATATTTTGTTGTATAATATCGACCAAGTTATTGTTGGTATTGACCAACAACAACATATAGAAATTGCAAGAGATTTAATTGGAAAAATCAATCGACATTACCAAACAGATTTTACATTACCAAACCCTATGTTCCAACAAAATACCACAATTCGTGGCACAGATGGAAAAAAAATGAGTAAATCATATCAAAATACAATTGATATTTTTGCGGATGAAAAAATATTGTACCAACAAATTATGTCTATGATGACAGACAGTAAGCCACTAGCAGCACCTAAAGATGATACTCAATGCCCTATTTTTGCACTTTATCAATTATTAGCTTCTGAAGATGAAGTCCATACACTACGCAAACAATATAGACAAGGAAATTATGGCTATGGACAGGCTAAAAAAGCTCTATATATGTGTATTATTACCCGGTTTGCAGTTGCTCGGGAACGTTTTAAAAAATATCAAAAAAACCCTGAAAGCATTGATGCATGCTTAGAAAATGGAGCAAAAAAAGCACAAGCAATAGCAGAGACACACATCCAAAAACTACGAGAAAAAATCATAGGCACTTAAACAATAGATGTATGAACAAAAATGTAAAAATATTTTCTGGTAATGCTACACCAAATCTAGCCACTAGCATTGCCCAGAGTTTTGGTCAACCCTTAAGCAGACAGCAGATACGCCATTTTAGTGATGGAGAAATTTCTCCTAAACTACAAGAGTCCATGTATGGAACACATGCTTTTTTTGTCCAGTCTACATTGGCCCCTAGTGATCATCTCATGACGTTATTGCTTATGATAGATGCTGCTAAAAGTGCTGGTGCTGCTAAAATCACCGCAATTGTACCGTATTTTGGATATGCTAGACAAGATAGAAAAGACCAACCAGGTGTATCCATTGCTGCTAAACTTAAAGCACAATTATTGATGACTGCAGGGATTGATCATCTCATAACTTTGGACTTGCATAGCCCTCAAATCCAAGGGTTTTTTGACTGCCCAGTAGAACATTTAGAGGGCACTAGGGTTTTTCAACCATATCTTACACAATTACAACTCAAAAACTTGGTCTTTGCTGCACCAGATATAGGAAGCGTACAAAAAGCCAGAACATATGCACAATATTTTCAAGCGCCAATGGTAGTTTGTGAAAAACAAAGATCTGCTGCCAACCAAATCAAAACCATGCAACTCATAGGACATGTAAGAGGAGCTGATGTGGTATTGATCGATGATATCATCGATACAGGTGGTACTATTTGTAAAGCTGCGGCATTATTAAAAGCACAGGGTGCACGTAGTGTACGTGTATGTTGCACACATCCTGTTTTTTCTCAAAATGCGATTAAAAATTTATTACAAGCTACTTTTGATGAAATCATTGTGACAGATACTATACCACAGGCAATACAGCATCCTAAAATCAAAATATTGACTGTAGCACATATTTTTGCACAGGCGATGCATCAATCTATATCTTAAAAAATTAATATCAACAAAAGAAGTTTTATCAATTTTCCTTCAAATCAAAATTTAGATCTTTTGATGAAGAGTAGGTCTTCAAGACTATATCATACGGATATTTTTGACTTTAAAGATGCTACTTGGATATGATGATTGGTATAAATACAAGTATCTGCCGCAATGGTCAGACTTTCTTTTACTATTTCTTCTGCGGAAAGATGAGAGGCATGTTTTTTTAAAGCCAAAGCAGCAGACTGGGCATACATACTCCCTGAACCAATAGCTGCAATCGCTTGATCAGGTGCTATCACATCTCCTGTGCCAGAAATCATCAAAAATGTATCGTAGCTGATAGTAATCATCATGGCTTCTAGCTTGCGTAAATAACGATCTGTACGCCAGTCTTTGGCAAGCGCTATAGCGGCTTTTTTGATGTTATGGGGGTATTGATTTAACTTTTCTTCAAAATGCTCTAATAGCGTAAAAGCATCGGCAGTAGCACCTGCAAATCCTACAATTACTTTACCTTCCATCAGCTTTCGAATTTTATTAACATTTTTTTTGGCAATTGTATGCCCTAAGGTTGCTTGACCATCAGCGCCTATAGCGATTTGATCTTTATGTTGCACAGCAATCACTGTGGTGGCTTTCAGGGGGGTATTGTACATAACAAAGGAAAGATTAAATTTTTTAAAACAATTTTTTTTTTTTAATTTTTGTTAGATCCACTTTAAAAAAGGCTTCGTGGATATTTAACTTTTTAGCACTTGGATTTGCTTTGATGTATTGCCCATCTTCTTGCATATAATAGCTATTGTAAGTATCTCTTAAATTATAGTCTAAAATATTAATCAAAACTTGCTGAAGAGTGGTGTCTTGGATGATACAAAGGGCTTCGATACGTCGTTCAAAACTTCTAGCCATAATATCGGCACTACCTAAATAAATTTTAGGATCTGCATTATTATGAAAATAATAGATACGTGCATGCTCTAAATAATTTCCTACAATGGATTTTACGGTAATATTTTCGCTTATTTTTTTTTTTCCTGGTATTAAACAACAAATACCCCGTACAATCAGCTGGATCTTAACTCCAGCCTGAGAGGCTTTATATAAAGCATCGATTGTTTGTTGATCTTCTAAAGCATTAATCTTAATAACAATACCACTAGAAAAACCTTTTTTTTGATTTTGCGCTTCATGATGTATGAAGGTTAAGAGTTGCTTACGCATATGGTATGGCGCTGTGATTAAATTTTTATAGGACTTAGGCATAGAGTGTCCTGTGATAGCATTAAAAAAAGAGACGATATCTTGTGTATAACGTGGATGAGTGGTCAGTAAGCTAATATCAGTATATAGTCGAGCTGTTGTTTCGTTGTAATTACCACTCGAAATATGCACATACGTGGTGACTTGGTCTTCTTTTTTACGTACAATAGACAATAATTTGGCATGTGTCTTAAGGCGACTTATGCCATAGATTACAAAACAACCGGCTTTTTGTAAATCTTTAGCAGTTTGTATATTATTTTCTTCATCAAAACGGGCTTTTATTTCAAAAAAAACAGAAACGTGCTTTCCATTGGCCAATGCTTTGTGCAATGCGTGGATAATGTGAGAAGACTTTTGTGTCAAACGATAAATGGTCAACTTTATGGATAATACATAAGGGTCTTCTGCTGCTTGATCGAGTAAGCTAGTCACCAGATGAATGCTGTTGTAAGGGTGATGTAATAAAACATCTCTACTTTTCAACAAAGCAAAAATATCGGTGGTAGTGATCTTTGTAGGTGCATGCATTGGGGGTATTTCTTTGGGCTGTCTGGGAAGTTTCAAACGAAGTTTAGGATGATCAATGATCATGGAAAACCGACTAAAATCTAACAAACTTTTTTCTGGTACTACAAAACAATTATCAGCTGCTATGCACCATTTTTTTTGTAGCAAAGATAAAATACCAGGATCATATCCTTCTATGATCTCTAAACGTACAACTCTTCCAGAGTCTCTTTTTTTTAATTTTTTCTGAAAGGTTTCTAAAAAAGAACCTTCAATAGTTTCACTTTCATCTAAAAAAAAATCTCCATTCCGTGTAATTCTTAAAAAACTGAGAGTATCAATAATGACATTATTGAAAAATACATGGATATATTGTTGAATAATTTTTTCGATCGGCACAAAAACAATTTGCTCTCCTTCTTCATAAACATAAAAAGGCGATAAGTTTTTAGGAATTTGTATAAACGAAATTTTTTGTTCTTCGCTATTTTTTTCGTGGGTAGTGACTACAAAGGTGAGTAGATGATGTATCAAAACAGGCCATGTGTGTTGTTTATCAAACACAATTGGTGTCAACATGGGATAAATCATTTCATCAAAATAGCTTTTGATCTGCTTTTGTATGGGAAGAGGAATTTTTTTTAGTTTTTTTTGAATAGTCCATCCATTTTTATTGAAAAATGGCGCAAGGGATGATAGGTAGTATTGTTGTTGATGGGTTGTAAATTGTTTGATTTTCTCCAACAAACATTTGAGCAAAGGGTCAACTGCCAATCCTGTGAGATCTATTTTTGCTCTATCCTGGTCTATATGATTGTATAAATTACCAATTCGAATCATGAAAAATTCGTCGAGATTGGTAGCGCTGATCATCAAAAAATACAATCGTGTAATCAAAGCACTATTTTTATGTTTGGCTTGGTCTAGCACACGCTCATTAAACCTTAGCCAACTAATATCTCGACCAATATATTTTTGAAGCACGATCTATAATTTTTTGACAAAATTTACGCTGTACCTAAAAATAATATGGATGGATTGGTATAATGTCCTTGTATCTTAAATTTGAATTGCATATAAGACGGTACCAAGCTTCCCATGCCCAGGCTTTGCAATAAACTATTGGCAGTAACTCCCAATGCTCCTGTATCAGCTTTTATATTACATAAATAGTTCATATTTCCTTGAAAATCTTGATTTCCAACAATTTCTGTGGCATATTTTCCCATATGTATCGCAAATGGCGATATCAATATTTTTCCCTGCTTCACCTGATACTTTAAATCTACATTCTGTAAATGAATTTTAGTAATCGGAGCTATTTGTGCCATTTTTGTCATATCCTGTAAAATTTCTGTTGTTCCTAAATGTCCATTTTTTACTAAAATACGCCCTTCGCTAGTAAGCGATTGAAAGTCAATACCTTGATTTGGGAAATACTGACCTGCTACTTTTAGCTGTGTTGATAAAATTCCTGAAGCGCTTTTTAAAATTGGCATGTACTGTTGAAGTATAACACTATGTTTTTCAAAAATTTTATCTAATTGTAAATGATTGGCCTTGACGTAGATATCAAATGGATGACAAGGACCTTGCCATTGATATTGCCCTTTCAAGTCACATTTTCCGCTATAGAGCATCAATGATAGATGGCGTGCATGAAGTTTGTTTTTTTTTAATGACCACTGACCATGGATTTGTATAGGTATATGTGATATCCCTCCTTGCCATTGATGTATTGTGTATACATTATTTTTACATATAATATCTCCATGATCAAGAGTCAGAGATGTATAGATAGGATGCTGATATTTGATTTTTTTGAATTGGATACGACCATCTAACCATAATTCATCGTACTGTTTTTTTTGTAATGTTTGCCAGTTGCCTTTGCTATGGATGTCTAGAAATACATTGCCTGTGATAGGGTGAGTAGAAAAAATAGTAGTTAAAGGCAGATGTCCTTTGGCATAGATATCCCAATATCCATGAACTAAATCTTGGATCGTCCCCTGCATATGCCATGGTTTTTTATTAATCATCGCATCAAAAGTTTTGATTTTCAAAGCAGTTTTTTGCAATTGAGATGTATGGTTTGAAATGCTGCCTTCACAGTTCATATGCTCTAGTAATGTTTGACCATATTGACCAGAGGCTTTTGCACATTTAAACTGTAGATCAAAACTAGGTGTCATTTTTTTTAGTGGATTATAAATCCCCTGTATATTACCTGAAAAGCTACCCATGCCTTGAATCTTTTGTAAAGACAAAACATTTTTGATATGACAAGGTATAATATCCTGCAACATACAAGTCATAGAGGCAAACTCAAAAGCTAAATGATATTCATTTTGTGTTTGTTTGTGCAGATGGCCATTGAATGCATATTGTGTTTCCCCAATTTGTAAATCATTTTTCTTAAAATGATACTTGTTTTGCTCCATTTGCATATGAATGACATTATTCAAAGCTATTTTTTTCGCTGTATGATAGTTTTTCTTTTGATACAGTACAGATAAAGCATGCATATGGGTTTGTATAACAACATCCATATGATGGATAGATTTTTTTTTCAAAACGCCTTTCTGTTGAATACCGTGCACATTTACCTTGTATTGCTGGGCTATATCTTCATAAATCATGACTCCATCTTTAATTATCCAATGTATGGTGTCTACATAGTGTAATAAATTTTGGAAAGGAGGAGTATGAACCAACATATAAGAATCTTTCTTTTTCCATGTAAAGGAAGAATTGGTAGATAAAACTGTCTCAGGATGATGCCCCTGAACAGTATATCGTACAATGGGCTTATTGATTTGTATACTGTGAATCTGTATTTTTCCACGCTTCAAAATTTGCCAAAAACTGATATTAATATCTAAAGAATCTACCTTTACACAAGGAAATGTTTTTAATTTTTCCTTTTGAAAAGAAATGTTTTGTAGAGAAGCTGTCAGAGAGGGGAAGTCTTTAAAAAATGTCATATGACATTTTTGAATGATCATATTTTCTGGAAGTGATTTTTGTAAAAAACTATTTAGGGCATTTTTTATCTTTTTTTCAAAGACTAGAGGTGTTATGATTAAAAATCCGGCACTCAAGAGTACGAAAAAAAAAAAACGATAGAAATATTTTTTCATAAAAAAGCGTAGTTGATAGAATATATTTTTAGAAAAATTTATAAACTTATGACAAATATCTTAAAAACTTAAGTAGAAAGACAAGACAAACATGCCAATATCCACGCCAAAAAAACGCATCCTCATCAAAGATTTAGGTTACATTCGCTATGATCGTGCATTAGTTTTACAGCAAAAGCTATTGTATGAAAGGATACAACAAAAAAAAAAAAGGACACCAGAAAATTATGTTTTATTTTGTGAACATCCACCTGTATATACAATGGGTAGTAAAACTAAAAAGCATCATTTATTAGTTTCTGATCAAGTATTAAAAAGACAAAAAGCAGTGCTTTGTCAAACCAATCGAGGAGGTGATATTACGTATCATGGCCCTGGACAATTGGTGGTGTATTTTATTTGGGATTTAGATCAATTTTTTCATGATATCCATCGATATATCCGACTATTAGAAAATATTGTGATACAAACGTTGACTTTTTTTGGTATTGAAGCAACTACATTCAAAGGACTAACTGGTGTATGGATACAAGGAAAAACTGATGAATGGGAAAAAATTTGTGCTATTGGCATTCGTGCCAGTAGGTGGGTAACTATGCATGGCTTGGCTTTGAATGTCAACACAGATATGCAATATTTTAAAAATATTATTCCCTGTGGTATTCAAGATAAAAAAGTTACCTCCATAAAAAAGATACTACAAAAGCAGATTGCAGTATCTTTAGTAAAAAAAAAAATGAGTAATTTTTTTCTAGAAATAGAAACTTTACCAATACTCAGATAAATAAATCTCACCCCTCTTAACTTAAAAATTCAAACGAAAAATATACCTGCAGATTCAGATAAAACTTTTATGCTATTATCTTCCCTTCAACTGATTGAGTATTCTAAAAATTTTTATTATTCACCTCTCTTTTTATTATTTTCTTTAGTGGAGAATAATAGTATTTATTATTTTCTTTAGTGAAGAATAGAGTTTGTTTAAAATTTTGAAAAAAGGCTATGGCTTGCTTATAATTAGCCTCATCCGTTAAAATACCCTTGTATACTTCAAACCCTTGTTCATATTTCTCTGTATTTTTTCGAGCGTTAATACTTACACTACTTCTTCCTACTTCCCTTGATATGCTTCTTTGTTTATTTTGTATTTTTTTCCTTGTTAGTAAAATTTTTGTTAAGTTTTTTTTATCTTCTATATGAATCCTGCTACGTTGCCAAGTATTAGCTAAAAGTTTATTGTTGTTATCATAAAAATTTTTTTGTATTTGCTCCCATGTATATTGTTTCTGTAAAGCTATAGCAAATAGAGTTATAGGAGTGAATTTTTTACTTTTTATTTTATCATTAATGTCACTGTCCTTTGTTTTTTCTAATTGCTTAACATGAACTATTTCAATATTCATATCATTTTTGATTATTTTATAGCTATTATTATTATTATAATTTATTATTTCTTTGATCTCTTTTATGTGCGGATACGAAGGATATTCATTATAAGACTTATAATTATTAGACTTATCAAACTTAGGAGCTTCTTTTAAAAATTCTTCAGATTCTTTTAAAAATTCTTCAACTTTTTTAGCTTTTTTAGCTTCCTCTTGAGCTTCTTTTAAAGCTTCTAAAGCTTTTTTTCTAGCTTCCTCTT
>JAHDDH010000008.1 GCA_020629455.1 Cytophagales bacterium | reverse complement strand
TTTTTTTTACTTAACTCAATCCACTAAAAATTTCTTCTTCACGTTTGATATAATCATACGTATCATCTATCACAAAGCGTAGGTCTGGTATTTTACGCATATGTTTTCCCAAAGTATCTCCTAAAATTTTTTTTATATACGGTTTTTTACTTTCTATTTTTTTGAGCAATAAAGACTTGTTTTGTTGATGATTCAAAAAGCTTACATATACCTTTGCTAAGTTTAAATCTGCACTCGTAATTACTTTGTTAATGCTTATGAAAACATTTTTTTCAAGCATAGGGCTTATTTTCCAGGCAATATCAGATAAAGCATATTGCAAATTTTTTTCAATTCTTCTGACCTTTATTTGAGCCATGCTTTACGATTGAATGGCTTGAATGAGTTCATCTGTGATGCCTGTGGCTGAAAAACCACCGTCATGCATCAAATTTTGCATGGTTACCATCCTACTCAAATCAGAAAATAATAAAACAATATAATTTGCACAATCCTCTGCTGTGGCATTACCCAAAGGAGACATCTTCTGCGCATAATCAAAAAAAACATCAAATCCAGGAATACCTTGCCCTGCAGTGGTTTTGGAAGGTGATTGTGAAATGGTATTCACCCTTATTTTTTTGTTTTTGGCTAATCGATAACCATAACTTCTAGCAATAGATTCTAACATTGCTTTGGCCTGTGCCATGTCTGCATAGTCTGGAAAAGTACGTTGTGCCGCGATGTAAGACAAAGCTACAATAGATCCCCAAGGATTGATTGCATCTTTTTTTTCTGCTACCTGCATAATTTTATGAAAAGATAATGCAGAAATATCCAATGTTTTGAGCATCCAATTATAATTTAAATTATCGTCTTTTCTTCCTTTTCTGACATTGGGACTCATGCCTATTGAGTGTAAAATAAAATCTATTTTTCCTCCGAAATGGTCTTGTGTTTGATCCAATAAATTTTCAATATCTTCTATATTTGTAGCATCTGCTGATATCACTGGTGCATTACATGCTTTGCCAAGCGTTTGCAGCTGACCCATTCTTAAGGCAATAGGAGTGTTTGTCAAAACAAATTGTCCACCTTCTGAGAAAATTTTTTGGGCTGTTTGCCAAGCAATGGATTTTTCGTCTAAGGCACCAAAAATGAGGCCTTTTTTTCCTTTGAGTAAGTTATAGTGCATCATAAATTGAAAATAAAGCTGATGGATACACCATCTATTTGAAATATTAAAAAATGAGTGAGAAATATAAATAAAAAACCTTGTTAGACCATACAGTGTTGCATTTTATCGCGTTTGGTGGCTAAATAGTGGGTATTATGTGGATTGGGTTTGATATGTAAAGGAATTGTTTTGGTAATGCGTAAGTTGTAGCCATGCAAACCGGCTCTTTTGGTGGGGTTATTGGAGATGAGTTGGATATTTTTGATATTTAAATCTCTTAAAATTTGAGCACCTATACCATAGTCTCTTTCATCCATTTTGAAACCTAGGGCAAGGTTAGCTTCTACTGTGTCCATACCTTGGGCTTGCAATTGATAAGCTTTTAGTTTATTCAAAAGGCCAATACCTCTTCCTTCTTGTTTCATGTAAAGTATAACGCCTTTGCCTTTTTTTTCTACCATTTGCATGGCTTTTTGTAGCTGTTGGCCACAATCGCATTTTAAAGAACCTAAAATATCTCCTGTAGCACAAGAAGAATGGACTCTTACCAGCACCTCTTCGTCTGATTGCCAACATCCTTTCACGAGCGCTAAGTGAATTTCTTGTGTGTTGGTTTGTTCATAAGCATGTAATTGAAAGTTTCCATGAGCTGTGGGGAGGCTTACTTCAATTTTTTTTTTGATCAAAGTTTCATGTTGTAATCGGTATTGTATCAAATCTTTGATAGTCACTAATTTCAGATTAAATTGATCGGCAATTTTTCTTAATTGCGGTAATCGAGCCATGCTGCCGTCAGGGTTGGTCACTTCTGCCAGTAATCCTCCTGGTATCAGTTGCGCGAGTTTTGTAAAATCAACAGCGGCTTCAGTATGTCCTGCTCTGCGTAAAACTCCGCCACTTTTGGCTGTAAGCGGAAAAATATGACCAGGTCTTCCTAAATTTTCAGGTTTTGTTTGAGGATCTACCAATGCTCGAATAGTTTTGGCCCTATCCTGTGCTGAAATGCCTGTGGTACAACCTTGTCCAATAAGATCTACGGAAACTGTAAAAGCTGTTTTAAAAACGGCTGTGTTTTGTGAAACCATGGGTGCTAATGATAGTACTTTACATCTTTCCTCTGTCAGTGGTGTACAAAGTACTCCACTGCCATGTTTTACCATGAAATTGACAATTTCAGGTGTTGCATGTGCAGCAGCACAGATAAAGTCTCCTTCATTTTCTCTGTTTTCATCATCGGCTACTATAATCATTTTGCCTTTTTGTATGTCAACGATTGCTTCAGCAATGGTGTCGAGATGGATTTTGGCATCTGTATGCATATTATGGTGAGGAGAAAAATTAATGTATATTAAGGCTATTTTTTATTGTTTTGTTTTAAATTAAAACATTTTCTTTAAAGATGATGATGTGCTTTTATTAAGCGTATTTTTTTGTCAAAATCAATTTTTAATACAAGGTTCTTATGGACATTACTTTTTTGGGCCATGCCTGCTTTTCATTTCAAATAGCTCATAAAAATTTATTACTCGATCCTTATATCCGTTCAAATCCGTTGGCAAAGCATATCAATATTACTGATATCAAAACTGATTGCATTTTGCTTACGCATGGCCATTATGATCATGTAGAAGATGTAGTACCTATTTATGAAAAAAATAATGCGCCTGTGATTGTGTCAAATTTTGAAGTAACTGCTTGGTACAAAAAAAAAGGGTATACCCATGTACATCCTATGAGTTGCGGTGGTACTTTTAAGTTAGAAGATATCCGGGTAAAAATGTTTCCAGCAGCACATTCTAGCTCTATGCCAGATGGTAGCTGTGGTGGTAATGCTGCAAGTTTTTTATTATCAGCTGAAGGAAAAAACATTTACTTGGCAGGAGACACAGGGCTACACCAGGATATGCAATTGGTAGGCGATATGTACACTGTAGACATTGCTATTTTACCAATAGGTGGCAATTTTACTATGGATATTGATGATGCATTAATTGCAACCAAGTTTTTAGGAGCAAAAAAAACCATTGCCATGCATTACGATACATTTGATCTGATTGCGATTGATAAAGACTACGTACAAAAAAAAATACAGCAAAGCCAACAGAAGTATTTATTCATGGATATAGGAGCAACGATTACAGTGTAAAATTAATGGGAAAAATCATCACCGTCGCCAATCAAAAAGGAGGAGTAGGTAAAACAACCACTGCTATTAATTTGTCTACCAGCTTGGCTGTCATGGCTTATAAAACATTGGTGATTGATGCTGACCCACAAGCCAACACTACTTCAGGGCTGGGGATAGACCCTGCAAAAGTAAAACACAGCATTTACGACTGTATGGTGGATGAGGTGCCTGTAGAAGAGATTATCCAAAAAACAACTATTGATTTTTTAGATATATTACCTGCCAATATCCATTTGGTAGGTGCAGAAGTAGAAATGGTACCTATGGAAAATAGAGAAAAAAAAATGAAATATTTGCTCCGGTCTTTACCGGAGTTATACGACTATATTATTATTGATTGTTCTCCTTCTTTAGGTTTGGTCACTGTCAATGCTTTGACAGCAGCCCATACAGCATTGATCCCTGTACAATGTGAGTATTTTGCATTGGAAGGTTTAGGAAAACTTTTAAATACCATCAAAATTATACAAGCACAGTTAAATATAAATTTATCCATTGAAGGTATTTTGCTCACCATGTATGATGCTAGATTATGTTTGGCGAACCAAGTCGTACATGATATCAAAAATCATTTTCAGCATATGGTTTTCGAAACTATTATTCCACGTAATGTCAAGCTCAGTGAATCTCCTAGTTTTGGTTTGCCTACTATCCTACACGATAGCCAAAGCAAAGGTGCTATGAGCTATATGCACTTGGCTCGTGAAATTGTAAAAAACAACCAACACATCATCTCACGTAAAAATATCGAAGGTTAATTTTTTATGGCGACTACAAAAAAAAAGGCATTGGGCAAAGGACTACAGGCTTTGTTAAGTACGCCTATGATGACTACAAAAAATGATCAGCCCTATACAGCTACACAAGTCATCGCCATTAAATATATCCAAACCAATCCCTTTCAGCCGAGAAAATATTTTGATCCAGTAGCGTTGCAGGAGCTGGCAGTTTCTATCAAAACTTATGGTATTATTCAACCCATTACTGTAAAAAAAATAAACGATACACAGTTTCAACTCATTGCAGGAGAACGCAGACTACAAGCTGTACAACAACTCCAATGGATGACCATTCCTGCCTATATTTGTGAAGCTGACGAAAAACAAATGAGGGCTATGGCAATTATTGAAAACATCCAAAGAGAAAATCTTAACCCCATAGAAATTGCTTTAAGTTATCAGCAACTTGTAGATACTTATGGCTTGAGTCATGAAACATTAGGAAAAGAAATTGGTAAAAAAAGGAGTACGATTAGTAATTTTTTACGTCTGTTGAAATTGCCTCCTATGATTCAAGTAGGGCTAAGAGATAGACAACTAACCATGGGGCATGCCCGAGCATTGATCAATATATCTAGTGTTGAACAGCAGATGATGCTTTTTTATCGTATTGTAAAGGAAGGACTTTCTGTGAGAAAGGTAGAAGCAATAGTCAAGCAATTATTAAAAAATTCGTTTACGCAACCTTTCCATCCTTTGCCAAAAGATACTGCGTTACAAACACTTCAAAATCGTTTGACAGGTTTTTTCAACACAAAAGTTACTATATCACATCCATCAAAAGGAAAAATTGCAATTAATTTTCAGTCTTCTGAAGAATTGACACGTATTGTAAATTTATTATCTCCTTCCAATGTGTAGAATGTTTATCATTTTTTGTATGCTGTGGATGTTTTGTATTCAAAATATACAAGCAAAAAAGCATGTAAAAAATATTCAATTTGCTTTACAGACCTCAGAAAAATTAAATTTTTCTAAAAAATCTCAAGATAATTCTTTTAGAAAAGCATGGCTTTATGCGGCTATTTTGCCTGGTTTGGGTCAAGTTTATAATAAAAAATATTGGAAAGTACCAATATTGTATGTCTTTTTGGCAGGTTTGGGTTGGGGGATTTATGATCAGCATCAAAAATATTTTACTTTTCGTAGGGCATTATTCCAGGAGCAAGCTACAGGAAAAAATGATTTATCCTTGAATATAGACCAGTTAAGACATCAAACAGAAGTCTATAGAAAAGACAGAGACTGGCTGATTTTATGTATAGGGTTGTTGTATATCATCAATATTCTAGACGCTCATGTAGATGCCCATTTATATACTTTTGATTTATCAGATGATTTAGCCTTACAAGTGAAGCCTGCAGTACATTTGTTGCCACATAAAAAGTCGGGTGTAGGATTATCTTTTGTTTTACATCGTAAAGTATGCGTTTAGTTATTTTAGGTTATGGAAAGATGGGTAAAGCTCTTGAAAAAATAGCCCTTGAAAGAAAGCATACAATTATTGCCTTACAAAATGATTCTCCTACTATAGCAGATTATATTCACTGGCAACAGCAAAAAGTAACCTGTGTGTTGGAGTTTACACAGCCATCAGTTGCTCATGCTCATGTCGCTTGTTGTATTGAACATCAATTGCCGGTGGTTTGTGGTACTACAGGATGGTTTTATCATGATAAAACGTTGTTAAATCTATGTAAAAAAAAAAAAAGTACCTATTTTCACGCAACCAATTTTAGTATTGGTGCTAATATTGTACAAAAAGCAAACATTTTTTTAGCTCGTATGATACAAAAATATCCTATGTATCATCCTACTATTCAAGAAGTACATCACACAGAAAAGTTAGATATACCAAGTGGAACAGCCATCACTTTAGCTGAAGGAATACTGACACAATATCCCCAAAAAATAGGCTGGCAGTGTAATCCTACACCGAAAGTACAAGCAAAAAATGTTCAAAATGTATCTATTATAGCCAAAAGACTTGCAGATAACGTAGGTACTCATCAAGTGACTTATCATTCATCACACGACACAATACAAATTATCCATCAGGCTAAAGATCGACGTATTTTTGCTTTGGGCGCTTTATTAGTTGCTGAGTGGATACAAGGAAAAAAAGGCATTTTTTCGATGGAAGATTTTTTAAACTTTTAAAAATTTTGAATTTTAACACTCTATGAAAAAATATATACAATATTTTAGTATCATGCTAGGTTTGATTGTTTTAGATCAGTGGACAAAAATTTATGTACACCAAAATATGCTAATAGGCCCTATGGGAGAGATAAAAGTATGGGGAAATTGGTTCAAAATACACTATACATTAAATCCAGGTATGGCCTTTGGCATTGAATTTGGATCGGCCTATGGAAAACTTTTGCTTACGTCTTTTCGATTTGTATTTATTATTTTTTTGATACGATATTTTTGTCAGTTGATGAAAAAAGATCATAATCCTATTTTATTCTACGGATTATCAGGTGTTTTGGGAGGAGCGATTGGCAATTTGATTGATAGTATTTTTTATGGTGTTTGGTTTGATAATGCACCAAAAGAAGCGCCTATGCGTTGGTTATATGGTCAGGTGATTGATATGTTGTATGTGGATATTTGGGAGGGTTATCTTCCGAACTGGGTTCCTTTTTGGGGAGGGGAGTATGCATCGTTTTGGCCTATTTTCAATATTGCTGATAGTGCTATTTGTTTAGGAGTATTGTTTGTTTTTTTTAGTCATTCTTGTATTAAGAAGAAGGAAGTCATTTTGTAAGGAAGAGGATATTTTTTATCTTTCTCTTTTTTTTTACTTTTGTTAGTGTATAGGATTTTAAACTATTTGTAATAGATTGTTTTAAAAGAGGATCTTGAATATTATTATTCTGTATAATTTTGAGAGCTATTGCTAGGTCATCTTTATATTTTACATTGTCTTTATTAAGATTTTGACTCAAAAATTTTTTTGAAAATTTTGCTAGGTCATTTTTATATTTTACATTGTATTTATTAAGATTTTGACTATAAAATTCTTTTTTGTATAAAACTTTTGCTTTTATTTCATAATTTTCATTTGTTTCTTTTATAATATTCCAAGCCTTAGTGATCATTTTATTTGCCATCTCTAGTTGAAAACCATTAAAATAATTATAGGCCATATTATTAAAAATTTGTACTCTTTCTAATTGATATTTTTTTTTATTTTTTTTAAATTTAAAAATATCATAAGCAGTTTGCAAAAATTCTTGTGCCTTTTTTATTTTTTTTAATTTTACATATTCATTTCCTATTTCAATAAAAAGTTTTCCTTTTGTAATTAACTTTGTAGTTTCTTTTTTGTTATAAAGCTTTTTTAAATTATTCGACAGATCATTATTTATTTTATTTAGATCATCATTACCATATAATAGATTATCATTATCATTTTTAGATGATTTTTTTAAATCATCTAAAAAACATTTAATCTTTTTTAGATCTTCTTCTTGTTTAGAGTAATTATTTTTTTTTATTAAAGGGCCGGGTAAATGATAATTTTTGTTCTTTTCATTAAAGAATACATAATTATCTATTTTTTTTATTTTAATTTTATTTTTTTTGTTGCAAGCACATGATATACATAAAATTTGAATCAAAAAAAGATAATTTATATAAAAAAAAATCATAATAATAAGATTTAAATATAAGCACTCTTTATCCTTGCTATATGCCTTCCTCCTTCAAAATCAGTGGTTAAAAAATGTTGTGCCATAATTTCAAAAAGTTCAAAAGAGATAAAACGTGTAGGTACACACAAAATGCGTGCATCATTGTGTTGCCGTGCCAAAATAGCGGTTGTTTCATTCCAGCATAAAGCAGCTCGTACTCCTGAGTATTGATTGGCAGTCATAGCCATTCCGTTTCCACTGCCGCATAAAAGTATGCCATAGTCATATGTATGTGTCTGTACACCCTGTGCCACCACATGCGCAAAATCAGGATAATCAACACGCTTTGTAGTATGTGCTCCAAAATCTTGTACTGTGTAGTCTGCACTGTATTTTGTCAGCCATTGCTTTTTATAAAGATAGCCAGCATGATCACTTCCCAAGGCGATTGTCAGTTTTTTTTTGTTCATTTTTATGAATTAAATATTGCATCATGCCAATACTGATTTCATATAAAAATAGCAAGGGCAATGCTACTAAAATTTGACTGATGATATCTGGAGGCGTTAAAAAAGCTCCTAAAATAAGACTACCAACAATGGCGTGTTTTCGATATTGTTGCATCATCTTCACAGAAATGAATCGATATTTCGATAAGAAATAAATAATAATCGGCAGTTGAAAAATTAATCCACCGGTTAAAATAAGGGTAGTGAAAGTAGAAAGATAAGAGCCAATGTCAAACTCATTAACAATGCTGCTATCTAATTGATAATGTGCTAAAAAATGAATAGTAATAGGCAGTAAAAAAAAATAACTTAAAAGAACGCCAAAAAAAAATAATAATCCTACAAAAAAGGTAAGTAAAGAAATGCTGTGGTGATTGATATGAAGCCCTGGTTTTACAAAACGCCAAAACTCCCAAAAGACATAAGGAAAAGATACTATAAAACCAATAAAAAAAGAAGTGGTAATATGCAAAAGAAGTTGTCCTGCCATGGTTCTATTTTGCAAACAAAAAGGCATGCTGTCATAACTTCCTACAGAGAGGTTGCTATAAGTGTTGATTTTTTGGATCATTTGATAAGTCCAAAAATCAATGCGTGTAGGCGCTAAGATAATATGATGAAAAATAAAATTTTTAGCGCAAAAAGCAATGAATGCCCCTATGAAAACAGCTGCAATTGAACGAATGATATGCCACCTTAAAATTTCTACATGCGTAAGAAAAGGCATATCCTGTGTAGTGGTTTTCATGAGGTTAATTTTTGTTGCATAAACCTTTGTACCTTTTTTTGAATGTCCTGTATTTTTTGATCATTGTCTGCATGCTTCAAAACAAAATCAATCCAATCAACAATTGTAGCAATTTCTGTAGATACAACACCTTGAGTGGTAATGGCAGCAGTGCCCAGTCGTATTCCAGAGGTAACAAAAGGCGAAAGTGGATCAAAAGGCACCATATTTTTATTGATCGTAATGGATGCTTTTCCTAAAGCATATTCTGCTGTTTTTCCTGTGATTTTTTGTTTCGTAAGATCAATCAGCAACAGATGATTATCAGTACCTTCTGTAATGATTTGATATCCTTTGTCTGTAAAATATTGTGCCATTACTTTTGCATTTTCTTGTACTTGTTTACCATAAAGAGTAAAATCATCTTGTAAAGCTTCGTAAAAAGCCACAGCTTTTGCTGCAATGATGTGCTCTAAAGGGCCTCCTTGTGTTCCTGGAAATACGCTGCTATCCAACAAAGCTGACATTTTTTTAATATTACCTTTTAAGTTTTTAATCTGCCAAGGGTTATCAAAATCTTTTCCCATTAAAATCATCCCTCCACGTGGTCCTCTCAGTGTTTTGTGTGTAGTTGTAGTAATAATATGACAATGCGTTAGTGGATTTTTCAACAATCCTTTGGCAATAAGTCCTGCAGGATGGGCAATATCTGCTAAAAGCAATGCTCCTATTTCGTCTGCTATTTCTCGGAATGCTGCATAATCCCAATCCCTGCTATAAGCAGAACCACCACAAATAATGAGTTTTGGTTTTGTAGCCAGAGCTTTTTTTCTGACATCTTGTATATCAATATAGCCTGTATGTTTGTTTACGCCATAAAATACCGAACGGTATATTTTTCCAGAAAAATTGACTAATGATCCATGTGTAAGATGTCCACCATGTGCTAAATTAAATCCTAGTATTGTATCTCCTGGCTGGAGGGTGGCGAGCATCACTGCCGCATTAGCTTGAGAGCCTGAATGTGGCTGTACATTTGCCCAAACAGCACCAAATAATGCTTTGGCCCTTACAATGGCTAGATTTTCTACGGTATCAATAATTTCGCAACCGCCGTAATAGCGTTTGCCAGGCAAGCCCTCTGCGTATTTATTGGTTAAAATACTACCAGTGGCTTCTCTGACTTGATCAGAGACAAAATTTTCAGAAGCAATCAATTCTAAGCCTTGCTTTTGTCTTTGAGATTCTTTTTGTATTAGTTGAAAGATGGTATAATCACGGAGTGGCATAGCAGTGAAAAAAATGAAGAGATGCTTCAAAGGATGTGCTGATCATCAGGTTTTCAATATACAAATAAAAATAAGCCTCATTGTTTTTTATGTGTTTGAAAAGAAAATAATCATTTTATTTTTACTGAAATATTTGTTATATTCTTTGGATTATTTTTTTGAGTTTCAAAATTTTTTTATGCCTTACACTACTGAGTTGATATTGATCATTGGTTCTTTTTTATTGTTAGTAGCGACCTTATCTAGTAAAATTTCTACCAAATTGGGCATTCCTATTCTCCTTTTATTTTTAGCTGTAGGGATGTTAGCAGGTCCTGATGGTATTGGAAAAATACACTTTGAGCACGCCTATACAGCCAAAATGATTGGCTGTATAACCTTAACATTGATTTTATTTTCAGGAGGATTGGAAACAAAATTTTCTCATATCAAGCCTATTCTTTGGAATGGTGTTTTGCTTTCTACTTTTGGCATTTTAATCACTGCTTTTTCTGTAGGGTATTTTATTTATTTATGCACAGATTTTACACTGCTTGAAGGCTTGCTGGTAGGGTCTATTGTATCATCTACAGATGCAGCAGCTGTGTTTTCTATTTTGAGATCAAAAAATATACATCTTAAAAATAATTTATGCCCTACCTTGGAGTTAGAATCTGGCAGTAACGATGCCATGGCTTATTTTTTGACAGTATTCTTTACTGGCCTCATTGCACAAACGACTACTTTTCATTTTTGGGACTCTTTACTTTATTTTTTAAAAGAGATGTCTATTGGTATGCTATCTGGTTTGTTGGTGGGTAAAGGCATGCTTTTTCTGATCAATAAAGTCAAATTAGACTATGATATGCTATATCCTACACTTACACTTTCTGTGATTATACTGGCATATTCTGCTACTAATTTTATCCATGGCAATGGTTTTTTGGCTGTATATATTGCAGGGATTATTTTAGGCAATAAAAATTTTATCCATAAAAAAAGTTTGATCAAATTTTATGAGGGCATTTCTTGGCTGATGCAAATTTTGATGTTTGTTGTGTTAGGATTATTGGTATATCCAAAAAAATTGTTTGCTGTTTCTGGTATTGGTTTGCTTCTTTCTGCTTTTCTTATGTTTATTGCAAGGCCTGCCAGTGTATTTCTTTCTTTGGCATTTAAAAAAATTGACTATAAACAAAAAACGTTTCTATCGTGGGTAGGACTTAGAGGGGCTGTGCCTATTGTTTTTGCTATTTATCCTTTGACCGTAGGCTTAGAAAAAGCAGACACTATGTTTCATATTGTATTTTTTATTGTACTGACATCTGTATTGTTACAAGGCACTACTTTGTATCCTTTGGCAAAATGGCTCAACTTAGAAGAAAAAAATAACACACAAAAAAAGAAACAAGCATTGGTTTTTTCCGAAGAAGTAAAAAATGAACTGATAGAGATGCAAGTGCCTGAAAGTTTTCCAATAGAAGGCAAACAAATTGTACAGTTGGGATTTCCTGGGAAATCTTTGATTGTTTTGATCAACCGAAAACAACAGTATATTACCCCGCGTGGGGATACTTACATCATGCCACATGATGTGCTTACTATTATGACTGATGATAAAAATGATATGGACATTATCAAAAAAAAATTACAAGCAATTTAAAAAGTAATGCATCAGCTGGTATTGAAACAAAAGTTGCAGCATAAACTTTCCCCCCAACAATTACAGCTTTTCCAATTACTCAAAAATTCTACAGCAGAAATTGACAAAACCATTCAAAAATGCTTAGAAGAGAATCCTGTTTTAGAAGAAATTAACAACAATACCCATCCGCAGCATATAGCCACTAAAATCAAGAATGATTATGCCTGGTATGATCAACCCTCACAAACATCTGTTGAAAAGCCTATAGCCGTAGCAAAAGAAACGTTGCATGAACAGCTTTTAGAGCAAATGAGCTTTTTGTCATTGTCTGAGACAGAAATAATTATAGCAAAAGAAATTATTGGTAATATCGACGAAGAAGGCTACTTGTGCACAGATCTTTTAACGATGAAAGAAAATATTGCTTTTGCTCATTATATAGAGATAGACCTTGTGACATTTGAAAATATTTTACAAAAGATTCAAAATTTTGAACCTGTAGGTGTAGGCGGACGCGACTTAAGAGAATGTTTATTATTGCAACTCCGTAATAAATCATCTTTGATTGCAAAAACAGCGTATAAAATTTTGCTGCACTGTTTTGAACCTTTGACTTATAAACATTATGATAAAATCAAAAAAAAACTTCATATTCAAGAGGATGTACTCTTGGAAAAAGCTATTCGTTGTATAGAAAAATTAAATCCAAAACCAGGGCTGAGTCAAAACCAAGAGGCTAGCGCTGTGCGTTTGTACCCTGATTTTTTGTTAAAAAAAAATCAAGATCAATTAGAAGTATATCTTAGTGAAAAAAATTATCCCAAGTTAGGCATCAAAAAATACTATATAGATTTACTTACAACGTATCACAACACCACAAAAAAAAATAAAAATACCAAAGAAGCTTTGGCTTTTTTAAAAGAACAATACACACACGCCCAAAATTTGATACAAAGCATACAGCAAAGGCAACATACTTTGTTGGCAGTGATGCATGCCATTGTAGACAAACAACGTGATTTTTTTCAAGAAGAAAAAGTAGTACACTTAAAACCTTTGCGTTTGAAAGATATTGCCGAAGTTTTACAAATGGATATCTCTACCATATCTAGGGCTATTCATAATAAATCCATACAAACTGAACAATGTACCTATCTTTTGAAATTTTTTTTTGTAGAAAAATCTACAGATATCCATGGCAATGTGATTAGCAACAAACAAGTGCAAGCAGCACTACAAGTAATGATTGACCAAGAAGACAAAAAAAAACCATTATCTGACGAAAAAATTTACGAACTACTCAAAGCGAAAGGTTATTTAGTTGCCAGAAGAACTATTGCTAAATACCGAGAGAAACTAAAAATACCGGTGGCCAGACTCAGAAAAGTATTATCCTCTCATAAGTCACTTACGCATTAGTCAATGAAATTTGGTCATACTACACAAAATCTAGAGCTTATCGACTGGCATTTGCCCCAAGATCCTCCACAAACACAACAATGGTTATCTGCTCTTCCCATGAGCAAAGCACCTGCTGGTATTTATATTGGTTGTTCGGTGTTTACCGATCCTAGCTTTGTGGGCACTATTTATCCTTCTAAAACCAAACCATCTCATTTTTTTCAACATTACGTCCATCAGTTTAATGCTTTGGAGCTGAATAGTACATTTTATGGAATACCCGCTTTCAAAACAGTGGAACAATGGAAGACTAAAGCAACTCAAGGTTTTTTATGTTGTCCTAAGTTTCCTCGTATTATCAGCCATCAAAAAATATTATACCAAAATTTTTCTATGGTAGAAAAGTTTTTGTCCAGTATATTACCCTTGGAAGAACATTTAGGGATGTCTTTTTTGCAACTACCACCTTTTTTTCGTCCGGAAAATTTTTCTGCTCTCACTAAATTTATAAAATATATGCCTCGTGATTTTATTTGGGCTGTGGAAGTGCGTCATACAGATTGGTTTCAAAAAAAATATAAACATTTGCTTTGGGATACCCTGCAGCAAAATAATGTCGCTTGGGTTATTACAGATACCAATAGCCGAAGAGATGTGCTGCATCAATTACTAACCACTGATACTGTTTTTATTCGTTTCAAAGGAAATGACCTGCATGTTTCTGATTTTTTTCGTTTAGATCAATGGGTTGATACGATTATACGATGGACTACTCAAGGCATTCGAAAGGTTTATTTTTTTTTACACACAGCACAAAAACATTGCTGTTTAGCATTAGCAGATTATTTGATTCAAAAATTTTTATTAAAAAATCCTAATCTGTGCTTAAAAAGACCTATCAAATATGTTGCTTGGGAGCAAACGAGTTTTTTATGACAAAAAAATGAGTTATTCATATTTTTTAGGTGAAAAATATTTTCAACAGATCTTAACAAATTTTGATAGTTAATATCTTTTTTATAAAGACGAATGATTTTTTAGCAAAAAACAGCTTGTAGAGGTAATAGATTATTTTTCGTTTAATACTACAGCTATGATTTTAATTTTTATTTTTTGATTAAAAAAAATTTTTCTCTAAAAAATCACAACACGTTGGGTGTTGTAGTACAAGCGAATGATTGTTTTTTTGCGCATGATTTATATTCGTTACAACGGGTGTTACATGTCTATAGCAAAAAAAAAGTGCAAGTGATTGGTAGTGGTAGCAATATTTTGTTTACCAAAAATATTACAGGGCTACTTATCAAAATGCATATCAAAGGAATTTATGTTCTTAAAAAACAAGCAGGATATGTTTATTTAAAAGTAGGAGCTGGTGTCCTTTGGCATGATTTGGTGTGTTTTTGTTTGTATCGAAATTATGGTGGTATTGAAAATTTAATCTTGATTCCAGGCACTGTAGGCGCTGCGCCTATTCAAAATATAGGAGCTTATGGTGTTTCTTTGTCTGATACAATGGTAGCTTTAACAGCGATACATATTGAAAGTGGCAGGTTGAAAATTTTTTCAAAAGCAGCTTGTGATTTTGGTTATCGTCAAAGTTTTTTCAAAAAAAACCAATCGCAATACATTATCACAGACGTCACTTTTCGGTTGACTTTGCCAATTAAACATCAATTACACACCCAGTATGGGATTATTCAACATACACTCAACCAAATGTCTCTTCAAAACCCTACGATTCAATCAGTGGGAAATGCTATTATGCACATTCGTAAAACTAAATTGCCAGATCCTCAAAAAATAGGCAATGTTGGTAGTTTTTTTCAAAATCCTATGGTCTCTCAAAAAAAATATAGACGGCTAAAAAAAAAAAACCCAAATCTTATAGCCTATGCTATAGATGCACAGCATGTGAAGTTATCGGCTGCTTGGCTTATAGAGGCCTGCGGATGGAAAAAAAAGGTAGTAAATAAAGTAGGTCTTTATGATAAGCATGCTTTGGTTTTGGTGAATCATGGAGGTGCTACAGGAAAATCAATTAAGGCATTTGCACAAACAATACAAGAGGATGTAAAAAAAAAAATGACTGTAGATTTAAAGTTTGAAGTCAATATTTGGTAAACCAATGGGTATTTATTTTTTTTTGACATATGCCAAACATTATTCTTGCCCTTGAAACTTCTTGCGATGAAACAAGCGCAGCGATTATCCAAGAGGGTATACTCCAAAGCAATGTGGTTGCTACACAAATTATACATCAAAATTTTGGTGGTGTAGTGCCTGAATTGGCCTCTCGTGCCCATCAACAAAAAATTATTCCTGTTATACAGCAGGCTTTGACAAATGCTAAAGTTAGTCTTCAAGCGCTCAGTGCTATTGCTTTTACCCAAGGGCCAGGACTTTTAGGCGCTTTGATTGTAGGCAATGCTTTTGCCAAAGGGTTGGCTTTTGCACAAAATATTCCACTGATTGCTGTTCATCATATGAAAGCCCATGTATGGGCCAATTTTATTGAACCTCCTTTTCCTTCATTTCCTTTTTTATGTCTGACAGTTAGTGGAGGTCATACACAGTTGGTGTTTGTGAAAAGCTATAAACAAATGAAAATTATAGGACAAACACAAGATGATGCTGTGGGAGAGGCCTATGATAAAATTGCACGTATGCTTCATTTTCCTTATCCTGGTGGAAAAATTATTGATGCTTACGCCCAAAAAGGAGATCCTAAGCGCTTTTCATTCAGTATGGCACAAATGCCCTATTTGGATTTTTCGTTCAGTGGTATCAAAACAGCGGTTTTATATTTTTTACAGAAGGAAACAAAAAAGAATAAAGATTTTATAGCACAGCATATTTGTGATCTTTGTGCTAGTATTCAACATACTATTGTTCAAATGTTGCTACAAAAATTAGAAAAAGCAGTTGGTATTACAAAGCTTACTAGCATAGCCCTTGCCGGCGGTGTAGCAGCCAATCAAGGTTTGAGAAAAGAGCTACAAGCTTTAGCAAAAAAAAAAGGATGGAAAATTTTTATTCCACAGTTTGCCTTTTGTACAGACAACGCAGCAATGGTTGCAAGAGCTGCACATGATCAATTTTTGGCAAAAGATTTTTGTAATTATCAAGCAACGCCTCTGCCACGTATGCCTTTTTAAATGTTCTTTTTTGAAGGGTTTTTCATAATTTTTTTCAAGTAGATTGATCTTGAAATATATTCTTCAGCTCATTTTATGTAGCCATTGCAATGGCTACAATGGCTATATTTTTGACCGATGGAGATAGTGTTTCTATACAAGCATTGAGTGTAGCACCTGTGGTAACTACATCATCAATCAACAAAATATTTTTTCCTTCTATGACTTGATGATTTTTTATTGTAAACACTTTTTCCATGTTTTTGAATCTTTCTATTCTTTTTTTTTTTGTTTGCGTGGATGTATCCACTGTTCTGACTAAAACATTGGTCTGGCAAGGTAAAGATAATATAGATGATAATCCTTGTGCAAAAATAGCACTTTGGTTATAGCCTCTTTTTTTTAATTTTTGTCTATGCAAAGGCACTGGTATGATGCTGTCGAAGTGATGTATCCAATGTGTTTGTTTTTGTAACAAAAGACCATATTGTTTTCCTAAGAAAAAACCTATAGATATATTTCCTTTGTATTTGAAGTATTCTAAGATAGTATACACTACACTTTTTTTGATAAAATGATAGAGTGCTGTGGCATGTGTTAATTGTTTGTGTAAAAAAAACTGATGCAACAAAAAATTATCAGTTGCTTGTAGGTGATATTGTGTGAGAGGCAATGCATCGGTACAAACCATGCATAACATATGAGGTATATTAGTGATTGTTTTTTTGCAATGTAGACAAGTGTAGGGAAAAAAAAGAGAAAAAAAATCTTTATACATCGTATATGAGGTACGTTGTTTGTGTATGTTTTTGGATGATTAGGAGGTGTTTTTATTCAGTGATGATATTTTGAGATGTTCAAAAAAATTTACATACAATTTTTTATCTAGAAAGATGGTGAAAGAACAAAAATAAAATTACAAAAAATGAAATATTAAAAAATATAAAAGGAATGAAATTTTTTTGTTCATTTTCCTGGTAATTTTGAGAAGATATTTATATAAAAAATGAAATTTTTATGAAAGTTATTTGTTCATAAAACGAAGGAAAGGACAGAAAAAAACAAATTTTTTAGCTAAAAGTACACTTTAAAATAAAGTGTACTTTTTGATAGTTGTTTAATTTTTGTCTTTTGTAAAATTTTTAAACGAAGAAGGAAGTGATGATGGGTAATTTTATGAAAAAAAATATTGCCATTGTTTCAACATAAATTTTTGTATGTGAGTGTTTGACAAAAAGGCTAGTACAATAGAGATCAGTAGGCCAATGAAAGCAAATTTTAAATCTTTTTTGATGGTATGTAAGCTTTTATGTATAGATTTTTTTTTTTTTTTTCGTTTTGTTTTGCTCATACTGATGCCCAACTCTCTGCCACCTAAAAGACCAATGAATATCCAAGTAGTACTGATGGGGATGTTGTTGAGATATTTAAAATATAATAGCATGATGATATAAACAAAATCTACCAAAGTAGCGGCCCTGACATCTGTGATACCAGACTTTTCTTTGACAATATGCTGTAGTCGATCACCTTTGACATAAAACAATAGACCTATTCCCAAAAAAATAATGGCTGTGAAACTGATAAAGGCTGGTAAACTCAATTTTCTCGGTAAAAAAACGGCAATATTTGATGCATCCTGCATCAACCAAATAGACCAAAGCATGCCGCTGGTAATCCATTGTATGATAGTCCATCGATTATTGAAGCTTGTTTGAAATATGCGTTTGATCCAACGGGCAAAAAAATACCACAAACAAAAAGCGCCTACAAAAGCAATGGTATATCCTCCTAAGCTCTTCCAGATGACTTTTCCCATGGTGTGCATGTCTGAAACAAAAATATTTAATAATAAAAAAGTAGTAGAAACTGGTATTCGCAAGCGTGTAAGCAACAATAATACAATGGGGGAAAAAAGTTGTAAAAAATTAAAACTGGTAGGACTTTCTGAAAATCCCTTGGCAGATAAGCGCTGATAAGTAACATCACCGTCATATACGATCCAACTGTAAGTCATGGTCACAATAAAAATACTGCCAATGAAAAGCCAAAGATGCCACCATGTTTTCCGTGTATTGGAAGCAATGAAAGTGCCCAGTGTTTGTATACTATCATTGGCAATGGCAGCATAACTGGCCAAAATAAAACCAAACCACATACAAAGGCGTGTATAAGGCGTAATACATACACTGATAACACTCAAAAAAGCAATTAAAAAAAAAAAGTGTTTTTCTTGTTGAAAGGTGTCAAATATTTGGTATGTATTTTTAGATAAACGCTTTTGTCTGATTTTTTGGTTGATAGACTTTTGTTTCATGGAGCAATAATAGCAAAGGGCAGTAAAATCAGTAAATTCGAAAATTTAAAACTAAAAATATCAAAAACGATGCATAAAATACGATATCCTCGTATCCAATCTAGTTTATTTCTAAACAACAGAGAACGATTGTATACACATTTGCCTCCCCGTACTTTGGTAATACTACAATCCAACGACGTAATGACCACTAATGGAGATGGTATTTTTGATTTTGTGCAAAATAGTGATCTATTTTACCTTTCAGGGATTGAGCAAGCCCAAACTACACTACTTCTCTACAAAGCAACCGATGCATCACAAAACCAAGTTATTCTTTTTATACAAAAAACGGATATACATACAAAAATTTGGGAAGGTCCTCGTTATACCATAGCCGAAGCACAACAAACTTCTGCCATTCAAAATGTACAATGGTCATCAGAATTTTCTGCTGTTTTTCATCAATATATGTTGCAGTCAGCAGCAGTTTATCTTCATACCAACGAACATACTCGTGCTTTGCCTACTATGCGTACTGCTTCGGATATGTGGATAGCAGCTTGTAAAAAAAAGTATCCTTTACATAATTATTGTCGTTTGTCGCCAATCATGCAAAAATTGCGGGTTGTAAAATCATCTGTTGAAGTTGAGTTGATTCAAAAAGCCTGTCAGATTACGGCAAAAGCTTTTCAAGATATTTTTTTGAAAATTCAGCCGGGCATTTATGCATATGTTTTGGAAGGACATCTTTTATCCACTTTGATACAAAATGGTTCTAGGCATTTTGCCTTTCCGCCCATCATAGCTTCTGGAAAGCACACTTGTATTCTACATTATATCAATAACAATCAAATATTACAAGAAGGCGATTTACTTTTGATAGACATTGGAGCAGAGTATGCCCATTATCATGCTGATGTCACTCGGGTGATTCCTGTGAGTGGTAGGTTTACATCAAGACAAAAAGCAGTGTATCAAGCAGTGATTAATATTATGACATCTGCTGAGCAGTTGCTTTGTGTAGGTAATACTTTGCGTGACTATCATCGTGCATTGACTGAAATTATCACAGATCAATTAGTACAGCTTGGTTTATTGACCAAACATGATGTTCAAAAGCAAGACAAAGCTCATCCTTTGTATCGTCGTTATTGTATGCATGGTATTTCTCATTATTTAGGTTTAGAAGTACATGATGTAGGCTCGGTGGATGAAAAATTACAACCTGGTACAGTGCTTACCATAGAGCCAGGAATTTATATTCCAGAAGAAAATATCGGCATTCGTTTAGAAAATGACGTCTTGATACAAGCACAAGGCATTAAAAACTTAACTCAAGATATCCCTATTGCTATAGAGGCTATTGAAGATTGTATGCATGCTTAAATTATTTTTTTTGCCAGGATGTTATTTGAAATGATCTAAAATTTTTTAGGAAAATTTTTGTTTTGTTGTCTACAGATTTATTGGCTAGGTGTTTTTGACTTGTTCTAATGGCTAAAGATGCTAGGGGTGATTTTACGAGTGAGTGGTAGACAGTTTTTTGTCTCGGTTTTGCTCTAGGAAATTATTTTGATGAGATGATAACGTTAATTTTTGAGTCTGGGTTGTCAAATTTTTTTATATAATCCTTCAGATTTTATTTTTTCATTTTTCAGGTGATTGTTAATGATAGTTATTGGTTATAATTTTTGTTGATTTTTTGAAGATGATGCTCCATTTTATAGTTTATTGATCAAGTACATCATTTGTACAAAGGGTAGATATAAAAAAGAGCCAAACATAATCAGCAAAACCATTTTTCTTGTATCTTTTTTAAAAAACAATACCATAGGAATCAAAAAAAGTACACTTCCAACGGAAACTCCTATAGCAGAAAAATAACCCGTAATGCCCAATTGTGTAGGCAACAAACCACAAGGCAATAATAAAAAAGTATATCCAATCATTTGCAAAGCCAACATTTTATGATTTCCTTGCATGGGCAAAAGCCTAAATCCTGCTTTTTGGTAATCTGCTTTGCCAAGCCAAGCAATAGACCAAAAATGAGGAAATTGCCAAATGAATTGTAGCAAAAAAAGTATATATCCCAAAGGAGAAAATGCATGGTCTACAGCTACACAGCCCATCAAAGGTGGCAAAGCCCCTGGAATAGCGCCTATCAACACAGCCACTGGACTTATCCTTTTACAAGGTGTGTAAATTAATACATATATCACCCATGAAAGCAAACCAAGTAAAACGACTAAAGGATTGGTAGTCTTGTATAAGCAGTACAACCCTATCAAAGTTACAACAATGGCACAAATATAAGCCTGTAGTATGGTGAGCGCTTGTGTAGGCAATGGACGATTTTTGGTGCGTTGCATTTGTTGATCATGCGTTTTTTCTATGATTTGATTGAAAGCGCTAGCACCTCCAGCCATACAAAAGCCTCCGAAACAAAAAAGTACAAAAGTGGTATCAAAATTAAAAGGATGAGCCGACAAAGCATACCCAAAACCTGCTGAAAAAGTAACTACCAAAGACAAACGAAATTTTAGTAAAGCACAGTATGATTTTAATTTGAACAGTATTTTTTGAAGCATGGGGAGATTTGAGGATTTGATATTTAAAATCTAAAGATTATTTTATTTCATAAAATAAATACAATAAATTTATAATTATGAATAAAAATTTTTTAGTAATCACTACTCTACTTACACTTTTAACTTCTGCATGTTATAAAAAAAAGATTTCCTACATCCATAGCCAAAATGATCATATAAAAGCTACAATGTATTCAGAAAAAAATAAATCTAATAAAGATTTTGAGGAAGAATTCAATCAATCCATTGCCAAATACAAACAGCAGAATAAAGGCAAAGCCTTAAATATTTCAAAAGGAAAAGATGTTATAGTAGTATTTGGTAATACAGGAGCAGGAAAAAGTACGCTTTTAAACTTACTGATAGGTCATAAGCTAAAAAAACATGACGCAGGATATGCTGTTGTTCCTCAGCCAGGATTACCTA
>JAHDDH010000007.1 GCA_020629455.1 Cytophagales bacterium | reverse complement strand
TTGATTCCGATCCACAAGAATTGCTTGGTCGTCGTAAGGCTTTTGATTATAAAAATTTATGTAGTCATCAAGAGCTTTACAATACTAATACTGACTATCCACTGCTAAATCCAGAGGTGTTTTCGCATTATTTTGCAGAAGATATGGATATGATAAGGAAGTGGGCAGAGGGAGATGCTGTGAAATCAAAGCAGCTGAAAATTCTACAAAATCAGGAGGAAATGTATAGAGATCTTACAAAGCAATTCCAAAATGAAATCAAGACGGTGATAAAACAAAAACCTACAACAGAAGATGATCATAAATTGCTAGAAAATAGTACAAAATATCACAAAAAGTTATTAGAATTAAGTAATCGAATACTTTATGAAAAACTGGTAATGAGGCAAAAAGCAAAGGGTGTATGGAAGAAATCAGGTAGAATGTATGGTAAATGTGGAGCGATAAGAGAATTAGTAAAGATTATCGGACCTCACAAACAATCATTAAACATATTACTAAATGACCAACAAATTATCAAGACGGCAAAGCACACGATGATAATAAAAAAGCAATACAAAAAAACCAAAGAAGACAACGAGGAAAGAAGATTACAGAACTACAAAAATGCGATGGGAATAGAAGCAGAATTGAATCATATGACATACAAAAAAGGACAATATAAAAAAGTCAGAAACGAACTTATAGAAACGTGTATGATACTAAACGAACAGATAAGAGGTTGCATTAAAAAAGCAAGTGAGATAGATCTAGGGTTCAATGGAGAGATGGAAGCACTCAAATTACCGATAAGATTAGGATATGACGTCACAAATAAAAAAACGAAATTGGATAATAAAGACATAAATTACGCCTTCAACCTTGAATATAGAACTATAGGAGGGATCGAAGACGCGAAGAAGATGAGGGGTATATACATAATGCTCTACAACCATATGACAAACAGGATTTTTAATAGTACATATGGAACGGAGGTGTATTCAGAAGACGAAGGAACAACATACGATAGTCAATATAACTCACAAGTCCAAATAAAGACTCCCTACGTCGAATATGGTTCCGACGAGCACCAAATAACATCCAAAGACACAATATTTTTTACAATACAAAACCAAGCAACAATATCTGCATCACACGACAGAATAAATAAACAACTATGTGAGTGGATAGATCAGACAAAACGTAGCCACATAGCAAAAGACTCAACGACCGAAAGGGCATCAATTTTTTACCCCTACGACAAGGAAACGATCAAAGGACGTTATGCTCACCATTGTGTACTTAGAAAGACATTCAAAGAATGTCTAGAGTGGTATAATGAATATAATAACGATTTAAAGAAAAGAGGTATGGAAACAATACCGGATGAGATGGAAATGCAATATATCCACTGGGATGTGACAGCATTATACAAGCTTATCCACCAAGAAAAGAACAAATACATCAACAAAATGAATACGCAAGCAGATGATTTCAATGAATTGACAGCAAAACAAAAATTTGCGATATACCACATACTAAGTATATTCAGAGCAGATAATGAAACGAGAGCTAAAAACTACGAGGAGGCAGCCGGAAATAATTACTTAAAATCATGTTTCACATTCCTAACAAGAATCCCACTACAAAAAATGCTATCAGCTATAGATTGGGACATCGTAAAAGAGTTTCTAGTAACAGATTCCACCAAAGATCTAGTTTTTATTTACAACCAAACAAACGACATAAACTGGAACGAAGATGAACATAATTATTCAAAACTGACATTAGAAAATTATTTCAACAAAGCCACGGAATATTTCAAAGGAACAAAATGTGATAGCGCCCTAATAGATTGCCTAAGAATATCAAAAAACAAATTATTACTCCCAAGCACAACGATAGAGACGAAAACTACAGAAGATACAAAGAACATAGTCGAAATACGATCAATAAAACCAACAAATTTAATCAAGAAGAAAGCAGAAATGAACCAAGAAGACTTCCAAAAGATTATAAAGAGACTAAACGAACAACGAATAGAGTTCGAAAATTTTTCCAATGAATGGTTAAAAGACAATCCCGAAAAGACAAATCCATAATTTCAAATTAAAACAAAAATAAATACAGAAAGACACCAAGGAGATAATACAAGCGATATAAATGGAACAATGCAAAGATCTCACATGAAGAGACAAAATACCAAAAAAAAAATCACAAATAAATCAAAAACACAATGAAAAAATCCATAAACATAAAAAAAATAAAAACTTCAATCTACATAATACTATTAACGATTACCACGATCAATGGATACGCAACCAAACCGAAGAAGGAGAGTTATAACACATTTCGCAATGCAGCGATGACGATCAACCAATTACTTGAGAATAATTATTCAGAAATTATCGATTGCTACATAGAGACGTTATTTAGATACACTACCCAAGATATGAAAATAGGAGAGATAAAGACAAAAGAAGTAAACTATGAAATAGGATTTAAGATTGAAGACCTAGCATTTCTATTACAATATTCACATATATCCGAAGATAATAAGATGCGATTACGAGATAAGCTAACAAGTTACCTGCAAATAAACGGATATTCACAAAAAGTAAAAGATAAAATACTACAAAATTTTCAGACACTATATTAGCAAAAACCATTTGGCTACTAATCTTCTTTTTCACCCAACGGTAAGTCTTGCTAAAAAAGCCGAGTAAACAATAAATCTAGAAAAAAAAATAATTGTGCTCATACATAACATATGAACACACAAGAAAAAAATAGAAACGCCAATGCAGACATATGACACATAGTTCTGCATTGGCCAAAGACCAAATCCAAAATCATCCAATTATTTAAAAACAAAAGATGAAAATACCGTAAAGCCCCTAAGTCCTAGGGGTTTTTATTTTATTCTCCTCCCTCCACTATCAAAATTTTCTGTAGCATTGTATTCAGTAAGTCTTCAACGGCCCTACATCTAAAATTATGCATCAAGAAAATTTCATCACAAAATACATTTTTAGTACAGATCATAAAATGATCGCCAAGCAATACCTAATTACCGGTATTATTTGGGCCTTTATCGGCGGCATGTTATCCATACTGTTTCGTTTGCAGCTTGGTTTTCCCAAAGAAAGCCTCCTTTGGCTCAAACCTCTTTTAGGAAACTGGATATCATCTACAGGAAAACTCGATCCAGAATTTTATTTGGCCTTGGTCACCATGCATGGTACAATCATGGTTTTTTTTGTACTCACTGCAGGCCTTAGTGGCACCTTTAGCAACTTGCTTATCCCCTTACAAATTGGCGCCCGTGATATGGCCTCAGGTTTTTTAAACATGCTTTCTTACTGGTTTTTTTTCCTTTCTAGTATCGTCATGTTTATTTCCCTTTTTATAGGTACAGGCCCTGCAGGTGGTGGATGGACCGTATATCCGCCGTTGAGTGCTTTGCCACAAGCCATTGCCGGCTCTGGCATGGGCATGACGTTATGGTTGGTTTCCATGACGCTGTTTATCATTTCTTCACTTTTAGGATCCATCAATTATATCACCACCGTGATCAATCTACGCACCAAAGGCATGTCATTTTTTCGATTGCCTCTGAGTATTTGGTCTTTGTTTTTTACTGCAATTATTGGCACAATTGCTTTTCCAGTTTTGTTGGCAGCGGCTTTGCTTTTGGTTTGTGATCGCAGTTTGGGTACAAGTTTTTTTTTATCTGATATCTATATTGCAGGAGAGGCATTGGTACATCAAGGTGGTAGTCCGGTATTATTTCAACATTTGTTTTGGTTTTTAGGACATCCTGAAGTGTATATTGTGCTTTTGCCTGCTCTGGGCATCACCTCTGAAGTGATTACAACCAATGCCCGTAAGCCTATTTTTGGCTACAAACCCATGGTGATCTCCATGTTTGCCATCACCGTAATTTCTTTTGGCGTCTGGGCGCATCATATGTTTGTTTCAGGGATGAATCCTTTTTTGGGGGCTGTGTTTACTTTTATGACTTTGATCATTGCCGTGCCTTCGGCCGTAAAAGTATTTAATTATTTGGCTACGCTTTGGCGGGGTAATATCATTTTTACGCCTGCTATGTTGTTTGCTTTGGGATTAGTTTCATTTTTTATTTCTGGCGGTTTGACGGGTATTTTTTTAGGTAATTCTTCGCTCGATATCCAATTACACGATACTTATTTTGTGGTGGCTCATTTTCATTTGGTGATGGGAGGTTTGTCTTTTTTTGGAATGATGGCAGGTGTCTATCATTGGTTTCCTAAAATGTTTGGCCGCATGATGCATCAAAAGTTAGGTTATTGGCATTTTTGGTTGACGTTTGTAGGGGTTTATCTGGTTTTTTTTCCTTTACACTACATGGGTATTGGCGGGGTGCCAAGAAGGTATTATGCTTTTACCAATTTTGATACATTTAGCGGTTTTGTTGATTTGAATATTTTTGTGAGCATTGCTGCCATTGTGACGATGGGTGCTCAATTTATTTTTGTTTTTAATTTTTTCTACAGTATGTTTCGTGGTCAAACAGCAGTAAAAAATCCATGGCGTTCTACTACTTTAGAATGGACAACTCCTGTCAAACCCATGCATGGCAATTGGCCGGGTGTTATTCCTACGGTTTATCGTTGGTCATACGATTATAGCGTACCCCATGCAGATACTGATTTTATACCACAGCATATACCTGACAAAAAAGTCAAAATTTCTGCTCAATAGCCTTTGAATATTTTTGTTTGATTTTTTTGTAGTGTATAGACTTGTCCTTGTGCAGCTCTTAAGGTATTATGCATCAAAGCAGTAACAGTCATAGGGCCCACACCGCCGGGGACTGGTGTAATGGCACTACATATAGGCGAGACTTCTTCAAAAATTACATCTCCTTTGAGGGTATATTTTGAGATTGTATGGTTGTCTGTTACAAAAGTAGTACCAACATCAAAAATAACAACCCCTTTTTTTACCATCTTTTGTGTAATTAAACCTGGCTTTCCCACCGCTGATATCAAAATATCTGCTTGTTTTGTAAAGTGAGTTAGGTCATTTGTATGGATATGACATATAGTTACTGTGGCTTGTAAATGTTGCATTAAAATACCAAGTGGTGCACCCACTATTTTACTATTCCCTATAATGACACAATGTTTTCCTTTTGTCTCAATTTTGTGAATATGTATCATTTCTAATATTCCTAAAGGAGTGGCAGGAACATGCGTTGGCAATTTAAATGAAAGTCTTCCATAATTTTTAAAATGGAAACCATCTACATCTTTTGCTGGGTGAATTTTATGAAGTATATTTTCAGGATTTATATTTTTAGGTAAAGGCAATTGAACTATGATACCATGGATGGTAGGATCTTCATTTAGTTCATTGATAATTTTATAGAGTTTATTTTCAGATATATGTGTATGGTATATTTCAGTAGTTTTTATACCGATTTTTTTACAGGCTTTTGTTTTATTTTTTATATAAATATGACTTGCTGTGTCATCTCCCACTTGTATAATGGCTAAATGAGGTGGTAATGCCTGTAAGTTGTAATTTTGAATGATGGTAGCCATTGTTGCTTGTTTTTGTAAAGCAATTTTTTTTCCATCGAGTATATGGGGGGGCATAAAATGTGTTTGATTCTTTTTAAATTCATCGATTATTTTCTGTGTGTCTTTCTCTGATATGCTAAAATTAAAAAACTAAATACAATAAATTTTTCAACAACAATGTCAATTCCTCTAAAAGACAATGTTCCCTTTACGGATAAGACCTTACGACCTATATATTTCAAAGATTTTTTAGGACAAGCGTCTGTAATGTATAATTTATCAGTTTTTGTAAAAGCAGCCAAAAAAAGAGCAGAAGCTTTAGATCATATTTTATTACACGGCCCTCCCGGTTTGGGTAAAACAACACTTGCGCATATTATTGCACATGAAATGGGTGTTCACTTACGTATCACGTCAGGTCCTGTACTTGACAAGCCGAGTGATTTGGCTGGTATTTTGACTAAGCTCTCGCCGAAAGATGTTTTGTTTATTGATGAAATTCATCGGTTGCATCCGGTGATTGAAGAATATCTTTATACAGCCATGGAGGATCAACGTATTGATATCCTTTTGGACTCAGGGCCTAATGCACGTAGTGTGCAAATTGCTTTAAATCCGTTTACTTTGATTGGTGCCACCACTCGTGCTGGCCGCTTAACCGCACCTTTACGCACCCGTTTTGGCATTCACGAACGTTTGACATATTATACTGTTGATGTTTTGCAATCTATTATTCAAAGATCAAGTAAGTTATTGCCTATCACTATTACTACGACTGCTGCTTTAGCCATTGCCCGTAGAAGCAGAGGGACGCCTAGAATTGCCAATCATTTGCTGAAGAGAGTCCGTGATTTTGCAGATGTACAAGGGAATGGCATGATAGATGAAGCGATTGTGCAGGTGGCTTTAAATGCTTTGGCTGTTGATCGCCATGGTCTTGATGATATGGATAATAAAATTTTGCAAACAATTATTGAAAAATTTCAAGGTGGCCCTGTAGGGCTTACTACGATTGCCACGGCTTGTGGAGAAACTCCAGAGACAATTGAAGAGGTTTATGAGCCATTTTTGATTTTACAAGGCTATTTAAAAAGAACCCCTCGTGGACGAGAGGTGACACCTTTAGCATATCAGCATTGTAAGGGCATTTGTATTGATCATACCCAAATGGTCATGTCCATTTAAATTATGCGTTTAATGTAAGAAAAGAGAAGTCAGGATTGTGGAGTAAGGTCATCAGCGAAGATGACCTCTGCTATGGGTGAATAACAGCAGATGATTAGATATTAAGGAGTAGTTTTTTTCTCCTGTTGGTTTTTAATATTTTGTACTTCTGTACGGATTTCTTGTGCCAGGTTTTTGAGTTCTTGCATGCCTTTTCTTACTCTTGTTCCGGCAGATTTGTTTTTTTGATCATAAAATTTTTCAAATTCTTCTTTCAAGGAAAGTACAAGTTTTTCAACTGTGTGGTATGGATTCATAATGAGTAGGTTTAAAATTGCTCAATATATGATTTAAAGTTGATAATGGGAATTCATTTTTTGTTGTACGGAATATTGATCACGCAATAGTGGTTAAGATGCGGATAATATCTTCATGGTGATTACAAGCTAATAATTGAAGTTTCCATGTTTTTGCATGGGGTATGCCTCGGAAGTAGTTGGTATAATGCTTACGCATTTCTAAGATGCCTTTTTGTATACCTTTCCATTGGATGGCATAGTCTAAGTGTGTTTTTAAAATGTGTATTCTTTCGGAGAGAGTGGGTGGGGGCAATAGTGTACCTGTTTTGCAGTAATGTTTAATTTCATTAAATATCCAGGGATATCCTATGGCTGCACGGCCAATCATGATACCATCTACGCCATATTTATTTTTGTATGTATATGCTTTTTCTGGTGAATCGATATCTCCATTGCCAAAGATGGGTATTTTAATGTTGGGATTGTTTTTTACTTTGGCAATCCAAGTCCAATCTGCTTGACCTTTGTACATTTGTTTGCGTGTTCTTCCATGGATAGTTAAGGCTTGTATACCAACATCTTGTAGCCTTTGGGCTACTTCCATAATTTTGATTGTTTGCTCATCCCAGCCTAAACGTGTTTTAACAGTTACTGGAATGTTGACTTTTTTGACAATAGCGGCTGTTAGTTTTTGCATTTTTTCTAAGTCTAACAAAATACCTGCGCCTGCACCTTTACAGGCTACATTTTTGACGGGACATCCGTAGTTAATATCTAAAATTTCTGGTTGAGCGGCTTCTACAATTGCAGCAGCTTTTTCCATAGAGGCTAAGTTGGCGCCAAATATTTGAATGCCAATAGGTCTTTCATAATCATATATATCCAGTTTTTGTACACTTTTACTAGCCTCACGAATCAATCCTTCGGCTGAAATAAATTCAGTATACATGACATCAGCACCTAGTTTTTTACATACATAGCGAAAAGGAGGATCACTGACATCTTCCATAGGTGCCAAAAGTAAGGGGAATTTCCCTAAAGAGAGATTGCCTATTTTTACCACTGTTTAGATGTTAAGATAATAAGGTTTGATATTGTGTTTGTAAGGTGCCATGAAAGCTTGTAGTAATGGTATTATTTTCGTTAGTATCGGTACGCATGATTACACAAGTATGTGTTGCTTTGATGATGATGGCTACATGGGTTGTTTGTAGGGTAGCCTTGATTTTTTCAGCTATTTTTTGGGTTAGTGCTTCTTGTATGATGGGTTGTGTGCAATAATGATTGATGAGGGTATGCAGATCAGAGAGGCCTATTAAATATTTTTGTGGTTTGTATGCTATGGTGGCTATTCCAAAATAGGGGAGGAGATGGTGTGGGCAAAATGTTTTTATGGGAATATTTTTTTGAATGATGACTTGATTGTGTTGAATTGTATTGGGCAGTAGGGTAAATGTAGGTAATGACTGTTGTTGTTTGAAAATGGTGTGAGTGTAAAGCTGTGAGAGGAGTTGAGCATTTTCTTGGCACTGTTCTATTGTTTTGTTTGTAAGTAGTTGAAGAATTTTTTGAAAGTAATTTTGTGTGGATTGTATTTTATTGGGGGCGATACCTTGGTGCATTGCTTAAGGTTTTGACAGTGGGTATATTTTACGAATTATGAAAAGGAGGTATCCTTTGTAGAATTATGCAATGGCATTGCTAAATTATTTGGTTTAGCAGTGCCATTGAAAAAAATGCCTTTTAGGAATATATATTTTTCCCTTTTGGATTTTTATCATCTGATTTCAAAATATTGTTTAGTGTATCAAAAATTTTATTTTCAAGATGCCAAGTGCCTTGAATGCCTATTTTATCGCCAATAATAGCAATCATTTTGATCAAATCACTGTTCGTTTCTGCTGCTATTTTTTTTTGTTTGGCTTTATTCAAGGCTTTGATTGTATAGAGATTATGTAGTCGATCTTGTTCTTTGATAAAAAGTGGTTCGTATTCTTTGACTTTTTCCATTTCTTGGATAGATTCTTTGAGTGTCATTTTATATTTATTGCCATTGGTATCAATTCTTATTTTGGTGAGGTAATGTACCATTTCAGCAATCCGTTGATTAAAATCTTTGGCGATCATTTCTAGCGTACAAGGTGTATCCTCTACAGTGTCATGTAAGAGAGCTGCTATGATCATATCTGTTTTGTAATAATATTCAGCAGTCATTTTGGCTACGTTGAAAGGGTGAGAATAAAAAGGGGATTTATCATCTTTTCTCATTTGGCCATCATGCCATTTTTTTGTGTAGGTGATGGCTTTGTGAATAAGTTTGAAATTGATTTTGTGTTTGTGATTTTTTCTATAAGATTCTAAATAATCTAACAGTTCTTTTTTATACACACAATCATTTTTAAAGGAAGAATATTCTTTTCCTAAATCATATTGAAAATCTGTTTCATTAGCTGCAGAGTCTGGTCTAGGAAAGTCTTCATCTGGATAATTATTATATCTCCCTGCCTTGATTTCTAATTTTTTGAGGTAGTTGAGTCCCCAAAGAAAACCTATGATACAAGGAACATAAAAAAATAATATTGCGTAGTGTCCTAGATATTCGGCCAAAGGATTGAGTCCAAATGAAGCAATTGTATATCCGATAGCTGTTGAAACACCAAATGAAGTAGCAATGACTACAAAACGTCTTTGAACTGGAAAATGTTTGATCCACATGGCTTCATTATAAAAAGAACTTATAAAAGCATATAGTAAAAATTGTATGACAGTGATAAGATACAAATTAGTTATGCTTGCTAGAAAATATGGAACAAAAGGTATAATGAATAGTACGCCAACTAAAATGAATTTTAAGAATCTTAGAGGATGATATTTTTTTGATAGAACAGTTAAAATTATTGTTGATAGGATACTGAGTATAGCAAGTTTTAAATTATGTTGTATAATATTTTCTGGACTCATTCCAAGGGTTAATTTTAGATGATTTCCTATATATACATAGCCAACATAAAAGCTGATAGAAACAGTAACAATACCGAAAAATAATGCAATAATTGCTTTTTTATCAATGGGTGGTTTAGGTAGATCCATTGATGTATTACATATTTCATTTTTTTTTTTGATTCTTCTTTGATAATCTACAAACTCAGGAGTTTCTCTTAATTTTACTCGTGCAAATAAACCAATCAGTGCAATAATAGCACCTATCCAAAATGCTAGTCTGAAATCAAAGTTGATAAATAAGGCAAAATAACCTACTAATAAAGCTAAGAAACCACCAAGACGCCCCGAAGCATCTACTATTCCTACTGCAATATATCTGTGAGGAGTTTTTAAGGCCTCTATCATATATATTATTGCTCCCATGCCTTCACCTAACGAAGAAAAACCCTGTAGCATTCTACAAATAATCATAATAATACTTGCTGTAATACCTATTTCTTTATATGTAGGCAGGGTAGCCATTACTACACATGTGCCTGACATAATGAATGTAGTAAGCATGATGGTAAATTTTCTTCCTAAAGTATCCCCTATTTTTCCTATGATATATCCACCAACAGGTCTTAACATAAATGTAGAAGAAAATGAAAATGCAGTCATTAATTGAGCTACTACAGGATCAGCAGTGGGAAAGAAGAGCTCATTTAATAGTACAGCCATATGTAGGTACAAAAACAAATCAAAATACTCCAAAAATGTACCGATGGAAAGTAAACCTATGGCTTCTTTTTGACTCCTTGTGAGTTTATTTTTTACCATTGAAAAAAAATAAATTATATATAGAAAAATTTTGTAGTATATCGTGATGACTACTACTAAATTTTACGAAAATATTAGATAATGATTTACAAAAATCTTGATTAAGATAATTTCTTTTTTAGAGATCGTCGCTTGCCAATAAAATAGATACACAATTATCTGATACTTCTAAAATGCTTAGACCTATTGAAATTGTTTCTTGTCCACTGTTTTTTTTTATGATCACATGGTCATACACCATACCTATGAGTGGTGCATGGTTCTGCTTAATTTCAAAAGGACCAGCATGGCTCATCACCAATACTGATTCTATTGTATCATCAAAAATTGTTTTTTCTTTCGAAAGAATTGTGAGGATCATAAAGTTTCTTTATTTATGATGATTGTTCAAGCATTTTTTCTCCCTTTGCAATGGCTTCTTCTATTGTGCCTACAAGGTTAAAGGCAGATTCTGGTAAATGATCTAGGCTACCTTCCATAATCATCTGAAAACCTTTGATTGTATCTTCTATCGACACCAAAGCGCCTTGCAAACCGGTAAACTGTTCTGCTACATTAAAAGGCTGTGAAAGAAATCGCTGTACCCTACGTGCTCGGTTGACTGTTTTTTTATCTTCATCCGACAATTCCTCCATACCCAAGATAGCAATGGTATCTTGTAGCTCTTGGTATCTTTGCAGCATTTTTTTTACGTTTTGAGCGGTTGTGTAATGTTTTTCGCCAACAATAGTTGGGTCTAAAATACGCGAAGAAGAATCGATAGGATCCACAGCAGGATATATACCTAAAGAAGCTATTTTACGAGAAAGTACCGTCGTAGCATCCAAATGTGAAAAAGTAGTAGCAGGTGCAGGATCTGTTAAATCATCTGCAGGTACATATACCGCTTGTACCGAAGTAATAGAACCATTTTTGGTAGAGGTAATGCGTTCTTGCATGGTGCCCATTTCGCTGGCTAACGTTGGTTGATAGCCTACAGCAGAAGGCATTCTACCTAATAAAGCAGAAATTTCAGCACCTGCTTGGGTAAACCTAAAAATGTTATCCACAAATAATAAAACATCTTTGCCTTTGCCAGTAGCTTCACCATCTCTAAAGTGTTCTGCAATAGTGAGTCCTGAAAGCGCTACCCTGGCCCTAGCCCCTGGAGGTTCATTCATTTGTCCAAAGACGAGTGTAGTTTGCGATTTTTTAAGATCTTCAAGATTTACTTTTGAAAGGTCCCATTGACCTTGTTCCATTGATTTTTTAAACTCAGGGCCATATTGAATGATATCAGACTCAATCATTTCGCGCAACAAATCATTGCCCTCTCTTGTTCTTTCACCTACTCCTGCAAATACCGATAACCCATCATGTGCTTTGGCAATATTGTTGATGAGCTCCATAATTAAGACAGTTTTTCCTACCCCAGCACCGCCAAAAAGACCTATTTTTCCTCCTTTAACATAAGGAGCCAAAAGATCTATTACTTTGATACCTGTGTATAGTACTTCTGTTGTATTGGCCAAAGTATCGAACGCAGGTGCTGGTTGATGAATAGAAAGTCTTTGATTCGTCTTGGGTTGTGGGATACCATCAATAGCTTCTCCTACTACGTTGAACAATCTTCCTTTGATGGATTCTCCTGTGGGCATAGTGATGGTTGTGTCAAGATTTACCACCGGTAATCCCCTTGATAATCCTTCTGTATTATCCATAGCAATGGTACGTATACGGCCATCACCCAAATGTTGTTGACATTCTAAAATAATTTTTTCTCCTGTGTGATTGATAACTGCTAGGGCATTGTATATCGGCGGTAGATGTGATGTTTTATCAAAATAAACATCTACTACAGGGCCTATGATTTGTAGTATTTTCCCGTTATTTGTCATGTGATGTAGGATATTTTGGTTTTGGAGTACTTGGGAGTGCTATTGCTAAAATAACATAGTGAAGCCAGCTTCTCATGGATAGGACCTATGACCCAAAAGCAAATTTAGTATTTTTATCTCAAGGGGGATGTGTGTGTTTGTATTTAAATAATGTTATGATCTGGTGAATATGTGTATTTAAAAAACATTCATTTTGAAATTTTTAGTTCTTAATTATTCCTTATCCCCTATTCTTATACATTTACATTTTTTTACATGTTAGATATTCATAATTTACACGTCTCCGTAGAGAAAAAATCCATTTTACAAGGTGTGCATTTATCAGTACAGCCAGGAGAAGTACATGTAATCATGGGGCCTAATGGTTCTGGGAAAAGTACCTTAGCCGCTGTTTTGGCGGGTAAAGAAGACTATGAAGTGACACAAGGAAGTATTCAGTTTTTAGGAAAAAATTTGTTAACACTTGCACCAGAAGAGCGGGCTTGTGAAGGTTTTTTTCTTGCTTTTCAATATCCAGTAGAGATTCCTGGTGTAAGCACGACACAATTTTTAAAAACAGCTCTTAATCAAATACGAGCCTATCATCAACAGCCTGCTTTAGATGCTGCTAGCTTTTTAGCCTTGATGAAAAAAAAAATGTCTATAGTAGATATGAATCAAAGCTTTACAAGAAGGCCTTTGAACGTAGGTTTTTCTGGTGGAGAGAAAAAAAGAAACGAAATTTTCCAAATGGCGATGCTCAACCCTAAGCTTGCAGTGCTCGATGAAACTGATTCAGGATTGGATGTAGATGCTTTGCGTATTGTAGCTCATGGAGTACAAAAGTTAGCCACTCCTGACAATGCCACTATCGTCATCACCCATTACCAACGGTTGTTGAATTACATTGTACCTGATTTTGTACACGTGTTTTATCAAGGTAAAGTTATTCTTTCTGGAAAAAAAGATTTGGCTTTACATATTGAAGAAAAAGGCTACGAAGAAATTATCAAAAACATATAAAAAAAATCATGTATAATAGCCATGCTTCAGTAATACAGCATATACAAGCACATGTTGATGATTATTTACGTCAAAGCAATTCTCTTTATGAACCAATCCAAAAAGAAGCTTTTGCACAACTTCAAGTCAATTATCAACAAAAAGAGACAGATGATCAGAATGTAAAAATATATGATGCTTTCCGTCAGGTAGACTTAAAAAAAAAGGCATCTACTATGATTGATATTTCTGATAATACATTGCCATTGCCAGAAGTATATACGCTCTATCTTCATAATGGTAATTATCAACCACAACGATCGTATTTGCCTGCCAGTTTTGTTTGCTTTGTACAGGATGTTCATCAAGTTTCAGATGAAAAAACACTGGAAATGTTGGCTTTTTTTGGTAAAAAAAACTTAGACAACAATTTTTACCTGCTCAATACAGCATTGTTACAACAATTTGTATATATCAAAATACCGCCTCATATAGTACTGGATAAGCCTTTAGTTATTAAACATCAACATGATGCCCAAAATACATTGGTAAACTATAGAACGTGTGTTCAGGTAGGGAAAAATAGCCATGTGCATATCATAGAGCATGTGGTACAACCATCTACTGAAACACATATCTTGAATATATCTACTGATTTTTTTTTAGACGAAGCAGCTTGTGTACATCACTATCATTGGCAAAATGACTGTCACAATTATTTGATACACCACGTGCACAGCCAACTGGCTAGTAAGAGTAATTTTAATACTTATGCCTTTTCATTAACAGGGCATTGTATCAAAAATCATTTGCATATTTCACTCAATGGAGAGCATGCTAAAGCACATATGTATGGTGCCTATATTTTAAATAAAAAAATACAAGTCAGTAATTTAACAACCGTACAACATCTGCAGCCATACACCACAAGCCATGAGCTTTACCACGGTATTTTGTTTGACCAATCATTGAGTCGTTTCATTGGTAAAATTTTTGTAGATCCTATAGCACAAAAAACACAAGCCTATCAAAGCAACCATCATTTAGTCCTTTCAGATGAAGCTTTGATGCTTACACAGCCACAGCTTGTCATTCTTGCAGATGATGTTAAATGTTCTCATGGGGCTACTACAGGCCAGTTAAATCCTGTACATCTTTTTTATTTACAATCAAGAGGTATTGCTTTGAAAGCAGCTAAAGCTATTTTATTATCCGCGTTTATACGTACTGTGATTGAAAAAATTCCTCATGTAGCCATTAAAAATATGGTGTTAGATGTTTACGAAAAAAAAATGAAAAACTAAGATTTTCTTTTTTCGATTGTTTGTATCATTTGTTCTATTTGTTGGCAAATGGCTTGTTTGCCGATTTTATTTTTGGCAGATGACAAAAGCCAAGTAGGTAATATTTTCCAGTCTTTTGATAATGTTTCCTTCCATTTTGTTATCGTATGTTGTGTTTTGCAGGGTGATTGTTTATCTATTTTTGTAAAGAGAATGCCAAAAGGGATTTGGTTACTTCCCAACCAATGAATGAATAGATGATCAATGGTTTGGGGGGATAACCTACTATCCAACAACACATATACATACACTAAATGTTCACGATATAAAAGATAGTTTTCCACCATTTTTTTCCATTGAGTCTGATTTTTTTTACTGCTTTTAGCCCATCCATAACCGGGCAAATCGACAATATAAAATGCTTCGTTGATAAGAAAATGGTTGATATATTGGGTTTTTCCAGGTGTGCTAGAAGTTTTAGCTAAATTTTTTTGCGCTACGAGCATGTTGATCAAAGAAGATTTTCCTACGTTTGAACGACCAATAAAAGCAAATTCTAATCTCTGTGCTTGCGGGCATTTTTGATGACAAATATTACTCTGTAAAAAACGGGCAGATTTTATGTGCATGAAGAATAATTTTTAAACAAGATGATATTGATTTATCTCAAATAGTAATACTTTAAAATTTTTTAGCTGTTAGTATAATATGTCAATAGATCCAAATGACTTTAGTCAATAAATACTCTATCATTATTCAATATTTTTTATCCCAAAAGATACCGGCAGAAACAGTATTGTATTACCAAACACCTTTTCAGCTTTTAATAGCAGTGATCTTAAGTGCTCAATGTACTGATAAACGTGTCAATTTTACTACCCCTGCTTTATTCAAAAAATTTTCTACACCTGCTGCCTTAGCTAAGAGCAGTTTCGAAGAGGTATATCCTTATATCCAAAGTATATCTTATCCACAAAATAAGACACGCTATATTATACAAACAGCTTGTATTTTAACCGAAAAATATGCCCAGCAAGTACCTGATGATGTACAAGTATTGCAAAGCCTGCCCGGGGTAGGAAGAAAAACAGCACATGTGCTCTTATCTACACTTTATCAAAAACCCGTGATTGCAGTAGATACGCATGTTTTTCGTGTATCTCGAAGGTTAGGATTGGCTAATCCACAAGCAAAAACCCCTTTGGCAGTAGAAAAGGATTTAATAACACATGCACCCATAGCCTATTTAACAAAACTACATCATTGGCTCATTTATCATGGAAGATCTATTTGTAAAGCACGGAATCCTTTGTGTATGGATTGCCCCTTTCAAAAGATTTGTCTTTTTTATAAAAAATAAATTATGGAACTAGGTTTGATTTAAATCATTGTATCTGTAACATTTTATTTTTAAAGTGAAGCGGCTGAAATGTTGGTTTTCATTTCTGTAGAGTGCTGTTGTCAGATCGATTATTTTTTTATGGATGATCCTGGTATTTTGTATTCTTTTTAGAATTATTGTTTTTTTATTTTACAAGTTGATTGTATTTGTTCAATATATTGTAAAAACAGCTCATAGAATGTGCTGAATATTGAATGTATATTTTATGAATCGTTAAAAAAATACGCGTTATACATGACATGCATATCACTGCTATGTCATGATTATTTTGATTCCATTAAATTTTTTTGATAAGTTTTCATGATTTGTCCTGCAAAAAGAAATGCCTGCAAGGCAGGGATTTTGGCATTTGGTAATTCTTTTTTAGCACCTTCCCATATTTTTTTTCCTTGATCTAAAAATAGAATATGTTCTCCAATGCCAAAAACAGCTTGCATATCATGTGTGACGATGATGGTGGTAATTTTATATGTATGCGTAATTTTTTGGATGAGTTCATCTATGATGAGTGCTGTTTGTGGATCAAGGCCTGAGTTTGGTTCATCACAGAATAAATAAGATGGATGATGGATGATAGCTCTAGCAATGCCTACTCTTTTTTTCATGCCTCCACTGAGTGCTGCAGGCATTTTGTTGTGAGCATGAGTCAGGCCAACTTCTGATAAACATTGTGCTACTCTTGTTTTTTTTTCTTTTGTAGACATTGTAGTAAAAAAGTCTAACGGTAGTTGTACATTTTCAGCTACAGTTTTTGCATCAAACAAAGCACCTCCTTGAAACAATACACCTATTTTTTTTTTGATGAGTATTTTTTTTTTGTTGGTAAGTGCTGTAAAGTTTTGGTGATCATAAAATACTTTTCCTTGTGTTGGCGGTATAATACCCAAAATATTTTTTAGCAAAACGCTTTTGCCAGTACCACTTTTACCAATCACCATATTGATTTTCCCAGTGTAAAATTGACCAGAGATATTATGTAATATTGTTTTGTTGTGAAAGGATTGAGAAATATTTTGAAACGTAATCATAGCAAATCAAACTTACAAGAGCAGTTGTGCTAAAAGATAATCAGTGATTAAAATAGCCATACAACTATGTGTTACTGCTTGTGTACTGGCCTTTCCTACTGCCAAAGCACCACCAAAGGTGTAAAATCCTCGGTAGGTAGCAATAGAAGCAATCAAGAAAGCAAAGGCGCAAGATTTAGCCAAAGCAAAAAAAATGTTGTATAAACTAAAATGCATACGTAAGCCTACAATAAAGTCTTGCTTTGGCACTAAATTTAAAAAACTACTGATCAGCAGTCCGCCGTATATCGATAAAAAAGCAGATAAAATCACCAAAAGAGGATACATCCAAATTGTAGCACAAATTTTAGGTAATACTAAATATGATTTTGCATTGATACCCATAATTTCTAAGGCATCAATTTGTTCGGTAATGCGCATAGTACCTATTTCTCCTGCCATACTAGAGCCTACTTTTCCTGCAAAGACTAGACTTGTGATGGTGGGGGCTAGTTCTAAAATAGTCATGTCTCTTACAATGAGCCCTAAAAGAAAATTTTGGAATAAAGGCCCTTGTAGGTTATAAGCTGTTTGTATAGCGGTGACAGCACCCATAAAAAGAGCAATGAAAGCAATGAGTCCTACCGAATGAATGCCAATACGCATAGCTTCGATTATGGTTTGTTGATAATAGATTTTAAAGGGCAGTCGATTTTTGAATAATGCTGCTATAAACAAAAGATATTTTCCAAAGTCATGGATCATAATGGCTATAGATATATTTTTTAAAGCTTAGTTAAGGGGTATTTTGACGAATTTTTTTTATTTGATCTCGAAGTATGGCTGCTTTTTTAAAATTAAGATTTTTGGCTTCTTTTTCCATTTGTGTATTGAGTTGTTGTAGCAAGTTATTTGGATCAGGGGTTTTATAGGGGCTTATTTTTTCTTCAGCTGCTATATCGATGGCTGGCGTGATGGGATAATCATCTGTTATTTTTTCAGGAATAATATTGGCTTGTTGTACAATGGCTTGTTTTGATTTTTGGATGGTAGTGGGTGTAATGTTGTGTTGGGCATTGTGTGCCATTTGTATTTTTCTTCTCCGGGCTGTTTCTTGTATAGCTTTTTGCATAGAGGGGGTGGTAGTGTCGGCATACATAATCACATGACCTTGGGCATTTCTAGCAGCCCTTCCAATGGTTTGTATCAAGGATTTTTCATTTCTTAAAAACCCCTCTTTATCAGCATCTAAAATAATTACTAAAGAAACTTCTGGTAGATCTATTCCTTCTCTCAATAAATTTACACCAACCAATACATCAAAATCTCCCAAACGTAATGCTTTAAGAATTTCTACTCGTGCCAAGGTTTTAATTTCTGAATGTAAATATTCACATAATAGGTTATTTTTTTTTAGAAAATGCGTTAGTTCTTCGGCCATTTTTTTTGTCAATGTAGTGATTAGAATACGACCTTTTTTTTGAATAGTATGTTGTATAGCTGTTATGAGGTCATCCATTTGATTTTGTGTAGGCTTTACCGTAATGGTTGGGTCTAGCAATCCTGTAGGACGTAACAGTTGTTCTACTATAATTCCGCTAGATTTTTCCAATTCATAGTGGGCAGGTGTAGCACTTACAAAAACGATGTTACGTATGAGTAGTTCAAATTCATGAAATTGTAAAGGCCTGTTGTCCATCGCTGCTGGTAAACGAAAACCATATTGTACTAAATTGTTTTTTCGGGCTTTATCGCCGCCATACATGGCTTTAATTTGTGGTATTGTTACATGGCTTTCATCTATCAACATCAAATAGTTTTTTGGAAAATAATCCAACAAACAATATGGTCGTTCACCGGGTTGTCTTTGATCCATATAGCGAGAATAGTTTTCAATGCCAGGACAATAGCCTAGTTCACGCATCATTTCGATGTCTAAAGCTGTTTTTTCTTGGATTCTTTTGGCTTCTTGCCATAATTTTTTTTTTTCAAAATATTGAACTTGTGTTATCAAATCTTCTTGGATACGATGAATCACGGATCGTATGGTATCTTTTCCTACAACAAATAGATTTGCTGGAAATATGGTTATTTTTTTTTCTTGATATAATGTTTTGTTGGTTTGTGGGTTGATGCAGTAAATAGATTCAATTATATCATCAAAAATGACTAAACGATAACCATAATCGGCATAGGCTAAAAAAATATCTATCACATCTCCTTTGACACGAAATGTGCCCCGGGACAGTATGTCTGTAGTTTTGCTATAGAGCATATTCACCAAAGCCAAAAGCAAATCATGCAGAGGGAAGTTTTGCCCTAGCTGAAGAGGCAAAATATTTTTCCCAAATTCTTTTGGATTGCCAATACCATAAATACAAGATACAGAAGCCACTACAATAACATCTTTTCTTCCACTTAATAAAGCAGCAGTGGCACTGAGGCGTAATTTTTCAATTTCTTCATTGATTGCTAATGCTTTTTCGATGTATATATTAGAAGAAGGGAGGTACGCTTCTGGCTGGTAATAGTCATAATAAGAGATAAAATATTCTACACAATTTTTTGGAAAAAATTCTTTGAGTTCTCCATATAATTGAGCTGCCAATGTTTTATTATGGCTCAATACAAGGGTTGGCATGTTGAGTTTTGCAATGACATTGGCCATGGTAAATGTTTTGCCTGAGCCAGTAGCGCCTAGCAGTGTTTGATGGGTGATTCCTTTTTGTATGTTTTCTATTAGTTGTTGAATGGCCTTTGGTTGGTCTCCGGCGGGAGTGTAAGTAGTGTGTAGATTAAAAAGCATAAAGCAAAAGAAGCTATTTTGAACGATTCAAGAAATAATAATTTAAAGTGTATGTTTGTAGCTTTGATAAAAAAAATGTATCCAACAGAATTTTTAGCATGTCATCCCACAATTTCTGCACCACATCCACATTATCCCACATGCCCTCCATCTTTGCAGGCAATGATCAACATGAAGAAATTACCTTTTTTCATGATAAAAAAATAAATTTAAAGGTGATTGTTGGTATTCATGATACTACGCTAGGGCCAGCCTTAGGGGGTACACGGTTTTGGCATTATGCCCATGAATATGCTGCTTTACAAGATGTGCTACGACTTTCCAGAGGAATGACCTATAAATCTGCTTTGGCCGGACTCAACTTGGGTGGTGGAAAAGCTGTCATTATAGGCGATGCACGTAAAATCAAAAACAAGACACTTCTTCATCATTATGGCTTGATTTTGAATAAAATGCATGGTCGATACATTACTTCTGAAGATGTAAACATCACTATAGATGATATTGCAGAAGTATCTCAAAAATCTTCTCATGTAGTAGGTTTGCCTTTAGCCAAAGGCGGGAGTGGCGATCCTTCAAGTCTTACGGCTTATGGTACTTATTTAGGCATGAAAGCAGCGGCTAAGGGAGTATATGGTATTGAAAGTTTATCAAAAAAAAAAATTGGTGTAGAGGGTGTTGGGAAAGTAGGTGCTTATTTATTATCGTTGTTACATAAAGAAAATGCCACAGTTTTTATAACTGATACTTCTTCTACAAGATTAAAACATATTCAAAAAAATTATCCATTTGTACAAGTGATTCCTCGTGAAGATTTTTATACATATGATATGGATATTTACGCTCCTTGTGCTTTGGGAGCTACGCTCAATACAGAGACAATTCCTCTGTTGAAGTGTAAAATTATCGCTGGTGCTGCTAATAATCAATTGGCAGATGAAGCATTGCATGGACAACAGTTATTTGACCGTGATATTGTATATGCACCTGATATTTTGATCAATGCAGGGGGAGTAATGAATGTTTATGAAGAATTATACGGACCATACAATAAAAATAAAGCACAACAGCGCGTAGAGACTATTTTTGAGAAATGCTTTAATATTTTACAACAATCATCGCAAACAAAAACACCGCCCCATATCATTGCTAAAAAAATGGCCTTGCAAAGGTTACATGAGGCGAAACCATGTTAAATTTTCGCTATGTCTTTCCGAACGTTGGTGCGCATCAAAGCTATGCAAAGTGTATATGCTTTGTATGTCCATAAAAAATATTATCTCGCTCAACTACAGAGCAAGATTCAAGATATTATTAAAGAACCATCCCAGCAAAAATCATTGCTACAAGCGGCACAATCTTGTCTGTACAGTAAAAATTCACCAATTATTTTTCCTCATAGCGACAATCATAGTATACAAATTGTCTATGCACAATGTTTACAGGATCTGCAAAAAGAAAAAAAAGAGCAAGGATTATCAATAGATCATCAAAATATAACGCAAGCATACTTTGTTTTATTAGCACTTATACATCATTTTTTTGGTAAAAAAAGTAAAAATCCTTGTATCATAGCCTTGCAAAAACAAGTACTTTATTTAAAAAATTTGCAAACCATTACAAAGGAAAGCTATTGGGATTTGGATCAGCTGCATCAATGGTATCAAAAATACTTTTTGACAGACCAACGGATACAAGACTATTTATCTGCATGCCCTGAAGATGCGTTGTCTGGCTGGGAGATTATTCACTATGCTATAAAAAAAATTTTTTTTTGTGAAGCAATTACTGCTGATTTTTTTCATGAAGTGGATATTCATTGGCATGTGCATCAACCATTGGTAATGGATATGCTTGAGCGCACTTTTATTATACAGCCCGAGCAGCCTTTGTACATACAGTTTCCCAGTAGCGCGTTGAGACAAAAAGATCTTACACAGTTTTTTTATCAACTCATTGAAAATACGCTTACAAATGAAGACTTTTTAGATCAAAAAATACTTTCAATTTTGCATCATTGGTCATTATCGAGAGTATTTATTTTAGATAAAATTTTGATACATTTAGCACTGAATGAAATGATGGTCATAGATCATATTCCCTTGAAAGTGACGCTGAATGAATATATTCTTATGGCTAAATCTTACAGTACTGAAAAAAGTAGCCAATTCATCAACGGTGTTTTAGAAAAAGGGCTGAAGATACTACAACAAGAAAAAAAAATTAACAAATCACTATGAAAAAAAATATATGGCTATCCCTTTTGCTGGGTATGCTGATGGGTGGGTGTTTGGCCTTGTTTTTTTTGCCCGCTAAATATTTTAAGCGTATGTTACGCTACCGTATGAAAAGACTGTTTAAAAGGCTGTTGATTGTCCTGCAGAAAAATATACATAATACTGCTATCAATACACACAACGAAGCCAAAATACAAAATGAAAAAATGGTGCAACAAATCAATAAAAAAGCAGAAACCATTTTAAAAGCTATCAAACAACAAACAAACGCTTCTACACTACAACAAAAAAACTAAATTTTTGTTTTCATTTTTTTAAAATATTTATCACTAATTCGTCCTCTATATGGCCACCGGTACGCACGAAAAAATTATTCCTATTACCATAGAACAAGAAATGAGTACAGCCTATATCGATTATGCTATGTCGGTAATTGTGGCTCGTGCATTGCCTGATGTACGGGATGGCCTTAAGCCTGTACACCGAAGGGTTTTATATGGCATGCACGAATTGGGTAATTATCACCATAAGCCATTTAAAAAATCAGCTAGAATTGTAGGAGAGGTGTTGGGGAAGTATCATCCTCATGGTGATGCTTCTGTATACGACACCATGGTGCGTTTGGCTCAAAATTGGTCTTTACGTTATCCTTTGATTCAAGGGCAAGGTAATTTTGGTTCTATAGATGGTGATGCTTCTGCATCGATGCGTTATACCGAAGCTAAGTTAGCAAAGATTACAGAAGAGATGTTGGTAGACCTGAACAAAGAAACTGTTGATTTCCAAGCGAATTTTGATGATTCTTTGCAAGAACCTACAGTATTGCCTGCAAAACTGCCAAATTTATTGATCAACGGTGCTTCTGGCATTGCAGTTGGAATGGCTACAAATATGCCTTCGCATAATATACAAGAAGTCATTAAAGGGGTGATAGCTTACATTGATCAACCGACGATTACAATTGATGAATTGATGCAATACATTTTAGCTCCTGATTTTCCTACAGGAGGTATTATTTATGGTTATCAAGGTATCAAAGATGCTTATCATACAGGTAAAGGAAAGGTTGTTTTAAGGGCAAAGACTTCGATTGTAGAGCATGAAAAAACTGCTAAAAAACAAATTATCGTACATGAAATACCTTATGGCGTAAATAAAGCAGGGATGATTGAAAAGACAGCACAACTTGTCAATGATAAAGTGATAGAAGGTATTGCTGATATTCGTGATGAATCAGATAAAGATGGGTTGAGAATAGTATATGATATCAAAAGAGATGCTGATCCAAATGTAGTGCTCAATCATCTTTTTAAAAAAACCAATCTGCAAAATTCCTTTAATATCAACAATATTGCGATTGATCATGGCAAGCCAGTAATGTTTCATTTGAAAGGGATGATAGCTGCTTTTGTAGATCATCGGCATGAAATTGTTACGCGTAGAACTTCTTTTGAGCTCAAACAAGCAGAAAAAAGAATGCATTTGCTTGAAGGATATATCATTGCCTTAGATCATATAGAGCCCATTATTCAGCTGATACGTGCAGCCAAAGATGCTATCACTGCACAAAATATTTTAATACAAAAATATCAGCTTAGCATCATACAAGCCAAGGCTATTTTAGACATGCGTTTGCAAAAACTTACAGGGTTAGAAAGAGAAAAAATTATTCAAGAGCATCAATCCTTAAAGCAAACCATTGAAGATTTGCAAAAACTTTTGGAACACAAGGATTTGCGTATGCAAGTAATCAAAGAAGAACTAGAGGGTATTATAGAAAAGTATAATGACCCAAGAAAAACAGCCATTGAATATCATACCGAAGACTTTACCATGGAAGATATGATTCCTGATGAAGAGATGGTAATTACGATTTCTCACCAAGGATATATCAAAAGAACACCTTTGACTGCTTATAAAACACAAGCAAGAGGAGGTGTGGGATCCAAAGGGGCAGCAACTAAAGAAGATGACTTTACAGAACATTTATTTGTGGCCTCCACACATGATTATTTACTCATTTTTACAGCTCTGGGTAAAGTATATTGGAAAAAAGTATATGAAGTGCCTCTCAACAACAAAAATGCCAAAGGTCGAGCGATACAAAATTTGATTAATATTCACCAAAAAGACACAATTAAAACAGTAATTAAGGTTAAAAACTTGAACGATGAAATATATGTCAATCAGCATTATTTGGTTATGGTGACACAAAAAGGTATCATAAAAAAAACGATGCTTAAAGCATATGCTAATCCAAGAGTCAACGGTGTACAAGCAATCAAAATTCAATCAAATGATCAGTTATTAGCTGTTAAGATGACCAATGGCAATCATCATATACTTTTAGCACTTGCTTCGGGGCAGGCAATTCATTTTCTTGAAAAAGACGTAAGGGCTATGGGGCGTATTGCAGCAGGGGTCAAAGGTATTACATTAGCAGATACAACAGATAGGGTAGTAGGAATGGTGAGTGTAGATCCTTCAACTTCTCAAGAACTTTTGGTAGTTTCCTCCAAAGGATATGGTAAAAGGTCTTCGATACAAGATTATAGAATTACGAAAAGAGGAGGAAAAGGCGTAAAGACAATACATATCACTAAAAAAACAGGACATTTGATTGCAATTAAAGAAGTAAACAATTATGATGAGCTTATGATTATCAATAAATCGGGTATTACAATTCGTATGAAAGTAGATCAAATGAGAGTGATGGGCAGGGCTACGCAGGGGGTACGCTTAATCAAACTTAATGATACAGATGCAATTTCATCTGTAGAAAAGATTGAGGAAAATCAAGAAAAGATTATCGCCCTATGATGTATTGGATAAAATATTCTTTTTTTGTCTTTTTTTTATATCTCGTAGGGCCTTTAATGGCTAAAAATCAACCTTTTCAAGTAGTTATTCGTGCTTTGGAGCAACAAGAGGGCTTGAAAGCACAAAAGTATATACAAAGTTTACCTGCTACTATTCAAAAAAAATATCCAGCACAATACCATTACTATTGTGCAATTGCGTGTCATCAACAAATTTTAAAAGGTAGTATTCATTCATCCGGATATCGTGAGCTGGTTTTACAAGCAAAAAAGCATTATGAACAGAGTCTTGAGTATCAAAAAATAAATACACAGCGTTATCGATCTTTGCAAATACGACTTGAAGATTTATACTTATTTTTTTTCAACAGAGGGGTAGACTATTATATGAGAGAGGCATATACAAGGGCTTTGTCTTATTTTGAACTATGTCAATTGTTCAAATCGACCGATTATTTGTTAAGATTATACCTTGCGGCTACGCATCATCAACAAGGCAATACAACACAAGCAGCGATTTATTATCAACATTTGATCCCCCATCTTACAGATCATGCGGCTGATATTTACTATGCTTTGTCTGTAATTTATCATCCAGACAAACAAGAAACATGGGTAAAAGCCGATCAAGCTATTCAGCAAGCACTACAACTACAGCCTTTTAATCAGCATTTTTTAGCACAGCAATATCAATTATGGAATTTACGTAAAATCAGCACATCAACTTTGGCACAATACGAACAAAAAATAAAAGAAAAAAAAGCCATGTTGACAGAAATATTTCATCTGGCTTATGGTTATGAACAAAAAAAAGATTTTTCACAAGCATTGTCTACGTATGAAAAATGTCTAAAAAAAAATGATCATCACTCAGCCACTGTGGAAAAACTTGCTTATGTGCATTATCAAATAGCCTACGAAAAAATTATTGCTGTAAAAAAAATGGAATCAGCTTTATTTCAAAAAGAAGGACAGCCTTTGCTTGATAAGATTCAATATCATGTACAGCAGTCGATCATATATCATGAAAAAATGCGTGAAAAAAATTCTGAAGATTTGACGTTGTTATATAACCTCAAAGTGCTTTATCAGTATATCGGTGATACTTATCATTATCAAAAAATTAGCAACAAAATATTCAACCTACAATATCAATAATCCCCCCAAGCAATAGACCTCTCAATTACTTTCCTATTTATTTATGTATACTTCAAGCCATGCCAAAGATGTTTTAAAACATAAGGATCATTGGTTACAAACCATAGGCATTCAAAAAAAAAATATTTATTGGCAGTCATCGCCCGCTACATTGGTCAATCATGCCATTAAAAATAAAGAAGGGGTATTGGCTGATAATGGAGCATTGGTTTGCAATACAGGTAAATTCAAAGGAAGGTCACCTAAGGATCGTTATTTTGTAAAAGATACTATTACGGAAAATACGATTGCTTGGAAAAATGGAAATCATGCAGTGACACCGCATGTTTTTGATAGCCTTTACCAAAGAATGATACAGTGGATTAATACACATGTAGAAAATTCGTTATATATAAGAGATGCTTTAGTGTGTACACATCCTCGTTATCAGATGTCACTGCGTGTGGTGAATGCTCATGCTTGGCATCATCTTTTTTGCCATCATCTTTTTATACGGCCTAGTGCAGCACAATTATTTTCTTTTTTGCCAGAAATCACTTTGATTCATTTGCCTGACTTTGTAGCTGATCCTTCAAAAGATGGTTTGCATAATGCCAATTTTACCATTATCAACATCACAAAAAAAATAATTCTCATTGCTGGTACAGCTTATGCAGGAGAGATGAAAAAGAGTGTGTTTACTTTGTTGAATTATCTTTTGCCGAAAAATCATGCGGTATTGCCAATGCATTGCGCGGCAAATGTATCACAGAAAGATGAAAAGAATACGGCTTTATTTTTCGGTTTGTCGGGCACAGGAAAAACTACATTGTCTACAGCGCAAGATCGGCAACTCATTGGCGATGATGAGCATGGATGGGCTGAAGATGGTATTTTTAATTTTGAAGGCGGATGTTATGCCAAAGTATTTGGGCTTACGCCTGAGCGTGAGCCAGAAATCGATCGAGCTATTCGGTTTGGCACTGTTTTAGAAAACACTACTTTTTTTCCAGAGACACAAAAAGTGCATTATGCAGATGCTGACAATACAGAAAACACAAGAGCTGCTTATCCTTTGGCGCATTTATCCAATGTATACTCAAAGGAGAAAGCTTGTATGCCGCGCAATATTTTTTTCTTGACTTGCGATGCCCATGGTTTATTACCTCCTATATCTTTATTGAAAAAAGAGCAGATATTATTTTATTTCATTTTGGGTTATACATCCAAAGTGGCTGGTACAGAAGAAGGTATCATAACGCCTAAAATTACTTTTTCGGCTTGTTTTGGAGCGCCTTTTTTGCCTTTGCCTCCTTTGCAGTATGCAGAGATGTTTGTAAAAAAAGTTGAAAAATATCAATCAAAAGTATGGATGATTAACACTGGTTGGACGCGTGGTGCTTATGGACAGAGGGGGTATAGGGTGCCACTTGCTTATTCGAGAGATATGATTTCAGCAGTTTTGAATGATCAGTTGCGTTTTGATCAGTTTAAAAATTCATCGGTTTTTGATTTATTGATTCCTTCAGTTTGTCCTGGAGTGCCCACGGAGTTGCTTTGTCCGGTTTGGTCAGATGTTCAGCAATATCATATGGCTGCTACAGGTTTATTTCAAAAGATGCAAGCAAAATATGAGGCAATGATTCAGTGAAAGTAGATTTAGAGGTCTTTGGTTGTGTTTTAGGATGTTATAGAATGTAGATGTAGGGATGGGGGATTGATTTGAAATATTTTGAATAATGACTATATTTATATAGTGATTTTTCAGAAAATCATTATATAATTTTAATTTTTTCAATTTTATGTACTCAAAAAAACCAAAAACCAAAAACCAAAAACCAAAAACCAAATTTTTTTCATACGAATAAAAATTCGACTAAATTACGCAATTTTTATCAAATTTTCTTTGTAGGGATTTTATTATTGAGTGTGAGTTGTAAAACTTACAAAACAGCCCATGAAAAGGTTGTAACTCATAATATTGAATTATCTGGCAAAAAAAGAGCTAATAATTTACATGGTGACAAGTGGAATGCCAAGGTGAAGCGAGATAGTTTTAGTCATCAAAAAAAACTCGAACATATTTTGAATCCAGTCAAAGGACGGCAAGTGTTGAGAAAGCACGAACGAGAGCTTCGTCGTGTGCATTCCCATGCTGATTCTATAGGTAAGCCTGCGATTAGTCCGGTGATGTGCACAATGTTGATGGCCTTATACATGGTATCAGGAGTAGACGGTAAAATCAGAGCAAAAGAAAATTTGCACAATCATCATCGAGGTATATTTCATACCAAAAATAAACATCATAAAGAATTAGAAACACGAAAAATTAGTAGTTATTTAGAAACTTTTGGCAAGCAAAGAATTTTAGAAAAAAAACCCCATCTATTATTTTATCCAAATGATAATAATAGTTATATTATTGCAGGAGAGCCAATATTGAAATTTAAAGCAAAAACAACAATCGAGATGATTAGTGAGGAAGATGAAATAGTATTTTTTGGACCTCAAAAAGTAATGAATCTTCCTAAGGAAGTAGCAACTTATATTGGAGATGTTAAATTAAAGAATAACAAAAATTCTAAAACAGATTTTCAAAAAAGACTACAAGCAATAACAGAAATAGATAATTTACATAATCAGGATAGTGAAATTTTATTTATCGTAAACAATATAATAGACTCAGTACGTTCTCGTTCTTTCTGCAAATTTTTTTCTGGTAAATCTGAAGGTGATCACCTTATAACACAGGGGACAGGAAAAAATATTAGGAAAAAAATATTTCATCTAATTAATGATTCAAATGATATGAATCAGGTGGAAGTATCAAAGATATATGATGAAATTCTTCGTAGTATAGTTGGATATGTAAAAATACAAGACAAAGAATTAAACAAAAATATATTAAAAGAAAAAACAGAAAAAGTATTAAAAATTTACAATACGCTACTTCAAAAAAAGTCAGGGAAAGGGGAAAAACCAAAAACAGAAAAAGAGATAAGGGCAAAAAAACAAGAGATTATAAACTATTATACAGAAATATTAGATGACTATGATAAATATTATATAAAAGGAAAAGGTGGCTTAATAGGTAAAATATTAATGGCAGAAGAGATCATAGCTAAAGATCCTTTGGGTGTATATTGTAAAGACAAATCCGAGATCGATGAAAAAATATACGGGAAATACAAAGGAGGTATGCCAACAGATGAAGTTTTAATAACTAAGATGTTAGATAAAGTTTTGAATGGTTATGTGGTTCCAGGATTAAATACTAAAAAAAATATCGAATTCATAAAGAAAAACAAAAAAACAATAGAAGATTTTTGTGAAGCTAACAAAGATAATGAAACAAATTGGGAGAATTTTAAAAAAAAAAAAAAATCAGAGACGGAACAAACAATTTCCTTTTTACAAAGAAATCAACAAGAAGAAATAGATAACCAAATTTTAAGTAAAAGAGACTATATAGACTTTTCAAAAACAGGCACTTTATTAGATAATGATGAGAAGATAGACAACGCAGCAAAAGAGATCAAAAATATACTCATATTCAAAAAAAACAATACAAAGACACTGAATGACAATGTAAAGAAAGACAATAACAGGTATTACTATCAAGATGAAACAACAACAACCTGCAAAAAAACAGAGAATGAAATAGTCAGAGCAATAAAAACAGATTTTTTGAAAAAAATAAAAAATATAAACGACAAGGATAGTTTTGAGCTGTATGGTTTATCTCGAGGTATAGTAGATTGTCAGATGTATAAAATTTTAGAATATTTAAAAAATCAAGAAGGGTACAAAGACCTTTTTAAAGCAATGAACGAACACTATAACTTAATACTTGATTTGCGTATTGAATCTTTTAAAAAACCAAAAGAAATTTTAAATTAAAAAATGAAAATATATATATTAACAATAGCTGTAATTTTGATAGTGCTTGTTATACCATCCCAAACTGAAGCATGTATAATACAAGGGCATGTAGAAAAAAAAATAGCTATTTCTTTAGGGGATAACACTGAAAATAAAAATTTAAGCATTGAGCAGGATAAAAAAAAAGTTTATAATTTTTTGAATATTCTGGCAATTTTTGAAACTTTACTTATATATAAGCTACATCAAAAAGATGATGATCAAAAAAAAAATATATGGAAAGTTGATCAAGAGATGTATGAAAATTATATTTTCAGAAGAGCTAGATATCGTACAGAATATACATACGGTACATCTTTAGAATATAAATTCAAAAAAATTTATGATTTATCTAAAAAAGTGTATCAAGATATTTCTTATTTAAATCTAGATTATTTTTCTATTCAAGAGGTTTTCAATAAATTAAAATCAAATATAGTGACAGATTTAATTTTAATGGGACTGAGTAATTTACATCAACAAATAAGATATAATACTTGTTCTTGTAAAGAATTAATTAACTAAAAATATTATCATTTGTAGTCCCAACTTTGGAGCTATTTTAGTTTATAAAATATAATTGCTATACTTTGTTGTTTTTATTCAACAGAATATCTATAAAAATTCTTTAAATAATTTGTTTTTTAAAAAAAGAAGTGATATATTTGTAAACATTCTTTGATAAGCAGCTGAGTTATTCAAAAACAAAGCCGC
>JAHDDH010000001.1:232719-348454 GCA_020629455.1 Cytophagales bacterium | reverse complement strand
GATGTAAAAGATCAAAAATTAACCAACGATCAAAAAGTGGTTGTGAATGAAGATGAGTTTTTAAAAACGAGAGAAGAGGTGGAGGATAATGAAAGGGAGTTGGGTAGAAGTACACGGACACAAAAAACTACTACAGGTCATAGTCGTGTTCGTAGTACGAAAACAGGTGGTAATAGATATAGTAAAAAAAAAGGGAATTTGAGAAATGAAAAAACTAAAAAATCGAGTAGTGAAGATTCAAAAGAAAATAGTGGTGGTAAAATGATAAAAGCAATACAAGAAGAGAGTGAAGGTGTAGATAATGAATGTGTAGGTAAGGGATATAAAGGCTGTATAGATGATAAAGCGGTAATAAGTATAACCAAAGACGAAGATACAAATGGATATATACTGAACAATATGATAGAATTTAAAAAATTTATAGTTTTTGATAAACAGATAATGCGTCAAAAAAATGTATTGTATGCATATACATGTGAGCAAGATTTTAAAGATTGTCAGCTGGTAAGGCCATGCGCGTATATTACCGGTTGGAATTTAAGCTATTCTTCATCCAGCGATAAACTGAAAGATGTAGACAATAAATTGGAAGAATATAAATGCTATAATTCTCTTTGTAAATTGGTTCTAAAACTAGATGATAAAGAAAAAAGAAAATGTATAGATAATTTTAAAAGTTCACTTAAAGAATTTAATCAACAATTCAAGGATGATTCTTGGTTAAAAAAATTATATAATGAAACTATGAATGTTGATTTTCCTGATTATATAGCCCAAGATTTAGCACACACAGAAATGCAAGTTATATATGATATAGAAGAAAGATATCCCAATAAAAAATACATAGTAATGGTATCCAAGTTAAAGGCATGTTCAGACTGTTCTAAGAAAATGAAAGCATATGTAAAAAAACATAAAAAACAAATACTGTACGTTTCCCCTTCAAAAACAATAAATAGGAAAACAACACAACAAAATCTACCAACAAACTTAAGTTGGGAATATAATTTAGATTCATGAAAAACTATATTAATGCTATACTGACTATAAGCCTTATAATTTCTTGTCAAGGAAATACAGAAAGAAAAAATTATCGAACAAATACATATCATACTATGATAAGGGCATCGAAAGCACTAAATATTTTTAGTTTATATCACGAATTAGAGAAAAACCCAAATAAAGCAAATCCACTAGAAAAAATAAATCCAGAAGTCATAGTAGGAGAAATACAAAAGACAGAGAATACCGCAGAACAAAATTGGGAAATTATAAAATATATAGTGTATCATCGAATAGTGATAAGAAAAAAAGAAAAAGAAGGATATGTGCTCCTACAAACAGCAATTAAAAATTTATGTATCAGTATGGAAGATTTGATAGAATTTAGAGGCTTAGGCTACGATGAAAGAACATGTACGCTAGAAGATGTCAAAGAGCATTTTTCATATTATTTCGAAGAATAAAAATTGAATTAAATATCCCCCCCTCCGGGGGGGACCCTTACCCCTCAGATAAAACAAAACAAACAATTTCCCATCAACATTGTATATTCATGTTCCCTAAACATGCTCCCTAAAAAATGTTGACCATCAACCATTTCATTCCTGAAATCCTCCTCTCTAGTCTGCTACTATCCCTCCTAATACTAGAAATAAGCCTCAAAAAACACAAAAAAAAAATTATCCATACCACCTTGAGCCTAGGCCTCTGCCTTGTAGCCTATAGCACCTTTCCTTTTAACAACACAATTACTACATTTTCTGATTTTTTTTATACTAACCACTGGCCTCTATTTGGCAAACACCTCCTAGTGCTTGGCTGTATGGCCATTTATTTTTTCCTACAAAAAAACAAAGAACTCAAAACCGAGCAATACCTCTTTATACTCGGTATCATACTCGGCAGTTTTTTTTTTATCTCCTCACATCATTGGCTTTTTTTATACACAGGCTTATTTTTAGCTACCCTCTGCTACCATTTTCTCCTCTTCGACACCCGCTATCTACCCAGCCGCTTGATGTATATGTTTGCACAAACCATAGGATCCCTACTGTTTCTCTGGGGCATCAGCTATTTTTTTTATCATACAGGTCAATGGCATTTTTCGAATTTCATCATCAAAAATTCAGAAAATTTTTGGATGTCAGCTGCTTGCCTCTGTATATTGACCGGATTTTTTTTGAAAATGGGCCTCATGCCACTGCATTTTTGGTTGCCTCCTTTATACCAAACCCTGCCTATCCCTTTACTCACATTGATCCATTTTACCCAAAAGATATCTTATGCTGTTTTTTTGATCCACTTTCTACAAGCCATTTTACCCACCACACTCCAATTGCCATTACTTATATGGGGACTCCTTACATTCACCTATGCTAACATCAAAGCCTATAGCCAAAAAAATATACTATCAAAAATTATTTACTACACTCTTGGACAAAATGGATTTTTGTTAATCTGTTGTGTATGGCCTATAGCATCATTGTACCAAGCCGTTTTTTTGTATTGGGCTATTACCAACAGTCTTTTGGTATTTGTATTTTTTTTGATGCAAGACACACAAAAATTCAACACTAAAAATACACTAAGAAAAAAAAATATTCAAAAAAGTACCTTCATCTACCATGTCAGTACAATAGTAAGTATTGCCGGTCTTTTAGGACTACCCCCCACACTGACCTTTTGGAGCAAATGGTCTATTTTTTTGCTTTTATGGCAACATTATATCGCTACGCAAAATGTATGGGTTTTGGTTACACTTTTAGGCATGATGATCAACTTGCTTGTCATGATCAGCTACGGCATACAAATGCTGGTTTATTTTTTTCAAAAACAAAGGGCAAGTCAGCAAGCATTGCATCCGTTTATGCAGTGCTGTTTAGGATTGTACGTGATTGTTGTGATTGCTGGTTTTTTTTACCCGCAGTGGTGGGATTTTTTGATGGATTGTTTGCTTTCCAAAAAATAATTTATTTCATTTTTTTTTTACAAATTTTTCGTAAAGCAATTTCTATAGGTGTGATAATGCTCATTTTTTTGATTTTTTTCAATATTCCTGATGTGTATTGGATAACTTTTTTCTTGAGCCTCAGTATCCTTCAATTGCTTGGGATTTTTCTTTAAAAAATACTTTATTTCTTTTTTGTAGGTTTAATAATTTTTTCAAATGTTTGATCAAAACAGCTCTTGTTTTGTCATCAAAGTATTCATAAAACCTATCGAAAAGATCATATGATGCTTTGTAGAAAGCATCATTTTTTTTAAAATATTCATACTGAATCAACTCTATTTTTCTTAAACTAAAAAATAAAATGATTTTTCAAACAAGAACATTATATCGTATTCAGTATAATTTTTTACACTTTCGACAAAAATAAATAAAAACACCTTAATATTTTTGTCAAAAATAATACATTCAAGACACTATATTTTTCAACATCCTTATTCTTTTGACAAATTTTTCAATTTTTAGTAAAAAATTTTTATTAATAGCTATAAAAAATTTTTTTTTATTCGGTTTTTTATATAGCTGTCAATGTTTTCCTGGAAAAAAAAGTACAAAAAACCCTCAACCTTTTGTTTGGCGCCAGCCCTATCTGCTATTGAAAGGCACTTGTCATTATACTGTTGCTGATGGCCACTATAAAGGCAATTTTCATTGCAAAATTCACCAAAACAATTGTATTTGGATGACGATTAGAGGATGGCTGGGTGTTGAAATTATGCGTATTTTAATAACGCCTGATGCGATGTCTATGATCAGTTTTCAAAAAAAATATATGTCTTATACATATGCTGATGTACAAAATCAATGGCATGTGCCTTTATCTTTTGCTATAATACATGATATACTTTCTCAGTCAGCTTTTCAAACACAATATCCTTATGTACAATTGTTTTACGGAACGCATCAAAAAATAAAAAAAATGATTTTTCAGCTGCCAAACAAAGTCGCTTATATGGTGGTTCAATATGAAGGAAAGCTACACAGTCATTTTTCTGCTATTTGTACGATTCAACTTTTTTTTGGTGAACAGCGTCTACATGATATTTTTTTGCAATTGATATTTAAAGAATGTAAAAATACAGCGATTCCTTTGGCTATGCCCTTTAAAATTCCTTTGGCATGAGTAATAGAGGTTATCAGTTTTTGTTAGGAAGTGGTATTTTTTTTGGCCTATTTTTTTGGACAGATGTTTATGCTTTGAAGAGCAAAAATTTTTACGCAGCAAAAAAAAAACAGCTACAAAAAAAAATTGTCCATATCCAAAAAATTATCAATCATAATTATCGAGAAAAAAAGGCAAGTATCGCCTATGCCCATACACTCCACGTGCAGATACAAATGCTGCATACGCTTTTACAAATGATGGCTATGGAAAATCAAAAGATGGAAAAAAAAATTAAGGATAAAAAAAAAATGATTCAAAAGCTAACGCTAAAAGAAAAAAAAATAGCGCAAGAGTATGCTCATATGTTGAATATTAGCGTGAAAAAGATACAGCCTTTGCATCAAATATTTTTTGTTTTGTCTGCCCAGTCATTTTATCAAATGGCGCAACGTGTACAGTGTTTAAAGCAATATGCCCGTATGCGGTCCGTACAAATGCAGCATTTACAGCAGATTCATAAAAATTTAATAGTAGAAAAAAAACAGCTATTTCAAAAATATCAACAAAAATCTCAGTTGATAGCACAAAAAGCAACAGAGCAAAGCAAAATGCAGCAGAGAAAACAAGAACAACAGGTGCTGCTTAAGCGTTTGCAGCAGCAAGAAAAAAAACTCAAAAAAGAATTAAAAAAAAATCAACAAGACATTCAAAAGCTGGATCGTATCATAAAAAAAATAATTGCACAGGCTATAGAAAAAAAAAAAACTCATACGCAGGCCATACAGTTGACTCCAGCCGGTAAAATTATTTCTGAAAATTTTGAAAAAAATAAAGGAAAGCTTCCATGGCCTGTTAAGCAAGGATTTATTGTAGGTAAATTTGGAAGAAATCAACATCCTGTTTTAAAAAATATTACAACAGAAAATTTAGGCATTGATATTGAAACCACGAAAAATGCTAAAGTATATGCAGTGTTTCAAGGAATAGTGAAAACAGTGGCTTTTGTTCCTGGCATGCAAAAAATTATCATTATTCAACATGGTAATTTTCATTCTGTATACGCACGTTTGCAAAATACGTTGGTGTCTTCAGGAGCAACAGTGGATGAAAAAACTGTACTTGGTATAGTAGGAACCCATGAGGCAGGCACTTCAATTCTTCATTTTCAGCTTTGGAAAAATGTACAAAAATTCAACCCATCGCTTTGGCTGGCACGGTGATTATTGTCTAATATTTTGTTAAAAATACTAGACAGTGAACAAAAGATCATATGTGTAAACACTAAACATATATATATCGAAAATTATATGAAAAGAAATAGATGTTTTTATACAAAAAAATAAGGCTCAGAAAAATAAATAAATTTTTGATGGCAAGTGTTTTTGGATATTTTTTACAAAGACCTCATACAAATCAAAAATTGAAAAAACTGAATGTCTACAGCAATCGTTCTTAAGCAAAAAGAAACTCATCTTTGTAAAATACATTCATAAATCAAACAAGAAATAACGATGTGCGTTAAAACGAAAATTTTTAAACTATCAAAAAAAACGAACACCTGATCAGATCAGTCATTACCTCATCCTTACAATGGTTATTAAGTTTTGATCAAAGTGCCTATTTTTTCTCCTTGAATAATTTTAAGCAAGTTGTCAGGCTGATGCATATTGAAAATAATAATGGGCATTTTGTTTTCTTCACACAACGTGAAAGCCGTTAGATCCATGACAGACAATTTTTTTTGATAAGCTTCTTGAAAAGTAAGAGAGGGTAAAGGAACCATATTTTTTTTGTTGCTTTTTTCCGGATCTTCTTCATAAACCCCATTCACCCTTGTGCCTTTGAGTATCACTTGTGCCCCGATTTCTATGGCTCGCAAACTAGCAGTAGAGTCTGTAGAAAAATAAGGATGTCCTAATCCTGTACATAAAATAATCACCCGATGTTTTTCTAAATGCCTGATTGCCCGTTTGCGAATATACGGCTCACAAACTCGTTCAATGTTGATTGATGACATCAATCTTGTGTCAATTTTTTTTCTCTCCAAGGCATTTTGTAATGCTATGCCATTGATGAGAGTAGCCATCATTCCCATATAATCGCCTTGTACACGATCCAAACCTAAATCCTGTGCTTGTTTTCCTCTATAAATATTGCCGCCGCCTATCACAATAACAATGGAAATGCCTTTTTGGTGAATTTTTTGAATTTCATCGACATAATGCTTGAGCCTTTTAGCATCTAAGCCCCACCCTTTGTCTCCGCCTAGGCTTTCTCCGCTCAACTTTAATAAAATGCGTTGGTATTTCATGAAATTGTTTAGAATCATAGAAAATGAGGCCATACATGACCTTTGAAGGAATCGAAAGAAAAATAAGTATTTTTAATTATCCGATCAAAAAAATATCTATTGCTCAATCATTCTTAACACTATTGTGACTACCAAAAATCAAGCCTTACAAACCTTATCCACATCTAAAAATACAGATAAAGAAATTATTGTAGCCAAAAATATGGGTAAGCTTCCTCCCAAAGCAGAAGCCTTAGAAGAAAGCATTTTAGGCGCTATTATGCTAGAAAAAGATGCACTCACACAAATCATCGATATTTTAAGGCCTGAAAGTTTTTATAAAGAAGCCCACCAAGAAATCTACAAAGCCATCACACAGCTTTTCAATGACAGTGAACCTGTAGATCTTAAAACTGTCATATTTCGACTCAAAAAAAATGGAAAATTGGATACTGTAGGCGGTGCTTATTATGTTTCTAAGCTTACTTTAGGTATTCATTCAGCAGCCAATATTGAATACCATGCCCGCATTGTTGTGGAATATGCCATACGCAGGGCACTAATTAGTGTATCCACTCAAATCCAAAAAAAGGCGTATGATGATACCACTGATGTTTTAACTTTGCTAGACAAAGCAGAGCAATCTTTGTTTGATGTTTCTGAAACCAACATCCGAAAAAACTATGTAGATATTCGTTCATTGATGGGTGCTGCTTTTCAAGAGCTGGCTATGCGTCGGCAAAGAAAAGATGGCCTTACAGGTATTCCAAGCGGTATGATTAGTCTTGATCGGATTACATCAGGATGGCAAAAATCTGATCTTATTATTATTGCAGCAAGGCCTGGCATGGGAAAAACAGCTTTTATGCTTTCTGCTTTGCGAAATGCAGCCATTGACCATACATATCCTGTGGCTATTTTTTCTTTGGAAATGGCTTCCATACAGCTGGCTAATCGTTTGATTTCTGCAGAAGCATCTATAGAAGGAGAAAAAATAAAAAAAGGGCAGCTTCAAGATTATGAATGGGAACAACTCATACACAAAACCCATGTACTCAATGATGCTCCTATTTTTATCGACGATACTCCTGCACTTTCTGTTTTTGAACTCAGAGCCAAATGCCGAAGACTTAAAGCCAAACATGACATTCAGCTCATTGTAATTGATTATTTACAGCTCATGTCTGGAGATATGTATAGGCAAGGAGGAGGTAATCGAGAACAAGAAATAGCTTCTATTTCAAGATCCTTGAAAAATATTGCCAAAGAACTTGATATTCCTGTAATAGCACTTTCTCAGTTGAGTAGGGCTGTAGAAATTAGAGGAGGAGACAAAAGACCTCAATTATCTGATTTGCGAGAGTCAGGTTCTATAGAGCAAGATGCAGACATGGTATTATTTTTATATAGGCCAGAATATTATGGTTTTACAGAAGATGAAGAAGGAAACCCTAGCGAAAATATAGCGGAAGTAATTGTTGCTAAACATCGTAATGGATCTTTGGGAAGTGTCAATTTAAAATTTATAGGAAAGTATACCCAATTTTCTGATTTGTCTACAGATGCCTTTAAAACACCTGCTATTATCAACAGCCAGGCCAATAAAATATAAAATTATACAAAATTATGAAGGCAGTATGGATGGCCAAAGCCATTGCCTTGGCAAAAAAAGGTATGGGGAAAGTATATCCCAATCCTTTGGTAGGTTGTATCATTGTCAAGGATGATAAAGTACTTTCTCAAGGATGGCATCAAATGTACAAAGGACCCCATGCAGAAACCAATGCTTTACAGCAAATATCAGCGGATGATGAAATTGTTGAGAGTGAAATGTATGTTAATTTAGAACCCTGTACACACTTTGGCCATACACCTCCTTGTGTTGATTTGATTGTTCGGAAAAAAATTAAAAAAATTTTTGTAGCTCATACTGATCCCAATCCTCAAGTCAATGGTAAAGGCATTGCTTACCTTCGAAAAAAAGGAATTGTGGTACATACCGGTTTATGCAAAACAGCAGCCCAACAACTCAATCGTCATTATTGTTTATTTCATACCCATCAAAGACCATATATTACCTTGAAATGGGCTCAAACAGTTGATGGATACATGGCAAGAAAAAATTTACAACCTCAATGGATTAGCCATCCCAAAGCTAGACAGTTGGTACATCAATGGCGGTCGCAACATGCAGCTGTTTTAGTAGGTACTCGTACAGTGTTGCACGATAATCCAAAGCTCAATATACGTTATGCCATCGCACATCACCAAACCCCTACACGGATTTTTATCGACAAATTTTTGCGTTGTCCATCCCATTTTTTTGTGCTAAACCAAAAACAGCCTACGCTTTGCTATAATTTTATCAAACACCAAAATTTACCTTTCTTGACCTATGTTCGGCTAGATCCTAAAAAAAATTTTTTACAACAGCTCCTTTACGACCTCTATCAAAGAAATATTCAATCGGTGCTTGTAGAAGGAGGAGCTTATTTACTACACACTTTAATACAAGAAAATTTTTGGGATGAAGCTCGGGTCTTTACAGCCAATATGTATTGGAATGAAGGTGTTTTAGCTCCTCGTTTGCCTGGAAATCCACACAGCACACAAAAAATATATACAGATGATTTGCATATATATTACCAAAACCAAAGCAGTGGGGGATATGCAGGTGTTGAATGATGGCTAAAAAATAACAAATGATATATTTGTGCGATTTTTATCATAATCTATTTTTTATTCTCACGCATTTTTTTATCCCAATACGCATGTCTGCTCAAAAAGCATATCTGATTTTTGATGATGGTACTTCTTTTCAAGGAAAAATATTTGCACCGAGTCATGATCGATTCGCAGAAGTTGTTTTCAATACTGCCATGACTGGGTATCAAGAAACACTTACAGATCCTTCTTATAAAGGACAAATGGTGGTTATGACCTATCCTTTGATAGGCAATTATGGTATCAACCCAGAAGATCATGAATCTTCTCATATTCATTTAGAAGCCCTTATCGTCAAAGAGTATCATGATTTTTATAGTAATTGGAGAGCAGATCAATGTCTGAAAAAATTTTTGGAAGCACATAACATTTTAGGTGTACATGACATTGACACAAGGGCGATTACTCGATATATCCGTACACACGGAGCAAAACCTGCTTGGCTTACAACAAAAAACAAAGTAAAGCATCATGATTTTTCTATGCTTCCGCCAAAAGTGACAGCTTATGAGGTTACTACATCTACTATACAAGTAATTAACCCTCCCAATTGTAAGCCAAAATACCATATTGGCCTTTTGGATTGTGGTTTTAAGCAAAATATCATTCGTATTTTACATCAACATCTTTGTGCTTGTATGGTTTTTCCTGCTCATACTTCAGCAGAAACTATTTTAAAAGCACCAATTGATGGTTTGTTAATCTCTAATGGACCGGGAAATCCAGCTGATCTTCCAGATGTAGTGAATACTGTGCAAAATATTATAGGAAAACTGCCTATTTTTGGTATTTGTTTAGGGCATCAACTTTTAGGTATGGCCTTGGGGGCTCATATTGAGAAGCTTCGATTTGGTCATCATGGTATCAATCATCCGATTCAACATATACCTTCTGGAAAAATTGCCATTACCTCTCAGAATCATAATTACGTTTTAGAAAAAAGCTCTCTTGAAAAAAGATCAATTGAGATTACCCATATCAACCTCAATGATCATACAGTAGCTGGTATTGCAGTGCCCGAAAAATGGGCTTTCGCTGTACAATATCATCCAGAAGCAGGTCCTGGTCCTGAAGATGCTTTGCCACTTTTCGCCTCTTTTTTTGATAAAATCAACTGTTTTAAAAATAAAAATTCATCATTTGTTTAGTTTTTTGTTGGTTAATTTTTGATAAAGGATTGTATGTTGTCCGCTTACAAAGTGGCTGGTGCTTCTTTGAATCAAACTCCGTTGCATTGGCAAAGCAATATAGCCCATATTCAAGCTGTGCTAGCAAAGGCTCAACAAGCGTCTGTTGATTGTTTATGCTTGCCTGAACTATGCATTACAGGTTATGGGTGTGATGATTTTTTTTTTCGTCCTTCGGTGACTAATCAGGCAATGGAAGTATTGCGTAGCATTATTCCTTTATGCAAAAACATTACCCTTTTGATTGGGTTGCCTGTTTTTTTTTATCAAAAGCTATATAACTGTGTGGCTGTGGTGCATCATCAGCAATTACAAGGCTTTGCTGTAAAAAAATATTTGGCTAGTGAAGGTATTCATTATGAGCAAAGATGGTTTACTCCTTGGTTTTCTCACACAACAAAAAAGATCTCGATCGATCATCAAACATATCCTTTTGGAAAGTCTTACTATACTATACAAGGTGTAAATATTGGCATTGAAATTTGTGAAGATGCTTGGCAGACTACTGATAAACGACCGGCTTATGATTTTTATCAAAAAGGTGTGGATATTATTTTTAACGCTAGTGCAAGTCATTTTGCGTTGCACAAGAGGCGTAGAAGAGCACATTTGGTGATTGAAAGTGCAAAAAAATATCATTGTCTGTATGTTTATACTAATTTACTGGGTAATGAAGCCGGAAAAGTGATCTACGATGGTGAGGTAATGATTGCTTCTCCTAAAGGGATGTTGCAAAAGGGAGGATATTTATCTTTTGAAGATCATGTTTTGGTGAGTCAATACATCACTGCTGATGATTTAGTGCCTAATGATATCCAAGCGAAAGATTGTGCTATAATAACTAGTACTGATATTTTTGAAGACTTTGTACAAGTGATGAGTCTTGGGTTATTTGATTATTTACGTAAAAGTAAGCAGAAAAAATTTGTGCTTTCATTGAGTGGTGGAGCAGATTCTTCTGCTTGTGTTGTTTTGATAGTGGAAATGGTCAAAAGGGGTATAAAATCTTTGGGGTTGCAGCATTTTTTAAAAAAAATAGGTTGTTCAGATGAACAAATATTTTCTATATATGATACTCCAACTGAAGCTGTGCCTGCTATTGTAGCATATCTTTTGGTTTGTGTTTATCAAAAAACTAAAAATTCTTCTCAAGCCACACAAAAAGCAGCACAAAGGCTCACAAGCGAGCTTGCAATTCCTTTTTTTGTCTGGGATTTAGATACTATTATTCAACAGTATACAGCAGGGGTAGAGTCTATCTTACAGCAAAAAATGGATTGGCCAAAGTATGATATTCCTTTACAAAACATACAGGCTAGGAGTCGTGTGCCAGGTATTTGGATGCTTGCCAATGCTTTACATGCTTTGCTTTTAACTACAGCAAATATGAGCGAAGTGATGATGGGGTATACTACCATGGATGGTGATATGAGCGGAAGTTTAGCGCCTTTGGGGGGGGTGGACAAGCATTTTATCATGCAGTTTTTGGGTTGGGCAGAAAAAAGTTTAGGGTATACTGCACTACAATGGGTGCATCAACAAAAGCCACAAGCAGAGTTGCGTCCTGCGGTGTATGAACAACAAGACGAAAAAGAATTGATGCCATACGTGCTTTTAGCTGATTTGACGTATGTTTTTTTGCAAAAATATTTTAGCAAAGCAGATATGATTCAAAGATTACAAAAGAAGCATGGGGTGTCTTTGTCTTTAGCAGTGATTTATGTACAACGTTTTTTAACGCATGTGCAAAAAAATCAATGGAAGCGTGAACGTATGCCACCTTCTTTTCATGTGTTGGATTGGAGCGCAGATCCTAAAACATTTTTGCGCTGGCCTATATTTTTTGATGACAGTATTTGAGTTTGGTATAATTTTGAAAAGAAATAATAATTATAGACAAGAGATGATTCGGTAAATGGAGTGGGATTTTAACAGGATGATGAGCATTGCTAGATAGTATTTTATGATTGGTTTGATATTTTTTTGTTTGACAGTATATTTCTGTGATCGATGTTTAACATATAAATAATTGTTTCTACTTTACGGTTTGATAGGGGTATCCTTTAATTTTAAAGATTTATCTTAATAAGATATGAAGTTAATGTGCTAAAAATTTTATCTAGAGATGTGTTATTTTAATAGCATTTTTAATTGCTTGATGAAATTTGTTTTATTGATCAACATCTTTCTAACGTTTTATTGATCATTTATTTTTTATTGCATATGGCTCAATTATCCAAAAAATCTATGGTATTTTCCACTAAAGATGCTTTATGGCAAGAACAAACACTTCAACAAAAATATACTACACTGCAGGGGAAAGTCATAACTTCTGTTCAAGGATATATTGATTTTTTGAAAGCTTGGGATCATCTACGTGCTGTAATTTCTGAGGAAATGGGATGGCGTTATATCCGAATGACAGGGAATACTAATCATACTGATTATCAAAAAGATTATCAATTTTTTGTAGAAAAAGTAGTACCACAAACCATTATACAAGATCAAAAAATTAAACAAAAGCTTGTAAAATACTATTCGGAAGGTTGTTTAGTGGCACAAAAAGACATTGTTTTGCTGATCAAAGATATGCAACAGGACATGGTTATTTATCGGGAAGAGAATGTAGCCATTGATACGGCATTACAAATGCTAGCACAAAAGTATACCCAGATGGTAGGTGGTCTTGTGGTGTATTACCAAGAAAAAAAATACACCATTCCTCAGGCCATGTTGGCCTTAGAGTCGAAAGATCGAAAAAAAAGAGAGGGTTTTTATCATGCCATTGCTGCTGCTTATCATCAAATATCATCAGATGTAGAAGTTGTTTTTGATGAAATGATACAGAAAAGGCATACTATGGCCTTGCATGCAGGGTTTAAAAATTTTCGAGATTATATGTTTGTAGCCATGCATCGCAATGATTATACGCCAGTAGATTGTATGCATATGCATGAGGCGATTGAAAAAAATGTAGTGCCTCTTTTAAATGATTTTGCAAAAAAAAAATCAAAAAAATTATCATTACACCCTTATAAGCCTTGGGATCAACAGGTTGATAGCGACGGTAAGTCGCCTTTACGTCCGTTAAAATCTAAAGAAGATCTTTTAGCAAAAACAATACAAGTGTTACAACGCATAGATCCTTATTTTGGTGATTGTTTAAAAAAAATGCAAGCAAAACAACAGCTTGATTTATTTGCTAGAGAAGGAAAGGCTCCAGGAGGTTATAATTATCCTCTAGATATTACAGGAGTTCCTTTTATTTTTATGAATGCTACCAATACGTGGCATGATATTATCACTTTGATTCACGAAGCAGGACATGCAGTACATAATTTTTTAATGACTGATTTGCCTTTGCATCTTTTCAAACATCCTACTTGTGAAGTGGCTGAACTAGCATCTATGACAATGGAGTTGATTACTATGGATGAATGGTCTATTTTTTTTGAAGAAGAAGAGGCGTTTAAAAGAGCTAAAAAAATGCATTTGCAGAGCATACTAGGCACTTTGGCTTGGGTGAGCACGGTAGATAGCTTTCAGCATTGGGTGTATGAAAATCCACAGCATACGGTTGAACAAAGGCATGCTAAATGGCAAGTACTTTTTGAAAAATATACCAATCATATCACAGATTGGTCTTCACTAGAAACTAACAAACGCATACTTTGGCAAAGACAATTACATATTTTTGAAGTGCCTTTTTATTATATCGAGTATGGTATAGCGCAACTAGGAGCGATTGCTTTGTGGAGAAATTTTCAAAAAGATCCTAAAAATACTTTAGAAAAATATAAAAAAGCTTTATCGCTTGGTCATACAGCTTCTATTAAAACCGTATATACAACCGCTGGGATATCTTTTGATTTTAGCCCTGATTATATTCAAGAACTGATTTTCTTTGTAAAAAAATCTTTGGCATTGCTTGATTAAGTATGTAGCAATTCATAAATTTTTGTATATTCGTGTAAAAATTTTTTGAGTGTGTAGCTCAGCTGGTAGAGCGCTTCCCTTTTAAGGAAGATGTCCTAGGTTCGAATCCTAGCACACTCACTTCAATGCAATGCATTTCCCTCCTTTTTAAATTTTTCAGTTCTTTTAAATTTCTTATCAATAATCAACACACATGTCATTGATATCAAAAATTAGCAAAATATATTTTTTTACTGCTTTTTTTTTAGGTATATCTTGTTACACATATGCCCTTGAAGTAGGCATTCAAGGAGGTTTGACGGACACTAAACAAATATACAATCAAAAAAAAAAACATAACCAAACTTGGACAATCGGTGCTTATGCACAACAATCTTTACTGTTTTGGGGTATCCAATTGGAAGGCATTTACGTCAAAAAAAGTTTAAAAAATGAAGCGATTACCTCTCATAATCACTATCTCTACTGTCCTATTTTTTTAAAGTTATTTTTGCCTTTTAAAACGAGTGTAGACTTTGGCTGGAACTCTGGTTTTTTATTGGCTGCTTACCAAAACGAAAATTCCAATTATGATCAAATTGTTAGTATAGATTATGGTCCTATGATAGGTTTAAGTAAAAAAATTACCCGTCAATGGGGAGTGAGTATACATTATTATCATGCTTTATCACACATAAGTAAATCCAACACCAGCCATCAATACCGTAATTGGTATTTGAATATACAATACCGTTTGTACAAGCTATTATAAGCGTTTCTTTTTTTACCTCTCATTTCTTATCAAAAAAAATATATGCAACAGCAATACTCAGCAGAAAGTATACAAATATTAGAAGGTTTAGAAGCTGTAAGAAAAAGGCCTGCCATGTACATTGGTGATGTTGGAGAAAAAGGGCTACATCATTTGGTTTGGGAAGTAGTAGACAACTCCATTGATGAAGCTTTGGCTGGGTTTTGTTCTGAAATTCATATCACTATTCATAAAAATAATGCCATTACAGTAGAAGATAATGGAAGAGGAATTCCTACAGATTTGCATCCAAAAGAAAAACGTTCTGCTTTAGAAGTAGTCATGACGGTATTACATGCCGGAGGTAAGTTTGATAAAGATACCTACAAAGTTAGTGGAGGTTTGCATGGGGTAGGGGTTTCTTGTGTGAATGCTTTATCCAAACAGATGACGGCGACAGTTCATCGTAATGGGTTTGTGTATGAACAAACATATACTAAAGGAGTGCCTTGTGATTCTGTAAAAAAAATAGGAAAGTCAAAAAAAACAGGTACGATTATTCATTTTTTGCCAGATGATAGTATTTTTTCTACACATGTCTATACTTATACTATTTTATCTAAACGTTTACAAGATTTAGCGTATCTCAATGCAGGACTTAGGCTTACACTCAAAGATTTAAGAACAGATGATGACACTCCACCTGAAATTTTTTATTCTCAAGAAGGATTGCCAGCTTTTGTAAAACATTTGGATCGTAAAAAAATAGCACTGATTCCAAAGCCCATTGATATCGACCATCCTCAACATTCTACTCCTGTACAAGTAGCTATTCATTATAATACAGGTTATGCCGAAAATATTGTTTCGTATGTTAATAATATTCATACAGTAGAAGGAGGTACTCATGTAGCAGGTTTTAGAAGAGCTATTACCCGTACGCTCAAGAGCTATGCAGAAAAACAAGGATTTTTAGACAAATCGAAAGTAGATATCAATGGTGATGATTTTCGGGAAGGGCTTACAGCTGTAATTGCGGTTAAAGTAGCAGAGCCACAGTTTGAAGGGCAGACTAAAACAAAATTAGGAAATTCTGATGTATTGGGAGCTGTAGATTACTGCGTGAAATCTACATTACAAGATTATTTAGAAGAAAATCCTAAAGAGGCAAAACAGATTATTGCCAAGGTATTGTTAGCAGCACAAGCACGTATGGCAGCACGTAAAGCTAGAGAAATGGTACAAAGAAAAAATGTATTGTCTAGTAGTGCTTTGCCAGGAAAATTAGCCGATTGTTCAGAAAAAAATCCTGCGCTATGTGAATTATTTTTAGTAGAAGGAGATTCTGCAGGCGGTACTGCTAAACAAGGACGTAACAGAAAATATCAAGCCATATTGCCTTTAAAGGGAAAAATTCTCAATGTAGAAAAAACACAAGAGTATAAAATTTATGAAAATGAAGAAATTAAAAATATGATTACGGCATTGGGTATTTCTTTTGGAACTACAACAGATAGCAAAGTCATGAATTTAGAAAAATTACGTTATCATAAAATTGTGATCATGACCGATGCCGATGTAGACGGAAGCCATATTCGTACGTTGATGCTGACTTTTTTTTATCGATATGCCAAAGCATTGATTGAAAAAGGATATTTATACATTGCCTTGCCGCCTTTGTATTTGCTCAAGCAAGGTAAAAAAGAAAAATACTGCTGGAATGAAAACGAAAGAGAAATGTTGCTTAGCCAATGGTCTATATCTACTGACAAAAACAATATTCATCTTCAACGCTATAAAGGTTTAGGAGAAATGAATGCAGATCAACTTTGGTCTACAACGATGAATCCTGATGTTCGTAACTTGAAACAAGTAAGCATTGCTTCTGCTATCGAAGCAGATCAGCTTTTTAGTATATTGATGGGAGAAGAGGTTGCCCCTAGAAAAAAATTTATAGAAAAAAATGCCTCCTATGCTAGATTAGATATTTAGATATATTATTCGATCTTTTGATGAAAAAAATTTTTCTCCATTTTTTTGCTGCTTTTTTTTTCTTTTTTCTTTTCTTTTTTTTTTTTTTTTATGGTATCCTGCCACTATGTATCAATAAAACGACTGTTGTGATTCCAACAGTAGAAAACATATCTGTAGTACAAGCTGAAAAAATTTTACAAGATCATCAACTGACACCACATATAAGAAAAGACAGCTTTTATGCCAAAAATTTTCCTCCTAATATTGTTCTAAAGCAATATCCCCCCGCAACTACTAAAGTTAAAAAGCACAGAAAAATTTACCTCACTATCAATCCCTCTGTAATACCGCATGTCCGTATGCCTAATTTATACGATAACTCTTTGACCCATGCCAAGTCTATTTTAAAAAATGTAGGCCTATCTTTAGGCAATATTACCTATGTTCCCGACCTTGCTAAAGATGTAGTGATTCGACAGATGTATCAAAAAGAATCTATTCTACCCAATACGTCTATTCAAATGGGTGAATCGATAGATTTAGTGTTGGGTAGTGGTTTAAATGCACAAGAAATTTTAGTGCCTCATTTAGTAGGATTATCGTTTACACAAGCCAAAACCATTATAGAAAATGCTGATTTGACCTTAGGCAACGTGACTTATATTTTGTATGATACTCTAAAAGAAAAAAATTTGGTGAGTCAACAAACACCTGTACATGATACCATTGTTAAGGTAGGCACTACAGTAGATATTTGGGTATACTGCGATTCTTTGGAAGAAGAAAAATGAATATGAAACAATGCATTATTCGTTGTTTTTGTAAAAAATATGTTTTTTTTTTTTTTGCTTTGTTGGTTGCACAAGCACAAAAGCAAACAATAGTTGGCAAAATTAAAAATGAAGAGATTAGAATTCTCAAGCAGAGAAAAAATAAAATAAAAAAGCAACCTCGTATTTTTCTTCCACCTACTCCTATCAAAAAAAATAAAACATCGATTACTATAATTTCCCATCCTTTAACAGATGAATGTTTTGACTTACTTGTTTTTCCTACACCAATCAAAAAAATAAAAATTAAACCTAAAAAAAGATATGCCCATCATATACGTATGGGAGGAGGATATAAGATGGATGTTACGGATTTTTTTTATCAGCTGATCCAAAAAGATCGTTTAAAAATGAGTGTTGGCCATACTACCGAAAAACGACGATCAGAAAAAAAAAAACATTGGCATCATTATGTACAATTGCATACAGATTATTACGTGCCTCAAAGCGTAGTATCACAGCTTTGTTGTTACTACGAAGTACATCCCTTGCAAAAGCAAATGCATTTTTTTCAAAGTAATGGATACATACATAATTATCATCAAAACATCGATAGACACTATCGTATTAATTTAAGCGGATATTTTTTGCATAAGTCTTTCTGGAATGTACAAGGGTATACAGGTAAATTTCATATAAAATATGTTTTGCCTTTCAATCCATTTATTTTTTTTCATTGGCAAACAAAAATAAATTATCAGCAAAGTGTTTATTCTTTAATAAATTTTCCTCAAAAAGGATATTATATACATGGCATACCTAAAGTATATATCCCCTTGGCACCATATATGGAATGGTGTATCGGCAGTCGTATTGTTATCACAAATGATCCTTTGGTATGGCCTTTTTTTCCGATCATCCGCTGCCAAATGCATTTTTTTCAAAAAAAACTACAGCCTTATTTTAGTATTCAAAATAAACCAAAGCGTTTTCCTTTGAATCTACTTGGGGAATATCAGTTTTTATTACCATCAACTCCTGTGTTGAAAAATGAATATCAGGCTTTTGTTTTATGTGCAGGCGCTAAATTTTTTTATCATTCCTCTTTTGACCAACATATATATGGAGCTTATACTGTAGCAAAAAATCGATGGGTCATGAAAAAAAAAAAGATTACATATGATGATATTAGGCATGTTTGTTTGGGTTATGCACTGATGTATCGCTATAAAAAAAAAATGATGGTGCAAGCTATCTATCAATATCACCTTTATCCTTCCATGATAGCCAATGACACTCCTGCTCGTTTTTTTTTTCAAAGTAAATTATATTATCAGCTATATAAAAAAATATTTTTGGCATACACATTTCGTGTAAGCGAAAAATCATCGGTGTTTGATCTGATGGCTATTCCAAAAGATACAGTTGTACCAAATATTTTACCCCATCATTTGGATATACATTATCATTTTGTTCCTGATTTTTCTCTTTTTTTTACTTACCAATATAAGCCTTCTATAACAGCTTGGGATACATATACGCATGCCTGCTGTGTAGGATTAATGTATAGATGGGGAGGTATTCGTCATTTTTCATAAGAAAAAATATAACTCTACATTGAATAATTTAACTATCTATGCACAAGAGCAATGAAAATTAGTCTATCGATTATAGATTTAACAAAAAATAGAAAATTTTGGGTATATGTAGAAAACTAGAAGTGTAAGCTTTGTTTAATATATTAGAGGTATAGTATGTTTAAGGGTGTACTGAAAAGTATGTTGAAAAATATCAAGAAAATTGACTAAAAAAGTATTTCTTTTTGTTATGATTACAAAAAGAATGAATTACCTTTAAATTTTTTTAGCAATTCAGAAAAATATGAAAAGGTTTTTATGTAATCTATAGAGAGATGACTATGCATTTTTACAATAATATTTTTTTTGATGAAACCAATTTTTTAGATATGTCAATAGAGTAATATTCTTTGTTAAAATTTAAGAATAAATGTAAAAAAATATTTTGCATATGCGCTAACAGTTTTTTAAAAAAAGCTATTATGATTAAAGAATACCAAAATTACTTTTATTTTGAAATAAGTTAGAAATATTAACATATACTTTTGGCACTAGCTCTTTGTAATCGATCGTTGATCGTAGATCCGATATCTTGATTTGGTACATACTCTGCAATGATCATTTCAATACCCGAGTCATCTAGTAGTCTTAAATAATGAAATAAATTTTTTGCTGCTATTGTCAAACTTCCTGAGGGAGATAATATTTTTTGTACAAAAATTGATTTATCCGTATAGTTTTTTTTGAAAGAAAGTACGCCTATTTTATACTGGGCATATTTTTTGCATAGCATTGATATATCTCCTACATACAATTTTTTTTTCGGTGAATAATGACTAAAATCCATGCCAGGTGCTTTTTGCATTTGTGTATGATTTTTTATCAATACAGGTCCTATAGTTTTGGTGATAGATGTAATACTGATACTTCCTAATCGGTAAACTACTGGCTGTTCTTCTTGAAATCCTACAATGGTAGATTCTAAACCTATATGACATAAACCACCATCCAAAATATAAGGAATATATTTCCCTAATTGTGATTCCACATGTTGTGGTCTTGTAGGACTGATATAACCAAATGGATTGGCACTTGGTGCTACGAGTGGAAAATTAAGCTGTGATAACAAGGCCAAAGCCAAAGGATGATTGGGAATTCTTACAGCTACTTGAGGAGAATTAGCAGTAATTAAGTTTTGTATATTTTTTTTTTTGAGTAACAAGGTGAGTGGTCCTGGCCAAAATTTTTTTGCTAAAATTTGTGCTTTTGAGGGAAAATTAGTTACAAAATCAAAAACTTTTTCAAATACATGGGTATGTACAATGAGAGGATCATGGTTTGGTCGATTTTTGATTTGAAACACTGTTTGTACTGCAGATGCATTGTAGGCATTGGCTGCCAATCCATATACAGTTTCTGTAGGGATGGCAATGACTTGATTTTGGTTTAAAAAATATTTTGCCTGCTCAACACTGTGATGGATAATAGCCATTATTTTTTTGGATACTTTTTTTTTGTCTCACCAGCCAAGGCTATAATTTCCAAACAGTCTTGTAACGTAAGAGCAATGGCATCTTTTGTGGAGGGTATTTTTATATTTTTTTTTCCGTGTTTGATATAAGGACCCCATCTTCCTTTGAGTATTTGTATGTTTTTGTCTTCTTCAAAACTTTTGATGTGTTTTTCTGCATCTAATTTTCTTTTATTTTCGATGATTTTGATGGCAGTTGGAGAGGATATTGTATAAGGATTTTCTTCTTTCGGGATACTAAAAAATAGGTTGTTATGCTTGACATAGGGGCCAAATCTACCGATATCTACTGTCATGGGTAAGTTTTCAAAATCACCTATTTGACGTGGTAATTGAAATAATACCAAAGCTTCTTCGAGTGTGATGGATGCTAAAAATTGATCTTTTCTGAGTTTGGCATATTGTGGTTTTTGTTCATCATCAGTCTCTCCCATTTGTACGATAGGTCCATATTTTCCTAAACGTGCAATGATGGTTTTACCAGTTTTTGGGTCTTGTCCTAATTTTTTAGAGGTAGGAATATCATCACGTGCAATTTGGGCTGTTTTAGTTATTTGTGCGTGGAAGCTTTGGTAAAAATGAGCAATCATATGATGCCATATGTTTTTTCCTTGGGCAATTGCATCTAATTTTTTTTCTATACCAGCTGTAAACTGATCATTAGTAATTTCAGAAAAATGATGTACTAAAAAATCATTGACAATCATGGCAATATCTGTAGGAAAGAGCTTATTTTTTTCAGTGCCAGTAACTTCTATTCCTTTTTGTGTAATAATTTCTCCTTGTTGTAATAAAAAGAGATGGTATTGCCTTTCTGTTCCTTCCTTTGAGGTTTTAATAACGTAGTTTCTTTTTTGTATGGTAGAGATGATAGGAGCGTAGGTAGAAGGCCTGCCAATACCTCTTGTTTCTAATTCTTTTACTAAAGCTGCTTCTGTGAAGCGTGCAGGTGGTTTAGTAAAGGTTTCTCTGGCTTTGAGATGATCCAAAGACAAAGTTTGACCAATTGCCAGAGGAGGTAACATTTTTTTTTGTTCGTCATCCGAAGTATCTTCTTCATTGTTTTGATATACTTTTAAAAATCCATCAAATTGAATGATTTCTCCTTTAGCAATTAATTTTTGATCTACCGTAGAGATATTGATAGTAGCAGTGGTATTTTCTATTTTAGCTTTGGCCATTTGTGAAGCAATGGCTCTTTTCCATATTAAAGTATAGAGTCGTTGTTGTGGTTGTTCTTCACTGATTTTTTTTAAGAAAAAGTCTGTAGGCCGTATCGCTTCATGCGCTTCTTGTGCATTGGTTGTTTTTGTTTGATACTGTTTTGTTTGTACATAATCAGATCCATAGCTTTTTTCAATCATTTCTTGAGCATTTTGCATGGCTTCTGCAGACATGTGTACAGCATCTGTTCTCATGTAAGAAATTTTACCATTTTCGTATAATTTTTGTGCTAAAGACATGGTATAAGCTACTGAATATCCTAATTTTCTACTGGCTTCTTGTTGTAAGGTAGACGTTGTAAAAGGAGGGGATGGTGAGCGTTGGGTTTGTTTTTTTTCTAAGTTTTCGATGGTATATACTGCTGTTTTGCATTGTGATAAAAAATGATTGACTGTTTTGACAGTTTTTATTTTTTCATTTAATACTGCTTGGAGGTGTTTTTGTTCTTCCAGTAGAAAGAGTCCTGTAATTTTATAAAAAGTATTGATTTTAAATTGTACAATTTCTCTTTCTCTTTCTACTACCAATCGAACAGCCACTGATTGCACGCGACCTGCTGAAAGTCCTGTTTTGATTTTTTTCCAAAGCATTGGAGATAGTTCAAATCCTACTAAACGGTCTAAAATGCGTCTTGCTTGTTGTGCATCTACTAAGTTTTGATCGATATTTCTAGGATTTTGTATGGCTTGCTGTATGGATTTTTGAGTAATTTCTCTAAAAACGATGCGTTTGGTTTTAGTATCATCAATTTTGAGTGCTTCTTTTAAATGCCATGCAATAGCTTCTCCTTCTCGGTCGTCGTCACTTGCAAGGTAAATATGGGAGGAATTTTTTACATTTTTTTTTAATTGGGCAATAATTTTTTTTTTGTCGGCATTGATTTCATAGGTGGGCTGAAATTGATTTTGGATATCAATGGCTTTGTTATTTTTGGGTAAATCTCTTACATGTCCGTAACAAGACATTACATGATAGTTGGCTCCTAAATATTTTTCTATGGTTTTAGCTTTTGCAGGTGATTCTACAATCACAAGATTTTTTGTCATAGCGAGGCAATGTTAGAATTTTTCTTGGATGATAAAATTAATTTTATACGATAAATACATTTGTAGTCCTAAGTTGTAGGGGTTTTTAGCAAGGCCATAGCCGGGTATATGGTAAATGGGTATCGGTTTTCTCGGGAACATTTTTTGACGCATTTTTAACGAAAAAATCCATCCAGCATAAAAATTGAAATCAGAAAATATTTTGGTTTCTGAACCTATGGCTAATACATACCAGCTAAGTGCAAGGGGGTCACTTTGAGGTAGGGTATAGGCATATCCTTTTCCCAGCTGACTTTCAATTAAAAAATGACCTTGATCAGTGTAATAACTCTTACCGTAGCCTATATAGCTATACAGGTTGTTTTTTTCATCATACTTGATGTAATAACCAATGCCTATGGTATTATAGTGACCTTTTACATGGTATTTTTTGGTGTTTTGATATGCTTCTGGAAATGATCGATCGGATTTTCCTACTTTGTAGTGTATATAAATATTTTTACGCCAGAGAAATCCTATATTTGCTTGCCATTGTTGATCGGCAACAAATAAATTTTTTATCAGTTTGAAATAGTCAATATGGATATCTATTTGTTGTACCAACGGGGTATAAGGTTTGTAAGAATTTTGTTTTTTTTTGATTAGTTGATCGATGAAATCAAGAGGAGGTGTTTGTATAAAATCAATTTTTGGTAGGGACTTAGGAAGTTTTAGTTTTTTTTTTTCTTTTGATGTATTTGGAGTATTTTTTTTTGAAAAAGCACGATGGCTTAAAAAAATAAAGGGACATACACTAAGAAAAAATAATCTTAAGAACCGTTTCATTGCTTAGGTTTGAAGAAGTATAGGAAGAGGCTGTTATTTTTTGTTTTGTGTCTACATCATCAAAAGATAGGGTAGCTGTTATTGGATTAGTATTCATTGTATTTTTGCAATTTTTGATAGTCATTTTTTGTACTTGCATACAGACTTTGTTGAGAATTGTGGTAAATACTAGGGTGTATTGTAATGTTATATTAAAAGAATATTTTTTTTCTTTTCCTTTGATTTCTTTTGCTGTGACTTGAAAATAATAGTCTACGTGACCATTTTCATCTGCATGGATATATAAAGGAATTTGCATTTTGCTAAGTGGTTCTTTTTGTTGATATGTATCAGATTTTTTTTTTTGATATACTGCATACATCTTGTCAATTTGTATGTGATGGATGGGGTTTTCTATGGATTTTTTTTTTTGAAAAAATTGAATATAAAGATAAGGGGCTCCTGGATTGACTGCTTCTTTTTTTTTTTTTTTTTGACACTGTAATGATAAACATAAACATAGCCAAAGGTATTTTTTACAAAACATATAAACTTTATTCTGCAATGTCTAGTGTACCAGTGGGTTGAAGAATTGTGTATTGTGTAAAATCTTTGTCTGCTTGTAGTCCTTTTCCTGTAAGTATTTCTTCATTACGGATGATTTTTACTGGTTGATCTGTGTAAATTTGTTCTTTTTTTTGATCTAAGATAATAGACTGTGTATATAATTTTTGTTGTGTAGAGGTATTTTCTATTGATACGTTTTGAGAAGCTTCCAATATACCTGCTACTTTGTATTGCACGGCATGTGCTGATTGCAAGGTAGTCAATAGCTGATCATTTTCATATACTTTAAATAGAATGCCTTCTGGATATTGTCTATCACCATTTTTTAGTTCTATGAGTTTGGGTGTTTGGATGATATACTTTAATGTAGTGCCTTCGTAGTAATATACATCCATATTTGAGGCTTCTATTTTAATATCATTATTGTTTTTTGTTTGTTTTTTTTTGTTTTTAGGATTATTGCAGTGTATAAAAGTACAAAAGATCGTATATATCCAAAAATAGTTTTTATGATACATATATATTGAAATAGTTTTTTTGATAAATGTTTATGTTTTTTAGCTAGTTGTATATATTATTTATTTCAGTATTTTTCTTTTAAAAATTCATCATGATTGTTGATAGAATATGTCCATGGATTTCATGACTTGTTTATTTTTTTTGGATATTATCAATTTTAAATTGAATCAAAGAGTGAGTCAATAAATTTTTTTTTATCAAAAAATTGTAAATCTTTTTCGTTTTCTCCTAAGCCTACGTATTGAATAGGTATTTTGTATTGATCACAAATGCCGATCATCATACCTCCTTTGGCACTACCGTCTAGTTTTGTCATGACGATGGATGATATTGGTAATTTTTGTTGAAACATCGCTGTTTGCGTAAAGGCATTATTGCCGGTTGTGCTATCTAAAACAAGCAAAGTTTCGTGAGGTGCTTGGGGTATTAGTTTTTGAATAGTTGTTTTGATACCCGATAGTTCTTGCATAAGATTATAATTATTATGAAGTCTACCTGCTGTATCAATAATGATTATATCAGATGATTTTTTTAGACCATATTGAATAGTATCATAGACAATAGCTTTAGGGTCTTTTGTTTTTGTATTGGCAATTACTGGAATGGCTAATTTTTCCCCCCATATTTGTATTTGTTCTACAGCAGCAGCTCTGAAGGTATCTGCAGCGCCTATAATAATTTTTTTTTCTTTTAGTTTTGCTGCTATTTTGGCAATGGTTGTAGTTTTTCCTACACCGTTGACGCCTACTACTAAGATAACATGGGGTGTATGTGGGGTGTTTGTATTATTAATTATTTTTTCTGATAAAGTATCTTTCAAAAGAACTGTCAATTCTTTTTTGAGCGCTATTTTTGTATTTTCCCATCCTTTAGGAGAATTTTTTTGGATATTATCTAATATTTTTTGTGTAGTCTCTATACCAATATCAGCAGATAAAAGAATTTCTTCGATATTTTCTAGGATTTGTTCATCAATTTTTGTATGATTTGTAATATATTTTTTGATGGTTTGAAGAAAATTTTTTTTAGGTAGGCTTTTGTGGGAGGAATATTTTTCAGAAGTTCTAGAAAATATTTTGAATAAATTCATTCATTGTAAAATTTAAAAGAATATTAGAGGTCACGAGCGGATTTGAACCGCTGTAAGAGGTTTTGCAGACCACTGCCTAACCACTCGGCCACGTGACCTTATGTTCTTTATTTCTTTTTTAGATCTGCCAGTGCTTCTAAATCTCCTAAAGTTGATTTGGAAGATTGTGTATTAAGGATATATTTCTTTTTGATAGTTTGTTTTTTGTCTTCTTCATCTATTTTTTCAATATTTTTTTTTGTGTTGTATGAGAGTGTAATTTTTTTGTTTTGTCTTGAAATTTCTAAAATTTTACATTCAATGGTATCACCAATTTTTACTTCTTGTTTACTGTCTACAATAAAATTCTTTTTTAAGATAAATCCTTCTAAACCATAAGGAAGTTCTACCACAACACCGTTGTCTACTTTTTTGGTGATGTTTGCTTGACAGGTACTATTTACTTTGAAAACATCTTCAAAAATATCCCAAGGGTTAGGTTCTAGTTGTTTAAGGCCTAGGGCTATTTTTTTGTTTTCAATATCAATATCTAGTATTACAGTTTCAATTTCTTCATTGAGCTTAATGAGATCAGCAGGATTTTTGATTTTATTTGTCCAAGACATATCAGATACATGTAGCAGACCATCAATACCTTCTTCTAGCTCTATGAAAACTCCAAAATCCATGATATTGACTACTTTCCCTTTTTGTTTTGCATTCAAAGAATACTTTTTCCGGATGTTTTCTACACTCCAAGGATCTCCTTTCAGTTGTTTTGTACCTAAGGATATTTTTTTGTCTTCTCTAGAGATAGAGATAATAACTGCTTCAATTTCTTGATGAAGTTTTAGTTTTTCTATTAGTTTTTGTGATTGGTAATGCTGAGACCAAGTCATTTCAGAAACATGGATAAGCCCTTCTACACTTGGTATAATTTCTACAAAAACTCCATAGTCTGTGATTTTAGTAATTTTTCCTTTGATTTTAGCACCTTCAGCAATGTCTTCAGAAAGGCTATCCCAAGGATTAGGTGTTAACTGTTTCATACCTAGTGAAATTCTTTTTTTTTCTTCATCAAAATCTGTAACCACTACCTTGATTCTATCACCTAATTGTACTATTTCTTCAGGTTGTGAAATTCTATTCCAAGATAAATCAGTTAAGTATAACAAACCATCTACACCGCCTAAGTCCACAAATACACCAAATTTTTTAATATTTTTTACAACACCTTCTAGGATTTGTCCTTTTTCAATATTATTCATAATCTCTTCTCGTTGTTTAGCGTATGCTCCTTCAATGAGTTGTTTGTGCGATACTATAATATTGTTGTTGACGTAATTAATTTTTAGCACTTTTACATCCATAGTTTTTCCTACAAACAAATCAAAGTCTTGTACAGGTTTAATGTCTACTTGAGATCCTGGAAGAAAGGTTTCAATACCATCGATATCCATTACAAACCCACCTTTTACTCTATGTAAAACAACACCTTCTAGCACAGAACCGTTTTTTTCAGCCTCTTCTATTTTTTGCCAACTTCTTAGTTTTTTAGCTTTCTTTTTAGAAATAATCTGTTCGCCTTTTTTATTTTCTTGTTTTTCTACGTAGAGATCTACTTTTGTACCTTCTGTAAGTCCTGGTATATCTTTAAATTCTACTCCAGGAATGCTACGGTCATATTTTGCTTCTGTGCTGATAGTCACATTTTTTTTGTTATGACTGATCACTGTGCCTTCTATAATAGTTTGATCTCGGATGTCTTTTATAGTATATTGATCGTAGATTTTAGCAATGGATTTTTTTTCTTCTTCACTGAGAGGAGTGATGGTGTATTGGTGAGAGGAGATTCTTTTATTTTTTGAAGTTTGTAGTCTTTTTGAAACAGGCATAAAGTTTTTCTCTTGGTTTAAATAGAATGGAGATAGTGTCTTATAAAATTTTTAAAGAAAATCAAAATTTGATAGTAAATATAATATAATTGGACGAATGTATCAAACACTTAAAAAATACTGGGGGTATACAGAATTTCGTCCATTACAAAAAGAAATTATTGCACAAGTGTTATCTAAAAAAGATGTACTTGCTTTGCTTCCTACAGGAGGGGGTAAATCTATTTGTTTTCAAGTGCCTGCTATGATGCAGCCAGGTATTTGCATTGTAGTATCACCTTTGCTTGCTTTGATGAAAGACCAAGTAGATCAATTACTTAAACGAAATATACCAGCTGTGTATCTCTCATCAGTTATGGACAGCGCTACAATTGTCAATTATTTGGATCAATGTATTGAAGGGCATGTGAAGTTTTTATATGTATCTCCAGAAAGACTTTTGAGCCGAAGTTTACAAGAAAAATTACCCTACATGAATATCAGTTTTTTAGCTGTTGACGAAGCTCATTGTATTTCTCAGTGGGGTTATGATTTTCGTCCTGCTTATGTATCCATAGCAGATTTCCGTAAAATTTTGCCTGCAGATATCCATGTTATTGCATTGACAGCTACCGCTACAGAAAATGTTCAAGAGGATATACAAAAACAATTATTTTTCAAAAAAAAAAATGTTTTACAAACAAGTTTTGTTCGAAAAAATTTAGCCTACGTTGTAAAAGAAACAGTGAACAAACAAAAAATATTGGTCGATATTTTAAAAAAGATACCAGGTACTGCTATTGTTTATGTAAATACAAGAAAAAAGACTTCTATTATAGCACAATTTTTACGAGCACATGGCATTGCAGCCGATCATTATCATGCTGGAATGCCATATGATCTACGCGTCCAAAGGCAAGAAGAATGGATCAAAAATCAACTGCGTGTGATCGTAGCCACCAATGCCTTTGGTATGGGTATTGACAAAGCCAATGTAAGATCTGTGATTCATATAGATTTACCTTCTACATTAGAAGCTTATTATCAAGAAGCTGGCAGAGCAGGAAGAGATCAACAAAAAGCGTATGCTATTATATTATATGCAAAAAATGATTTAGAGATATTAGAAAAAACTATCAAAGATGCGTACCCTAGTATAGAAAATATTAAAACTACTTACCAGCATTTATTAAATGATTATCGAATAGCTGTAGGAGACCATCCCCAACAAAAGGCCCATTCTTTTGATTTGTATGATTTTGCAGCGAAAAAAATGATGAGTGTAAAGTTTGTTTATATCACTTTACAAAAACTCATCATGGAAGGATATATACAAGTGGATGAAAAAATTTTTCAACAATCTAATCTTAAAATTATAGCCTCAAAAAATGCTGTACATATTTTTTTATCTCAAAATCCAAATTTTAAACCTGTTATTGTCTCACTTTTAAGAATATATGGAGGTGTACTTTTTACAGAAGGAAGCACCATAGAAGCATTAGCATTGGCAAAGATATTACATGTACATCCACAAACTATTGAACAGCAACTAATGGCTTTGCATCAGCGAAACATTATTAATTATCTGCCTAAAAAAAAAGGTATTACTCAAATTACATTTACTAATCCTATTTACAAGAGCCAAAAACTTCCTTTGAATAACAAAAGATATCATCAGCTCAAGACAATAGCAAAAAAAAAAATGTATGCGATCAAAAATTATGTAACACATCAATATCGTTGTAGAGAGCAAATATTATTAGACTATTTTGGTGAAATTATAGATAAACCATGTCAAAAATGCGATATATGTCAAAAAAAGAAGTCAATATCTGTAGATCCAAAAGTCATAAAATCACAAATACAAATAGGTAACAACACTATACAAGGACTCAAAGATTATTTTCAATTATCGATTATACAAGAAAAAAAACTGCTCCAAATTTTACAAGATTTACTAAACCAAGGTGATATACAATATGATAGCCTACAAAATATTTTTTATATCCATACATAGTATCATCAGTCAATGGGAATTCCTTGGTAAGATTTTGCTGGATGGTAGTCTTTTCTTAAAGGGTATCCTTGCCAATCTTCTGGCAACAATATTCTTCTTAAGTCCGGATGCCCTTGAAAGCAAATACCAAACAAATCATAACTTTCCCGTTCATGCCAAAGGGCTGCTTTCCAAAGATGACTAACCGAAGGCACTACAGGCATATGATTTTTTTCATTCCCACGATGAATGACAATTTTTAATACTAAAGCTATTTGATAAGGAATGGAGTAGAGATGATACATAATATCCATATTATTAACTACTGGGCCATGATCATCCACTGTCAAACAAGTAAAAACATCAAAATATAAATTTGTATTTCGATACAAAATTTCGCATACAGCGGTTAGTTGTTGCCAAGGAATGCTGTATGTTATAGGAAAAGCAGTGGCATGTTGTACAATATCTTTTACACTAAGCGTTGTTTCTTGACAAAGCATGGATGGTATTTGTTGGATTCTATCCATGAGATAAAGAATGATAAGCAATTTTTATTTTTTGCTGTAAATCTTCAGATCCTTTTACTAAAGGTAACCTGACATACGGCTGGCAAATATTACAGATATGTAATAATTGTTTGATGCCCACAGGATTTCCCTCTTGATACATGAGTGAGTGGATTGATAATAAAACATCGCTATATTTTTTTGCTTGCACATAATCATGATGTAAAGCATGGCGAGCGATGTTATGAAACAATGAAGGTACTGCATTGCTTAGCACACCGATAACTCCTGTTGCCCCAATAGCCATCATGGGTAATGTCAGCAAATCATCCCCAGAGATCAGTAAAAAATTTTTTGACGTTTGATGATGGATCTGCATACACTGCAATAAATCACCAGAAGCTTCTTTGATGCCGATAATATGAGGTAATGCAGACAAACGAACAATGGTATCTACTTCCATATTAACACCCGTTCTACTCGGGACATTATATAATAGCAACGGTGCAGGTGCTCGTGCTGCAATGGTTTGATAATGTTGATAAATGCCTTCTTGTGTAGGTTTATTATAATAAGGCGTTACTACAAGCAAAGCCGATACACCTTCCAAATTCAAAGCCTCCATATGTTGTATCATAGCTGTTGTATGATTTCCTCCTATGCCACAAACAATTGGTTTTTGCTGGGTATTATATTTTTTTAGATAGCTTAATAGCATGTTTTTTTCTTCTACCGTAGTAGTAGCTGCTTCTCCTGTAGTGCCATGTATCACAAAATAATCGACCCATGGATTGACGTGCTGTATTAATTTTTCATATGCTTCATAATCTATCGTAAGTTTTTGGGTAAAAGGCGTAACCAAAGCCACGCCTGTGCCTTGTAGTTTTGTGTGATAGTTTTGTTGCATATTATTTTTTTAAGAAGATGAAGGTTATATATAATTTGTTTATGTTTTACTTAGCGTTTTTACGCTAATCATTTTTTAGCGTAATATTTGTCCTATAAGCTTCCAAAAGCTATAATCTTATGCAACGTACATGATTTTAGAGCGGTAAAATTGTATGAATATTTTTTATCGGAGTGATTTTTTTAAAAGAAATTTTCTTGAAACAATTTTATCTTCTTTGAATTAATACTACATCATTTTTATTTGATGAGGCATTGTTTTTATTAATTTTTCGTTTAGCTGTTTTTAATATTTTTTATTTGATCAATCATCCTTGATTCAGAACATTTTTATTTCAACGCGATTTTTCTTCAAAAAAATATCCAAGCCCATATATATTTTTTTGATGTAATTAAAATCATATTGTTTTATATCATTTTGGTGTAGCGCAGCATTTGTGTTATAAGATTTTCATACGTATGAGCAGTATGCAAGCGCAGCATAATATCTAAATATTTTTCTTGTTTTTCCATATAGTAGCCTACCTTGCATTTTGCTTGTGATTTTTGAATTAAATAATTCAACACAGGCGTTGTGTCAAAAGCAACGAAGTACAAATAATTAAATGATTCTTTCAAAAAAGAATTTGCCCAAGGTGTATAAATGCCCCCCCAAAGATTGATAGATTTATGTGACAGTACTACTTTAGGATCATATATTGCTGAGGGCTTGGAGGTATAGCACAAAAATTTTTTTTTTTGATGTGGCAAAATATGCTCAAAAATGATTTGTATTTTTTGATATATAGCAGCCTCTTCATAATGATGTAAAATACCAATAGAAGCCTGTTGTTGTGCTGGTATGCAATAGCTTTTTTTTTTTTTTTTTGGATACCAAGGAAAAATTTTATGTTTGATACCCAGCATAATTTTATCTTTCATTGTCTGAAAAAAATTTTTCCAATGCTTGTTCGTCAATGATTTTTACATGGTGTTTTTTTGCCTCACTGATTTTACGTGCTCCTGGTTGATGGCCAATCAAAAGATAGTCTGTTTTTGTAGTGATGCTTGTCATGACTTTACTGCCATAGCCTTCTAGTTTATTTTTTAAAAAAATGCGGTTATATTTTTCAAAAACACCTGAAATCACCATTTTTTTATCTTGAAAAAAGGGATATTTTTTTAAGACAAACGTTTTATTTTCAGGATAAATTTCCAGTTGTATACCTGCATTTTTTAATCTTAGGATATGGTTGATATTATCTGATTTTTGAAAATAATTTTGTACGCTGGCAGCTATTTTTTCGCCAATATCAGGTACTTCCATAAGTTTTTCAAAAGATGCCCGTATTAATTGATCTATATTTTTAAAATATTGCGCTAGTTTTTTGGCAGCTGTTATGCCTACATAGCGAATGCCTAGGGAAAATAATACTTTTTCAAAAGGTATTTTTTTGGAGTAATCAATTCCTTTGAGCAAATTTTTTGCGGCCAGTTGTTGAAATCCTTCTAATTGACAAATTTTTTCTAAACTCAAATCATACAAATCTGCAGGACAAGAAATCCATTTTTTTTCAAAAAGCAAATCAATGGTTTTGTTTCCTAAAGCAGCGATGTTCATAGCTTTTTTCTGTGCATAGTGTGCTATTTTTCCTTTAATTTGTGGTGTGCAGTGGAGATGATTAGGGCAAAAAATGTTTTTTTCCTCTCCAGTGCGTATCAAAGTTGTATGACAAGCAGGACAATATATAGGAAATGTAATACGTATGTGCTTTTCTCCTCTTTTTTGATTTTTATCCACTGCTATAATTTTAGGAATGATATCTCCTCCCTTAGCAATGGTCACTTTGTCTTCGAGATGCAATTCTAAATTTTTGATATATGATGCATTATGTAAAGAAGCTTTTTGGACAATTGTACCTGCTAAGTGTATGGGCTGTATATGTGCTACAGGTGTAATGACACCGGTTCTACCAATTTGATAACTCACTTTTTTTAAAAATGTGTTAGCAGTTGTAGGTGTATATTTATAAGCAATGGCCCAACGCGGACTTTTAGCGGTAAAGTTTAGTTTTTGTTGATGGGCTATTTCATTGACTTTGATTACAATGCCATCAATATCTAAAGGCATTTCCCTCTTTTTTTTTTCCCAAAAGGCAATATAGTCCATGATGTCCTCTATATCTTTACAAACAGTATAAGTGGGTGAAACTCGAAATTTCCATTGTATGAGTTGTTGTATACTTGCTGCATGTGTTTTGATGTGTGGCAGTGGCGTAGGTAATGCATAAAAATAGACATCCAATGAGCGATCAGCTACCATTTGAGGGTTTAATGTTTTTAAAGTACCTGAAGCTGTATTTCTAGGGTTAGACCATGGGGTGGATTGATTTTGAATTCTTTGTTGATTTATTTTTTCAAAAACTGCTTTGGGCATGAATACTTCTCCTCTTACTTCAATCAAATCTGCTGTAGGGGAGGGTATAATTTTTTTTGGAATATGGGGTATCCTTTGGATATGTTGTGTGATGATATCACCTTGAGTACCATCTCCTCTAGTAACGGCATGTTTTAAAAGTCCATTTTGGTAGGTGATGCTTACAGCAACCCCATCAAATTTGAGTTCGCAGACAAACGTCAATGTAGTAGGGTGATCTGATAATTTTTTTACTCGTGCAACAAAGTTTTTGATCTCTTCTTCGCTGTATGTATTGCTCAAAGAGAGCATAGGGTATTGATGGGCTATAGTTTTATATTTTTTATCTACTTGTCCGCCTACCCGTGCAGTGGGGGAATCTTGGGTTTGGTATTGAGGGTATTTTTGTTCTAAGCTTTGTAGTTCAGCCAATAATTGATCAAATGTATAATCTGTAACCACTGATCGGTGGTTTTCGTAATATTGTGCGTTGTAGTTTTGAATTTTTTTTTTTAAGCTTTTTATCTTTTTTTCGGCTTCTTGTGTATGATCCATAGGAAATTTTTTATCAAAAAAATGGAAAGAAAAATTGATTGGAGCATGCAAAATATGATAAAATATTTCAAATTTTTTCCGAACAAAAAAATTAAAGTGTAAATAAAAATCAATTTTGCAACTTAAGAAAACCCAACAAATGTATCATCTTATCATTGGTAGATCAAATTCTTGAGCAGTTGGGTGAAATTTATTTGAAAGTATATATACCATTTTAATTTTATCTATGAAAGTCCATCCAAAAAGAGTATTAGTGGCTATGAGTGGAGGTATTGACAGTTCAGTAGCTGCTATTTTTTTGCAAGAACAAGGTTATGAAGTGATTGGCATGACCATGAAAACTTGGGATTATGCTTCCACTGGCAGTAAAAAAAAAGAAACTGGTTGCTGTACATTAGATGCTATGCAGGATGCCCGTAATATTGCAGTAAAATTTGGTTTTCCTCATATGATTGTAGATATCAAAAAAGAATTTGGTGCTTTTGTGATTAATAATTTTAAGTCAGAATATCTAGCAGGCCGTACACCAAATCCTTGTGTTTTATGCAATACACACATTAAATGGGATGCTTTGTTAGAAAAAGCTCGTCAATTATCATGCAGATACATTGCTACTGGGCATTATGCCAATGTGCGTAAAGAAAATGATCGTTATGTCATCTCCAAAGGAAAGGATATTACTAAAGACCAATCATATGCTTTATGGGGTATATCACAAGAAAATCTCAGTAAAACTTTATTCCCTTTAGGAAATTTTACAAAAAAAACTATTAAAGATTTTGCCAGCGCAAAAGGGTTACATGACTTAGTCAACAAATCAGAATCGTACGAAATATGCTTTATACCAGATAATGATTACCGTGGTTTTTTAAAAAAAAATGTAAAAGATATAGACAAAAAGATTGGTCCAGGAGATTTTCTTTTAGAAGACGGAACTATGGTAGGCAAACATCAAGGATATCCCTACTACACCATTGGCCAGAGAAAGGGTTTGGGAATTTCGTTAGGTGATCCTGTATACGTTACAGAAATACGGCCAAAAACCAATCAAATTATTTTAGGAAGTTTTGATGATTTAAAAAGAACAGGTATGTATGTGTACAAGATTAATATGGTGAAATATGCCTCTTTTAAAAATCAATCTTGGGATACCGTGACAAAAATACGCTACAACGATCCCGGAAGACCTGCTATCATTACACCCACAGAAGATAAGCTGAAAGTTTTTTTTGGCAATGGTGCATACGCCATTGCGCCAGGGCAAGCAGCTGTTTTTTATGAAGGAGATGATATACTAGCTGGTGGATGGATTGAAAAGCCATTTGTTAAGCAGACTATTTAGTCCTTTTTCATTAAATTCAGTCTTCTTTTAAGTTTATCAATGATTAAAACCATTATGCAGAATCAATACGAAACAGTATTTATTTTAAATCCAGTGTTATCTGAAAAAGAGATAGCCGATACTGTTGATTTTTTTAAGACGTTTATGGCAAAAGAAAAAGTACAAATTTTGCACGAAGAAAAATGGGGAGTGAAAAAATTAGCATATCAGATTAAAAAATTCAAAACAGGTTATTATTATTATTTTGAGTTTAAAGCAGCATCAGAATTTATAAAAAAACTAGATGTAACTTATAGACAAAATGATCATATTCTTCGATTTATGACTACTACCTTAGACAAGCATGCTATGGCTTATAACGAAAAAATAAGACAGAAAAAATTACAAAACGATCAATAATTATCTTTTATGTTCAACGCTGATTTCAAACCTATCAAAAAAAAAAAAAAGTTTTGTCGATTTAAAAAATACAATATTCAACATGTCGATTATAAAAATGTAGCATTTTTGAAAAAATTCACCAATGAGTTTGGTCAAATTATACCTGCAAAATTGACAGGTAATAGCATGAAATACCAAAAAAAAGTAGCAAGAGCTATTAAAAGAGCTAGGCAACTTGCACTAATGCCTTATGTAGGCAATGAAATACAATAAAAAATTTTGATTATGCGTGTTATTTTAAAAAAAAATGTTGAAAATTTAGGAAAAAAAGCTACGCTAGTAGAGGTAAAATCTGGTTATGGAAGCAACTATTTGATTCCTAAAGGGTATGCTGTAGTAGCCAATAAGAAAAACTTAGCCATTTTTCAAGAAAATAAAAGACAAATTGAAGAAAAATATCTCAAAATTAAACAAGAATCTGAAAAAGTAGCAAGAAAATTAGATGGACTTATTGTTAGTATACCCACCAAAGCGGCCAATAATGGAAGGATCTACGGTACTATTACACCTTTTCAGCTATCCCAAGCATTCAAAAAATGCAAAATAGATATCGAAAAACAACAAATTACTTTAGATAAAAATATTAAAACAATCGGCACATACGAAGCAAAAATAGACTTACATAAAGAAATTCTTAAAACAGTACAATTTAAAGTAATTGCTGAATAAAAATATTGAAGACACGTATTCTTTGCGTGTCTTTTTTATTGTGAAACAACACTATACGCTCCTAAGCTGCTCTCAACAAGTTTTCCTTTATTTACCGAGACAAAATCATCTAAAAAACAGTGATCAATAATGGCATTTTTTACTTGAGCATTTTTTTGTACAATGCTATGGCTAATTTTAGCATTTTCAATTACTGTATGATCCCCAATAGAAACATAAGGCCCTATCATTGCATTTTTAATTTTTACATTTTTTCCCAGCCAAACAGGAGGAATTAAACAACTACGACAATCGTGATCTATGCTTTGATTATTAAAATGATGCTGATCTAACATTTTTTCATGTGCTTGTAGTGTAAACTTTACATTGCCAAAATCCATCCAATCATCCATCATTTGTATAGAAAAAGTAGTATTCTCCTGCATATGTTTGAGTGCATCTGTTAGTTGATATTCTTTTACTTTTTGCATTTTATTTTGAATGATATACTGTAAAGATTGGCGTAAATTTTGTGCTTTTTTGAAATAATAGATGCCTATGATAGCTAAATCCGAAATAAAATGAGTGGGTTTTTCTACAAATTTTTGTATTTTTTTTTGATGATCTACACAAACAACACCAAAACCTGTTGGATCATTAATTTTTTTCACCCACACAATATTATCCTGTGTAGTATCAATCATTTGATTGCTTTGAAAAAGTGTGTCTGCAAAAGCAATAATTACTTTTTCTTGTAAAAGTGTTTTTGCACAAAAAATAGCATGCGCTGTTCCCAGAGGTTTTGTTTGATAATAAATTTGGCTTTCTATACCATATTGTTTGGCCAAATCATATAAATTTTTTTTTATTGCTTCATCAAAAGAGGGGTGAATGATAAATCCGATTTTGGTAATTTTTTCTGGACATATTTTGCATATGCGATCGATTAAATGTGCCACAATTGGCCGATTGATAATAGGGATGAGTGGCTTCGGTGTTGTCAGAGTATGTGGACGCATGCGGGTGCCTTTGCCAGCCATGGGTATGATAAGGTGCATTCGGGTTGTTTTTAAAATTTTAAATTTTTTTCTTAAATACCCGTACTTCCGTATCCCTTGGGGCCACGAGAGGTTTCTTCTAAAAATTTGACCATTTGCCAATTTATTTTTTCATGTTTTGCAATGATCATTTGTGCGATACGATCTCCGTTTTTGACTATAAAATTTTCTTGACCTAAGTTGATCAAAAGTATTTTGATTTCTCCTCTATAGTCTGCATCTATTGTGCCAGGGCTATTGCACACAATAATTCCATTTTTATAAGCAAGGCCACTTCTAGAGCGAATTTGTGCTTCATATCCTGTAGGTAAGGCAATATGTATCCCTGTGCCAATCAATTGTCTTTGCATGGGTTTTAGTTGTATATCTTCTATAATATTGGAGCGAAGATCCATTCCAGCTGCTTCAAGGCTCGCATAATTTGGTAAAGGGTGGTTGGAGTTATTGATAATTTTAATTTTCATAGGCATGTTAGATAAAATATTTTAATTTTATTGGAAATATAATGATTTGATTTTCTATGACGTACAAAAAAATTCGATGGATGCTTTATAGTTTATTATTGTTTTTAAAAGCAAACGCCATTTTTGCTCAATGTGCGATGTGTAGAGCTACAGTAGAAACCAATGCACATCATGGAGATATAGCCACTGCTGTAGGATTGAATAAAGGGATACTTTATCTTTTTTTTACGCCTTATATTTTAGCAGGTTTATTAATTTTTGTTTTTTGTTGGTATCGTAGTAAAGGAAAAGTAGAGATAAATGTTGAAGTTTTACATGATTAGTTTAAAATTTTATTAAAAAATACAATATTTAAGTTTTTATTGATTTTTTAAAAATTATACAGCAACATATTATGCCTTTGTTTATAGTTATAAAAAATATGAACTAAAAATTAAAAATAAATACACCCATGATATCCAATAAAATTACTCGTAGCCAAAAAGAAGCCATTGGGTTACTCTCCATTGGCACTTTTTTAGAATATTTTGATTTGATGTTATATATACATATGGCTAAGCTGCTTAACGAATTATTTTTTCCTCAAGGAGATCCGTTAGTTGCTAAGCTATATGCTACTACTGCATTTTGTTTGACTTTTGTTTTAAGACCTGTGGGAGGATTATTGATTGGTAGAATCGGAGATATTATGGGTAGAAAAACTACGATTATGATTACTACTTTTGCGATGTCTATTGCTTGTTTAACCATGGCTTTGACAAAGACTTATTCAGAAATCGGTATAGCAGCAACTATTACAATTATGATCTGTAGAATGCTACAAGGGTTTTCTTCTTTAGGAGAGATTATAGGTGCTTCTATATACTTATCAGAATCATTAAAATCTCCTTATAAAAATATTTCCATCGGTATTTTAGATATGAGCTCTTGGTTAGGAGGCTTATTTGCATTGACAGTAACCTCGTTTGTACTTTCCTCTGAATTTAGCTGGCGTCTTTCCTTTTTGATTGGTGCTGTTATTGCTTTGGTCGGCATTGTGGCAAGAACTAGACTGAGAGAAACACCAGAGTATGCAGATTATAGTGTAAGAATGAAAAGAAAAAATGAAATACTAGATGAAAAAAATAAGATCATCCTTGAAAAGGATGAAATGGAAAAAATAAATAGAAAAAATATTTTTGCTTTAGCTCTTACTAGCACTCTGTTTCCTTTAATTTTTCATGTTACTTATACATTTTTACCTGACTTTGCAAAAAGTAATTTTGACATGACAGTTCAAGAAATTAATGATCATAATTTAAAGTTTACTGTTGCTACTGTGATTTTATCTATTATTTTAGCCTTTGTTTATAAAAAATATTCTCCAATACGTATTATAAATTTTAATCTATTGGTAATTTCTATTTTTTTACCTTTTGTTCCTTATTTATTAAATAATATATCAAATAATTCAACCGGTATTTTAATTTTATTGTGTTCACAAATCATTATTTATCTACCCGCGTTAAGTAACCTCATTAATATTAGTTTATGGCTCAAGCATTTTCCTGTGCATAAGCGTTTTACTATTTTAGGTACTACTTATGGATTTATTAACGCTTTGTGTTTTGGCATTTTTTCTTTTGGTACAATATTTTTGACAAAATATTTTGGATATTATGGTTTATGGATATTTTTTATTCCAGTAATTATTGGTTATGCCTGGTCTCTCAACTATCTTAAAAATTTAGAGATCAAAGCAGGGAGATATCATAATTATCCAAATGAAGATTTTTCGAGACCAGACACTGCGGCAGATGAAAAAAATTTTTCCTACGATGATCTAAAAAATGATTACAGTGCTTTCCAAATAGATTGTACATACAAAAAAGAACTCTTAGAAAAACTAACTGAATACGGAAAAAACCATCAGCATAAAATCAACTTTAAACTCATCCAAAAAGCCATCACTTATACTAAAAAATGGCATGATGGACAAATGAGAAAAGATCACCAATCGCCTTTTTATTCCCATCCTTTTAAAGTAGCAGAGATGACAGCTGCTCATTATTATAAAACAGACGTTATTATAGCTGCTTTACTACACGATGTTGTCGAAGATACACCTTGCACTGCTGAGATGATTGCCCAAGCCTTTAACCAACGTATTGCAACTATGGTATATCGATTAACCAAAATTCGTTTTGATGAAAAAGGCAATGAAATAAAATTGACTTTAAAAAAAAGCATTCGACTCATGAAAAAAGAGAAAGACTATGAGTCACTTTTTATCAAAAAAATGGATAGAGTACACAATCTAGCCACAATCAAATCTTTGAAAAAAGTCAAACAACAAAAAATAGCTGCTGAAACAAATAATGACCTGATTAAACTCATTTCCATTATTGGAGATAAAATAGGCATCCAAGGCACTTGGCACTTAGAAAATAAAATATTTAGTATGGTAAATAAAATTACAGAGGGAAAAACAAAATAAATACACAAATCATTAATAATACAATCTTAAAAAGCATTTACTGATATGCACCCTCTCCAAAATTCTATACAAGCAGCACTCAAAACTGTTATTGATCCAGATTTAAAAAAAGATATTATTTCTTTAAATATGGTTCATGACCTTCAAATAAGTGATGAAAAGATTGCTTTTACACTCGTTTTGACTACTCCTGCTTGTCCTTATCAAGAAATTTTTAAAAAAAAATGTACTACTGCTATTCAAAAAGTTTTACCTCAACCAAGACCCATCACCATTCATATACGAGCAGAAGTAACCACACCCTTTAATACTTCTTTATTACCAGCAGTTAAAAATATTATTGCCATTGCTTCAGGGAAAGGGGGTGTAGGAAAATCCACTCTAGCTACCAACTTGGCCATTGCCTTAGCACAACAAGGCACACAAGTAGGACTTATTGATGCAGATATTTTTGGCCCTTCAATTCCTCTTATGTTTCACTGCATGCAAGAAAAACCTCATATTATTCAAAAAGAAGGAAAAAAATATTTAGTTCCTTTGGAAAATTATGGTGTGAAGTTGCTTTCGATGGGCTTTCTGGTAGATCCAGCAGATGCTGTGGTATGGAGAGGGCCTATGGCCAGTGCAGCCCTTAAACAATTACTCAAAGATGCGGACTGGGGAAATTTAGACTATTTGCTAGTAGACTTGCCTCCAGGCACTAGCGATATTCATTTGACTTTGATACAAAATACTGCTTTGACAGGCGCTATTATTATCACAACACCGCAAAAAGTAGCTTTATTGGATGCTCAAAAAGCCATAGACATGTTTCAAAAAATGCCACAGCCAGTATCTATTTTGGGAGTTGTAGAAAATATGTCATTTTTCACCCCTAAAGAATTTCCCAATCATCGTTATTCTATTTTTGGAAAAGATGGTGGTTTGCATTTAGCCAAGCAATCTAAAGTCCCTTTTTTAGGGGCTATTCCTTTGGTAAAAAGTATTTGTGATAGTGGTGATAGTGGCTATCCTATAATGATGGATCATGACCATCCTACTAAAGCCTATTTCGAAAAAATAGCCATTGCCCTGGCACAGCAAGTAGCCATTGCCAATCATTAATTTCCTATTTTAGATAAATAGGAGATACTATGTTGATATCTTCAAATTTTTTTTCCATCCATTTTTGATAACTCAAAACACCTACAGCCTTTATATCATCTGGCGTAATGTTTTTTAAATCTATATAACATGCATGGCCATTGTCATCAATCACAGACTGACATTTAAGTGCACCATCTCCTGCAAAAAGAATTTTTTTTTCTTTTAAAAAATATGTTTGAAAACTATACTGATCAATAATTTTAGCTTGTTTTTTTTCTATGACCTTTTGTGATTGATCCATCAATAAACAGTATACCTCCATTCTTCTAGCATCAATCATAGGGCAAATCAACGAAAATTGATTGTGGTATTTTTTTTTGTTGTGTTTTTGAAGAGCATAGGCCATTGCTTTGAGAGTATTGATTTTGATCAATGGTATAGACAAAGCAAAACATAAACTTTGTGCTGTAGACATGCCAATACGCAATCCAGTATAAGAACCAGGACCTGCCGAAATACCAATTGCATCAATCATTTGTAATGTATACCCTGTTTTGTGAAGTACAGTTTGTATAAGTGTAATTAATAATGCTGCATGTGATTTTTCAATAGTTGATTGTTCTATGGCAATACATTGTGCATCATGATGCAAACAAACAGCACAAATATGGTTTGTAGTAGATATGGTAAGGATGCGTGTTGGCAAATGAAATCAATTTTAAATACGCAATATTAAATATAAATTTGCAACTGAATTAATTGATCTGCATTTTTGGATTCTTTTTTATTTATGAATTTTTTTGCCAACTTCTCTTTGGGGCATTGGGGAACATTTTTTATTTGGTTCACTTTTTGTACTGCTTTAATGTCCTGTATAGCTTATAGCTGTGCAACCCTGCAATTTTCAAGATCTTTAGAAAAAAGTGCAACAGTAGCTTTTTTTTTGCATGTTTTCAGTTTGTTCTGGGTCATAAGTTTGCTTTTTTTTTTGATCTGGAAACATCGTTTTGATTATTACTACGTTTGGCGTCATTCTTCCACTGATTTGCCTTGGTATTATTTAATTTCTTGTTTTTGGGAAGGGCAAGAGGGTAGTTTTTTGTTATGGATGTTTTGGCATGCCTTTTTGCTTGTTTGTATTTTTAGGAAAAAATATGTATGGAAAAATGGTGTTTTTGCTGTTTTGATGTGTATACAAACTCTTTTGTCAGCTATGCTTCTAGGAAATTTTTTTCAATCTATGTCTCTAGGAAGCAATCCTTTTATCCTCTGGAAAGATACTTTAGACATCAGTATTGTAGGGAAAATACCTTCCAATTTTATTCCACAAGAAGGAAATGGGCTAAATCCTTTGTTGCAAAATTATTGGATGGTAATTCATCCACCTATCTTATTTTTAGGGTTTGCTAGTATGTCGTTTCCTTTTGCTTTTTGTATTACTGGTATTTTTAAAAAAAAATTTACCCAATGGGTACAGCCTGCTACTTTTTGGGTTTTGTTTTCTCTATGTACTCTTGGTTTGGGTATTTTAATGGGGGCTTATTGGGCGTACGAAACTTTGAGTTTTGGTGGTTATTGGAGTTGGGATCCTGTTGAAAATGCTGTATACATCCCTTGGTTGATTCTTTTAGCAGCTATGCATACCATGATGATGGTAAAAAAAAAAAAAGGTGTTCAAACGAGCAGTATTTTAGTGATGTTTTCTTTTTTTCTAATTTGGTATTCTACTTTTTTAACACGCAGTGGAATTTTAGGAAATACATCTGTGCATGCGTTTACAGATTTAGGATTTTCTCGTCAGTTAATTTTCTACCTTTTTTTCTTTTTAGGTATGATTATTTGGGCTATTGTTCGTTTGCAAAAAAATGAGATTAAAAAAAAGATACCATCCCAAGGATTTGTTGACCAGCACAGTCAATGGTTATTTTTTGCAGCTTTTATTTTTGGTTTGATGGGTCTTCAAGTACTTTTGCCTACTTCTATTCCTGTATACAATCGTTTATTACATCTTTTTGGCATTACGAGTCATTTAGCGCCTCCGGTAGAGGCTATTTTATTTTATGCCAAATATCAATTGATATTATCTCTTTTTGTTTTGATAGGTTCTTCGATAGCACAGTTTTTTTGGCTAAAACATCAAGAAAAATATTTGTTGAAGAAAGTAGTACTCTTAGTAGGAATAGTCACTTTAGGTATTACTTGGCTTATTTTACAAAGCAGCGATACTTTTCACTGGCATTATATTTTATTGTTGATGACTGGTATTTATGCTGTTTTGATGAATATTGTTACACTTATATATCTTTTGCGCATGCGTCTTTTGCCTTCTGGAGGATGGGTAGCACATATGGGTGTAGCGGTAATGCTTTTGGGAATTTTATTTTCTTCAGGATACTCTAAAATATTATCGAAGAATGAAAGCGGATTGATTTATAGCAAAGATTTTTCTAAAAAGATGAATACAGAGCATGCGTTACTTTGGATGAATGATCCTAAAAAAATACAAAATTATACGGTTCGGTATGCAGGGAAGTACTTTAAAGCATTGGGATATCCAGGATATATTGCCAAACAGGATTTGAAGTTTCAAGCACCTTATTTTGTAGCTAAGCATGATATTATACATGAAAAAAAAATTTTTTTTTCAAAAAACAGCATAGTACCTATTGACATTGATCATATTTACTACAAAATAATTTATCAAGATATACATGGCAAAACATTTACGCTATATCCACAATCACAAAATCATACCCAAGAAAATTTGTCAGCAGTGCCTGCTATCCGATGTTTTTGGCACAAAGATCTTTACACTTATATTTCAGCGATTACAGATCCCACACAAAAAAAAGATTGGCAAATAAAAACGGTTTTAGACATAGCAAAAGGAAAAAACTTTTTTATCAATGATTATGTAGCCACACTTTTGTACATAGAAAAATTAGATGTACTACCAAATCAAGAAATTGTATTATCTCCTCAAGATTTAGCAGTACAGGCAGTGATCAAAATTCAAGGTCCTATCAAAGATTATATTGTTACGCCTGTTTACATTATTCAAAACAAGCAAGTAGGCCAAATTCCTTTTATAGTGGAAGATTTAGGCATCAAGATTCGGTTACTCAATATATATCCTACCCAACAGCAATACCGTTTAGAAATTAGTACCACCCAAAGGGATTATATTGTGCTCAAAGTTATTGAAAAGCCTTGGATTGGTCTGTTTTGGATTGGAGGTCTTTTGATACTTATAGGATTTATACTGGCAATTTTTCGTCGTAGTCAGCGATTTTAGATATTTTATTTTTTATTAATTTTTTTTTTACTGTATGATATTTTATTGTCGGTATTTGTTGTGTGTATGTATTTTTTTTATTCTTGGATCTTTTATCCAAAAAAAACATTGGTATACACTCAATACCCCTCATTTTCAAATTTTTTTTCTCAAAGACAACGAAAAGCAAGCCCAACGAATGGCTAATACCCTAGAGCATTTATGGGTAGCAGAAAAAAAGACCTTGCCATCCACCAATGTTCAAAAGATGGATTTTGTTTTACGCAATCAACAAGCCATGGCAAACGGCTATGTTTCGCTAGCACCCAAGAGAAGTAATTTTTTTTGTTTTCCTTCGCAAAATCATCATTTTGTAGGAAGTACAGATTGGCTAGATATGTTAGCAGTGCATGAACTTAGACATGTGGTACAGTTTAGTAAAAGCAGGCATTTGGTTATGGGTATTTTGGGAGGGGAGTTGTTGGAAAGTATTTGGGCATATTACAGAATACCTAATTGGTTTTGGGAAGGAGATGCTGTAAGTATAGAAACAGCATTTACGCAAAGTGGTAGAGGAAAGATACCATATTTTAGTATTCGATATAAAATAAATACGCTAACACAAAAAAAATTTAGCTACGACAAACAAACCCTAGGTTCTTATCAACACCTATTACAAGATCATTATACTTTTGGATATTATTTGGTCACTTATCTACGCAAACATTATGGTAAAGATGTAGTGGATGAAATTTGGAAAAATTCTATCAAAGGTATATCCTTGATAGGCATATGGAATTTTTCTAAAGTATTACAAAGGATTACTGGAAAAACACTCATTGAAATTTATAATGATTTACAACGTGAGCTGCATGCAAGATGGAAAATACAAGTAGACAATATATCGCCTACACCTGTAAAAAAAATTAGTCGATATTCTCAACCTGTAGTATATCAAAAGCCTCAATCGTTGAGCAATGGTGATATTATTGCCTTCAAGCAAGGGATAGGACAAATTCCCAGTTTTGTTAAAATAGATACTTTAGGAAAAGAAACTGTTTTGTATCACCCTATTGATATTATCGATACACAGTTTTCAGTAGCCAATAACACCATTATTTGGAATGCTTGGAAAAAACATCCTTATCAAAAACATATAAGCTATGCCGTGATCAAAAAATATGACTGTAAAACAAAAAAAGTAAAAATTCTTACAAGGAATAGTAGATACCAATCGGCCTGTTTATCACCCGACGGAAAAAAGATAGCCGCTGTAGTCACTAATACAAAATATGAACATGCATTGGTTATTTTAAACGCTCAAAATGGACAAATCATCAAAAAAATATCTAACCCTGCGCATGTCTACTATTTTACGCCGCAATGGTCTGCTGATAGTCAACAGTTAGTTTTTATTGAAAATGCGTATCAAAAAAAAACTTTGGTGATATATAATTTGTCTACAGATGTAGCAAAAAAAATATTACCCAATCAAACAGCTAATATTGGATGCCCTATTTTTTGTGAAGATTATATTATATATGAAGCAGCCTATCATGGGGTAGATGCTATTTATGCTTTGCATATTAACACGAAAAAAATTTACCAAGTTGCTGTGAGAAAATATGGTGTTTATCATCCACATTTTGATATACAAAGAAAAAGATTGCTTTTGCAAGATGCTGTAGAAACCGGAACATCTATTGTATCTATGCCTTATATACCTGAAAAATGGTTACATATCACTCGTTTAAAAGATATTTCTTTGAATTATTTCGATGTGTTGTTATGTCAAGAAAATAACCAGCACATTTTGCATTATGTGCCTGAAAAGGTATATCCCGTTAAAAAATATAATCATAGAAAGCAGATTATCAACTTTCACAGCCATGTTATTAAATTTGATGAAACTAATCATTTAAAATTTTTTGGTATTTCTAATGATATTTTAGAAACAACACAAATCAAAGCAGGATACCATGAAGGTATCACTGCATCGATATCCTACAATGATTTTTATCCAAATTTGGGGCTTGCGTTTAAAATATTATCTACACGAGAGGCAAAGAACAAAAATCACCTCCGTGCTTTTTGTTCTTTTCCTTATCAATTATCTACTACTACTTTCGTACGAAAATTGGTTGGTGATTTTTCGTTGGGTTATTATCCTCAACAGTCAAAAATGAAATTACAAAAAAAGGCAAAAGCAATTTTTTATCATATGTTGCCTAAAAGCCGTAGGGATCTTATGCCAAAATGGGGACAGTTATATGCTTTGTCTTATCAAGGAGTAGCTCCTCATACGTCTGTAAAATCCTATTTTTCATTGAAAATAAAAACTCATTGGCCTGGATTTTTAGCACATCATGGATTGTTATGGAAAATAGAAACCAATTTTAAGCATATTGATCCATGGTTTTTGCAATATGTTTTGCCTTTATTTTATCCTGAAAAAGGGATTGACCTTTGGGTGTATTTACCAAGAGTATGGGGGAGAATATATTGGAAAAAAGATCAGTTGGCTTTGCTTGCCTGTGCGGATTTGTATTTTTTCAACATAAAATTTCCTTTTACGCTAAATGTGGGGACTGTCTATGATCATTTAAAAAAAAAATGGCAGCCAAAGGTTTATTTTTTTAAAAAAATAGCGCTTAAATATTAGCTGTTTAATATTGTTCAGAGTTTTTATGAAAAAAAATTTTTTATTCTTGATTACTGTGTTGTCTTTGGTGATTCCAGGGTTAGTAGCTTTATTATTTTTCAGTACAAACAAAGTCCGATTGGATACTTCTTGGGTATATGTACTACCCCATATCAATGCTTGGCTTAATGGTACTACCGCTCTTTTGCTTGTGTTGGGTTGGGTATTAATTAAAAATCAACAGCCAATTTATCATCGTTATGTCATGTTGTCTGCTTTTTTTTTAGGGACTTTATTTTTGATTTCTTATATCATCTATCATGCTACAGTGCCTTCAGTAGTTTATGGAGATACTACGGGCAATGGTATAATTACTTTGGAGGAATTATCAAAAATAAAATATACGCGGCCTATTTATTTGATTGTTTTAATATCCCATATTCTTTTGGCGATGGTGACGGTTCCTTTGGTTTTGATAACTTTTACTTATGCTTTTTTGCGTAAAATGAATCATCATAAAAAAATAGCTCGTTATACATTTCCTATTTGGTTGTATGTTTCTCTGAGTGGTGTGGTGGTGTATTGGATGATTAAACCTTATTATTTGTTGTAGCCTGATACATATATACAAGGCCTATCATTGCCAAGAGCAGCATAAAAGCCATAATTTCAAAGAGGATGAAATATTGATGGCAAAACAAAAATCCGATTTTTTCTATAATTTTTGTTGTATTTTCCTTGAAAGGATGATCATCAAAGCATACACTTTGACAAATTTTTACAGCAAAAATGAGTAAACTACAGGCTATTACAATCACTATTGGATTGGGATAATTTTTTACTAATTGCTTTTCTGGATACACTCCTACTAACATTGCGATTGATAACAAAAATACTAGCATACCCCCTGTGTATAATATGAGCTGCACAATAGCAAAGAAATAATAACCAAAATATAGGGCATACCCTGTACAAAAAATGATAAGTAAACCAAAGTATAACAGGGCATACAAGAGGTTTTTACACCACAAGAGCAAGCTTCCCAAAAAAATGATTCCCAAAGTATTGATCAGCAGTATGGTCATAGCTTAAAAAATAGTGATTGTTGTTTGTTTTTTTTTTTCTTCTTGCTTTTTTTTTTGGTGATCATTCCATATTTTTTTTTTTTCTTGAATACTTTCAGGTTTCATTTTGGCAAATGAAAAATGGTGATTATGGATATTACTTGTACTATAGGCATAACGACTGGTCATAGTCAAACAATGCGTAGGGCATACAGTAGTGCATAATCCACAAAAACAACACTTGGCCATATCGATGTCAAACGTTGCTGGATATATTCTTTTGGCTTTTCCATCTTTTGTTTTTCCAATCAGTGTAGGTGAAGGGATAGCCTCTATAGTGATACAGTTTACAGGACAAATTTTTACACATTTATCACATACAATACAGTTGTCAATATCATTATGCAACTGATATCTTCCTCTGGGAGGCACTTCCATAGTTTTTTTGGGATACTGCAATGTGCTGATGCGTTGTTCATTTTGAAAATAAATTTCATTTTGTATAGGGACACTTTTTTTTTTTTTTTTGAAAAAATAATCTATAGTCATCCAAAGGTTCTTCAAAAGAGAAAAACATATATTTTTAATCATATTTGCCAAAATAAAACACCTAAAAAAAGCAATAAAGTCCAAGGAAAAAGTTTTTTCCAGCATAACAGCATGAGCTGGTCATAACGCATCCTGGGTAAAGACCAACGAATCCACATTTTGATAAAAACAACAAACATTGTTTTGTATATTAACCAAAATATACCCCAAAAAGCAGCTGAAAATGTTCCTTGAGTGCCGCTTGTCCACTGAGCAAAAAGATAAGGACCTATATTAGGTAAAGGTGTATACCAACTGCCCCAAAACAATACAACGCCGAGCATGCTCATCAGCAAAAGATAGCTATATTCTACAAACATGAGTAGCGCAAAATTCCAACCTGTGTATTCTACATGGTAGCCACCTACTAGCTCTGATTCAGATTCTGGAAAATCAAAAGGTGCTCTTTTACAAATAGCCAAAGAAGTAATAAAAAAAATGCCGTAAACCAATAGCAATATTGGGCATTGCATTACATGAAACAATAAAAAACCACCAATATGATTGACAGTTATTTTTGTAGCTGATAATCCTAAGAGATAAATTTTTGGTGAAGACCATGCGCTTTGTTGTAAAGAAATGATTTGTAAATCAACTGTTCCGGCAAAATAAATCACTATGAGTATACAAAGGCTGAAAGGAATTTCATAACTGATCATTTGTGCTGCTGTCCGAAAACTTGCTAACAAAGCATATTGATTTTGAGAAATCCATCCGATTAAAACAATCAATACAATCTCCATGGCCAGCACAAAAAATATATATAACACTCCCCATACATGATTTCCAAACCAATTGCTATGCACAGGCAATACAGCAAAGGCAGAAAAAGTTAAAATAAATAACAGATAAGGCAAGAGATAAAATAAATACCCATTGATTTGATGTGGTAAAATCCATGATTTTTGTAATAATTTGAAAAAATCAGCAGTGGTTTGTCCTATGCCTTGATATCCTGTGGTGTTGGGACCTATTCTTCTTTGGATAAAGGCTGCTATTTTTCTTTCAAAAAAAACAGATGACAATGAAAAAAATCCTAAAAAAGGCAAATAAAATAGCAGTGTAGACATTTAAAAAAATATTAACCGATATTTGCCCAATGATTGTATGCGTGACACTGGGTGATATATTTTTGAATGCTTTGATGTAGGGTTTTTACAAGGCCTATATCTTCTTCTATAATTTTTTGGACTGCTTTTCTGCTCTGTAATATTATATGCTCATCTGTACTGATATTGGCAATTTTTAAATGCAATGTCCCACTTTGTTGTGCTCCCATAAGATCACCTGCGCCTCTAATTTTCAAGTCTTCTTGTGCAATGTCGAATCCATTGTGTGTTTTAACCATGATGTCCATTCTTGCTTTGCTTTCTTGAGAGAGTTTGTAATTTGTCATTAGATAGCAAGTGCTTGGATGCTGACTTCTGCCTACCCGTCCTCTGAGTTGATGCAATTGTGCTAAGCCAAATCTTTCGGCATTTTCAATTAAAATTATTGTGGCATTGGCTACATGGATGCCTACTTCAATTACTGTAGTGGCTACCATAATTTTTGTTTTTCCTTGGGAAAATTTTTGCATTTCTTGAGTTTTATCTTTTTCATTCATTTTTCCATGTACAATGCTCAAGGGTATTTTTTTAAAAAAATGTTGTATGGCTTCAACTCCTTCATGTAAATGTTTGTATTGTAGTGTATCAGATGCTTCAATTAGAGGATATATAATGTATGCTTGATGCCCTTTGTCAATTTGTGTTTGTATTTTTTGAAATACGTTTAAGCGTTGATTTTCATAAAAATGATGTGTTGTGATCGGGATTCTTCCTAAAGGCAAGTCATGTATAGTCACTAAATCTAAATCCCCATATAATGTCATTGCCAATGTACGAGGAATAGGGGTAGCACTCATGATTAATACATGAGGCGATAACTTTTGGGGGTCTTTATGCCAAAGATCACCTCTTTGTTGTACACCAAAACGATGCTGTTCGTCAATGATGGCTAATCCTAAATGTTTAAACCGAACTTTTGTTTCAATTAACGCATGTGTACCAATTAAAATATCAATGGCTCCTGATGACAATTGTTCGAGTATTATTTTTCGTTGTTTTGTTGGTGTATTTCCTGTTAAAAGTGCGGTTGTAAGGTTAAGTGGTTGTGCATAAGCTACAATGCTTTGGTAATGCTGCTCTGCCAATAATGTAGTAGGTGCCATAAAGGCTATTTGTTTACGATGATCAATGGTTATGAGCATAGCAAAAAATGCCACAATAGTTTTCCCACTTCCTACATCTCCTTGTAGTAGTGCATGCATTTGATATCCTGATTTCATTTTTTGATAAATGCTTTTGATGCCTTTTTTTTGGGCATGTGTCAGTGTAAAGGGGAGGTGTGTGGTATAAAATTTTTTTAAAAGATATGTGTTTGAAAAAATAGGGGCAGGCTTTTTTTTTCTTCTTTTTCTCATCAACATATGAAGTTGTAAATAAAAAAGTTCTTCAAACTTGAGCCTTGTGCGAGCCTGTGAAAGAGCATCTTTATTTTTGGGATGATGGATGTTGTGCAAAGCTGTAGGCCTATCCATGAGATGATATTGCTTTAAAATATAATGTGGCAAGTTTTCAATTACTGGATAAAAATGGCGTAAGTGTATAATTTTTTGTTGTATCCATGATGTATGGATGGTATATTTCTTGAGGATATCTTGCTGGGGATATATAGGGCTGATATTTTGTATTATGTTAGGTTTAGCAAAGGTAATGCTCGGATGTATGATAGAGCGTATTCCATTTTTTTCTTGTACATGTCCTGTAATAGAAAAATAGCTACCTGCCTTTAAATATTGATAAAACCATTGTATTTTTTTAAACCATATTAATTGTATATAGCCAGTTTGGTCTTGAAAAATTCCTTGCAAATATTTTTTGTTTGTTTTAGTCAACTTGACTTGAAGCTTGCTTAAACAACCATATATAATGACGACTCCTGGATTTTTTTCAATTGATTGTATGTTTGGATAATGTGATTGTTGGATATAACGACTAGGGTAAAATGTCCATAAATCAGTGACGGTGATGACTTGGAGATGCTTGGCCAAAGCCTCCACTTTTTTGATCTCCCGGGTGTTTTTATTGAAAATTGTGGTAAGTTTTGCATCTTGATAAGACACGTTGGCCATGCACGGGTTTTTTAGAATATTTTGAAATGATGAAACCACTGACTTCTTTTTTTTTATTTCTTTTTTGCTGCTTTGCTACTTTTGCAAAAAAAAAGACAGTGAATGCAGATCGTTTGTTGTCTAATATGTCAAAATTTTACCAAAATCTTTCAGGATTTTACATGCGTTTTTCTTATCAAATGATAGATCAAAAGAAAAATATCATAGATCATCAAGAAGGACAACTTTGGATACAAAAAAAAAAATATCATCTCAAGTTCCCTACAAAAGTAATGATGTGTGATGGGAAAACGCAGTGGGTATATGATACTATCATTCAAGAAGTAACAATACATCATTTAGCAGATATATTAGATGATTTTATTCCTACACAATTTTATCAATTATACCAGCCTCAAAAATATACTTGTCAATTCGTTAAAACAACGAAAGACATTGTAGAGATACAGGTAACGCCTAAAAAAAAACATGCAATGATGACCCACATTATTTTTATTTTTAAAATACAAAACAATGATTTACAATCTTGGACTTTGTATGATCATCAGAAAAATAGTCATACATTTACCTTGCAGCATTTAGATACAAAAATTAAATACAAGTCCAGTGATTTTCATTTTAAAGTGCCCAAAGATGTGGCACTGATTGACTTAAGATATTAAATACATATTTTTTCTGAATGATATGACTAAAAAATTTTTATGTGAGCAAATACAAAAAAAACGCTCATATCTCTGTGTAGGATTGGATACAGATATTCATAAAATTCCTACACATTTTTTGTCTTATGATGATCCTGTTTTTGAGTTTAATAAACAAATCATAGAGGCTACACATTCTTATTGCATTGCTTACAAAGCCAATAGTGCTTTTTATGAGTCACGTGGTGTTCAAGGATGGGAGTCTTTGGAAAAAACATTGGCATATATTCCTAAAGATACTTTATCAATTATCGATGCCAAAAGAGGTGATATTGGTAATACATCAGCACAATACGCTAAAATTTTTTTTGAAAAAATGTCTTGGGATGCGATCACATTGTCTCCTTATATGGGCTATGATAGTATACAGCCTTTTTTAAATTATAAAAACAAATGGGTCATTCTTTTGGCTTTGACCTCCAACATAAGCAGTCAAGATTTTCAAACATTGCCTTTACTTTCTGGAGAATTATTATTTGAAAAAGTAATAGCACGGGCACAGTCTTGGTCAACAGCAGCGCATATGATGTTTGTGGTAGGGGCTACACGTGTGGATTATATGCAAAAAATACGCGCCATAGTGCCAAATCATTTTTTATTAGTGCCTGGTATAGGTGCTCAAGGAGGAAGTTTAGAGAAAATTTCTGCAGTAGGGATGAACCAGATGGGGGGTTTGATAGTACATGCAACGCGAAGCATTCTTTATGCAGGACAAGGAAAAAATTTTTTAAAAGATGTGATACAACAAACGAAAAATATACAAGAAAGTATGGAGAAATGTTTGGATAAAAAAAATATTTCGTAAATTATATGATGTTATTTTTTTTATCTCTCTTATCATTTTCTTTTTGTAAAAAATGCAACAAGGCTTTGCCTACTCCTCAAAAAGAACCTGTGTTGTATACTTCAATTAATAGATTGCCTGCCACTATTCCTCCTCCAGTTCAAATAGTTAACAATGCTTCTGTTGTTTCTCCTTCCATTACAACGCCTATTAATTCTCCTCAAATTAATAGATTGCCTGCCACTATTCCTCCAGTTCAAATAGTTAACAATGCTTCTGTTGTTTCTCCTTCTATTACAACGCCTATTAATTCTCCTCAAATTAATAGATTGCCTGCCACTATTCCTCCAGTTCAAATAGTTAATAATGCTTCTGTTATTTCTCCTTCTATTACAACACCTATTAATTCTCTAAAAAATATAAAAAAAAAACATAAAAAAAATCTAACTGCTAATCATCAGCCTCAAGTAGGTATTGGCTCAAAAACTAAGCAATTTTCTTCAAAAAAAAAGAAGAGAAAAGAACAGAAAAATTTTCACGTAATAATTAATAAAGTCGGAAACGCAATTTTAACAAAAAAACAAATAAAAGAATATAAAAAAAATGGTTATTCTGTTGTAATTAAATAAAAATATCTAGAATAGTCTTGTATCTCTTCCATGCTTACGGCTATCATCAGTATACCGCTTGTGGGTATGTTGATCTTTTCTTTTTTTAAATCAAAACATGTATCTATTTTTAGATACGGTACATTATTGACCATGCTTTGCCAAAGTGGAGTCATTATTTTTCTTTTTTTTCGTGTTAATTTTTTCAGTAAACAGGTACTGTTTTTTTCTGAAAAGATTCCTTGGCTACATTTTAAGCTGCTAGATCAATCTTTTTTGATGGTAGATTATTTTTTAGGTGTAGATGCTTACAATTTTCCTTTCCTGTTGCTCTCTGCTTTTATTTTACCCCTGGGTATATTGCTTTCTTGGTCTATCACACAAAATGTGAAAATGTATTGCATGGTCTATTTATTTTTATCGAGTAGTATTGTAGGGGCTTTTTTTTCGTTTGATATTGTTTTATTCTATGTTTTTATGGAGCTTTCTTTGTTTCCATTATATTTTATGATTTTGAAATGGGGGCATGCAGGGCGCCAATATGCAGGGAAACAGTTTTTGATTTTTAATTTTTGGGGAGCTTTATGTGTGTGGATGGGTATTTTGCTATATGTTGCGTTTGTCAATGGTGATAGATTGCCTACGCTAGAGATGATTTTTACATCACAACCTACTCCTATTTTTCAAGGAAATTTTTCTTCATTATTGTCTTTTTATTTATTGTTAATTGGATTTTTGATCAAGCTGGGTATTTTCCCTTTTCATATTTGGCTACCCAAGGCGCATACTGCAGCCCATACGGTTGTTTCTATACTTTTGGCCAGTCTTTTGTTGAAACTAGGGGGTTATGGGTTATTGCGCATTGTTACGATATTATTTCCTCATTATATGAAATCGCACGGTGTGTTGCTTGGTATTTTGGCAATTTTTACTATTGGTTATGGATTTTTTTTGGCTTTACGTAGTCATTCTTTAAAAATGATGATAGCCTATACTTCCATAAGTTACATGGGGTATGCTTTATTGGGATGTGTCATAGGGGGGGATTTATGTTATCAAAGTGCCATAGTACAAATGTTTAGCCATAGTCTTACAGTTGCTTTGTCATTTATTTTATTGGATATTTTTAAAACTAGAGGTATTACAACTATTGATGATTGCCAAAGAATAAATGTCAAAAGTTCTTTTTTGACTATTATGTTTGGTGGATGTTTTTTGGCATCTATAGGAATTCCTGGATCTGTTGGATTTTTATCCAAGGGATTGTTGATTTTGGGTATTATTCAAAGTATGAGTGTAGGCCCTGCTGTTGTTTGGTTGTTTTTTTTAGGATGGGTTATGTTTTTGGGTGTTTATTTTTATGCTACTATTTTTCAAGAGTTTTTTTCAACATCCTTGCCTCATGCCTCTCCAACAAATTTTCAAATCTTATTTGGAAAAAAAATGATGCTGTGGAGTATTATTTTATTAATAATTATATTTGGCATTTTTCCTCATATACTATATTTAATTATAGACTGAAATTTTTAAGCTATTATTGGCTTTTTTTTATTTTAACCATTCATGGCATTTATCAATACTATTCGGAAGCGTTCTGGAATTGTTTTTACTTTTATCACATTAGGACTGCTTTTGTTTTTATTTGGAAGAGATCTTTTGAGTATTCATTCTATTTTTCGTAATAAAAATAGCCAAGTGATTGGAAAAATTAATCATGAAAGTATCTTATTTACAGATTTTCAACACATTTTAGAAAAAGCACGTTATTATTTTTATTTGCAACATCAGCGTTATCCTTCTCCAGAAGTACAAGCAAGAATACGTGATGAAGTGTGGGAAAATATGGTTTTAGAAAGAATGTATCAACAATCTTGTCAAAATTTATCCCTTACAGTGAGTGATGAAGAAATGATCGATATGATACAAGGAGACCATATACATCCAGAGCTTGTACAAGCATTTACAGATCCTAAAACAAAAAAATTTGATAAAAAAGATATTATTACATATCTGGAAAATATTGCCCAGGCATCTCATGAAAAACAAAAACAGTGGCAAGCTTTAGAAAGCAGTTTAAAAGATGCTCGACTAAAAAAAAAGTTACACACTTTGCTACAAAAAAGTATTTACATTAATAATTTAGAAGCAGAGAAAAAACAAAAATTACAATCCATTTATAAAAAAGTACAATATTGTTGGATTCCTCACCAAAATATTTCTCCTAGCAGTACTGAAGTCACAGAAGATATGGTAAAAAATTATTATGAAAAACATAAAAAAAAATATGCTGTTAAAGAAAGTAGGGCAATAGTTTATGTTGCTTTACCTATTGTACCATATTCAAAGACTGTCATTGATTTTGAAAAAGAACTCACTTCTTTAGCCCACCAGTTTGCAATATCCAAAGACTGTCATCAGTTTTTAAAAATGCATACAGATGACCATCAAAATACAACACAAACATTGACAGAAAAACAAATGTTTTCTTTGTTTCCTCAAGAGAAAAAGTTTTACAATCAGCAAGTGTTAGGACCTGTGAAACAAGGGCAGGTTTATCAATTATTCAAGGTTGTAGCAACTTATCCTAAAGAAAAAAAATATGATCTGCTTGTTTTAACCAAAGAAATGACTGTAGGAGATCAAGAAAAAAATAATTTATTTCGTCAAGCCTCTTTACTCACAAAACATGCATCTTCCGTAGCAGAATTCAAAGCTTATGCAGCCAAAAATAATTTTACAATCTATACATCTACTGCTATACATGAAGATAGTCATGGTATTGATCAACATCATACATATGCACGTGAGATTGTGCGTTGGCTATACAACGAAGCAAAGCCTGGTCGAGTATCTTCTGTATTTGAAGTGAATCAACATTATATGGTAGCCATGATGACTCAAAAAAATAAAAAAAGATTTTTGCCTTTAGCAGAAGTGTCTTCATCCATAAAGAAAATTTTAGAGAAAAAAAATAGTATTCAAAAAAAATACCATATGCTCCAAAAAGAAATACAATCAGGCATTACATTGGAGATTATTGCTCAAAAATATAAAGTGAAAATTATGGATCATCAACTAACATTTGATCAAAGGCATTTGCCAGTAGGAGGGGGCAGTGATAATGAGTTTTTAGGTGTTATATTTGGCAATGTTGATTCAAAAAAAATATATGTACGGCCTACTCGAGAGGGTTTATGGTTATTTTTGGTGAAACAACAAGGGCAAATGAAAGAAAAAACAACCACAGTAGCAGATTATAAAAAACAAAACCAACAGCTAGCAATGATTTTACAAAATTTTAATTTTAAAAATTATTTGAAGCAGCTAGCAGATATACAAGACCAAAGACATAATTTTTATTAAAATTCAAAGTATTTGTTTGTATGCTCAATCGGAATACTCCTCCTGATTACTTTCCAATTGTAGTGCCTAGGCCTATTTTTCCTAAAAAACATAACCATTTCCCCTTTTTTTTTAGAGCCCATCGGTTAGGTTTTGTGCAACTTGAAATTATTTTAAACGCAGGTAAAAAATATGAATTATTGCCTGGAACGTCTTTTTTTACAGCCCGTTTGATACAAAAAGGCACACGTGGTAAAACTGCTATTGATATTGCACGCTTTATTGATGCTTATGGCGCTTATGTACAAATTTTTTCTCAATATGATTTTGTAAAAATTAAACTGCTGACCCTGGAACAACATTACCATGCAATATTTCAGTTAATTCAATCATTTTTACAATATCCCACATTTGACGAAAATGAATTTTTAATTTTAAAAAAAAGAGCAAAGCATCAATGTATCATTGATCAAGAAAAAAATGACTATGTCGCTAAAAAAAAAATGTTTTCCATTTTATGGGGAAAAAATCATCCTTTAGGGAAACATTTGGATGAAAAAAATATAGATGCCCTCAGTTTAAAAGATATCAAACGTTTTTATTATCAGTATTTTCATCATTTACAAAGTATTTTTTTTTGTGGAAAAATAGATGATTTTTCATGGAAAAAAACACAAAATTATTTACATAGTTTTCAAATAAAATCTTATAAAACTGCTCCATTTTTTTTTTCTAAGAATCAAAAATCAAGTAAAAAAATATATATAGAAAAAAAAAGTTTGCAAACAGCCATTTGCATAGGAAAAATTTTAGTGCCCAAACAGCATGTAGATTACCCTATGTTGTGGATTACCAATGAATTGCTTGGTGGATATTTTGGTTCGAAGCTCAATCAAATATTAAGAGAAAAAAAAGGTTATACTTATGGTATTTTTTCTCAGATAATTCCCTTGGTGGAAACAAGTATTTTTTTGATTAACACAGATGTTTTAAAAAGTATAAGAAAAAAAGCAATTCAGGCCATTTATCAAGTGATTGAAGATTTACAGCAAACAATGATTTCTTCACAAGCATTGCATCAGCTAAAAAATCATCTACAAGGGCAGCTGCTTTCCATATTTGATGGACCTTTAGCTACTATGGATTTATTTGCGCAGACCCAATTTTATCATCTCAAAAAAAATTATTATCAGCAGTTGTATTATAAAATATGTGCTGTACAAGCTCAAGATATTATGCATATAGCACAAAAATATTTTCAAATAGATTCTTTACAGGAAGTGTCGGTAGGTTGAATATAGATTATATAATGAATATATCGTATGCGTATTTTTTCTATTTTTCTATTTTTCTATTTTTTTTTTGTTTTTTTTGCTTTTTTTGCAAAATCTGCTAAAAAAATAGACCACCAACACTTTCAAAAAGCCTATCATTATTTTTTACTGAAAGATTATGATAAAGCAAAAAAATTGTTGAAGAAATTGATGATTGAACAAGAGCATTTGCCTAAAAAAAAAGCTTATCCTATGTTTTATTATGCTTTATCAGCATATCATTGTGGAGAAAAAAATTTAGCAGCAGAAATTTTTTATAAAATACAAGACGATTTTCCAAAATGGAAGAAAATAGATGAAGTAAAGTATTGGCTGAGTAATCTTTGTTTTCAAAATAAAGATTATGAAAGAGCTTTACAAATTATTTCTCAAATCAAACATTCTGATGAGGAGATTTTACAAACTAAAAAATATTATTTAAAAGCAATACAAGATGTTGATGTTTTGACCAATATTTTAGACAGTAGTCTGGAAAAAGACCCTTCTTTTTCAAAAGAAATTTTAAAAAAATTAATCCAAAAAACTTGGGTAAATCTAGAAAAATATCAAAGTTGGATTCAAAAATATCAACTGACTGATTATCTATTTCAACAATATGGCTCACTTCCCACTATAAAAAAAAAAATATATCATGTGGCCTTAATTTTGCCTTTTTTTACTGCCACCTATGATCATGAAGTAGAAGATATGTTGGTAGAAGCACTGACTTATGATGATAATGATACACCAGAATATATAAAAATGGTTCATCAATCGAAAATATCTCTTGATTTTTACAAAGGTATATGGCTAGCTGTAAAAAAATTAGCAGAGAAAAATATAATGATTCAAATTCATCCATACGATAGCCAGGGAAATGTAGAGACAGTAAAAAAAATTTTGAATGAAAAAATTTTGCAAAAAATGGATCTTATCATTGGTCCTTTAGAAGAAGCATGTGTAGCCCCAATCAATACATTTTCTAAAAAAAATCAAATAACGCTTTGGCATCCTTTTACACAGCATATACATGTTATTGATGATAATCCATATGCGTTTTTATTTCAATCTAGTATTTCCACACAAATCAAAGCAATCAAAAAATGGTATGAATGTTGTGATCAAATACAAAAATGTCCTAAAAAAATAGCTATTATTTATGGTGAGTCAGCAGATGATCAAGCAAGAGCTTATTTTTTTAAAAAATTTTTTGAAACATCTGATAGTTCGGAGAAGGTTATATTATTACCTATTGATCTTACAGCGGCACAATCAATGCTTTATAAATTTAAAAATGATAAAATCACAGAGAAAGATGTATTATCTCCTGTTGTGCTGGAAAATATTACTCATCTTTACATTGCTTCTAATGATGATTTATTGGTAAATAATATCTTAGGAATTTTAGCCTTTTTGAAATCATCAGCGATCATCATAGGACATACTTCTTGGATACATCTTCAATCCATATCGCTTACACAATTGCAGCGGATGCATGTGCAACTCATACAAGATCAAAAAAATTATGATTTATCTCCTCAATTGGCTGATATTCGAATAAAATTTTTACATGAATTTTGTGAATATCCTGCCAATACATCAGTGATAGGCTATCAATTAATGTTTCTAATAGGGCCATTGTTGCACACACAAGGACGCTATTTTATGAAAAAAAAATACATGCATGGTATTGGTATGGCTGGTTATGATTTTACAAAGTATAGAGATGATCAACAAGTAAACATTTTTTTTTTACAGGATGGCAGCTTGCAAAAAATAAATCCTACCAATCAAAAATAAGATGAAAAAAATAGACCAATTGCTTATTAAAAGTTTTTTAAAACCTTTCCTTGGTACATTTTTGGTGGTGGTATTTATTTTTTTCATGCAATTTTTTTTGGTCTTTTTCGATGAATTTGCAGGTAAAGGTTTGGGATGGTGGGTGTATAGTCAGCTTTTTTTTTATTTTAGTATCAATACCACTCCAATAGCTTTTCCTTTGGCTATATTACTTTCTTCTTTAATTACTTTTGGTAATTTAAGTGAGCATTTTGAATTAATTGCACTAAAAAATATAGGAATTTCACTCTACCGTATATTATGGCCATTATTTTTATTGGTTTGTTGTTTGATGGGTATTGCATTTGTGTCTAATAATTATGTAGTTCCTCAATCTAATGTAAAGGCCTATCGATTACTATACGATATGCGTAGAAAAAAACCCGCAGTTAATATCAAAGAAGGGGTATTTTATAAAGGAATTCCTGGTTATACGATTAAAATCAAAAAAAAAACAAAAGATTTATTAAACAATATCATTATCTATGGATACGACGAACAGGCTTGCAATAACAATATTACTCTAGCCAAACAAGGAAAAATATATACACAAGGCAATCATCTTGTGATGGAATTATATGATGGGAGTCATTATATGATAGAAAAAGAAGATGGTTGTGCTATACAAAAGCTATACCAAAGTAATTTTCAAAAAAATCAAATGACTTTTGATTTGTCTTCTCTTGCATTACAAGAAACAGAAGAAATGTGGTTTAAAAACAATAAAAAAATGCAAACCTTACATCATCTTACCCAGGCAATTCAAGAACAAAAAATACAAATAGTACAGTTGACAAAAAAAAATATTTATCAAGGTTTCTGGAAAGAAGACTCATCACCTATCAATAATGAAAATCTATTGCCAGCCGATACTACTACACTATATCATCAATTATCTTCCCAACATTTACCTGATCAAAATTTGTGGAAAAATAGCTTATCCTTGGTCCAATCGATGCAATCAAAACTTTTTAAATACCAAAAATCATACCAGAAAATCCAAGAAAAGTTTACTGATTTTACCATTGAAAAACAAAATAGATGGGCTATTACTTTATGTTGTTTGTTAATGTTTTTGATTGGTGCGCCTACAGGTGTCATTATTAAAAAAGGTGGCTTAGGTGCTCCCATGATTTTTTCCATTTTTTTTTATTTATGCTATTATATTTTAGATATTATTGGAAATCAATATGCCAAACAACATTTAATTGATATTCGACTGGGTGTTTGGCTACCTCATCTTATACTATTCCCCATAGGTCTATTGATTTTTTTACAAGCACGGAAAGATCATTTTTCATTTCATTTGATGTGGATAGTTAATCTTATCAGTAGTATTAAAAAAATAAAAATTCGGAAAAAATAATTATATTATCCGTACTCTTAAATTTTATATTTTAACATTATCTCAAAATGGCACTTACAAAAGAAAAAATAAAAAGTATCATCATCAAAAATTCAATAGACCAAAAAATATACAGTCCTGGTGCTTCAACAGCACAAATAGCAATTTTTACTGAAAAAATTCAATACCTCTCCAAGCACATGAACGAAAATAAAAAAGATCATGTCACAAAATATGTGCTCATTAAGCTAGTTAATCAAAGAAAAAAAATGTTAAAATATCTTAAGAGAAAAAATACCAGTATTTATACACAGTTGATCAAAAAATTATCTATTAGAGGATAGTAACTATTGTACTAGCCTCATTATTCTCTCCTTCCTAATTTTTTCTTTCTTTTCTTTTTTAAACTTTTTAAATATTATAACATTTTATGTATCGCTATACGATTCCATCACAAAATAATGCAACAGGGCATGACATCATTTTAGAAACAGGAAGATTAGCTAAGCAAGCCCATGGCAGTGTATTATTAACCGCTGGCAAAACAATGATTTTGGCCACTGTAGTAGTCAATAAAGAACAAGAAGAGAACATAGGATTTTTGCCACTGTATGTAGATTATCAAGAAAAATTTGCTGCTGCTGGAAGAATTCCAGGAGGGTTTTTTAAAAGAGAAGGAAAGGCTAACGAACAAGAAATATTGATAGCACGTTTGGTAGATAGAGCCATTAGGCCTTTATTTCCAAAAAATTTTTTTTATGAAACACAGATCAATATTTCCTTAATTTCATCTGAAAAACAAATTTTACCCGATACTTTAGCTGCATTAGCAGCTTCTACTGCATTGGCCATTACAGAAGAGATTCCTTCCATAGATCCTATTTCTGAAGTAAGAGTAGCTAAAATTAAGGGGCAGCTATGTATCAATCCTTTAAAACATCATTTGAAAGATGCTACAATGCATATGATTGTAGGTGCTACCGAAGAAAATATTTTAATGGTAGAAGGAGAAATGAACGAAGCTGACGAGACGGAAGTGATAGAAGCGATAAAATATGCACACCAAACTATTAAAATACACTGTCAAGCACAAATAGCATTTCAAAAAGAACTACAAATTGAAAAATTAGCAGAAGAAACTCTTGTCAATACACCAGTAATAAATTCAGATCTTCATCAAATATTTTACAATAAAATTCACACCATTATTACTCAAAATATTCAAAATAAAAAAGAAAGAAAAAAGAATTTTCAAAAAATAAAAAAAGAATTAAAAAAATACTGCGAAACCCCAGAGAAAAGCAACACATCTTCTGTCAACACAGATGAAACACTACATGAAATCAAAAAAAAAGTACTCAGGGATTTAATTTTACAACATAATCAAAGGCTCGATGGTAGAAAAAATGATGAGATTAGAAATATTGCTATTGAAGTAGATATACTTCCTTCCACCCATGGATCTTCTTTATTTACAAGAGGAGAAACTCAGTCATTGACTACTGTTACTTTAGGAAATCAATTTGACGAACAAATTATTGATGGTGTTACTGAAAACACACAAAGCAAATTTATTTTACATTATAATTTTCCAGGGTTTTCTACCGGTGAAGTAAAACCTAATCGAGGTCCAAGTCGAAGAGAAATAGGACATGGGCATTTGGCTACCCGTGCTTTGAAAGCGATACTTCCTATTGATAATTTATATACCATACGCATTGTATCCGATATTTTGGAATCCAATGGTTCTTCTTCAATGGCCACTGTATGTGCTGCTTCTTTGGCAATGATGGATGCTGGAATTCCGATACAATCTGCTGTAGCAGGTATTGCCATGGGTATGGTAGTAGATCAAGAAACACAAAAAAATGTTATCCTATCTGATATTTTGGGAGATGAAGACCATATAGGAGATATGGATTTTAAAATTGCAGGTACACAAAAAGGCATCACTGCTTGTCAAATGGATATTAAAATAGCAGGTATTGACTATGATACATTGACACAGGCTTTAGCACAAGCCAAAAAAGGCCGTCTGCATATTTTATCAAAAATGGATGAAGTGATTACTAAAGCCCGTGACACCCATAAACCACATGCACCAACTATGTACACTATGCCTATTAAAGCAGAAGTGATACGTACGCTCATAGGGCCTTCTGGAAAAACTATTCAATCTCTCCAAAAAGAAACTAATACAACAATCACAATACAAGAAAATGATCAAAAAACTTTTGTTCATATATATGGCTTTGGTCAGAAAAATGTAGATAATGCAGTCAAAAAAATTCAATTGCTCATCAAAGTTCCTGTTGTTGGCGATCATTATTTAGGAATTGTAAAATCTATTTTAGATTTTGGTGCTTTTATAGAGTTTTTGCCTGGGAAAGATGGTTTATTACATATTTCAGAAGTTGCTTTAGAAAGGGTAGAAAAAATTGAAAATTTTTTAACAGTTGGACAAAAAATAGAAATTAAGCTGATAGATATCGACAAAAAAGGAAAATATAAACTCTCACGTAAAGCTTTGTTATCATCCGAAAAAAAATAAAATATTTTCATTTGCTATTGACCCATAATGAGACAACTAAAAATTAGTAAACAAATTACTAATAGAGAAAATTATTCTTTAGACAAATATCTTCAAGAAATAGGTCGTGTGTCTTTGATTACTGCCGAAGAAGAAATTGAATTATCAAAAAAAATAAAAAAAGGAGACCAAAATGCTTTAGATAAACTTACCAAAGCCAATTTACGTTTTGTAGTTTCCGTGGCCAAGCAATACCAAAACCAAGGCATTGAATTGAGTGACTTGATCAACGAAGGAAATATAGGTTTGATAAAAGCTGCCAAACGTTTTGATGAAACAAGAGGATTCAAATTTATTTCTTATGCTGTTTGGTGGATACGGCAAGCCATTTTACAAGCACTAGCCGAACAATCTCGTATTGTACGATTACCTTTAAACCGTGTAGGTTCTTTGAATAAAGTGGCCAAAACTGCCTTTAAGCTAGAGCAGGAATATGAAAGAGAACCTACTGACGGAGAACTATCAGATGCTCTGGATATCTCTGCAGAAGAAGTCAATGATACGATGAAAATATCAGGAAGACATATTTCTATCAATACCCCATTTTCACAAGGAGAAGACGGTAGTTTACTCGATGTTTTAGAAGATGATTCAGAAGAAAAACCTGACAATGAGCTCATGAATGATTCTTTAGTAGCAGAAGTCAGTAGAATTTTGTGTACCCTAGAAGATCGAGAATCTAAAATATTGATTCTTTTTTTTGGTTTAAATGGAGAGCAGCCAGCTACTTTAGAAGAAATTGGTTTGAAGCTCAATTTGACAAGAGAAAGAGTAAGGCAAATCAAAGAAAAAGTGATAAAAAGATTAAGAAAACCATCTCAAAATCATAATTTAAAATCCTACCTCGTCAAAGACTGAAAATCAAACTACATATGAAACCACAGGAGCTTACCATTATAGGTGCAGGACCTGCCGGATATACAGCTGCTATCTATGCTGCAAGAGCAGGACTACAACCCATACTATATCAAGGAAATCAGCCTGGAGGTCAACTTACATTGACAACTGATGTTGAAAATTATCCTGGTTATCCTAAGGGGATTTTAGGTTCTCAGATGATGTTAGACTTTCAAGCACAAGCCCAACGTTTTGGCACAAAAGTGATATCTCAAGCTATTATAGCCGTAGATTTTCATCAATATCCTTATGCAATAACAGATAGCGAAGGAAAAAAATTTTTATCCCAAGCCATCATTATTGCTACAGGTGCTTCTGCAAAGTGGTTAGGGTTGCCAGAAGAAAAAAATTTTTATGGTAAAGGAGTTTCTGCTTGTGCTGTATGTGATGGTTTTTTCTTTAAAAATCAAAACGTGGGTGTTGTAGGAGGAGGTGACACTGCAGTAGAGGAAGCTTTATATTTGTCTAAAATGTGTAAAAATGTATATGTATTTGTGAGAAGTCATGCAATGCGTGCATCATATATCATGCAAAAAAAAATAAAACAGAAAAAAAATGTTCAGATTTTTTTTCATACATCCGTAAAAAAAATGCAAGGTAGTCAGCATTTAGAAAATGTACAAATATATGACAAGGATACAGATAGCACTACCAATATATCTCTTAGCGGATTATTTATTGCGATAGGACATCAACCCAATACCAATTTATTTTTACCAGCCATACAAGTAGATAAAAATGGCTATATCCAAACAAAACCTGATAGTACTGTCACCAATTTAAAAGGTGTATTTGCCGCAGGAGATGTACAAGATCCTATTTATAGGCAAGCGGTCACAGCAGCTGGTAGTGGTTGTATGGCGGCCTTGGATGCTGAAAGATTTTTAACGCAATAAATTATTGTCTACAATTGCATGGTATTAATTGTAGGTGATGATGTAATTCCTATACATGCTTGGATAAATTTTTTAAATCAAAAAAAATTCTTTCATCTGTTTGTTACTTGCAATAAGTTTATAGTAGATCCTTCAAAAAAAAATATTCAACAGTTGATTCACGACCAACATATGATTCCATTTTTGATACGTCATGCAAAAACGATTGAATTCCTTTTTTTATTTCATACACCTTCTGCAGGAAAAAATCAGCAAAAACAAAAAAAAATATGGGAAATTTGTGCTCAATACCAAGTGCCAATTATTACTATTTTTTTTTATACAACTCCTTATCATATCCAAAGTTTTGAACGTTGGTTAATATTTCAAAAACAGAAGCCTTTTTTTTGGGCCCATATCTATAAAATTAATAGCAAGAAAAATTTTTTTGCAAATAATATGCAGACCCTCTGTAGATTACTTTACTGTTTGATGTATATAAGAAATCCTAGTGGGTTTTATTTTTTAAATTTTTTAAATAAAAATTAATATAAAATTATGTTATTAAAAATTAGTGTTTTATTTTTTACTGTGATTATTTTTGGCAGTGTTGGTTTTTTATCTTTTGCTAAAAAAGATAAAGTCATGCAATTTATGCTTGTATTCTCTGGAGGATACTTATTGGCCATTACAGTATTACATATTTTTCCAGATGTTTTTTCTTTGAATCATCATCATTCCTTTATAGGACTTTATGTGTTGGCTGGATTTTTTTTTCAGCTGTTTTTAGAATTTTTCAGTAAAGGCATTGAGCATGGACACAGCCATGAAACGCAAAAAAAAACTAATATTTTCACACTTCTATTAGCCCTCTGTATCCATGCTTTTTTTGATGGTTTAGTTTTGATAGACTGTGATCATCATTTACATACAGAACATCATCATCATAGTCATTTGCTTTGGGGAATTGTGTTACACAAAGTGCCGGTTGCTTTTGTTTTAGTAACTTTTTTGTCGCATATGCTACGGAATAAAAAATATATTTTTCTTTTATTATTACTTTTTGCTTTTGCTTCTCCTATAGGATTATATTGCTCGCAATACCTACATGATCATCATGTAATCAATCCTAAAAATTTTGTATTGTTTTTTGCCTTTGCTAGTGGTAGTTTTTTACATATCACCACTACAATTTTTTTTGAATTCAATACAGAGGGACATCATTTAAATTTTCAAAAATTATTCATCAGTTTTTTAGGAGCTTTAGCTGCTACTGTTTTGGAATATGCTATTTGAAGTATACTAACTTCATTATTTGACCATCATATACACCATAGCTGTAGTGGTATAGCCAATCTCCTACATTATAATATTGACTTTTGTGTATAGGACTTGTATAAGGATAGTGTATATGACCAAATAGATAATAATCATAGTGTGACCCACTAAATTTTTTTTTGCAGCAATCAAAAATCGGATCATTTTTAATCATTTCTACTTTTTTTTTTTTACCTGAAATATATTGTGCGAGTTTTATGCCAATATCAGGATGTATTTTTTTGAAAATCCACGTACATTGTTTGTTTTGGTAAATATATTTTTTAGTGTATTGGTATAGTTTATTTTGTACTAAATCATCTCCATGGCCTATCAAAAATTTTTTTTCTTTCACCTTTAAACAGGCCATATTTTTCACCACTTCCACGCCCAATTCTTTTTTAAAATAATCCCCTAACCATAAATCATGATTGCCTGTAAAGAAAAAAATATTGATTTTTTGATGACATAGCGCTTGTATTTTTGCTTGAAATTTTATGTATCCTTTAGGTACTACCTTTTCATATTCAAACCAAAAATCAAATATATCGCCTAAAAAAAAAATAGCATATGCTGTTTTTTCAATATGTGTAAGCCATTGTATAATTTTTTGTTCGCGTGCTTCGCTATTTGCTGTATCGGTATGGCTGCCTAGGTGTAGATCAGAGCAAAAAAAAATTTTTTTTTTTGGAGGGATATTATCTAATATAATTTTTTGCAATGAAAAATTTTTATGAAGCATTTTCATGATTTTCTTCCATTGTCTGGGATGCTTTTAATGCTTCTATCAATTCTTCTAATACACCTTCCATCACAGCATTGAGGTTATGGGCAGTATATTTTATTCTATGATCTGTGATTCTGTTTTGAGGATAGTTATAGGTTCTAATTTTTTCTGATCGATCGCCTGTTTTTACCATTTGTTTTCGTTCTTGAGATAATGTTTCTTGTCTTTTAGCACATTCTTTTTCATAGAGCCTTGCTCTTAATACCTTCATTGCTTTGTCAAAATTTTTTAGCTGAGATTTTTCATCTTGACAAGATACTACCATGCCTGTGGGGATATGTGTCAAGCGAATGGCAGAATAAGTAGTGTTTACTGATTGTCCTCCAGGTCCTGAAGAACAAAAAGTATCTTTTCGAATATCATTCATGTTGATTTTTACAGTAATATCATCTACTTCTGGCATTACAATGACACTGGCTGCGGAAGTATGTACACGGCCTTGTGTTTCAGTAGCTGGTATGCGTTGTACTCGGTGTACGCCTGATTCAAATTTCATAGTGCCATATACTTTTTTTCCTGAAACTTCACAGATGATTTCTTTATACCCTCCTGCACTGTTATCAATGCTATGGATCATATTATAATGCCATTTTTTTTTTTCAAAAAATCTTATGTACATCCGAAAAAGGTTGCCTGCAAAAATACCTGCCTCATCTCCGCCGGTGCCTGCACGGATTTCTAAAACAATATTTTTTTGATCATTAGGATCTTCTGGTAGTAATAGTTTTTTTAGCGTTTGAATTGTTTGGTCTCTGCAATCAATAAGGTGTGCGCATTCTTTTACTGCCATGTTTTTAAAATCTTCTTCTGTGTGTGGCATTTGTATGATTGTTTTGGCTTCTTGGATTTCTTGCGTCATTTTTTTCATTTTTTCATACTCCTCCAGCACTTTCTCATATTTTTTATATTCTTGACTGAGGGCTATATACATTTGATTGTTTTGTATAGTGCCTGGATCATTGATTTTTATTTTTACTTCTTGAAATTTTTTTTCTATAAACTCCAATTGTTTTTGTAAGGTTTTCGAAATCATCATAGGTTATTTTTAGTGCTGTTTATAAATAAAACAATATTTTTTTGTGTTTTGTATTTTTTTTAAGCTGACAAATTGACATTATTTTTTAGGAGGATATTCAACCGGCATATAAATTGTTGTAAGGCTTTGTACAAAGAAAGTATTTATAAAATAAATTAAAAACAAAAATATTATGGCAAAAATCATAGGAATTGACCTTGGTACTACTAATTCATGTGTATCCGTCATGGAAGGCAACGAACCTGTAGTGATTGCAAATAGCGAAGGCAAACGTACAACGCCTTCTGTAGTGGCTTTTTTAGAAAAAGGTAAAGGTGAAAGAAAAATTGGTGATCCTGCTAAACGGCAAGCAATTATCAACCCAGAAAATACAATTAGCTCTATTAAAAGATTCATGGGAAAGAAGTATGCAGAAATCCATGACGCTACAGATGAAGTTTCATATAAAGTAACTCAAGGGAATAATGATACGATTAAAGTAAGTATTGGCGATCGTGATTATACACCACAAGAAATTTCTGCTATGATTCTACAAAAAATGAAAAGTACAGCAGAAGAATATTTAGGAACAGAAGTCAAAGAAGCAGTGATTACAGTACCAGCTTATTTCAATGATGCTGAACGTCAGGCAACCAAAGAAGCCGGAGCTATTGCAGGGTTAGATGTCAAAAGAATTATTAATGAACCCACAGCAGCTTCTTTGGCATATGGTCTTGACAAAAAAAATAAAGAAATGAAAATAGCAGTTTTTGATCTTGGGGGAGGTACTTTTGATATTTCTATTCTAGAGCTGGGTGATGGTGTATTTGAAGTAAAGTCAACTAATGGAGATGTTAACCTAGGAGGTGATAATTTTGATCAAAAAATTATTCAATGGTTGGCTGACACTTTTAAATCAGAAGAAAATATAGACCTTAGAAAAGATCCTACAGCTTTACAAAGATTGAAAGAAGCAGCAGAAAAAGCTAAAATAGAGCTTTCAAGTAGTGTCAGTACAGAAATTAACTTGCCTTACATTACTGCAGTTGATGGTATGCCAAAACATTTAGTGAAAACATTTACAAGAGCCCAATTTGAGCAAATCACAGAAGATTTAATAAAACGTACATTGATTCCTTGTGAGAAAGCATTGAAAGATGCTGGATTATCAGCTGAAGCTATTGACGAAATTGTATTGGTAGGTGGATCTACTAGAATTCCTAAAATTCAGGAAGAAGTAGAAAAATTTTTTAAAAAAAAACCTTCAAAAGGTGTTAACCCTGATGAAGTAGTAGCTGTAGGAGCAGCCATTCAAGGAGGTGTACTAACAGGAGAGGTGAAAGATGTTTTACTTTTAGATGTTACACCATTGTCTTTGGGTATTGAAACAATGGGGGGAGTTTTTACAAAATTGATTTCCTCTAACACAACAATACCAACAAAAAAATCAGAAACATTTTCAACAGCATCAGACAATCAACCCTCTGTAGGAATACATGTATTACAAGGAGAAAGATCTATGTCAAAAGACAACAAAACGATTGGAATGTTTCACCTAGATGGTATCAAACCAGCGCCAAGAGGGGTTCCAAAGATAGAAGTTACTTTTGATATTGATGCCAATGGTATTCTCAATGTATCTGCCAAAGATCAAGACACAGGAAAAGAACAGAAAATACGTATTGAGGCTTCTTCAGGTTTATCAGAAGAAGAAATTGAAAAAATGAAAAAAGAAGCAACGCTACATGCAGAAACAGATAAAAAGTCGAAAGAACAGGCTACAGTTTTAAATGAGGCTGATACTTTAATTTTTCAAACAGAAAAAAATTTAAAAGAGATGGGGGATAAATTACCAGCAGAGGAAAAAGAAAATATAACTACAATGCTTTCTGAAATAAAAGCAGCACATGCAGAAAAAAATATTGAAAAAATTAAAAAGATTAAAGAAAATTTAAGTCAACTTTCTGCTAAAATGATGAGTGGTATAGATGAAGAAAAACTAAAAGAGATGATGAAACAACAAAAAAATTCAGAAAAAAATGAATCAGAAAAAAAAGAAAGTGATGATAATAATGAAACAGTAGCAGATGTAGATTATGAGGAGGTCAAAAATGAAAATGATAAGAAATAAAATTTAAATATAATACTTCAACAATGTAAAGAGAAAATACATTGTTGAAGTTTGAATTTTTTGAGGAATACTAAAATGTGAAATAATTAATATTATGTTAAGTTTTATATTTTTTCTTGTTTTTCTTTTTGTACTACTTTAATTTTTTCTTTTACTTTGGCAGACTTTCCTTTTTTGTCTTTAAGATAATTCAATTTAGCCCTTCTTACTTTTCCTTCTCTCAATACTTCTATTTTTGCTATGTTTGGAGAAACAAAAGGAAAAATTCTTTCTACAGCAATACCACTAGATATTTTTCTTACAATGAAGGTGCCTTCTGGGCTATGTTCTTTTTTTTTCCCTAAAACTACTCCTTGAAAAATCTGCACCCTTTCTTTATCATCTTCTTGAATTTTTACGTGTACATTGATCGTATCCCCTACATTAAATGTATATTTTTGTGTTTTAAGCGTGTCTTGATGGTACAATGTGTTGGCTAAACGTATTTTATCATGCATGGCTTCAGGTATGTTAAGATTATAAAAAGATCATTCTCTAAAAATAGCAAAAATTACTAGGAATATATTTAATTTTGAACTTTAAGCAAATAATTTTGACTATGGAAGATCTAAAAACACATCTCGAGGTTACTAAAATAGCTATGGAGAAAATTTATCTCCACACACAAAAAAGTTTTAACAAAATAAGAGCTGGAAAAGTGCATCCTTCCTTATTTGATAACGTAAAAATTTTATACTACAACAATCTTACTCCCATTGCTCAAGTAGCCTCTATTACCATACCAGATGCTAAAACTATTTTCATAAAGCCCTGGGAAAAAAATATGATCAAAATCATAGAAAAATCTATTATTGACCAAAATTTTGGTTTTACTCCACAAAATGATGGAGAAACGATACGGATTAACTTACCAAGCCTTACCGAAGAGAGAAGAAAAGAGCTCATCAAACAAGTAAAAAATGAGACAGAAAAAAATAAAATATCTATTCGTAATGAACGAAAAAATGCCAAAGAAATGATGAAAAAATATAAAAAAGAAGGAGTTTCAGAGGATGAAATTAAAAAAGCAGAAGAGCAATTACAAAAAAATACAGATGCGATGATGCATAATATTGATCAGCTATTAGCTAAAAAAGAAAAAGAAATTTTAACCGTTTAGATAACGTTTGATTATTCTATGAAAAAAGTAGCGTTTTATACTTTAGGTTGCAAACTAAATTTTTCTGAAACATCTGCAATTGCACAATTATTCAAAAAAAAAAAGTTCGAAAAAGTAGATTTTTACGACCAGCCAGATGTAGTTGTTATTAATACATGCTCTGTGACAGAAAATGCTGATAAAAAATGTAGCAAAGTAGTAAAAGAAGCACAGAGCAATGCAAAAAAAATACCTTTTATTATTGTGATGGGGTGTTATGCTCAACTAAAACCCGATTCCATTGCTCAAATCAAAGGTGTAGACGTTATTTTAGGTACACACGAAAAGTTTAAACTTTTTGATATCATCGATCAATTTGATCAAAAAAATCAACAAACGAGCATTCATGTCAGTGCCATAAAATCAAAAAATTATTTTCATAATGCTTACTCTTATGATGATAGAACACGCACTTTCTTAAAAATACAAGACGGATGTAATTATCAGTGTTCTTTTTGTACTATTCCTTTGGCTAGAGGAAAAAGCAGAAGCAACACAATTGAAAATATTTTAAAACAAATACAAAAAATTATTCAAAAAAATATTCATGAAATTGTATTGACAGGAGTCAATACAGGAGACTTTGGTATCATAGATGGAAAAAGATCTACAAATTTTTTGACATTGATACAAAAAATAAGTACTATAAGGAACATGCCCAGGGTTCGTATTTCTTCTGTAGAGCCCAATTTACTTAAAGACGAAATTATTACCATCGTAGCACAAAATGAAAATTTTGTTCCTCACTTTCATATACCTTTACAATCTGGAAGTGATCCTATTCTAAAAATGATGCGTAGAAGATACAATACATCACTTTATGAAGAAAAAATTCAAAAAATTATTCAAAAAATGCCCAATGCTTGTATAGGTGCTGACGTTATGGTTGGATTTCCTGGAGAAACCCAGGAACATTTTTTAGCAACTTATCATTTTATCAATCGTCTTCCCATTGCTTATCTGCATGTATTTCCTTATTCAGAAAGAACAGACACAGTCGCTGAAAAATTTTCTAATAGCGTTGATAAAAAAGATAGAATTTCCAGAGCACAGCAATTACGTACTTTATCTGAAAAAAAATTACGTCAATTTTACACACAAAATATAGGTTCAAAACAAAATGTACTTTTTGAACATAATGATGAAAATAACTTCATGAAAGGATTTACCGAAAACTATATCCGTGTAAAAGCACCGTACATCAAAAGTCATCTCAATACGATACAATCCGTTACATTACAAGCAATAGATCAAGATGGATTGATGACCATTGTTTAAGATAAAAGATAAAGGATATGTATAAATTTTTTTTTGTTTTTTTTTGTTTTTTTGCTTGCACAGCAAAAAATATACTTCCTAAAGCTAAAATGATTGATATTTTAACAGATATTTGTATTGCCCAATCCAAAAAAATTACTCCTCAAAATAATTCTATATTACTTCCTAGTTATACGATTAAACAAATTTATACAATACACCAAACCAATGAAATTATTTTTATAAAAAGTTATCAGTACTACGTCCAAAATCATTTGATGACCACGATTTTATGTGAGGTAGAAAATAGATTGCAAGAAAAGTTATCCTGATTGTATGGAACATTATGTTGTGGGAGAAATAGTCAAAGTGAAACATATGTGCATTCTCGCCCACATCATTCAAATAGAGCGTGAAAAAATAGTGTTGGTTAGTGAAAATCAAATGTCAATGAAAGTCACAGTTGATCAAATATCAAAAATAAAAAATCACTTGATTTCTCCTCTTTCATTGGCTACTTCTCCAAAATACCAAACGTATACATTTCAAAAAAAATTTTTTCCTACTATAGATCTACACAATCTTACATTGACAGAAGCACTACAAGCCACTAATTTTTTTTTAGATCAAGCACTTTTATTTGCTTCAAAGGCTGATTATTTGACAATTATTCATGGAAAAGGCAAGGGTATTTTGAAAAAAAAAATTCGAATGATGCTTCAAGAAAGAAGAGAGTTTACAATCATTACGCCTTTTATTGAAAATGAAGGATTAACAATGGTTGAATTTGTTTAATTTTATTTTTTTATATCAAATCAAGTAAAAAAAAGTAAAAACAAATAACCAAACAACATCTACAAAATGCCAATACAGTCCTACTTTTTCTACCATAAGATAATTTTCTTTTTGATAATAACCTACAACAGTACGATAGTAAATGATAATGTTTAAAACAACTCCACTCAAAACATGCAGCCCATGAAATCCTGTAATGACAAAAAAAAAAGCAGCAAAAGCAGGAGGTCCATATTCATTAATGGTTAAATTGGCTCCTTGTATATTTTTTTTTATCCATGTACCTTGTTGAAAAATATGCATCCAAATACCTTCTTTTGATCCTGCTATAAAATGAGACCATTCCCAAGCTTGACAGCATAAAAAAATAATTCCTCCTACAATAGTCCAAAAGAGCCATTTTTCTACCTTTTTTTGATCCATTCTTTTGCCAGCATCTACTGCTAATACCATGGTGACACTGCTCAAAATGAGTACAAATGTCATGATTCCTACAAAAATAAGTGGCAAATACATATCCTGCAAAAAAGGAACACTATGAAATACTTTTTCAGGAATAGGCCAATATATTTGAGAAGGCTGGACATCTTTTACATTGGTTGCTAAATGCAGATAGCGGATAAATCCGTAGGCAATAAGCAAAGAAGCAAAAGTGAAAATATCGGAAATCAAAAAAAACCACATCATGAGTTTTCCATGACTGGCTTTCCATGGCCATATATTTTTTTGCATGTTTGGATTTTAGTGATTAAGGAGCAGAAATATATATAGGTACAACCAAAGAATGGTTAAAAAATGCCAATAATGCACATTTATTTTCCAATAAAGTATGCCTATATTTTTGATTAGAGAAATTATATACATCGTCAGTAAAGCTAAAATGCCACTGATAAGATGCAAGGCATGTAGCCCTGTAAAGATGTAGAAAAAAGAACCTATAGGATTACCTACAAAATAAATTTGTAGTGCAATCAATTGCTGCCATGCTTGATATTGTTGATATAAAAAAAAAAGGGCTAAAATAATTGTAAGGGCGAGCCAAAATTTTTTTTTATTGACTTTGTAGGCAATTTGACCTGTAACACTACTCAAAATAATAATAATAGTATTATAGTTAAAAATAGATGGTAATTTTTGCAAAAATAAAAGATCACCTTTTTTTACAAGATAAGCACTTGATAATGCAGCAAATGTCATCGTGATACTTATCATAGCAAGCCATAGGAACAGTATTTTAGGATGAATAGTGCGCTGAGAAGGCATATAGAAATTTGCAGGAAAATATTTAGAAGATGATTGATGGGGAGTTATTATTTTTTGTTGTCCGACCAGGGCTCGAACCTGGACTCTTTTGGACCAAAACCAAACGTGTTGCCAATTACACCATCGGACATTTTAGAATTTGAGACTTACAAATATACTTTTTTTCTAGATGTTATAAAAATTTTATTAGTTTCGTTCATTCAATTATATTTAAAAATGAGAACTTTAAAAAAAAATTATAAAAAAATATTTCTTTTTGTTTTTTTTTTTTGTTTATGCAGTATCATGGTTAGCATGGACTTTAAACCTAGTATTCACAAAAGCAAAAAAAAACATTTTATCTCTTGGATTGTAGGTCAACGGACAAGTAATCAATTCTATTTTGGTACTTTAGCATGGCATTACAAAAAAAAAGCAAGAAATAAACATAATTTATTTACTGTTTTAGGGGGGGCTACATATAAAGGCTATTGTTTTTATGCTTTTCGTAATTGCTATCAAAAATCAAGTTTTTTTTTAGGCATTTGTAGAAATTGGTTTACACAAAAAATAGGTCATTCTTTTGAAATAGCCTATGGGTTTTGTATGGGTTTAGTATCTGGTTATGATGAAAGACTTTGGTCTATAGCTGCTTATACTCCTGTATTACCCTATATGTCTTTAAGTACCCATTTGAATTATAAAAATATAGGAATAGATATTTCTTATAGTATATATATTCTTTTGGCTAATATTACCATCAGATTTTAATTTTTTTCATGTATTCTTTATTAACTAAAGTGCTTAAATATAGCATACTGTTTTTTAGTTTTCCTTTTTTCATTTTTGCAGATAATCTTACTTCCAGTCACCAGCCTTCCATTATTTTTGTTTTTCCTTTTATCATTTTATTATGTATGATTGCGACAGGTCCACTTTTGTATGCTCATTTTTGGCATAAAAATTATCCTAAAATTGCTCTTTTTTTAGGCAGTGTTGTTGTATTTTATTACATTTTTTGTTTGAATAACTACCTCCCTCCTATTGAAGCCTTGGCAGAATACATTCAATTTATTGTATTTGTTGGTGCATTATATACAATTTCTGGCAGTATTCTTGTACAAGTAAACCTAGTGACTACCCCTTTTGCCAATATGATTCTTTTATTGATTGGTGCTTTTCTTTCTAATTTTATTGGCACAACAGGTGCTTCTATGCTTTTGATCAAACCTTATATCCGTTTGAATCAAAAAAGAATCCAGCCATATCATATATTATTTTTTATTTTTATGGTCAGTAACGTAGGTGGTGCATTGACCCCTATTGGAGATGCTCCTTTATTTTTAGGGTTTTTAAAAGGTGTTCCTTTTTTTTGGACTTTAACACATAATTTTTTTCCATGGCTTATAGCTTTATCTTTACTAGCCCTTATTTTTTATTTTTTTGATAAAAGTAATACACAAAAAAATATCTCTAAAATACCCTCCCCTAACTCCAAAAAGAAATCTTTGGTCATTCGAGGAAAACAAAATTTTTTTTTTCTTTTGATCGTTATTTTTGCAATTTTTTTAGACCCTAATATTTTTCCTAGTATACCATCTATTCATTACTATGGTCATCATTTTTCATTTATCCGAGAAATAATTATTTTATTAACAGCATTTTTTGCTTATCGATTAGCTCATCCATCTATTTTAAAAGAAAATCAATTCAACTTTGAACCAATTAAAGAAGTTTCTTTTATTTTTATAGGTATTTTTTTTACTATGATTCCTGCACTCGAGCTTATAAGTATTTTTGCACAATCAGCAACGGGAAAAAATTTAATCAATCATCACACACTATACTGGAGTACCGGAAGTCTTTCTGCTTTTTTGGATAATGCCCCTACTTATCTCAATTGTTTAGCTGCTAGTATGGCTGCTAAAGGAAGTACAATACAAGATGTACAAGCCGTCAAAAATTATGCACAAGGTTATTTTTTAGATTCTATTATACATTTAAAAGCCATTGCTATTTCTTCTGTATTTTTTGGTGCTATGACATATATTGGTAATGCTCCTAATTTTATGGTAAAAGCAATTGCAGAACAGTCTGGTATTCAGATGCCTTCTTTTTTTGGTTATATTTTTCGTTATTCTATTATTATTTTATTTCCTATTTTATTTTTGGTGTGGTTGTGTTTTTTTTATTATTAAATCAAAAAAAATTATTTAGTTCAAAAATATTTCTGGTTAATGCGCAGCTAACCAATGATTACCAATACCAATGGCTACTTTCAATGGTACATTTTGTAATGATACTGCATTTTCCATCAAATTTTTCACCTGATTTTTTATAATATCTAGCTCTTCTTTTGCTACTTCAAAAACTAATTCATCATGTATTTGCATGATCATTTTCGTACGCATATTGTTTTTTTGTAACCATGTATGGATTTTTATCATTGCTTGTTTAATGATTTCAGCAGCAGTACCCTGTATAGGTGTATTGACTGCATTTCTTTCTGCAACTCCTTTTAAAATGGCATTTTTAGCATTGATATCCCGCAGCCAATGCTTTCTTCCCATCAGTGTGACCACGTATTGTTTGTCTTGTGCTTGTTGAATACAGGTTTCTATATATTTTTTTACCTTATCAAAGGTCGCAAAATAATGGTCGATCAATGCTTTAGCTTCTTTTTTTGAAATATTTAATTGCTGAGACAATCCAAAGGCTGAGATACCATAAAGCATACCAAAGTTGGCAATTTTCGCTTTTCGACGCATATCTTCTTGAATGGTATCTGCATTAATTCTAAAAAGCTGTTGAGCTGTTGCTTGATGAATGTCTTGGTCTTTTTGGAATGCTTTGATCATAGTTTCATCTTGAGAAAAAGCAGCCATGATCCTTAATTCTATTTGTGAATAATCTACAGAAAGCAAAAGATAATCTTTAGCAGGAATAAAACATTGACGAATAGATTTCCCCTCTAAAGTACGTATAGGAATATTTTGCAAGTTGGGATTACTAGCACTCAAGCGTCCAGTGATGACATGAGTTTGGTGATATACTGTATGGATACGGCCATCAAGTGGGCTTTTTAATGTAGGTAAAGTATCTACATAAGTATTTTTTAATTTTTTTAGTGCTCTGTATTGTATAATATTTTGTACAACCGGATGTTTTTTGGCTAGTTGTTGTAGTATTTTTTCACCTGTGGCATACTGACCTGTTTTTGTTTTAATCGGTTTTTCCGAAAGCTTTAAATCTTCAAAAAGTACATGACCCAATTGTTTGGGGGAATCTATATTAAACTTTTGTGTTGTACTTGTATATATTTCATCTGTTAAATTTTGTATTGCTATTTGAAATTTTTTTGATAAAATAGCCAATTGTTTTTCATCAACACATACCCCTTGATACTCCATGTCTTTCAAAACAGATATCAAAGGCATTTCAATAGTATAAAAAATTTTTTCATAGCCTTCTTTTTTTAAATTTTCTTTCAAAAGTATATATAGCTGCAAAGTAATATCTACATCTTCACAAGCATATACTTTTACTTCATCTATCGGCACTTCTCTCATGTTGAGTATTTTTTTTTCTCCAATCAAATTTTCTATAGGAATAGGTATGTATTGTAAATATTGTTGAGACATCAAAGACAACGTATGCCTGCTTTCTGGATGTAAAAAAGCATGAGCAATCATTGTGTCAAAAAAAGGACCTTGTACATTTACTGAATATTGTTGTAACATTGATAAATCAAACTTGATATTTTGTCCTATTTTGAGAATTTTTTTTGATTGAAAAACAGCATCAAAATGTTGTAAAATTATTTTTGTTTGTGCTATATCTTCCATTAGAGGTACGTAATAAGCTTCTCCTGTTTGATAAGCAAAAGCAATGCCCACAAGAGACGCTTTTTGAGGATTTATTCCTGTAGTTTCTGTATCCAAACAAATAATTTTTTGTGACAATATTTTTTTGCAAAGTTGTGTATATCCTTCAGGTGTATCTACCAAATGATACTGTGTTTTTTTGTTTTCAATAGTTTGTTTTTTTTCAGAAAATATTTCATTGGGCATATGTTGATCATTATCAAAAAAATTGGTTTGTGATTTTGAAGAAGTATTCTTTGTTCCGAACAATCTTTGCGATAACATTCTAAATTCTAAAAAATCAAAAATTGATTTTAATTTTTGTTGATCAAAACCTTTGTAAACACTTTTTTTAAAACAAAAACGAATGGGTACTGCTTGATGAATAGTAGCTAATTGTTTTGAAAGTAATCCTTGTGCTGCATGTATTTTTAAAGTATCCTGTAATTTTTTTCCAGGTACTGTTGTTATATTTTCCAATATATTTTCCAAAGATCCAAACATCTGCACTAATCTTTGTGCTGTTTTAGGACCTACTCCAGGAATTCCCGGTATATTATCTGAAGCATCGCCTTGTAAACCCAAGATATCAATCACTTGGGTTGGTTTTTGAATATTCCATTTTTCTATGATTGATTTTTCATCTAAGATGATGGCTTTTTTTCCTAAAAATCCTGGTTGATAAAGATAGATATACTGATTGACCAATTGTGCAAAGTCTTTATCCGAAGACATAATATATGTATCTATTTTTTGTTCAGCTGCTTGTTTAGCGAGCGTACCAATAACATCATCAGCTTCATAACCTTTTTGATGCATGATTGGGATATGAAAAGCTGTTAAAATATCTTGAATATAGGGGATAGCTATGCTAATATCTTCGGGTTGTACCAAACGATTGGCTTTATAGGCTTCATACATTGTATGTCTGAAGGTTTTTTCTTTAGTATCAAAAGCCACAATAATATGGGTTGGGTTTTGATTTTGGAGAATATCAATCAATGTATTGGTAAACCCCAGTATAGGGCCTGTGTTGATATTTTTGGTGTTGATTCTTGGATTTTTTTGCAATGCAAAATAAGCACGATAAATCAATGCCATGGCATCTATCAGAAAAAGTTTTTTAGCAGCAGACATGGAAATTAGTTTATGATTGATAATGAATCAATATTTTTTTCTTATGATATTGTTATTTGATTGAGAGTGCTATAAATTAAATTTTTTAAGCAGTTGAGTGAAATTTATAAAGGCTGTGTTTAGAATGTTAGCATATCCACAACTTTTTTTGTGGCCCCCCTTTTTTTTTCAAAAAAAACAGTCATTTTTTTTTTGATATTGCAAATATCAATATTTCCTATATGAGCCTTCATCTGTTCAGTATTTTTTATAGCAAAAGCAGCGCCTATAGCAATTAAATCATGGGCTTCTGGAAAATGTTGATATTTTTGATTACCAAAAAATATAGGAATATTAAAAACAGCGGGTTCCAAAATATTATGAAGCCCTTGTTTCATCCCACCTCCTACATAAGCATAATCTGCATAAGCATACAAAGCAAAAAGTAATCCCATTTGATCCATAATTAAAATATCATACACTGCCAAGTTATTCAATGGATGATTTGTGTTTTGTAATTGCGTATACCGTATAATTTTTTGAGAAAACATTTTCTCTAGCACTTTTATTTTTTCTCCCTCTACTACGTGTGGCGCAATGATCCACTGATAACTTTTTTCTTGTATCAAAGGCATTAAAAGTTGTATGTCTTCTGTCCAGCTACTACCCACCACCACTAATTTTTTTTTTCCTTTAAATAAAGATATTACAGGAATAGATAATAATTTTTTAGCATCATGCTGTACATAATCATATTTTGTATCTCCTACAACCGTTATTTTTGGTATATGAATGCTTTCCAGTTGTTTTTTACTTGAATGATTCTGAACAAAAATATGTGTAAACTGATGTAGCATATACCGAAAAACACCACCATACAACCGAAAAAAAATTTGTTTTTTATGAAAAAAACCATTGATTAAAAAAAGAGGAATTTTTTTTTTTTTTGCTGTTGTCAAAAAATAATACCATAAATCATATTTGACAAAAAAAATATAACATGGCTGTACAATCGATAAAAATCGATAGGCATTTTTAGGCGTGTCCCAGGGAAGATAATAGACAAAGTCAGGTCCGTTTTTTTTTTTTTTGATTGCATGATAACCTGAAGGTGAAAAAAATGTCACTAATAAACATGCATCATATTTTTTTTTTAATGCAAACATCAAAGGTGTTGCTTGTAGGTATTCTCCCAAAGAGGCACAATGAAATAGCAATACTTTTTGAGTGGTTGGAAAATATTTTTGTAAACTTTCAAAAATATTTTTTCTCCCTACAACCATTTTTTTGGCTTTTGAATGAAAAGGAGCAATTATTTTCAAAATGATGGTATAACTCGCTATCGCTATACGATACACCCCACAAGCTAATGAATTCATGAAGACATCAGTTGAAAAAATAATGTCTCTAGTATATAGTCTTCAGTCATAGATGGATAGCCAATATTTTTAATTTGTAAATCGGCTGTATGCAAATGCTGTATATTTTCCATGGTTTTTTCTAAACTATAATGTTGGGCTCCTAAAAAATATTCATCTAAAAAATAAGGATGTATTTGTAGTATTTTTGCGAGCTGTGTAGGGCACTCATTTTTATGTTGATGATAAAGCCAAAGCTTGCTGAAGAATTGAAAAAAATAAACAATGATGGTTATCACTTGTGCCTTTGATTCTTTTTTTGCAATGTAATAATGGATCCATGTATATACTTGTTTTTTTTCTTTCCGTACTAAAAAACGTTGTAGCTCAAAGATATTATAGGTCTTATGCATCCCCACATATGTTGTTATATGATCAGCTTGAATTATTTTTTGAGGTGGTATTTGTAAAAATAATTTTTCAAATGCTCGAACAATTTTTTGTAGATCATTTCCCAAACGCATATACAACATCACCACTGCTTCTTTGGTTATGGTGTATTGATGCTCTTGGGCGTATTGTAGTATAAAATTTTGTGTTTGGTATTCTTTCAACAGTTTACTTTCAATTACAATAGATTTTTGTGTAAACAATTGAAATATTTTTTTTTTACTGTCAAAAGAAAATTGAGGATATAACCAAATAAGAATAGAAGTTGCTAAAGGCTGCTCTAGATATTTTTTTAACATTTGATGGGTTATATCACTATACAAAGCAGGCAAAGATTGCGCTTGTTGAATGATGATAACTTGCTTGGAAGCCATTAGAGGATATCTTCTGGCTTGTGTCAGGATTTGTGGGAGGTTAGTTTCTTTTCCATACCATGTGGTTAAGTTTAGTGTTTTTTCTTGTGTTGATAAGGCACGAGATATAATATATTGGGTTATTTTTTGGAGATAATACTCTTCTTCTCCATACAAACAATACATAGGCGCTAGAGGTTGCTGGATGAGCTTTTTAAAAAAAATATCGGGAGTATACCGCATTTAAGATTTTTGTGTGAGTTTTTTTTTGAGTGTATAGAAAGTATTGAGAAAATTTTCGTCTTTATTTTCTTTTAAGAGATTATCAATAGCTTGTATAGCATAGATGACGGTGCTATGATCTCTTCCGCCAAAAAAATTTCCAATCTGTTGCAAAGAATAAGAACTTAATTCTTTACAAAAATACATAGCTACTTGCCTGGCTATAACAATTTGTTTTTTTCTGCTTTTGTTTTGAATATCTTCCACACTAACTTTATAATTGGTAGCAGTCAGTTTTTGAATAAAATCTATCTTTACATCCTGATCATCTAATTTTTCTACAATCGCAGACAATATTTTTTTTGTCAAAGATAAATCAATGGTTGTTTTCATCAAAGAAGCATGTGCTACAATAGAATGAATTACCCCTTCTAGTTCTCTTACACTGCTCTGTACACTGGCGGCAATGTATTCCATTACAAGCAAAGGCATGTGTATCTGGGCTTGTTGAATTTTGATATTGATGATTGCCATTCTTGTTTCAAAGTCTGGTGGTTGAAGATCTGCAGTAAGTCCCCATTTAAACCTAGAGAGTAAACGATCTTGTAAACCTAACAAACTACGTGGTGGGCAGTCGCTGGTCATAATAATTTGTTTATGTCGTTGATGCAGATGATTAAAGACATGAAAAAAAATTTCTTGTGTTTTTTCTTTAGCATTAAAAAATTGAATATCATCAATCATGAGTACATCTACTTGGAGATAAAAGTTCAAAAAATTTTGTATGTCATTATTTTTAATAGCAGTGATGAACTGATTGGTAAAACGCTCTGAAGAAACATATAGCACAAAAGATTTTTCGTTTTCATTTTTGATGATATTACCAATAGCTTGCACCAAATGCGTTTTTCCAAGCCCTACAGCGCCATAGATTACCAAAGGATTAAAAGCTGTTTTTCCTGGATTTTTTGCCACTGTTTTAGACGCTGAAACTGCCAATTGGTTACAATCTCCTTCTACCAAATTTTGGAACGTATAATTTTTATTGAGAAAAGAATCTTTTTTTTTTGCTGTAATACCTGGAAATCCAAAAGGTGTAGTATGTTTTTTTTCAAGAGTAGATGTGTTTTTTTTAGTATTGGTATGTGCTGTAGAATGATTCTCTGGCGACTGTACTACAATCGCATAAGACAATTTTCCATCAGGACCAAGTTCTTTTTGTAAAACTTTGGTGAGCAGCGCTACATAATTTTCTTCTATCCATTCATAAAAAAATTTGTTAGGTACTTGAATTGTGAGGTTATTTTCTTGAAGACTTTTGGGAATAATGGGTACAAACCAAGTGTTAAATTGTGATATATCTATCTGTGATTGAATAAAATGCAAACAATTTTGCCATACCCTTTGATATTCTTGCATGAGATAATAGCAATCGAAATATTTAAAAATGAAAATCTCTAAATTAGAGAAAATAAACCCAAATCACCTGCATGAAAAATAAAATGATCGATACCACCCCTCAACCCAAAAAAGCAGTTTTAGTAGCCATTGCATTGAAAAATCAAGCGGCAATAGTCACAAAAAATTATTTAGAAGAATTATCTTTTTTAGCGTTTACTTTAGGTATTGTCACGAAAAAATGGTTTACACAACAATTGGAAAAGCCTTATGCCAATACTTATTTAGGTAAAGGAAAATTAGAAGAAATTCAATCTTACATCATCACACATGCTATTGACTGTATCATTTTTGATGATGAGTTATCGCCTTCACAAGTGCGTAACATAGAAAAAGTATGTCAGTGCAAAATTATGGATCGTAGCCTGTTGATCCTTGAAATATTTGCTATGCGTGCCAAAACAGCACAAGCAAAAACACAGGTAGCCTTAGCACAATATCAATACCTTTTGCCACGTTTGACGCGTTTATGGACTCATCTTTCCAAACAAAAAGGAGGCATAGGCATGCGTGGTGGCCCTGGAGAAAAAGAGCTGGAAACGGACAAAAGAATTGTAAAAGATAAAATTGCTTTACTTAAAAACAGGTTAAAGGCCATCCAAAAACAAAATAGAACACAAGAAAAACAGCGCAACCGGTTAGTTCGCGTGGCTTTAGTAGGTTATACCAACGTAGGGAAATCTACCTTGATGAAGGCATTATCTAAAAAAGAAAGCTATGTAGAAGATAAATTATTTGCTACAGTAGATGCAACTGTCCGTAAAATTATCATTGACCGTATTCCTTTATTGCTTACCGATACAGTAGGATTTATCCGGAAACTTCCTCATACATTAATCGAAAGCTTTCAGTCTACTTTAGAAGAGGTGAAAAATGCAGATCTTTTATTACATGTGATTGATAGCACACATCCTGCGTTTGAAGAACAGATACAAACAGTAAAAAACACATTGCAAAGCATTCATGCAGAACACATTCCTATAATTTTAGTTTTTAATAAAATAGATAATTGGCAGCATGTACATGAAAAAAAATCATCTTATATAGAAAAAATAAAAAAAGCAAAAAACAAGGATCCTTATATTTTAATATCCGCAGAAAAAAAAAAAAACATAGATAATTTACAAACTATGATTTATACCCATATCAAGCCTAAACATTTAGCAATTTATCCTAATTTTTTAGAAATGTTTGATGTTTCTTCATGAAAAGTGTGTGACATTTTTTTCTTTTTTGTAAAAAAAAAAAAATTATTTTTGGATTTTATTTATATAATTCAAAATTTTTATAAAAAACCATGAAAAAAACCATTTTATTTTTTACAGCTTTGTTATGGATATCTTGTAATAAATACAAAAATATTCATCAATCATTGGAAGGAGGTATTGATATAGTGAGTACAGAGGTTTCTCAAAGTATGAAATCTTTTCAGAGTAGAACAGGACTTTTCAAAGAAGATAATAATGATATCCCTTTCGATTCTGAATTCGATTCTGAAGTAATACAGAAATTAATAATAAAAAGAATACGAAAAGAAAAAAAAGAAGATGATATCAACAAATTATTGTTATTTTCTCTAAGTGAATCTTTTAAACAAGATTCATGTTTTCATTCAAAATTGCATGTTGACTACAACAAAAATATATTTGAATATCATTATTATCTAGGTTTAGATCAAAATCCAGAAGACAAGGAAGTAAAATTGATACATGAACACAAAAAGTATTGTTCTAAAAAGAATAATCCTCAAATAGCAATAGACAAATTATCAATGCTTGAAAAGCATCTATTAAAAATTTTTAATTCAACAAAAAATAAAAAAAAAGGACAAAAAAAAAAAGTATATACATACAAAATGTTAGCAAGGGATATAGGAGGTATATATATGTATCTAGCAGAAAAAGTAATCGATAAATCATTACAAAATGAGTACAAAGAAAAAGCAAAAAAATTTTATGATTCAGTTGAGCTGAAACTAAAAGATCAAAAATTTGGCAAAAAAAAAGGGGAGAAAATAGAAAAATCATTGCTTCTACTAGAACATGAAATGTTAAACAATAGAAAAGAAGAAAAAATAAGAAGAATTAAAAAAGATTATGAATTTTTAAATGAAATAGGAGGAGAATTAAAGGACGGAATAAAAAAAGCTAGTGATAAGAAAAGTTATCAGCAGGAATATATTCATTATAATACGCAATATCAAAAGAAATATAATCATGATTATTATGACGGATACCGCTCTATAGGGAAAAGCTTAATTTTTTATGCCTTAAAATTGCAAAAAATACAAAATGATCGGATAGCAGCAAGCTTAGGTATAAATAAGAGTTATAAAGAATTATTGGAAGAAGCAATAGAGGGATTAAAAACTACAGAAAAAAGACAAAAAACTCGTATACAAATAAATAAAATGATGAAAAATATTTTTATTCAAGACATTACACTCGATTTGTTAGAAAAAAATTTTACTCGTATAGGTAATTATTTTGCAGAATCATTTGAAAAATTCGATCATTGTTTTGTAGATATTAAAGAAAATAATATAAATATAAAAGAAGAAATAGGTGAAGAATATATCGAAATTGAAAAACTTAAAAAAAAATTATTTACAACAATAAAACTTTATGATGAAGAAGCATATTATCCATATAAAAAAATATTAAAAGAAATAGAAAAATCTCCAATAAAACTAATCGAAGAAAAATATAATAACAAACGCGTTAATAAGAAGAAAGAGGAAAATGATTTGAATGATTTTTGCAAAACATTTGTGCCTAATTTTTTGTCTAGTTTTTTAGAAGAAGAAAAAAAGTTAAATGAAAAAAAAAAAAAAATAAAACAAAAACAAAAGGAACAAAAACAAAAGGAAATATTATATAAATTCAAGAATAATAATTTTGATGAAATAATTAAAATAATTAAAGAATTTGAAAAAATATAGAAAAAACTTGAATAAACATCCATTAAAAATTATATTTATGGGCACACCTGCATTTGCTGTGCCTAGTTTAGAAATTTTACACCGCCATCACTACAGCATAGTTGCTGTAGTGACAGCTCCTGATCAACCACAAGGAAGAGGTCAAAAAAAAAAATATTCCCCTATCAAAAAAAAGGCTTTGGATTATGGAATTCCAGTATTGCAGCCATATGATTTTCAAGACACTAGTTTTATAGAAACTTTAAAAAGCTATCAAGCCAACTTGCAAATTGTAGTGGCCTTTAAAATTTTACCAAAAATTGTATGGAATATGCCTGCATTGGGCACTTTTAACTTACATGCTTCTTTGTTGCCTCAATACCGAGGTGCTGCGCCTATTCATTGGGCTATTATCAACGGTGAAAAAAAAACAGGCCTGACTACCTTTTTTCTAGATGATCACATAGATACTGGTCAAATACTTTTACAAACATCAACAGACATTTCTGAAAAAATAACTTGTGGTACATTGTATGAAACAATGAGTCAACAAGGCGCTGCATTAGTTTTGCGTACTACGCAGCAAATTGAAAATCAAAAGCACCAACCTTATATACAGCCTACTCTAACCAATATCAAAAAAGCACCTAAAATTTATAAAAAAGACACAATCATTGTTTGGAATACACCTGCAGAGAATGTCTATAATTTTATCAGAGGGCTTTCACCACAACCTGGAGCCTATACATTTATTCAAGAAAAACAGGTAAAAATTCTTGAAACAGAAAAAATAACTATTGCATTACCGCTAAAACCAGGCGCTATACACACAGATCAAAAAAATTACCTATACATAGGCACTGCTACAACCCCTTTATCCATCACTATATTACAAATGCCTGGTAAAAAATCTATGACCATAAAAAATTTTTTGCTGGGTAATAAAATAGAATAAAAAATAATCGTAATTTTATTCCACTATGGCCTAAAAATCATAAAGATTTAATCTATTTCATCCTATCACATCATACAATGCTCAATTTCTATGGAAAAAAAATATGACCTAATCATTATTGGCAGTGGTCCTGGAGGCTATGTAGCTGCCATTCGCGCATCACAATTGGGTATGAAAGTAGCGGTAGTAGAAAAAGAATCCTTAGGAGGAATATGTCTCAACTGGGGGTGTATTCCTACCAAAGCATTGTTGAAAAGCGCACAGGTATTTGATTATATCAAACATGCAGCAGATTATGGAATCAACATTGATACTGCTCAAGCAGATTTTGGAAAAATTATCCAAAGAAGTAGAAACGTAGCTCAAGACATGAGTAAAGGCATACAATTTTTATTCAAAAAAAATAAAATTGATATTTTATATGGCATAGGAAAAATTTATGATCCACACACAGTATTCGTACAGTCTGCAAACGATACTGTAGCACACTACAAAGCAACATATATACTGCTAGCTACTGGAGGCAAAAGTAAAGCTTTGCCACACATCCCTATAGATAATAAAAAAGTAATTGACTATAGAAAAGCCATGTCACTTGACAAAAAACCTGCATCAATGATCATCATTGGCTCAGGTGCCATTGGTACAGAATTTGCATATTTTTATAATGCTATGGGCACACAAGTGACACTAGTAGAATATATGCCACACATTGTCCCTTTAGAAGATGAAGACATTGCACAACAGTTAACAAAGTCATTCCAAAAATCAGGTATTCAAATCCATACACAAACTAAAGTTCAAAATGTAACCATTGCAGAGGATGGTATATGCCATGTACATGCACAAAAAAATGGAGAAAAAATAACATTACAAAGCTCAATAGTTCTTTCTGCTATAGGCATTACCACCAACTTGACAGATATTGGTTTAGAAAATGTAGACATATCTTCAGAAAACGAAAAATTAATAGTCAATGATTTTTATCAAACATCTGTATCGAGTATTTATGCCATTGGTGATATTGTACCAGGTCCTGCTTTAGCGCATGTAGCTTCTGCTGAGGGCATTATTTGTGTAGAAAAAATGGCAGGATTGTTTCCTGAAAAAATAAATTATAACAATATCCCTTTTTGTACTTATAGTCAACCAGAAATTGCTTCTGTGGGATATACTGCTAAGCAAGCAAAAGCAGCAGGTTATGATATTTTGGTGGGAAAATTTCCTTTTACAGCCTCAGGAAAAGCCAGTGCTGCTGGAAAAAAAGAAGGATTTGTAAAAGTAGTGTTTGATGCAAAATATGGCGAATGGTTGGGAGCACAAATGATTGGAGACAATGTTACAGAAATGATTGCTGCGGTGGTGGTCGCAAGAAAGCTAGAAACTACTGGACATGAAATTATCAAATCAGTACATCCACATCCTACCATGTCAGAAGCTGTGATGGAGGCAGTAGCAGCTGCTTACCAAGAAGTAATTCATTTGTAATTTTGAGTGATTTTATTTTATCAATTAATTATATCTTCTCAGAAATTCAATGAATAATAATAATGAATGATACAATACAACGAATTTTTTAGGGAAAAATTTTTATTCAATACTATTCCTAAAAATCAAATTAAATATATTAGTCAACTAAAACAAAAAAAAAATCGTACAGAAGAAAAAAAATTTTTGGTAGAAGGAGAAAAAAATGTAATAGCTTTATATCATAATACGCGTTATATAATTGAAACTTTAATCATACATCCCTCCTTTTTAGCAAAACATAAAAAAATTATTCAATCTCTCTCCATAAAAAAAATTTGGTTAGGTGATGCTGTTGTTTTGAGTCGTTTAGGACATTTGACTACAAACTATCAAATTATAGCTGTAGTCAAAATGCCTATAGTAGAAAAATTGATAATACCAAAAAACTCGTGTACATTGGTGTTAGACAATATCCAAGACCCAGGAAATTTAGGCACTATTTTAAGAACAGCTTGTTGGTATGGTATTCAAACAGTTATTTGCTCTAAAAATACTGTTGAACTCTACAACCCAAAGGTGATACAGGCTAGTATGGGCGCTATTGCACAACTTTCAGTACATTATGTACATTTGTCTAATTTTTTTACACAGCATAATACATTACCTATTTTAGGTGCTTGTCCTCAAGGAACTCCACTCACAACCATTGATCTTCCTGATAGTTTTTTTCTAGTTATTGGCAATGAGTCACATGGCATTCATCCGGAACACATACCTTATATCCATCAAAAAATAGCTATTCCAAAATATGGTATAGGAAATTCTCTCAATGCAGGCATTGCTACAGCTGTGATTTGTCATCATTGGCGTATAAAACAAACGCCATTGATATAAAAATTAAATATATTGATATCCGTCAATTTTAAAATAATAGTTGATTTATTTTATCAAAATTAAAATGGATCGTTAGTCCATAATTTTTGTAAAACAGTGTCTTTAAGAAGCATATTTTGTAAAGCTTCGTGTGTAATAGATACCACACCAAATTTTTCACAAGCCATACTTCCTGCCAAGTTGGCGATATAAGCAACCCAAAAAGTGGGTAGTTGTAGAGTAGTACAAAGTGTTGCTATACTGATGACAGTATCTCCTGCTCCTGAAACATCTACCACTGATTTTGTGTGGGCTTTAATCCAATATTTTTCTTTTTTTTCTACTGTATTATTAATATATACTCCATCTGCTGAAAGTGTGACTAAAATTTTTTTCAAATGATTTTTTTGCATAAATGTTTCTACCACATCATTAAAATGCTTCTCTTTGTGAACATCCATTTTAGTTTGCATGCCTTGGCTTAATTCCAGCAGATTAGGTTTAAAAAGATCTACGTTTTTATAGTGTAAAAAATTTTTATGCTTAGGGTCTACCATCACAGGTATATTATTTCTTTTAGCCATCTGTGTAATTTTTTGAATCAACAGTGGTGTAATACCCCCTTTGTCATAGTCTTGAAAGATAATAGCATCTATCACTGAAATTTTTTCTTTAAAGTATGCAATCAATGCATTTTCTTCTACTGGGTCAATGGCATATTCATCTTCTTGATCTATTCTTAAAACATGTTGATTTTTAGCAATAACCCTTTCTTTGATCGTTGTATTTCTCCGATGACTTTGTAAAATTCCAGTTGTATCCAATTGGTTTTTCTTTAGCAAGGACAAAAATTTTTCTCCATTTTTATCGTAACCTATCACAGAGCATAAAATAGGATAACTACCCATAGCTTTGAGGTTAAGAGCAACATTGGCAGCTCCTCCTAGTCTTTTTTCTTTTTTAAATACTTGCATCACAGGCACTGGTGCTTCAGGAGATATTTTATGCACATGTCCCCAGGTATAAGCATCGATCATGCTATCGCCAATGATCATAATTTTTAGATTTTGAAACTTAGCAAAGATTTCTTGTATTTTTTTTTCGTACACCATAATGGATATTGTCATTACAAAAGTTTATCTAAAGCTATTTTTATTTTTTTACAAGCAGTTACAATAGTTTCATTGTCTGATGCATAAGAAATTCGTACACATTTTTTTTCTCCAAAAGCCTCTCCGGATACAATAGAAACCTGTGCCTGTTCTAAAATATAAAGACAAAAATCATTGGCAGAAGCAATTATTTTTTCTTGATATTTTTTTCCAAAAAAAGAACTGATATCAATGAAAAGATAAAAAGCTCCTGCTGGTATATTGTATCGTATAGCTGGTATGTTTTTTTTAAAAAAATGAATCATCGTTTCTTGATTTTTTTTATAAGATGCCTTCATCTGGTCAATTACTGAAGGATAATTACCGTTTAATGCTGCCAATGCTGCTCTTTGTGCAATTGCATTGCTAGAGGAAGTAATTTGACTTTGTAATTTGATACATGCTTTGGCGATGTTTGGTGCAGCAGCCAAATAGCCTACACGCCAACCTGTCATGGCAAATCCTTTAGAAAATCCATTGACAGTAATCACACGATCTTGTATAGATTGAAAAGAAGCAATACTGATATGACGCTGTGAAGAAAAATGAAGGTATTCATAAATTTCATCAGATATTACACATATACGAGGGTATGGCTGTATGATATCTATAATATTTTCTAAATCTTTTTTTGTGAGCATAGCACCTGTAGGATTGGCAGGTGAAGAATAAAGAATAATTTTTGTTTTAGATGTAATTGCGTGAGCCAATTGATCTGATGTCGGGATAAAATTATTTTGAAATTTTCCTTTTAAAAATATAGGAACACCCTCAGCTAGTGTTATTAAACTAAGATAGCTTACCCAATAAGGAGTATATATAATTACTTCATCTCCAGGATTGATCATAGTAAACAAGGCATTGGCAATAGCTTGTTTAGCCCCTGTTGATACTACGATTTGATCAGCATCACAAAAAATTTTATTTTCTTTGGCAAGTTTTTTAGCAATAGCTTGTTTTAAATCATCATATCCAGCTACCGGCGCATAGCCAAAATATTTTCCTGATTGAATCGCTTTTATAGCAGCTGTTTGAATATAGTCTGGAGTTTTAAAATGTGGCTCTCCAACACTTAAGTCAATCATAGCTTTTCCTTCTTTTTTTAATTGCAGCACTTGCTGTGCCATAGCAATCGTAGCCGAAGGCGCTAAATTTTGAATACGATCTGAAATAAAATGTTGCTTCATATACTTAAATGCTCAAAATAAATTTTCAAGGTCAATTGGCAAATGATTCAGTATATCTTTATAATTATTTTTTAAGGTAACTTTAATTTTTTCTTCTACATTTTTAATTGCCATATTAACAGCTGCTACTGTTAAATCTTCTAACATTTTTTTATCTTCCGTCATTAGTATAGGGTCGATTATCATTGATTGTACTTTTTTTTGACCATTCACTACTATCTTTACCATCCCAGCTCCAGACTCTCCTGTAGCTGTCGTATTTTGCATAATTACTTTCATTTCTTCTGTTTTTTTTTGTAAGTCTTTCATTTTTCCAAACATTTTGAGCATGTCCATCATTATCATTTGGTTTTCAGTTTATTAATTATAAAAAGTAAGGTATATGAGATTTCCTCATTCATTTTTCAATCTACAAATTTTATCCTTTTTCTTTAGATCATTTTTTTTAAAAACAGACAAAAAATAAACAATAAAATACATTATATTTTTACTATAACTTATTGAAATACAAGGGATTATATTAAAAAAACAAATATTATTCATTCTTTCTAAAATTTATATCATGCTTATTTTTTTAAAAAAAATCTTCATAAGAAAATCATTTTTTATTATGAAATAGCAAAAGCATATAGATCAAAAAAATATATAGAAAAACTGGTTTTGATAAGCCAATCACAACAAAAACACTTAAAAAGCTTCTAATTTTTGATAATATACTTTCTATCAAATCTCCATCATAAAAAAATCATTTTATAAATACTTTTATCACTGTTTTATTTTTTAATCAATCATAGGTATGATTTTTCGTTAAAAATATGCTTAAAAATAAATTTTAATAAACTAAAAAAATAATTTAATATTATTAAATAACAAATTTAATCAAGTATAAAATATAGTTGATTCCAATCTTTTAGCTTAACTTGAATTATATTTTTATTTTTTCTAAAAATTTATTTAAACAAACTAAAATGACAAATGCTGAAAAAATATATTTGCAGGCGATCTATATTTTAAATGAAAAAGAAGAATGTAGCATTGCCACAAATATGCTTGCTCATTATCTTAAAACAACACCTGCTGCTGTAACAGATATGATGAAAAAATTATCTCAAAAAAATTTTGTTTTATATCAAAAATACCAAGGTGTTCGGATGACATCAGAAGGTATCAAACACATCATACCTATGATTCGGAGCTATCGCCTATGGAAAGTATTTTTAGCAGAAAAGCTATATATATCCTTGGAAGAAATAGAGGCCATGGCAAATCATTTGAGTCTTTTTTCTTCCGATATATTGATACATCATTTGAATATTTTTTTAAAACAGCCTACGATAGACCCACATGGTAATCCTATTCCTGATGCGCATGGAAATGTTAAAAAATCATCCTACATTTTACTAACAAAGCTTAAAGAGAAAGAAAGGGGTATTATCAAAGGGTATTTAAATCATACACCTCATTTTTTAAATTTTTTAAAAAAAAGAGGCATTGCACTAGAAGTTACAATTGAAGTGATTGAAAAGATATCATTTGATAACTCTTTGGAAATCAGCATAGATAAATATGCAAAGCTTAATATTTCTACAAAAATATCAGAGAATATTTTGGTGGAAAAAATTAATTAATATTTTTAGGTATATATATTTTTTTTATTTTTCGTTCTTTCAAAATTTTACATCGTATATCCTATGAAAATCAGAAACGAAGTAAAAATAAGCCTCTTTTCTATTGCCATTCTTTTTATAATTTATTTTGGCATTTATTACCTAAGAGGAAAATCATTATTTCCTACAAAAAAAAAAGAATATCATGTATTGTATGATCATATAGAAGGATTACAAATATCAAATCCTGTGCTGTTGAATGGTGTAAAAATTGGTATAGTACGAAATATTAAAATTTTACCTGAAAAAAAGTTTAAAATTCAGGTAGTTTTTGCTGTTGATAAACAGATCATACTGACAGATCAGTCCATAGCTACCATCATCAACTATGATTTTTTAGGAAGTAAAGCCATTGATATCAATGTCCATAGCAAAGGAAAAAAATTGAATCCAGGAGATTTTTTAAAGGGAAGTGTAGAAAAAAATTTACAAGAAAGCTTGAAAGAAAATTTTTTTCCATTAATTGATGAACTAACCAAAACAGCCAATATTTTACACACTTTTATTGCTACAATCACCAAAAGTCAATTAAAAATAGACAGAACAATTCATAATATTGAATCAATTACATATCAGATTAAAAAAATAGCTTTAAATAGCCAAAAAGAAATAGACCAAATTATTAAACAAATAGCTTTAATCATCCAATGTGTTTCCGATGAAAAAATGGGTATTGCTCCTTTATTATCAGAGTTGAATTTATTGATTAATACTTTTAATCATGAAAAATGGGGTGATATTATTCAAAAAATGCATGGAATGGCAGGTCATTTAGAAAAATCTTTATCTCCTGATAATCAAACAAATACCTTATCTATGCTCATGCACAATAAAACCTTGTATGAAGAAACAACTCTTACTATTCAAAGTCTTCGTCAGTTATTAGTTGATATAAAAAATAATCCTAATAAATACATTCACTTTTCAGTATTCGGAAAAAAAAACGAAAAAGAAGAAAGAAGAGAAAAATAATTTACAGTGAAAAAATATACAGCGTTACAAAGAATACAACATTTAATTGACCCAAAATCTTCTTTACTCATTATAGGTGCTGATCAAAAAACATATGATCCCAGTGGGATTATCACCGCAATGGGATATATTCATGGCATGATATGTGTAATTATAGCCAATGATTTTCAAATAAAATCAGGAGCTTATTTTCCCATCACCATCAAAAAACATTTACGTGCACAAACTATTGCCCTGACCAATCAAATTCCTATCATTTACCTTGTAGATAGCGCTGGGGTATATTTACCTTTACAAGACCAAATATTTCCAGATGAAAATGATTTTGGAAAAATATTTTATAATAGTGCCAAAATGTCTTCTCAAGGTATTATACAAATAGCTGCTGTAATGGGCCATTGTGTGGCAGGAGGAGCTTATTTACCTGTGCTTTCGGATGAATCTTTGATGGTTGAAAAACAAAGTGCTTTGTTTTTGGCAGGGGCATATCTTGTAAAATCTGCTATAGGAGAAAATACAGACAATCAAAGTTTAGGAGGCGCTACTACACATTGTGCGATTTCTGGTATTATTGATCATCGATGTAAAGATGAAGTAAGCTGCTTAGAGGCCATTCGAAAAAAAATAAACACTATTACTTTTCATCCGCAAAAACATTACACAAAAATTCAATCTAAAGCACCCTCATTAGATATTCATAATACACTAGAAAAATTATCAAAACAAAAAAAAATACACCATGATGTACAACTAATCATTGATAGCATTGTGGATCAAGAAAGCTTTGATGGATATAAAACATTGTACGGATGTACATTGATTTGTGGTTATGCCCGTATAGAAGGATGGCCTGTAGGAATTATAGCCAATCAAAGAAAAATGGTAAAAAATCAGAAAGGAGCATTACAAATGGGAGGTGTTATTTATCCTGACGCTGCTAAAAAAGCTACAAGATTTATCATGAATTGTAATCAACGAATGATTCCTCTGCTATTTTTGCAAGATGTAAATGGTTTTATGGTAGGAAGTCAAGCTGAAAAACAAGGCATGTTAAAAGAAGGAGCAAAAATGATCAATGTGATAGCTAATACAATAGTACCTAAATTTACAGTCATTATAGGGAATGCCTATGGAGCAGGTTATTATGCCATGTGTGGTAGAGCCTTTCAACCAAATCTGCTACTGGCTTGGCCAACAGCAAAAATTGGTGTCATGCATGGAAAAACTGCCGCTAACACATTACTTAATATCAAAAAAAATAAATTGGACGAAGTAGAGGAAAAAAAATTACGCAATACAATAGAATCACTTTATCAAAAAAAAAACAACAGCCAATATGCAGCTTCTCAACTATGGATAGATTCAATCATTTCCCCAGAAGAAACTAGACATTGGATATCCCAGGGAATTACAGCTGCTAGCTATGCTAGTATCAAAAAAAAATTTAACCCTGGTCTTATACAAGCATAAACTGATTTCTTATTTTTGATTTCCATCGTAACTATTCATTTTTCTTACTACAATATTCATAATTGATCCATTAAAAAATCATACGATGATATCCTTTTCCTCTACTACAGCCAATGTTCTATAAGTAACTTTTGACTGTAATTGTTTTTCCTTCCAAACCATACATAATTTACTGACATTGTGCTTTCATAAACACACAGTATTTTGGATAATATTTTTGAACATTTTTTAGTCAAAACCATTTTTTAATTTTTTGTAAGATGAAAAAAATGATCCAACGGCCCTGCACCTTTACCTATTGTATATTGACTACCAGAAGTCAAGGCTTTTTGTAAATAATCTTTTGCTTGTTTACACGCAGTTGTGATAGTTTGCCCTTGTGCTAAAAAAATAGCCATAGCTGCTGATAATGTACAACCTGTACCATGGGTATTTTTAGTTGCTAAAAAAGGCTTTTCTAGCCAAGTAATTTTGTCTTGAAAAACTAATAAGTCAGTAGCCATATCATTAAAATTCAAATGTCCTCCTTTGAGATAAATAGCTACCCCTGGTAACAAATTGTATAATGACTTTGCCACTTGAATCATATCCTCTTGATGATTAATCACTTGTTGAGTCAACACTTTTGCTTCTGGTATGTTAGGGGTAATAATTGTTGCCAAAGGCAAAATAGACTCTGTCAAAAGGGCAATAGCTTCTGCTTCCAATAATGTATCTCCACTATTAGCTACCATTACAGGATCTACTACGATAGGTATATTTTGGGCATTTTTTTTTAAAAAATCAGATACAATGCCAATGACTTGACTATTGAATAACATGCCTATTTTAATAGCTTGCGGTTGAATATCTTCAAAAATAGTATATAATTGCTCTTCTATAGACAATGCAGGCAGGGCATAGCAATTGCGTACACCTGTCGTGTTTTGCACAGGCAGGGCTGTTAGTACAGAAGTAGCATATCCGTGTAATGCTGTAATAGTTTTAATATCTGCTTGGATACCAGCCCCTCCAGAACCGTCAAATCCTGCAATGGTCAACACACTTTTTTTTTTCTTTGTCGTTTGATGCATATCGTGTCAATAAATAAACAATGAATTATTTCAGGTTAAAAATTCAATTTGTATGATACAAAAATTAGATGAAACATTATTTTTATTTTTCAATAATCTACATACTCCATATTTAGATCAAATGATGTATTTCATTACTTCATCTAATCCCATTTATTATTTACCATTCTACAGCTGGTTGTTATTTTTAATTTTTAAATATTTCCGTCAAAAATTCTGGATCATTTTTATGATAATTATTTGGATAATTTTTTGTTGTGATCAATACACATCTTCTATTTTAAAACCATATTTTGCTCGTTTAAGGCCTTGTCATTATTTTTCTTTACTAGATTTTCATTTTGTAAAAGGCTGTGGTGGTAGCGGTTTATATGGATTTCCATCTTCCCATGCAGCCAACACCGCTGGTGTAGCTACTTTTTTAGGATGGATTTTTCCACCCAAAAAAAACATTAAAAAAATACTTTTGCTTTGGGTTTTACTTGTTAGCTACAGTAGAATTTATGTAGGAGTACATTATCCTGGAGATATTTTAGCAGGAATGATGATAGGTATACTCATGGGAAGCATAGGGTTTTACAGTATCAAAAAAATAATTCTTTGAAACGTAATTTTTTCTTTAAATTAGCGACCAGTCGACGGATTATCTAAAAAAATACATGTTCAAAATAGCCCTCATTATCATTATAGGCGCTCTAGTACTGGTTGCTAGTGTATTATTATTCAAATTATTACAGCTATTACAAAAAAAAAAATCCCCGCCAAAAAATAATAACAACCAACAAGCCTCTCTCCTACTTTCATTTTTAATCATCGGACTTGCTATATTTTTTTGGTATTCCTACACCAGATTTTCGCAATACACTTTGCCAGTAGCCTCTGTACATGGAGTTTTGATGGATCGATTATTTTGGATTACAACGGTTGTCACAGGTATTGTCTTCATCACCACACAAACTCTTCTTTTCTTTTTTTCACACAAATATCGTTTTCAACAAAAAAAAAAAGCAACTTATCATACAGGCAATCTTACACTTGAAATTTTTTGGACAATTATCCCTACTCTTGTACTCACTGTGTTAATGTTTTTTGGCCTTAAATTATGGAACACCATTACTCAGCCACCAAAAGAAAGTATTAAAAATACCACTGTTATCGAAATTGTAGGACAGCAATTTTCTTGGAAAGCACGATATCCAGGAAAAAGCAAAAAACTAGGAGCTTATGATTATCGTTTGATAGACCCTGTCAATGAATTGGGTATTGATTTTAACGATGAAAATTCTTTTGATAATTTTGTTTCTAATGTGTTGTATTTACCTAAAGGAAAGCCTGTTCTATTTAAAATAAGATCCAAAGATGTATTACACAGTGTTTATTTACCCCATTTTCGTGTCAAAATGGATGCAGTACCCGGTATGCCTACAAGATTTTGGTTTATTCCCAATAAAAGTACAGAAGACATGCGAGAGTCATTGCAAAACAAAAATTTTAATTTTGAACTTGCTTGTGCTGAAATTTGTGGAAGAGGTCATTTTTCAATGAAGATGATTGTCAAAGTGCTTGAACCAGAAGCCTATGAAACATGGGTACAATCACAAAAATCTTTTCTCTACAAAAATCCCACCTATCTTAAAAAAGTACCCGTACATCTACAAACAAAAGCAAAAAAAAAAGCAGGAATACTTCATTAATTTTCAAAAAACTTTCATATGCCTCAAGACGACCATGCACTGATCGAACAAATTGCCCATGAAAAATATAAATATGGATTTGTCAGCAATATAGCAGCTGATACACTGGACAAAGGACTCAATGAAGAGGTAATCACTATAATTTCAAAAAAAAAAAAAGAACCTACATGGCTTCTCTCCTGGCGATTGAAGGCATATGCACATTGGAAAAAATTAGCAACACCAAAATGGGCCAATATCCAGTATGCTCCGATTAACTATCAAGACATTATTTATTATTCAGCTCCTAAAAAACAAAAAAAATATAATAGTCTCGATGAAATTGACCCTGAGCTAAAAAAAACTTTTGATAAGCTAGGCATTCCTATCTTCGAACAAAAAAGGCTGACAGGTGTTGCAGTAGATGCAGTATTAGACAGTGTATCAGTAGCCACTACTTTTAAAGAAACCTTGCATAAAAAAGGAATTTTGTTTTGTTCTTTTAGCGAGGCTGTACAAAAATACCCTGCACTTGTACAAAAATATTTAGGAACCGTTGTTCCTATGACAGACAACTATTTTGCAGCGCTTAACTCAGCAGTGTTTACAGATGGTTCTTTTTGTTACATCCCCAAAAATGTAAAATGTCCGATGGAGTTATCTACATATTTTCGCATCAATGCTGCTAATACAGGGCAATTTGAAAGAACTCTAATTATTGCAGAAGAGGGATCTTATGTAAGTTATTTAGAAGGATGTACAGCCCCTATGCGAGATGAAAACCAATTACATGCCGCTGTAGTAGAAATTCATGCTGCCAAAAACGCAGAGGTAAAATATTCTACTGTACAAAACTGGTATCCAGGAGATGAAAATGGCAAAGGAGGAATTTATAATTTTGTGACTAAAAGAGGAATATGTGCAGGAGATCATGCAAAAATTGCCTGGACGCAAGTAGAAACAGGATCTTCCATTACTTGGAAGTATCCCAGTTGTATTTTACAAGGAGACCATTCTATAGGGGAATTTTATTCTGTAGCCATTACCAAACACAAACAACAAGCAGACACAGGCACTAAAATGATTCACTTAGGCAAACACACCAAAAGTAAAATTATATCCAAAGGAATTTCAGCAGGCAAAAGTCATAATAGCTACAGAGGTTTAGTCAAAATGGTCAAAAATGCCCAGCATGCTCGTAATTTTTCTCAATGCGATTCACTTTTGATCGGCAATCAATGCAGTGCCAATACCTTTCCTTACATTGAATCTAGAAACACCACTGCTATTATAGAACATGAAGCAACTACTTCTAAAATAGGCGAAGACCAACTTTTTTATTGTAAACAACGCGGCATTGATAATGAAAAAGCAGCCGCTTTGATCATCAATGGCTATTGTAAAGAAGTATTACATCAACTGCCGATGGAATTTGCTGTAGAAGCACAAAAATTATTAGCCCTTACCCTAGAAGGAAGCGTAGGATAGTTATTAAATTATCCTAATTATACAAAAACTATCCTGTTGAAATAAAATATCAATAAAAATACTTTGGAGCAAGATAATCTTTTGAAAAAAATCATCGCACATGCCAAAACCTATGGTTTTGTGTACCCTTCCAGCGAAATCTATAATGGCTTACAGTCATTTTATGACTATGGTCCTTACGGCGTAGCACTTAAAAAAAATATCCAAAACATTTGGTGGAAAACTATGACGCAATGGAAAGAAAATATTGTAGGCATTGATACAGCCATTGGTATGCACCCAAAAGTATGGCAATCTTCTGGACATGTAGATCATTTTCATGACATTTTAGTAGATAATTTAGATTCTCAAAAAAGATATCGTGTGGATATATTAATCGAACAACATGCAGAAATTTTAATCCAAAAAAAACAATCAAAAACAGCAGAAAATCTTCTAAAGAGTATGCAATATGCCATACAAACAAAAAATTATGATCAATTACATACGTTATTAACTAAAAATAATATCCAATGTCCAGTAGCAAAATCAGCTCATTGGACACCTGTACGGGCTTTTAATCTCATGTTTCAAACCAAAACAGGCGCTTTAAATGAAGAAGCTAACACACTATATTTAAGACCTGAAACAGCACAAGGAATTTTTGTGAATTTTTTAAATGTGCAAAAATCAACACGGATGAAAATTCCTTTTGGGATTGCACAAATAGGCAAAGCATTTCGTAATGAAATTATTGCCCGACAATTTGTATTTCGTATGCGAGAATTTGAACAAATGGAAATGCAATTTTTTGTAAAACCTGGTACAGAGCTTCAGTGGTTTGATTATTGGCAAGAACAACGACTCCAATGGTATGTCCATTTAGGAATTGATCCTCAAAACTTAAAAGTAAAACCACACGATCATTTAGCACATTATGCCAATAAAGCAGTGGATATTAACTATGACTTTCCTTTTGGAACCAAAGAAATAGAAGGTATACATTCTAGAACAGATTTTGATTTACAAAATCATGCTCAAGCAACCAAAAAAAAACTACAATATTTTGATGCTCGAGAACAAAAAAACTATACACCTTATGTAGTTGAGACTTCTGTAGGTTGTGATCGGCTATTTTTGATGGTTTTGTGTAATGCCTATCAACAAGAAATAAACAATGAAAAAAATAGACTATATCTTCAATTGCCTATTTTGCTAGCGCCTATAAAAGCTGCCATACTTCCTTTGGTAAAAAAAGATGGTCTGCCAGAAAAAGCAAAAAAAATTTTTGATGATTTAAAATATCATTATAAAGTACATTATGATGCCTCACAAAGCATTGGTAAACGCTATACAAGGCAAGATTTAATTGGTACACCTTACTGTATGACAGTAGATTATGAAACTTTGATTAATGATACCATCACGATTCGAGACAGAGATACACTCAAACAAGAAAGAATCCATATAACAAAAATAGCTCAATGGTTACAATCAAAAATCAAAAAAATTTAGGATAATTTTATTTTTCAAAAATATTTCTAATTTAATTATATATGGCGTAGGACTAAACAACAAATAAAAATTTCTTTTTCTAATATCAAAAAATGATCATTCGATAAAAATCATTTTTATCCTACTCCTAGTAATCCCACAGGCATTGTTCTTATATCATACTATTTATTTTTCAGGATATAAAAAACCATGATCGAAACAGCTCCATTTTTTTATTCTTTTAAAGACTCTTTCTGCCACATCCATATTTTCTAATTCTTGAAGATACTGTATAATTTTTTTTTTTACAGTAAGCGCTATTGCATCTATATTTCGATGGGCTCCTCCTAACGGTTCTGGAATAATTTCGTCAATCATTTTTTGTGCAAGCATATCTTGAGCTGTTAATTTTAAAGATTCAGCTGCTTGCTCTTTATACTCCCACCCTTTCCAAAGAATCGCAGAGCATGACTCCGGAGCAATCACAGAATACCAAGTATTTTCTAACATGAGCATACGATCGCCAACACCTATTCCTAAAGCTCCTCCAGAAGCACCTTCGCCAATTACGATGTTAATCACCGGCACTTTTAAACTACACATAGTTTGAATATTTTTGGCAATGGCTTCTGCTTGCCCTCTTTCTTCTGCTTCTATTCCAGGAAAAGCACCGGGTGTATCAATCAATGTCACAATGGGTTTGTTAAATTTTTCTGCTAATTTCATCAATCGTAATGCTTTTCTATATCCTTCAGGATTTGGCATACCAAAATTTCTTTTTTTTCTTTCATTTATATTTCTTCCTTTTTGATGACCTATTATCATCACTGTTTTTCCCTGAATAGTACCAAGGCCTCCTACAATAGCTTTATCATCACCAAATAATCTATCACCATAAATGGCAATAAAGTCTTCGGTAATTTTTTCTATATAATTGAGTGTATAAGGCCTTTGTGGATGCCTGGCTAATTGTACACGCTGCCAACGTGTGAGGTTTTTAAAAATTTCTTTTTTAAGATTGTCTATTTCAAGGGTCAATTTTTGGATAATGACTGTGTTTTGAGAATTTTGTTTTAATTTTTCTAATTCTTTTTCTAATTTAATGATTGGTTTTTCAAAGTCTAAAGCACTCATAGTAAAAATTTATTTTATTTTATTTTATTTTATTTTTATTATATTTGTCATCAAATTTCGGTCTGGTAGTTCAGTTGGTTAGAACGCCTGCCTGTCACGCAGGAGGTCACGGGTTCGAGTCCCGTTCAGATCGCTATTTTATTTACTTTCAATAAAAAAAGTAACTTTTCCTACAGATTCTTCTGAGCTTTCTCTTTCTTCATCATCTTTTAAAAATAAGGTTTCTTCTAAAGCTTGTCTATATTTTTCTTCTAAAAAATTACTAACGGTTTTTTCTATCGTACGAATAGCAATAATTTCTCCCCAAGCATCTACTTTGATTTGAAATACAATTTTTCCATTTTCTTTTGTTTCGTCTTGAGGACTTGGTGCTTTTTCCCATTGCCATCCTGCCAATACTAAAGTAGCTTTTGAAATATTTTTTTTTTTGAGTAATGCTTTAGGATTCACAAAAGTTTTGTCAGTTTTTTTTCTCAATGATTGTATTGTATTTGAAGGGCTTTTTTTTGAAATAATAGAGTCTCTTTTTTGTGGCATAGCTGTGTATGGCTTATTTTTTTTATTTTCTATTTTTTTTTCTTCTGTTGCTTTAGTGTTGATATCTATCATATAAAAAACATTTTCTTGCAACAACTTTGACTCTTTAATATCATACTTTAGAATGTATAGGAATATGCTATGTATGAGCAGCGATAAAAATAATGCACGTTTTTTTTTCACAAAGTAGAAGGAATTTCAGGTACTGTAATGATGGCCATTTTCATGCGAAGCTTATGAGTGAGGCTCGCTATTTGAATCATGTTTTGAATGGGAAGATTTTTGTCTATACGTAATGCAAGGGTAGGTTTTATTTTTTCTTTTATTTTTTCTTTTATTTTTTTTTCTAGGCTTTCATATGGTACCTCTTCTTTTTCGAGAAAATAGGTTAAATCTTTAGTAATAGTCAGACTGATTGGATACACATTTTGTTTAGAGTAATTACTTTGAGGTATATTTATAGAAATACTTTCAGAAGTAATATAGGTAGAAGTCAACAAAAAAAACAAGAGCAGTAAAAAAATAATATCTGTCATTGAGGCCATATTAAAGCCTGTTTTTATGTTTTTTTTAGAAGTTTGAAGCTGCATACATTCTCATTTTTTTAGGTGAGATGAATACTTTTTTTTCCATATAAAAATAAATTTTTGTGCAAGGTCAGTGGTATGCTGTGTAATCAATTGAATTTTGAGCACAAAATAATTATAAAATAATTGAGCGATAATGCCTATAGTAAGACCTGTTGCAGTAGTAATCATTGCTTCATGAATACCATTAGAGAGCATTTGAGGAGCAACAGTATGTGTAGCGTTTGCAATAATAATGAAAGATTTGATCATGCCTAAAACAGTACCTAAAAAACCAATCATAGGTGCTATACCCGATATAGTGCCTAAAAAATAAATTTTTTTTTCCAAAGAAAAAATAGCACTTCGCCCGATGGTTTCCATACATTTTTCCAGTTCGTCAATATGTGTACATATTTTTGTTCCTTGTGATATCATTTGCACAATGGGCAAATACGAAGGATAAAAATATTTTTTGCTTTGATTATTTTTATTTTGTTCTAAACTTTGAGTAATACTTTCTAAGTATTTTGAAGATTTTTTGATTATGGGAGCATAGAGATAATAACGGTTGATAATGATATATAAACAATACACTGAGAGTAAAAATAATGGAATCATTGTCCATCCTCCCTTCCATAATATGTTGAGAAAAAAAAAATGCTCTTTTTTAGCATTCAAAAATAATTTGAAATTTTCTAAAAAAGAGGCAAACATCGTCAATAGAGGTTATTATTTTTTTAATATTTCAAAATCCAATACTCTTGTTGGTATTGTTCTTTGAGTACCTTGGCTTGTTTTTCTGCTTCAATTAAACTTTCTGCTCTAAAATAGGCAAGCTTATGAAAATGTTTATTTTTTTCAGGAGCAATGATATAAACATCCCATCCGTCTTGAATAATTTTTTCTCCTTGATCTCTAGCTAAGTCATCATCAATAAAACTTCCAAAAATGACGTAATATTTTTTTTCTCTTTGGGTGATGATATGAATAGAGCCTTTTTGGTTAGGCAAAGGTTTTTCATCAATAATTTCTTTTGTATCTTCTTCTATAATCTCATTTGTTGTTTCTATTGGGTCATCTTCGTAGGTTTCCACCATATTTTTTGGAATATTTTCTTCAGAAGAATTTTTTTCTGAAAAAAAATAGTATCCTCCCAATCCTAACAACAAAAGCAATAATAATAACAGAAGTAACAGTCTTTTTTTATTTGATTTTTTTTCTTCAATAGCTGATGAAGACACAGGATTATTGGGTAAGCCAAATTCAGGATTGTTGTTTTCCATATTGAGTCAAGTGAAAAAAGAAAAAATTGTTTGGTTATTTTTTGTAAAAATTCTTTAAAAATACAATATTTTTCTATATTGAAAATATAACTATTTAAATAATATTTAATTTAAATAGTTCACTTAAAAATTTCATTATGCTCATCGGTATTCTATTTCTAATCATCAGCTTAGTTGTAAGCAATATCCTTAAATATAAATTTAAAAAATACGCCAAAACTTATTTAAAATCGAATCTTTCAGGCGCTGAAATAGCAGCAAAAATGCTTTTTGATCATGATATCAGCGATGTAAAAATTATATCATCTTCCTACGGACATCTTTCCGATCATTACGATCCTATCAAAAAAATAGTGGCACTCAGTGAAGAAGTTTATTATGGGAAACATGCTGCTGCTGCTGCTGTTGCCGCCCATGAATGTGGTCATGCAGTACAACATGCCAAAGGCTATGCATTTTTAAAATTAAGATCTGCCATGGTGCCCATGCTATCAGCTACATCTCGTTACATGCCTTGGATTATTATTGGCGGTATTTTAACTTTAAATATGACTCCTATTCCATTAACTGTAGGCATTATTTTTTTTTCAGCAACCACATTGTTCAGTTTTATTACTCTACCAGTAGAGTTTGATGCAAGTCAAAGAGCACTACAATGGATGTCTTCTGCACGCATTGTAGATTATCAGGAAAAAAATATGGCCAAAGATGCTTTAAAATGGGCTGCTCTGACGTATGTTGTAGCAGCATTGGGATCTTTAGCAGAACTACTTCGCTTGATTGCTATTCTCAACAGTAGACGTGATTAAAATTTTTATAAAATAAATCTAAAATATGTTACATCACCCTCCTATCAATACATTTTATATAACAATAAAAATAACAGATAATTGAAATCATTTGAACAATTCATCCTCTTTTTTGAAGCATGCAAAAAAAAATCAACGTATAACCTTTGATACACTTGTAGATATTATACAAGTGTTGAGAAAAAAATGCCCTTGGGATAAAAGTCAAACACTAGAAAGCATACGTACTCTTACCATTGAAGAAGTTTTTGAGCTTTCTGAAGCAATTCTACAAAAAGATCTTCCCTCTATCAAAGAAGAAATAGGTGATTTATTATTGCATGTTTTGTTGTATGCAAAAATTCTTGAGGAGAAAGAGGGCTTCAATATATATGATATAATTTCTAGTTTATCACAAAAATTGATCAGAAGGCATCCACATATTTACGATCAGGCTACTGCAAAAACAAAAAATATATTAACTGCAAAAAGACAATGGGAAAAAATCAAAAAAAAAGAAAAAAACACCGGTATATTATCTGGAATTCCTCAAAGTTTACCTACCCTTATCCAATCTTACCGCATACAAGAAAAATTACTAGCCAATGATATAGCTTTAGAAGACAAAAAAAATATTTTACCTGACTTACAAACCCTTCTTTTGTCAATCAAAGAAAAAAAAAATGATAAAGAAATCCTAGAAAAAAAACTAGGAAAAATGTTGTTTCTTATCACACACTATGCACTATATCATGAAATCAACCCCGATAATGCACTGGCAAAAATCAACAAAAAACATATGGAAAAATTTTAGTTGAAAAATGTATCTAATACACACTACTACATATTTAAATATAATAGTGTAAAATAAAAATTTATAATTGTGCACACAAAAATAGCTACAAAATATCCTTCCATTCATTAGTTTTATTTTGATGATTTATTCATCTCTGTACATTGACAAAAACTTATTTTGCAGCTTCATATTCCCACTCAAATTTTACCTTATCAACCAATTGCCCATACAACATTTGCGACAAAGCTCATTAACTGGTACATACAAAATAAACGAGTTTTGCCTTGGCGTGAAACAAAAGATCCTTATAAAATTTGGCTATCAGAAATTATTTTGCAGCAAACACGCGTGGCACAAGGCCTTCCTTATTATTTAAAATTTATTCAAAAATTTCCTGATATCCATACATTAGCCCAAACAGACGAACAAACTATTTTACAGCTTTGGCAAGGTTTAGGATACTATAGTAGAGCAAGAAATTTATGGCAATGTGCCCAGCAAATAGTTTTGAAATATCAAGGTGTTTTTCCGAAAAATTGGCAAGCTTTGTTGTCTTTAAAAGGAATTGGCCAATACACAGCCGCGGCCATTGCATCTTTTGCTTTTCAAATGCCTTTTGCAGTAGTAGATGGCAATGTGTATAGGGTTTTAGCTAGAATTTTTGGCCTAAAACAAGATATTGCTCTTTTTTCTTCTCAAAAATTTTTTCAAAATTTTGCACAAGAATTATTACCGAAAAATAAAAATGATGTGTATAACCAAGCCATCATGGAATTTGGGGCTATACATTGTATGCCTCAAAAACCTTTGTGTAGTGTATGTATTTTTCAACAAAACTGTTTTGCATACAGCCATCAACAACAACATATTTTACCCCATAAAACAAAAAAAATAAAAATTAAAGAACGTTTTTTTTATTATTTCATTTTTCAGTGGCACGATACTTTTTTTTTAAAAAAACGTACAGAAAAAGATATTTGGCTGGGATTATATGATTTTTATCTATTTGAATCAGCACAAAAAACTGATTTAGCCACGATACAAAACAAAAAAAAATTTTTAAAAAATAAATATTTATCGATTCATATAATGGATCCACCTCAGAAACACTTGCTAACACATCAAAAATTATACTGTTGTTTTTTTCATGTTGAAATCAAAAAAAAAAATCCTTTTTTTCTTGATCAAAATATTTTTCACCCTTATTCCACAGAAGAAATTAAGTTACTTCCCAAGCCAATCATTCTTGAAAATTTTTTGAAAAAACATAAGTTTTTGTCTAAATTTACCGCCAGGGAACAAGAAGTAATAAAATAAAATTTAAAAATATATTTATGCCTACAGTTAATAAGGTGATTATTATTGGAAATCTAGGAAAAGATCCAAGCATCAAATATTTTGATAATGGCAATGTACTGGCTAGTTTTGTAGTAGCTACCAATGATTTTTTTAAAGATAAAAAAGGGAAAAAAGTAATTACTACAGAATGGCATAATATCATCGCATGGAATGCTTTTGGCACTATGACGGAAAAACATTTGAAAAAAGGCAGTAAAGTTTATATAGAAGGAAAGCTATCCACTAAAAATTATTTAGACAAAAATAATATCAAAAGAAACATAACAGAAGTTGTTGTGAAAAACATGGTAATTTTAAAAAGTCATAAAGAAGAAGAAAAAATAGATATCAACGAAGAAGAACATTATGAAGAGTCATGAATCAGTCATCATTTGATCAACCAATAACTACTAATTTTCAAGCAGGTTTTGTAAACATTATTGGCAAACCAAATGTAGGGAAATCTACACTGATCAATCAAATTTTAGGACAAAAATTATCCATTGTAACACATAAACTACAGACTACTCGCCACCGAATTTTAGGCATTCTCAATACAAAAAATAGCCAGGTTGTATTTTCAGATACACCTGGTATTATTCTCTCTCCTCAATATGCCCTGCATCATGCAATGATGCAAAATGTAAATACAGCCTTCAAAGATGCTGATATTATCCTTTGGATCATAGACTCTAACGCCAAAGAAGAATTTCAAATTCTGGAAAGAATAAAAAAAACAAACATCAAAACCATTATTGTACTCAACAAAACAGACTTATATACCCCTCATACCATACAGGCCTCTATAGCACAATGGAAAAAACATACAGATTTTGATGTTTTAGCCATATCAGCTCTTAAAAATATATCAATCGATAGTCTCTTACAAAAAATTTTGCAACACCTCCCCCAACATCCGCCATATTATCCTCTTGATGCACTCACCGATAAATCAGAACGTTTTTTTGCAGGAGAAATCATCAGAGAAAAGATTTTTGAGCAATATCATCAAGAAATTCCTTATAGTACAGCAGTAGTAATTACAAATTTCAAACATCATGAATCTATAATTTACATACAGGCTGATATTTATGTTGAAAGTATTTCACAAAAAATTATTGTAATTGGCAAACAAGGCAAAAGCTTACAAAAATTAAGCACTGCTGCCAGCACTGCATTGTCTGCATTTTTAGAAAAAAAAGTATCGCTCTCCAGTACGATCAAAGTAATGACACGATGGCGAAAACAACCAAAACGGCTACAACAACTTGCTTGTTATTAAATTTTATTGAACAGATATCATGCAACTTTTCTTTTTTGAAACTCCCCAACAACGTAACCTATTTTATCCTATTGCTTTGACAAGACCCATTGCCAAAATGAATATAGGCCTGGGGACTATTGCTGAAAAATGGTTGCGCTATTATTGTTATCCACATTTTTTTTTAACATCAAAATATTTACAAGAAACATACCCTGCAACAAAAGACAGCAGATCACCAAAACTTTTTATTAACAGTACAGTATTGCCCAATGATCTTTTAGTAAAAGCTATTAGCTGTTTGCAACCAGGTCAAAAATTAATCAAAAATCATACTTTGATTGCTTGCCTCACAGACGGTAACCAAAAATCAAAACATTTTCAAAAAATAACATTTGACGATCATTGTATTCATTTACAATCGATTCATGACTGTTTTTTGCAACTTGAAACCATCATAAAAGAAGACATTGATTGGATTCAAAAAAAAAAAAAAACAGCTCATATCAATGATCCACATACCATTGTATATCATCCGAAAAATATTTTTTTAGAAAAAAATACATGTATACGACAATCGACACTCAATGCAATAGCAGGACCTATTTATATTGGAAAAAATGTAACTATACAAGAAAATAGTGTACTCCAAGGACCACTCATCATTCAAGAAGGCACAATTGTCAACGCAGGGGCACATATCCTTTCATCAAGTATTGGACCTTATAATAAAATAGGAGGTGAAGTGAAGGAAAGCATCATGCTGGGGTATAGTAATAAGCCACATGCTGGTTTTTTGGGAAATTCAATCATTGGTGAATGGTGTAATATAGGTGGAGGTACTGATACATCAAACTTGAAAAATAATTATAACACCCTAAAAGTATGGCATCATGGCAGTAAAAAAATGCTAGATACACATTTACTATTTTTAGGAACGCTCATGGGAGATCATAGCAAATGTGGTATTCATACCACTTTGAATGCTGGTACAGTAATTGGTGTAAATACAAGCATATGTCAAACACAATATTTCGATCGATATGTTCCTTCTTTTACTTGGATGACTCCTCAAAAAACAACAAAATATCAATGGGAAAAAGCTTTAACTACAGCACAAAAAATGATGGAAAGAAAAAATTGTCATCTCACTGCTAAGGAACGTCATATATTGCAGCATATTTTTATAAATAATTTATAAATCAACGATGCAAAAAAATGAAGTCATTCATAAAATTCAATTGGAAACAGGTATCGCTAAAAAAGACGTAGCCCTTGTGGTGGAAAGTTTTTTACTCACTGTAAAAAATACGATCATGCAAGGAGAAGATATCTATATCAGAGGATTTGGCAGTTTTGAAAAAAAAAAAATCCCCCCCAAAATTGCAAGAAACTTTAAGGATAATACAGCTATTGTGTTAGCCTCGCGTTATGTGCCTAGTTTTAAACCTTCAAAGCTTTTTATCAAAAAAATGCAAGATGTATCATAGCTTCTATTAAAGATTATTTTCATTGATCAACAAAAATTTAAATTTTTGCTACTTTCTCTAAAGTCAATAATATTTTTTGACCTTTGATGTTTACTCATCCTTTTTTCAAAAAACAAACACCCATATACGCTGGTTTCCATAAGATAACATCAAACCCTCCTATCGATTGCCATGCGTTAATTTTATCTTCACAAGAACAGCAAGTATATCCTACAATTACTCACACAAAAAAAAAAAAAGAATGGGTAACAGCACGTTTTTTGTTGCAAAAACTATTGTTCAAAAAAGGTCTTCCTTATTTTGGATTACAAAAAAATGTCCAAGGTGTACCTTCAATGGTACATTACCCCTGGGGTATAAGCATCTCTCATTCCTATCCATTTGTAGTGGTAATGATTCACAAACAAGGAAAAATAGGCACTGATATCCAAACATTTCATCCTAAAATTAAAAAAATTCAAAACCGTTTTTTACATCCAAAAGAGTACCTCCATCAAGATGATCTACAAAAACTGACGATTATTTGGGCAGCAAAAGAAACAATTTATAAATTGTACAACAAAAATATTATGTCTTTTCAAAAAGATATTTATGTTGATCCATTTACAATAAAACAAACAGGAAAAATAAAAGTTTGGGTACAGAACCAACCACTGACGCTATACTATAAACATACACCATATTATGTTTGGTGCTATGGCTATCAAAATCAAGGATAAAATGACTGGTTTATTTTTTGGATCGTTCAATCCTGTACACTCGGGACATTTACAAATAGCTCAAAAAATTTTAGCCCATGGCTTGGTAAAAAAAATAGGATGGATTACTTCTCCACAAAGCCCTGCAAAATCTTCTAATATTTTAGTAAATATTCAACACCGTATACAAATGGTTTTATTGGCTATTCAAGGAGAAAAAAATATGTACCACATGGATGTGGAGTGCTTTTTACCAATTCCAAATATTACCTGTAACACACTTTTGTTACTAAAAAAAAAATATCCTCAAAAAAAATTTCGGATACTTTTAGGAGAAGATAATCTTGAAAGTTTTCATACTTGGGAAAATTTTCGTTGGATTTTACATCATTTTTCTCCTATTGTTTATCCAAGAACACATCATAAAAGAAATGATTGGTTAAAAAAATATCCTACTATCACGTGGCTCCATGCATGGGTTGACCTTCCAATAGCCTCTACCACTATTCGTCAATTTATTCAAACAGGACAAAGTATACAAAGTTTTGTCCCTCAAAAAGTTGAGCAGTATATTATTCAACATCGTTTATTTGGTATATAAACATTTCTTTATATTCGGAAAATTTTAATTTATGAAAAATACAAAAATATCTTCTATTCTTACAAAAAAACAAAAGGAGGCTTTTGGGATATTATCTATAGGCACTTTTTTAGAATATTTTGATCTCTACTTATATGTACATATGGCGGTTTTGCTAAATGATCTATTTTTTCCTAAAACAGATCCTATGACAGGTCAACTGTTATCTGCCATGGCATTTTGTTCTACATTTATTTTTCGACCTTTTGGTGCACTCATTTTTGGCTATATAGGAGATCATTACGGACGAAAAGCCACTGTAGTAATCACTACTTTTATGATGGCTTTTTGTTGTTTTATCATGGCCAACTTGCCTACCTATGCACAAATAGGAATTACTGCTTCTTTTGCTTTAACTTTTTGTAGAATTTTGCAAGGATTTTCTTCTATGGGAGAAGTGATTGGTGCTGAACTATATTTAACTGAAACGATTCAAAATCCTAAAGTAAGAATACCAACAGTTGCTTTAATTACTGTTTTTTCTTCACTAGGTATCATAGCAGCTTTAGGTATTGCTTCTAGTGTACTTTCTTTGGGTATTAACTGGCGCATGATTTTTTGGTTTGGTATGGTGATAGCGCTTGTAGGATTTGTTGCCAGAGCCAGTATGCGTGAAACACCTGAATTTGTAGATGCTAAAAATAGATTGAAAAAATTGAAAGTACAAGTGTCTGAAACAGGTAAAATTATTGTCAATGCCAAGGTGAATAAAAAAAGTGCTTGGTCTTTATTTTTTTTAGCCTGTGGATTTCCAATATGTTTTTATTTTTCTTACATCTATTGTGCAGATTTATTAAAACAAAAATTTTATTTTACACCCGAAATGATCATCAGACAAAATTTTATTGTGTCTATTTTTCAGTTGATCAAATTTTTGTCTTTAGCACTTTTGAGCAGAAAATTTAATGCTATCAAAATTATGCAAATACAATGGTATATCATGATGAGTTTTGTTTTAATTTTTCCATGGTTGCTCGATATATGCCAAACAAGCATGCACATATTTTGTTTACAAATTGTAGTTGTTTTTTTTGGATTTACTTCCTTACCAGGCATTGCTATTTTTTATAAAAGCATTCCTATATTCAAAAGGTTTACGTATTGTACTTTTACTTATGCTCTCTCTAGGGCTTTACTATATGTCATTACTTCTTTTGGTATGATTTATTTATCAAAATATTTAGGTCATTATGGCATACAAATAATATTTATTTTGATAGGTATTGCTTTTTATTACTCAGTTCTTCATTTTAAAAAAATAGGAGAACAACAAAAAGAAGAAGCCAAAGGTATGGTCTATTAATTCATTATCTTCCTGTGAAAACAAAAATGTCTGTAAAATATTATAAGAGCATCAAAATACTTTGTATTTTAATGCTTCACATTCATTATTTTTTTCTTTTTTAAAATTTTCATGC
>JAHDDH010000001.1:69702-232619 GCA_020629455.1 Cytophagales bacterium | reverse complement strand
TTTGTATTTTAATGCTTCACATTCATTATTTTTTTCTTTTTTAAAATTTTCATGCACTTTTTACTCAAAATCAAAAATTATTTCTTTTACACTTTTACTTTTATTTTATTCATCACTTGCGCCAGGCAACAACCATTGGGTGGAGGTCCTAAAGATGAAGCACCTCCTGTCTGCATAGCAACATATCCTCAAGAAGAAGCCAATACCAATTTCAAAGGAAAGTATGTAGAATTAAAATTTGACAAAGCCATTGAAGTTCGTAATCTCCATAAAGAATTAATCATCACCCCCAAACTGAAAAAAATCAAAAATAAACCCCCCTATACAGAAAAAAAAAAAAAAAAATCAATCCGTATTTATTTCAACAGTCCTCTAGAATCCAACACAACCTATACCCTCAACTTCAGAAACGCTATCTCTAGCATCACTGAAAAAAAAAAATCTTTACAACCCACAATTGTCTTTAGCACAGGCGATACGATTAATACATTATATATACAAGGAAATGTTAGCTATTTAATGAATCAAAAAAAAGTAAACAAAGCCTTAGTATCAATTTATAGAGTAGCAGATGAAAAAAAATATACTTGTAAAGCATGCAAAGAAAATCCTGATTATTTTACATACACAGATGAAAAAGGAAATTTTACATTGTCAAACTTACAAGAAGGTAAATACAAAATATATGCTGGAAAAAATCAAGAAAACCGGCTAACAATCAACACAACCAAAGATTTTTATGGCTTTAAAAAAGAAATAATTTATTTAAAAAAAAATGAAACACCCAATAATATTTCAATAGCCATCTACAAAGGAAACATTGAGCCACTAAAAATACAATATGCCCGACCTATGGGTAATTATTTTGAAATTGCTTTTTCAAAACCGATTATTGACTATAAAATCACCGTACAAAAAAAAAAAAAAAAAAATGATGTGTACAGTATATTGAGTAACGACAAAAAAAAAATCATCTTATACAATACGATGCAATTGTTAGACGATCAACTTTTACCAATCACATTACAAGCAGAAGACAGTATATGTCAAAAAATTGAAAAAAATATCGACATTCAGTTTAAATGGAGAAAAAAACAAAAAAAAAATTTAGGGGTTGTTTTAGAAACAAAAATAGGGACACTAGAAAATCCTTTCTTTGAAGCTAAACTCACTTTTGATTGCCCTATCAAAAAAATCAACCCTACCAAAATATCTTGGCAATTCGAAAAAAATCCTGTACCTATAAGCCTTTCAAAAGATGAAATTACACTCAATAAAAAAAAAAATATAGTCACCATACATACTAAACTCAACACACAACCATTAAAAATATTAGAAAAATGGTCAGAAAAAAAACATCGATTTAAATTTTTTGTTGAAAAAGAAACTTTTGAAAGTATCGAAGGAAATAAAAATAAAGCAGGAGAAGCCAATTGTATAATATCTCCCAAAAATTATTTAGGCACCATCGAAGGAAAAATACAAACACATTTTTCTCACTTCATCATACAATTGCTTAACAAAAGATACCAAATAGTAGAAGAAATACGAAATAAAAAATCTTACATATTCAAAAATATAGACCCAGGAGAATATTATATCCGGGTACTAATTGTCAACTCAGGAGCCAAAAAATGGTCTTTTGGTAATATGACCAAAAATATATCTCCTAATCCTGTTTTTTTCTATAAAGATCCTATAACAGTAAAGGCCAACTGGGAAAAAAAAGAGACTAACATTACTTGCTAATAGTTTTGTGCTTCTGTAGACTATAGAAACAATAAATCAGACTTAAAAAACTATACATAAAAATAATCCAAGAAAAAGGAAGTGTTTTTTTTTGCTGCAAAAAAATATCTGGAGCTATATACAAAAATGCAAGCACAAGACTATTGTTTAACAAATGAGCCAGAATAGGAAAAAAAATATGTTTTGTATAAAAAAAAATATATCCTAAAATAATACCCAAGAAAAAACGAGGCAAAAAACTATAAATTTCTAAATGCATTATGCTAAAAAAAAATGCCGTAAAAAAAACAGATCCATGAGGAGTTAATAACCGTATAAAAATATTTTGTACAATGCCTCTGAAAAAAAATTCTTCACAAATAGCAGGTATCCATCCAATCACGATCCAAACAAAAAGCATGGGAAAAACACCTTTAATGTCTAACAAAGCACGTAAAAAATAATGATTTTTTATCTCCTGCTGCTCCAGCCATTGTGTCAACCAATGTAAAGACTCAGGAAAAGACAACAAAGTATTCCAATACGACAAAAATATACTGCACAGTATACCAAAGCTTATCAAAAATAATGTGTACAATAAAAAAACAATTTTGATTTTTTCTTTCAAAAAAAAATGCCAATGAATTTTTTTATAATGTAAATACAAAAATGAACTTCCAAAAAAAACACTCCCATGCATCATTCCTGTACGACACAATTCTAAATAAATATTTTCAGGAAAAAATAAAATCCATCCTTTTTTAAAACAAAATACATAAAACACATCTCCTAAAAACATACCAACCATCATGAATAGACATAGCTTCAACAAAGCTACCCATGGATATGGGTGATTAAATGGGGAATTATGATAATTTTTCATAATCATAAGGCATAAAAGCATTAAATTTTAAGATGAAATTATAATTTATGTACACAAAAAACGTATACCAACAGTCCAACCAAGCTTTACAAAGAATCTCACATGAAGATTTTATTCAGTTAAAAAAAAATCCCATAATCATCATACTTAACAATATACGAAGTGCCCATAATGTAGGTGCTATTTTCCGTCTTGGTGATGCATTTATTGTACAAAAAATATATCTATGTGGCATCACAGCACATCCGCCACACAAAGGCATACAAAAAACTGCTTTAGGTGCTGAAGCAGTAGTTGATTGGGACTATCAAGAAAATATCCTGAGTGTCATTGATACTTTATCAAAAGAATACGAAATCATCGCTATAGAACAAACCAATCAAAGCCAAGCATTGGAATATTATACTTTTTGTAAAAAAAAAAAATATGCCTTTATCTTTGGTCATGAAGTAACGGGTATTCAACCAGCAATACTCCAACAGTGTAATGCATATATCTCAATTACACAAAAAGGTACTAAACATTCCCTCAATGTATCTACTTGTGCAGGCATTGTCCTCTGGCAAGCTTTCAAAAATTTTCTTTAAAAACAATACGTGTCCAACCTTTTGAAAAGTGTTTCCATAACACAGTTTTATTTTTTAAAAAAAAAGAAATTTTTTTTTTCGATACATTTTTGCTGATGCAAACATTTGCCTGGTCAACCTTCTCCACAGTAACATCTTTAGATAAATGATAGAGCATTTTTTTGACTGCTGTAAAATCATCAACAGCAGAAAAAGCTAATTGGATATTAGTAGATGTTTCAAAATATAAATGAGACCATAACGTCATGCCATGCATGGTCAATACATGATGGAGTATATCCTTTACTATCTTTTTTACTTTTGTTTTCACCAATAACCAATATATAGGGCCTTGCACACGAAAAAAAGGATACGATGTCTGTTCATTCATAATCACTGTTTGTTCTATTTGATAAGGATCTTCAAAATTTTTGAAAAAAAGTGGTATACGATGTTTAGACAACAATGCTAGGGCATCTTTGTGAACAATTTTATCTCCTCCATACATAATCATCGACTGCAAATCATCATACGTGATATAAGGTAATAAAAAAGCTTTTGCATTTTTTTGAGGATCATCACTCATAACTCCTGGCACATTTTTCCATAAAACAATCCCTTTAGTTTTTAAAATAGTTGCCCAAATAGCTGCTGTATAGTCAGAACCTTCTTTACCTAAATTCGTAATCATTCCCTGCCGATCACTGCTAATAAAACCAGGTGTAATGATATGTTTTGATCTTTTTGTTGTGAAAAATGTTTTGATCTTTTGAGAAGTCAAAATAAAGTCCAATTGCTCGGTGTTTGGAAATGTTTTGATTACTGTGAGGCTATCACATAATTGAAAATCTCCATTTTTTTTTAACAAATAATGATAAAGAATCAAAGAAGATATACTTTCTCCATATGCGATGACAATATTGTATAATGACATCCACGATGTATGTTTTTTTTTCAATGTTTGATATAGCCCTTGCTTCCATTGCGTCAAAGCTTGAAAAATACAGTGATCTTCAACAAACAATGCTTGCAAAATTTTTAAATGAAAATGATAACATGTATCCAAAAGCGGCTGATAAGTCTTCTCATGTTGGCGGGCATACACTATTTTTTCTAAAGCAACAGTGGTTTTTCCTATTGCAGAAACAACTACAATGAGCGGATATTGAGTCATATATTGCTGAAGAATAGCTGCTATTTTTTTTATGCTTTCGACATCTTTCATCACACCACCACCAAATTTAAATACATACATATCAATTTCTGTTTAGCAAAAATAAAAGTCGTTGGTCAATTGCCAGTAGATTTTATATAACAATGAATGGATATAATTTTTAACCATATGACTAAAAACACTTATCAAATTTGTGGTTATTTTTTCTTGTGAAAAATACTTTGAAAATGATTGAAAAAAATTTATGCTTTTATAGCATCTACGCATATTTATGCAACACAAAAACTTACTGAAATCATGCAACAAAAAAATATTGTATATCAACCGTAGGCATATAGTAAAAAACAACAATGCATTGAAAGTAATTGATTCTTCTACAAACATTTACAAAAAAATCCTTAGTCATAGTTTTTGGAAAATAATGAACCGAAAAAAATCATAAAACAAATTATTTCATCTTGTTATCCATCCTATGCTTTCTTTTTTCGTTGAAAAAATCTTTCAATAATGTACTACAAGGTTCTTTTAAGATATCTTGTGAGGAGATAATTTTTTTTTTTAACATATCTTCCCAAAGCCAAGTATCATGCGTATGACTTGCGCCTATCACTACATGTTTTACTTTGGCACATATAATTGCTCCTAAACACATCATACAAGGCATGAGTGTCACATACAATGTACAATCCATCAAATATTTATTATTTAAATAAGTCATAGCACTTGTCAAAGCAATCATTTCGGCATGTGCAGTAGTATCTTGTAAACTTTCTACTTGGTTATACGCTTTGGAAATTATTTTTTCATTGTATACCACAACAGCGCCTACAGGTATTTCATTTTTTGTATATGCTTTTTGTGCTTCTTGTAGTGCCTTTTGCATAAAAAATAAATGATCTTTAGCAAACATAGGCTTATTCAAAACAATACCAATTGTTGAGTATCGGCTATAGACACTTCTTCTTTTTTATCAAGAAAATTAGCAGGAATTTCTTCTACAAACCGACTAATCTTCATAGATTGTGATACACCATAAAACGACCGTTTTTGTACGTGAGAGATAAAGATTTTTTGCTTTGCCCTTGTAAGGGCTACATAAAATAGCCTTCTCTCCTCTTCAATACTTTGCTTTGCCAAAGGCATTATATCTTCTTCTGCTCCTGCAATAAAAACAATGGGAAACTCCAAACCTTTAGCTGCATGCAAAGTGAGTAAATGTACCTGCTCGCTTTTAGGAGATAAAATGGCTTGTGTATGTAAACTAATATTTTTTAACAAAAGAACAACGGTGGGATATTGGTAGGCAAGCGGATAGAGTACTGTTTGGAAAAAAAACTCCCCTTCTATTGAAAATTTTGGTTGGATATAATGTTGAAAAATAGCTTTGAGTACAATCAAAGCATCATTTTGAAACTGGTATGTTTGATAAAAATGATAAAAATCCAGATATCTTTTTTTTTTTTCTGAAGTCATATCATCACAAAATTTTTCAGACCATTGATAACCATGATCCACATATTGCTCGAGTAAATGTTTGGTTTCTTGTAGCGAAAATGATAGGTGTTCTTCTAAAAAAAGCTGCAGGATAAAAATATTTTTACTCTGAACAAAAATTTTTAAAATATGAATACAAATTTTTTGGATGGAATCTTCCTGATTTTCAGCATAAATAAACCGTGTGGGAATATTGGCTTTTTGTAAGGCTTTCCATATTACATGGCCTACTTTTTTTGTACGAAATAAAATCGAAATATCTGCAAAAGTAAAATCACTGGTATCAGCTGTTCCTAAAGAAAGATGATCGTCTTTACTGACGAGTTTTTGTATTTGTGCTACAATCTGATGGGCTTCTTTATAAGGATTTTCGTGGGTATAAAGCGTAATTTTTTTTCCTTTTGCTTGCTGTGCTTTTATTTTTAAATGTGTATAGTCTTTGTTTTTAGCAATAACATTAGAAGCAGCCTGTAGAATCGTGTGCGTAGAGCGATAATTTTGGGTCAGGCTATAGACTTTAGGCATAAAATCTTTGACAAACTGAAAAAAAAACCGCACATCTGATCCTCTGAATTGATAAATTGATTGATCAGGGTCTCCTATACAAAAAATAGATTTGTCTTTACCCAATATTTTTATCCAAGCATATTGCCAAAAATTGATGTCTTGTAATTCATCAATCGCTATATGGGTATAACGTTTTTTATATTTTTCTTGTAAGGCTTTATCTTTTTTCCAAAAATCTAATACTTGATATATCATAGTCAATAAATCTGTAGCATTATTTTTGTTCAAATAATTAAGATAAGGCACAATGTATTGATGAAAGTCTTCAGTATTTTTTAGTATATTTTTTTCAAAAAAATCAATACATATGTTGGCTGCTTGTGTTCCTTTTTTATCAAAAAAATGTTGTAAAATAATCCTTCTTTCAGCTGACGTATAGATTGTATGTATTTTTTTTTCTTCCCGGAGGATATCATACGCTATACCATGAAAAGTGCCTGTCATAAGACGATTCTCACTATTTGGATTTGTATTTTTTACTCTTTGCTGCATAGAGGCTACTGCTTGATTAGTAAATGTGATAGCCAATACTTTTCCTTCAGTTGTATTTTGTAAAATATGTTGAATCCAATGTACCAATGTATATGTTTTTCCTGTACCTGGACCTGCTTTTACTAAAATATTTCCTTTAAGATGTTGTATAATTTTTTTTTTTTCAGAAGTTGTTGATATTTTTTTTGATGAAGAAAAAGTAGTTTTTTCCTTTAAAGGAGTACGGAATTGATTTGTTTTTTTTCTTTTGATCACCAGTGAATTTTGTTGGAAAAAACTCAATTGCCCATGAATTTTTTCAATTTCTCCTGGTTGAAAAAATGAAATTTTTCCATAGACACCATCATAACCTGGCTGTAATATCGCTTTTTGTGCACGTAATCTTTCCACTGCTTGAGCATAGATCACGCCTAGATCTTTATGAATATCAGCCAAAGGAACTTCTCTTAAAAAAGAAAATTCATTTCCATACAAACCAATAATTTGCTGAAAAGCTGCTGCTACCCCTTTGCTTTGATCACCTAAATTTTTTATTTCACTGATGATTTCTGGCAAAGGAACAATGTGCATATAGGGCAAAGCATTGGCAGGTTGAGTATGCAATGGTCGATCTGCTAATAAAGACACACGATGTAATACACCAATTGTCAATTTTTTTTTACATACAGGACATATATCATGGTATTGCTGAGAAGACAACGGATCTGTACAAATATGACAATTTCTATGGCCATCCATATGATATTTTCCTTCTTCAGGAAAAAATTCTAAAGTGCCTAAAAATCCTTTTTTGGTTTGAATAGCTTGAAACATTGCATCATAAGTCATATCTGTATCCAACATATTGGCTTCTCTACCGAGTTTTTGAGGAGAATGGGCATCTGAATTGGATATCAAAGTGTACTGGTCTAAAGCACTGACACGCCAATTCATCATAGGATCTGACGAAAGCCCTGTTTCAACAGCAAAAATATAAGGAGTAAGATCCCGGAAACAATCTTGAATACTATCATAACCTGATTTTGATCCTAATGTAGAAAACCAAGGGGTCCAAATATGTGCAGGAATCAAATACGCACGATCGGAAGATTTTTTTACTATTTCTAAAAGATCACGTGCGGATAAGCCTAAAATAGGTCTTCCATCTGATTTTAGGTTTCCAATTTTTGAGAGTTGGTAATTAATTTTTTTGACAGTATCAAAATCAGGGGCATATAATAGATTATGATTTTTTCTGACAACACCTGCATGTTTATAAATAGAACTAATTTCTGTGGTCAAACAAAACTTTACCTTATAAGATTGACATTTGTATAAAGGGGGTGGAAGATTTTTCAATACATAAAACCCTGAATGATCGTCTGGAATTAATTGTTCTTCCAGTGTTTTCAACCATCCAGGATGTGTAAAATCTCCAGTGCCTACTACTTGAATTCCTTTGATATTGGCCCATTGATGTAAAGAGACAAGATTAAGATTCTTGCTAGTGGCTCTTGAATAATGAGAATGTACATGTAAATCAGCAATATAAAACATACAGGCTGGTAGATCTATTGAGTATTAATAAAATGTTGGGGGTGGTAATTTTGTTTTAAAGGACCTGTAGGCTGTGCAGGGATAAATTTTTTGGGTTTGAACTTTAATTTTGAAGGCAAGTCATTGTTGAGATGATCAGTCATTCGGTAAGCATCTTCTCTCCAGCCTTTAGGGTAAAGAATATCAAGAATAGCTGTTGGATTAATGGGTACACGCACTTCTATAGCACCAAATTTCATCAATTTTCCTTTGCCAAAATCTTTTAGGTCATATGTATAATCCCAATCATAATATTTAACACGACCCTGTGTGTTGATTGTGGTGATAAAAATATCCATGCAAGGGGGTTTTTGTGTACTGCCCTTCCAGTGAAGAGGATGGCAAGGATAAATAGCATAATTTCCTCCTTTAGATATGTAATACCCTATTTTTCGAAATTCTTTGAAAGCTTGTATGAGCTTTTCTTCATCTTCTATAGGCACTGTAATATCTAAATCATCATCCCATGGAATAAATCCCTGATGTCTTACAGTGCCTAAAAGGGTGCCTCCATCTACAAAATAATGGACGCCATAATCGGTTAGAATATCATGGGTATCTTTCATCATTTGATAAAAAGTAAGAATATATGGCGTACTTGCTTGGTTATGATAAATAGTATCATCACCTGTTATTTTATGTTTCAATACTTTATAAAAATGTATACCATGCCTCTGAATCACTTTTTTGTAAAACTTATGCGCATGAAAAGATAAAGAGACAATGGCTAAGCCATAAAATATTTTTTTAAACATCTGAAAAAAGATAAAAATTGTAAAGAAATTATAAAAAATGAGATAATAATTTTTGTAATGTTTGTGGTGTCACTTGCTGTGAGGCATCACTCAACGCTTGTTTTGGCTGATAATGACATTCAATCATCCAACCATTAATATCTTCTCGAACATATTGTTCCATTATAGTAGATATATAAGATGCTTTTCCAGCCATATGACTAGGATCAATAAGCACTGGCAAAAGTGGATTTTTTTTTTTAAACTTCCTAATCATGTCCCAATTTGGTGTATTACGATATTTTGTAGGAGTTGTAGGAAAAAATCCACGAAAAATCAACCCTATTTTTTTCAGACCTGCCATCTGTATTCTTTCTAACGCACCCATCCATAAATAAATATCAGGAATTACAGGATTTTTAATCCAAATCGGAATATCTACTCCTTGTAAAGCATCTGCAATAGCTTGCACAGCTAAAGGATCTGTTGTTGTTTTAGCACCAATCCAAAGCATATCCACTTTATATTTTAAACATTGTATGACTTGTTCAGATGTAGCTACTTCTGTCATTATTTTTAGTCCATAATTTTTTTTTACCTGATAGAGCCACGGAAGTCCTTTCACTCCAATGCCTTGAAAAGTATGTGGACGCGTACGTGGCTTCCAAATACCTGCACGAAATACCTGTACATTTTTGATGGAAGAAATTTCTTGTGCTGTGGTCAAAAGCTGTGTTGGACTTTCGACACTGCAAGGACCTGCTACAATTATCTTTTTTTTTATGTCAGAAAACCATTTTTCTAAAGGGATCATAAACAATGGGTAAAACAAAATGAAGATTGTATTTTCATAATAAACATTTACTTTTTACCAAGTTCAATCACTTGCAAGTCTTTTACTATTTTTTTTTCAATGGTAAGCATCACCATAGTTCTCATACAATGAATACCGTATTTTCCAGCAGCGCCAGGGTTCAAATACAACATTTTACGATTGTGATGATCATGCATAATTTTTAGTATATGCGAATGTCCACAAATAAAAAGATCAATTGGCTCTTTTTTAATTTTTGTTGCTACAACAGAAGTATATGTTGGAGGTTTTCCACCAATATGTGTAATCCATACACGCAAACCTTCACAAAAAAAATCTTGATTTTCAGGACAAAGCATACGGATATCACTACCATCAATATTACCAAAAACTGCTTTCAAGGGTTTTAAGCTAGAAAGATCACTAATGATATTTATATGCCCAATATCTCCTGCGTGCCAGATAACATCACATTTATTTACATATTTTAAAATAGTAGAATCAAGATAACCGTGAGTGTCTGAAAGCAATAGTATTTTCATGTGAAGGAAAAAATATATGATCTGGATAAATAACAGATTTTAAATAGAGTCCTTGGGCAGGTGCCATTTTAATTTGTGATTGACAACGATCTTTGTTGTGTATAATTTTTTTCAAATCAACAATGGATAATTGCTTTTGCCCTACACACAACAAAGTACCTACTATTGCCCTTACCATACCTCTCAAAAATCGATTGGCAGTGATAGAAAATGTTATTTCATCTTCTATTTCATGCCAAGTCATAGCAAAAATTTGACATAAAAAATGTTTTTCCGATGGATTTTTTTTGCTAAAACTGCTAAAATTGGTTGTTTTTGATAAATATTTAATGCCTTGGTTGATGGCTCTTCTGCATAATTTTTTTCTTAGATAATGATGTGTAGTAGAAGTAAATGGATTTTTTTTTCGTATAATTTTATAGACATAAGTTCTTTGTATAGCATCAAACCTTGCATGGGCATCATTTTTTACACTATATATTTGATTGATAGCAACATGGATGGGCAATAATTGATTGAGATGATAAACAGCTTGAGATAAATTTTGTAGGGGAGGCAAGTCAACATGAGCAAATTGTTGTAAAGCATGTACACCTGCATCTGTCCTACTACTGCCTACTATCCTTATTTTTTTTTGAAAAAAAATAGACATTTTTTCTTCCAAAATATTTTGGATAGCTGTCACATTTTTTTGCCTTTGCCATCCAGGATAATCCTTACCTAGATAACTGATATCCATAAAATAACGCTGTTCTAAACAACACAAAGGAAATAACGATTTAGTGTGAAAATTTACGTTGACGTATGACTTCGTATAAAACTACCGCAGTAGCTACCGACACATTTAAAGCATCAATAGGGCCAAAAATAGGAATCGTAATTTCTTGCTGTGCTTGAGAAATATATGCTTGTGTAATGCCTTGGTCTTCGGCTCCCATGATAATGGCTAAAGGACCTGTCAATGATTGCTGCTGATAAAGATGCCTTGTAGACTTTTCATGACAAGCGATTATTTGTATACCACTATTAATCAAATATGTAATAGTTTGTGAAAGTTTTTTTTCTCTACAAATGGGCATATAGGCCAAAGCACCTGCAGAGGTTTTCATAGCATCTTCATTAATTGCACTGGCATGATGAAAAGGCAAAATAATAGCATCTACGTGTGTAGCCAGTGCTGTGCGTGCAATAGCACCAAAATTACGCACATCAGTAATTTGGTCTAAAATAATCAAAAGAGGATCCTTTCCTTTTTCGTAACAATTTTGTATAATATTAGACAAAGTATGAAAACGCACAGGTGATGTTTGTGCAACAACACCTTGATGATTTTTTTTTGTGTATTGGTTAAGTTTGACTAAAGGAACTTTTTGGACAGGAATCTGATATTGAAGAGATAATTGTATTATTTTTTCGAAATGAATATTTTTTTTATTGTTTTGTAAATAAATTTTATTTATAGGGTTTCCTGATTGTATATATTCTATAATGGATCTTTGACCAAAGAGGATACAACTATTTTTTGAGATCATTGTCCATAGTGGTTGTTGATTGCAAATTTTTTATTTTTTCTTGTACATTCACATTTTTTTGTGCTATATAAGGAGCAATAACCAATGCTACAATAGAAGTCAACTTAATAAGGATATTCATAGAAGGACCTGAAGTATCTTTGAATGGATCTCCTACAGTATCTCCTGTCACAGAAGCTTTGTGAGGTTCAGATCCTTTGTAATACATTTTTCCTTGTATATGTGCTCCTTTTTCAAAAGTTTTTTTTGCGTTATCCCATGCGCCACCTGCATTACATTGAAAAATAGCCATTAAAACACCACTCACAGTCACTCCTGCCAAAGCACCACCTAACACTTCTGGTCCAAAAATAAAACCAATAATAATTGGAAAAATAATGGCAATAGCACCTGGTAAAATCATCGATTGAATAGCCGATTGAGTAGAAATATCAATACATTTTTCATAATCTGGCAAAACTTTTCTTTCCATAATGCCTTTGATTTCTCGAAATTGTCTTCTCACTTCTGCAACCATGGTCATGGCTGCTTTGCCTACAGCACTAATTGACAAAGCTGAAAATAAAAATGGAATAATACTTCCCAAAAATAAACCAGCTAAAACAGGTGCTTTATAAATATCAATGGTATGGATCTGAGTAATTTTAACAAAAGCAGCAAATAGTGCCAATGCTGTTAAAGCAGCGGAAGCAATAGCAAATCCTTTGCCAGTAGCAGCTGTTGTGTTACCTACAGTATCTAGAATATCGGTTCTTTGCCTTACCTCTTCTGGCAATCCACTCATCTCAGCAATACCTCCAGCATTATCTGCAATAGGACCAAAAGCATCAATGGCTAATTGCATAGCAGTAGTAGCCATCATCCCAGTAGCAGCAATGGCTACCCCATAAAATCCTGCAAAATAAAAAGAAACACCAATCCCTAAGGCAAACAAAATGACAGGTATCACAGTTGAAATCATTCCAACACTTAAACCTGATATAATATTGGTTGCATGCCCTGTAGAAGATTGTTGAACAATGAATTGTACAGGCTTTTTTCCCATGGATGTAAAATATTCTGTAACACTACTGACTAAAGCGCCTACCAATAATCCTGTGAGTATCGCGTAAAAAATATGAATGGCTGCAAATGATTTTTCACGTAATATTAATTGATCTGGCAATAAACAGACCACTAAAAAATAACTGACCAAAGCAGTTAAAAATATAGCAATCCAGTTGCCTATGTTCAATGCTTTTTGGACTTGTGAAGAGGTTTTGTGTTTTGGTTTGATTTTGATAAAAACAAAAGCAAACATAGACATTAAAATTCCTATCGCCCCAATCAACATCGGAAGCAAAACACAAGACATGCCTTGAAGAGAATTATTTTGTATAGTATAAATTTCACTCCCCAATACCATAGAAGCAATGATAGTAGCTACATAAGAACCAAAAAGATCAGCACCCATCCCTGCTACATCGCCTACATTGTCACCTACATTATCAGCAATAGTGGCTGGATTTCTAGGATCATCTTCAGGAATATTGGCCTCTACTTTACCTACTAAATCAGCACCTACATCAGCTGCTTTTGTATAAATACCCCCTCCTACTCTAGCAAAAAGTGCAATACTTTCAGCTCCTAGAGAAAATCCCGTCAAAACTTCCAAAAAAATAGTCATTTGATGATGGTTTTCTGGTAGGAACACGTAATAAAAAATGATAAATAAAACACTTAAGCCGAGTATCGCTAGTCCTGTGACTCCTGTTCCCATGACTTTTCCTCCTGTAAAGGCCATTTGAAATGCTTGAGATAGACTATTTTTTGCTGCTTGTGTAGTACGTACATTGGCTTTGGTAGCAATTTTCATACCAATAACACCTGATAAACCAGAAAAAAAAGCTCCTAAGACAAATGAAAGAATAATGAAAGGATGTGAATATTCATTTTCGTAGCTGATAGTAAACAGCAACAAACAAGAGATGAATACAAAATATCCTAACATATTGTATTCTGTTTTTAGAAAAGACATAGCACCTTTAGCTATATATTGTGCTATTTTGACCATTTTATCTTCTCCTGGATATTGTTTTTCAATCCATCTGTATTGAAACATCATATAAAGAAGTGCCCATACGCCAATCAAAGGAATTGTATAAAATAGTATATTCATAAAGGTTTATGTATGTATTTTGGGTAAATTTTGGGAGTACCAAGAGGAAAAGAGCCTCCTGCCGGATTCGAACCAGCGACCTACTGATTACAAATCAGTTGCTCTAGCCAGCTGAGCTAAGGAGGCTTTTTGGAGTAAGAAAAATGTAAATATAAAATTTTTTATAGAAAAAAAAATTTTACAAGTTTTCTCAAAAAATAATTTTAAAAAAGAATCAATTTCAAATTGCCTGAATATAATCAATAAAGTAACATGGTTTATGAATAATTCACTTTTTCTGTAAAAATTTTAAAACTAAGCCTATAATTATCTAATTATCAACTAAGCTTTCAATTTTTATTCAACACTACAATTTTATTGTACTGATTGTATCAAAAACAACATATTTTTTTTGAAATCATTACCCTTAGCTTCAAAATTTTTGTAAAGATCAAAACTAGCACAAGCAGGCGAAAGCAAAATAACATCATGTCTATGGGCCAATGTAAAGGCTTTTTGACAAGCAACTAGCATAGTCGTTGTTTCAAAAATATACGGAATTACCTCCTGGAAGCTTTGCTTGAGTAATATATTATCTTTTCCTAAGCATATCAAAGACCGAATTTTTTTTGCTGCCATGGCTAATAAAACCGTATAATCATTTCCCTTGTCTATCCCTCCCGCAATCCAAACAATTGGTCGATCAAAACTACAAATGGCCCGATATACAGCATCCACATTTGTTGCTTTAGCATCATTATAAATATCTACTTGATGACAGTGGCCTACATATTCAAGTCTATGAGGAAGTCCACGAAAAGAGGATAGATGTGGTTGTATATCTACAAGCGGAATGCCCAATAAATTAATTATCGTCAAGGCCAAGCACACATTTTTATGATAATGAAGCCCAAAACATTGTAAATGGCTATTTTGAAGCACTATTTTTTTTTTTTCTACATGACAATAAAGAAAAGGATAGTTGGGATCAGATGCTATGGATATGCTGGTGAGCGATGGATGATTTTTGACTATATCGTCTATATTTTTTTCGTCTTTATGATAAACAAAATAATCTGTTGGACTCATATTTTGAATAATCCTCCATTTTGCTTTTATATATTTTTGTAAGTCATATTGGTATCGATCCAGATGATCTGGTGATATATTTAGAATAGCAGCAATATGTGGCTTGAATGTATGGATATACTCCAGTTGAAAACTGCTAATTTCAACTACAAAATAATCATAATCCGAATTTTCAAAAAGTTGTCGGGAAAAACTTTTACCCACATTGCCTACAAGTGCTACTTTTTTTTTTTTTTTTTTTAAAAAATGATAAAGCAAGTGCACAGTGGTAGATTTTCCATTGGAACCTGTGATTGCTATAATTTTTGAATGGAAAGATATGTGATAAGAAGCAAATTCTATTTCATCAAGGATTTTTATATATTTTTTTTTTGCCAAAATTATCCAAGGATGATCATTCGGTATCCCAGGACTTTTGACTATAAAATCAATATTTTTTTCTAAACAAATTTCTTTTTGTTGCTCCATAAAAGGAATTTGAAATTTTTGCAGAGATGCTTTCAAAGAACTTTTAATCTTATACTGATCCAACACACATACAGCATACCCTTTAGCTTGTGCTAGCAAAGCGGCACCTACACCGCTTTCACCAGCACCAAAAATAATCACCAACATTTTTAAAAAAATGTCAATGACATACTACTTTTCAAAATATTTAAAATTATTTTCCGGATTTAAATGACGTAAAGTATGATACATCAAATGAATAATTTGATCGACATCTCCTTTATGCACCATTTCTACGGTTGTGTGCATATATTTTAAAGGCAAGGAAATTAATGCTGAAGCAACCCCTGCATTGGAGTAAGCAAAGGCATCTGTATCAGTACCTGTGATTCTAGAAGCAGCCAAATGCTGAAAATTGATTTTTTGTGTATTAGCTTGTTTTATCAAATGTTCTAGCAAATTGTTTTGTACAGCTGGGCCATGTGTAAGCACAGGTCCTTTTCCGCATTGAATATCTCCTTGTTTTTTTTTATCGTAGTGTGGTGAACAAGTATCATGTGTAACGTCTGTGATAATGGCAAAATCGGGTTGGATACGATGAGCAATCATTTCAGCTCCTCTTAAACCAATTTCTTCTTGCACTGCATTGACGATATATAAACTAAAAGGTAATTTTTCTTTGTTTTCTGCAATTTTTCTAGCTACCTCTGCAATCATAAAACCACCCATACGGTTATCTAGTCCTCTTCCTACTAAATAATTTTTGCCTATTTCCTGCAAGTCAGCATCAAAAGTTACGACACAGCCCGGATGTATGCCTAAATTTTTTACTTCTTCGTCTGATATACAGCCGCAATCCAAGCTGATAGTGTCAATGTCTGGTTTTTTATAATCTTTTCCTTGGCGTACATGAATCGCTGGCCAGCCAAAAACAGCAGGTACTAAACCATTTTTAGTATGTATATTTGCTCTCATAGAAGGCGCTATTTGATAATCAGAGCCTCCATTACGCACAAGATAAATGTATCCATCTTTGGAGATATAGTTGACATACCAAGCAATTTCGTCGGCATGTGCCTCAATCACTACTTTGTATTTTGCACCAGGATTGATCACGCCTACCACAGTGCCATAGGTATCAGAAAAATAATCTTCTACAAACGGTTTTAAATAATTTAACCATATTTTTTGCCCTTCTTTTTCATAGCCTACGGGTGCATAGCTATTGAGGTATTCAAATAAAAATTTTTTACTATTGTTATTCATTATATAATGTATTTTTAAATGGAATGTACATACCTTCCCTGCACAAAGATAGAGATTTTGTGCAGCTCTTAATTTTAAAATATCAACTACCGTGTAAAACAGCTTCTTCACTTCATTATCCAAATTTGCTGTCAACCCAACAAACTGTAATCTATGACTTCTATACCTATCGCTGAAATCAAATCTCCATTGACTGTAGTGCCTATACCTCATTCAAAAAAAAGAAAACTATACATCGAAAGTTATGGCTGTCAGATGAATTTTTCTGATAGTGAAATTGTAATGTCAATTTTACAAAAAGCAGGCTTTGAACATACCCATCAATCAACAGAAGCAGATGTTATTTTATTGAATACTTGTGCCATCAGGGCTAAAGCAGAAGAAACAATTCGCACAAGACTCAAACAATTTCGTAGTATCAAAAAAAACAAAGGGTTGATGATTGGCATTTTAGGATGTATGGCCGAAAGGCTCAAGGCAAAACTTTTGGAAGAAGAAAAAATTGTAGATCTTGTAGTAGGGCCCGATGCTTATAGAGACTTGCCAAATTTACTGGCACAAGTAGAAGACGGACAAAAGGCCATCAATACTTTTTTGTCTAGAGAAGAAACGTATGCAGATATCAACCCTGTGCGTTTACAATCCAATGGTGTCACTGCTTTTATTTCCATCATGCGCGGTTGTGATAATATGTGTTCTTTTTGTGTGGTACCCTTTACCAGAGGCAGAGAAAGAAGTAGAGATCCCAAAACAATCATCCAAGAAGCCACTGATTTATTTCAAAAAGGATACCGAGAAGTAACTTTATTAGGACAAAACGTAGATTCTTATCAATGGAAAGATCAAAAAATACATACACACTGCAATTTTTCCCAATTACTTGCAAAAGTAGCCGATATCCACCCCTTATTACGTGTCCGATTTTCTACTTCTCACCCCAAAGATATCACAGACGAAGTGCTATATACCATGAAAAAATATGATAACATATGTAAATACATTCATCTACCCGTCCAAAGCGGCAACAGCAGAATCTTACAACTGATGAATAGAACATATGATCGGGCATGGTATCTTTCAAAAATTGACCGCATACGCCAAATTGTTGGAAATCATTGTGGTATTTCTTCCGATATGATTACAGGGTTTTGTTCTGAAACCGAAAAAGAACATGAAGATACACTCTCACTCATGGAAAAAGTAAAATATGATTTTGCATACATGTTTTTTTATTCTGAAAGGCCTGGGACATTGGCTGCCAGAAAATACAAAGACGATATCAGCTTAGAAGAAAAAAAAAAAAGACTAGCAGCCATCATTGATTTACAAAGAAAACACTCACTATTGAGCAATCAGAAAGACATTGGCAAAATACATCGTGTGTTGATTGAAGGATATTCTAAAAAATCTAAAAATGATCTTTTCGGAAGAAATGATGCCAATAAAGTCATCTTGTTTGACAAAGGAAATCATGCCATGGGTGACTATGTAGACGTTAAAGTTCATAAATGTACATCAGCTACTTTGTTTGGATGTGTGGTACATACAGCAATCACTAAAACTTCTTAAATATGCCTGATTTGAACCATCAGCTATGGGAAGTCAAAAAAAAATTCAACATCATTGGTAACGCCAAAACACTAAACCATGCTTTACACATTGCCCTACAAGTAGCCAAAACACCCATGAGTGTTTTGATTACAGGAGAAAATGGCAGTGGAAAAGAATCTTTTTCTAAAATATTGCATCATTATAGTTTGTATAAGCACGGAAAATTTATTGCTATTAACTGTGGTGCTATTCCAGAAGGTACTATTGACTCAGAGTTATTTGGTCATGAAAAAGGATCCTTCACAGGTGCTTTAGATAATAGAAAAGGCTACTTTGAAGAGGCCAATAAAGGCACTGTTTTTTTAGATGAAATTGGCGAAATGCCAATGACAACACAAGCCAAATTATTAAGAATATTGGAATATGGTGAATACATCAAAATAGGATCTTCTCAAGTGCGCAAAACAGACGTTAGGGTAATTGCTGCTACCAATGTAGATTTAATGGTGGCCATTCAAAAAAAAAAATTTAGAGAAGATCTTTACTATCGTTTGAATACCATTCCTATTAAAGTACCCCCTTTGAGGGAACGTGGCCATGATATTGATTTGCTGTTTAGAAAATTTTCCTTAGATTTTGCCGATCAATACAATACAAGCCCTATTCAATTGCAAGAAGAAGCTAAAAAATTGCTATTGACCTATCATTTTCCTGGCAATATACGACAACTGAAAAATTTGGTAGAACAAATATCAATCCTCGAAAACCAAGAAAAAAATATATCTAAAACAACCCTACTTCACTATCTTCCTATTTCGTCTCACACTTTACCAGCTATCCATCAAAAAAAAAAAACAGAAGAACAAGATATTTTTTACAAAATTATCTTAGATATGAAAAAAGAAGTAGATGAAATGAAAAAAATAATCTTCACTCTGATTCAGAACCAATCAATGCAAGAAGATACAATACATACAAAAACAACTACTGCCTATGATATGCATCCTAATCAAAACAATGGAGTCAAAATGATTGGAGAAAATACACCAGAAAAAGCAGATAAAAACTATGAAGAAAATTTATCTTTAGAATCTATAGAAAAACAACTAATCCTCAAAGCCTTATCTAAAAATCAACAGAAAAGAAAATATGCTGCCAAAAGTTTAGGCATTTCAGAAAGAACCCTATATAGAAAACTAAAACAATATCATCTTGAAAAAACAATATAAGTGGCTACTCTGGATAGGACTTTCATGTCAGTTAAACCAAGCTTGTGCGATATATTCTTTTTCAGGCGTATCATTATCCAAAAAAATCAAAACATTTACGATTCAGAATATTTATGTAGATGTAGCTAAAGGACCAAATAATATAGATCATCTGTTAATTGAAAGATTAGAAGAACAAATACAAAAAAAAACGACATTATCTAAAACAGAAAATGAAGGAGATATTGAATTAGAAGGAAAAATTACAGCCTTTGACTATATCACAGATCATGAAAAATCCACATTATCCATCACTGTAGTGATGGACTATACCAATAAACTCAACAAACAAGTATCTTTTTATAACAAAAAATTTACAGAATCTTCCCCTGTAGCAAGTGATCTAGACGAAGCATCAGAAATAAAAGAAACAAAAAAAATGATTGAAAAAATTGTCGAAAGAATATTAGGGGATTCTATTATCAATTGGTAAAAAATAACAATGATATCCTATACAGATAGTCAAAAATGGGAAAAAATCATACAGAAATATCCTTATTTTCAGAACATTTATATTTTAATTGCAAAAAAAAACTACAGCACAACCGCTATAGCACAAGCAGCCATACGTGTCAGTGATCGTATTTATCTCAAAAAAAAACTGTCATCTTCAAAAAAAAATACACAAAACACACTCATTACACAATTTTTAAACCATACAACACTAAAACCATCTCAAACGTCAACAGTACCAACAAAACCTGTAGAAGATTTAACTCAAAAAAATACCCTTTGGAATGATCAGTTTGCTACTATCACAATGGCAGAAATTATGAAAAAACAAGGCTATAAAAATGAGGCACGCAAAATTTATGAAAAACTTCTTTTAAAATTTCCGCAAAAAAAAACGTATTTTCAGCAAAAAATTAAGCAAATAGAAAAAAACTAAATTTTCTTGCAAAAAAACCACATCTACAAAACATCCAAAAATTTATACAAAACACCATGTTTGCTTTACTAACAACACTGATTATCATTACTGCTATACTACTTGTGCTAGTTATTTTGATACAAAACCCCAAAAGCGGAGGCTTATCTAGCCAATTCGGTGGTGCACAAACCCAACAATTCATGGGAGCAAAACAAGCCAACAATTTCCTAGAAAAAGTTACTTGGAGTCTTACTAGCATCATGGTATTTTTAGTGTTGAGTACTTCTTTCTTACTTAAAAAGCGGCATACCCATCACCGGCAAATAATCAGCCCTAATCTTGCCAAAGCAAAAAAAAATACTAACCAAAAAAAAATAGATAAAACAACAAAAGTAGACGAAACACAAACAACAAGCACAGCAACCACTACCAACGATAAAAATATAACATCTAACAAATAGTCTATTACATTCTCCTTTTACAACTTTTTATAGTTCGATTATCATCCAAAAAATTTCATTTTTTTTCTTACTAAAAAAATATTCTATTGAATAATATTATCGTATTTTAGGGACTTTTTGTAAAACAAGTCTCATTCCATGTTGAACACATCTTTATTTTTTCGTTTACGCTCTTCATGGCTCAGCAATATACAAGGAGATATTATGGCAGGTACTGTAGTAGCCCTTGCGCTGATTCCCGAAACAATTGCTTTTTCTATCATTGCAGGCATTGATCCTGCTGTAGGTTTCTATACAGCTTTTTCGATTGCTATCGTTATTGCATTTTTAGGAGGAAGACCTGGTATGATTTCTTCTATGGCAGGTGCTATGGCTGTAATTGTAGTAACATTAGTAAAGACACATGGCTTAGCATATGTATTTGCAGCTTCTATGCTTGCAGGTGTAATACAAATGATTGCAGGGTATTTCAATTTTAGCCAATGGTTGCGGTTTATTTCTCGTTCGGTCAGTATAGGATTTCTCAATGCACTGGCTATGCTTATATTTTTAGCACAAATACCTAGCTTTCAAGACGCTTCTTGGATCATGTATGCAATGGTTGCCTTGGGTCTTTCAATTATTTACCTCTTTCCTACTATCACCAAAGCTATTCCTTCTACATTGGTTTGTATTATTGTACTGACAATGATTAGCATTGGGGGTAACCTTCCGCTAAAAACTATCGGTGACATGGGTGCATTACCTACCCAAATGCCTACCTTCCTCCTACCTAACGTTCCTTTTTGCTGGGAAACATTCCGCATTATTTTTCCTTATGCATTGACATTGGCTATGGTAGGCTTGTTAGAAAGCTTAATGACCACTACTATTATTGATGATCTCACAGGCACCACTGGCAACAAAAATCAAGAATGTCGTGGACAAGGCATTGCCAATATCATCAGCAGCCTTCTGGGTGGTATGGCAGGATGTGCTCTCATCGGGCAATCAGTCATCAATATTAAATCAGGAGGAAGAACAAGGCTATCAATGTTTTTTGCAGGGGTTTTGATGATATTACTCATCATTACTTTGGGGGATTTTGTAAAAAAAATTCCATTGGCAGCACTTGTAGCAGTTATGATCATGGTGTCTATCAGCACCTTTCATTGGCCTTCTTTATTCAAAGCAAAAAAAACACCTCTCACTTCTAACATTGTTGTATTTGCTACTGTAGCAGTGGTTATCAGCACACATGACCTGGCCAAAGGAGTACTGACAGGTATACTTTTGAGTGGTATTTTTTTTGCATACAAAGTAGAAAAATTATTTACCATTCATTTAGAACATGTACCCAAAGAAAAAAAAGCTGTTTATCATATTGTAGGACAAATTTTTTTTGCTTCTACGGAAAAATTCATCCAAAGTTTTCATTTTCAAAAAACAATCAAGACCGTAGTCATTCATGTAGAAAAAGCACATTTTTGGGATATTTCTAGTGTGGAAGCATTGCAAAAAGTGATTAAAAAATTCGAAGAAAACCAAACATGGGTACACATTGTTGGGTTAAGTGAAAAAAATTCCCAAATCATTGATCGACTAAAAAAAAAAGAAATGCTACAAAAATATACTACTCCTGAAAAAAACACATGTCCATTATAAGAAGGACAACTTTAGATTTAAGAAATATGGAAAAAGCATCTTTGCATACTATTCACTTTTTTAAACCAAATTTTCTACGCTTAATCCATCAATTACTGCTAAATCACCAGCAGCATTTGTTATAAATAATTGACAAAAAATAATATTTTAGAAAATTCAATTTTCTATTTAATATTTACATATCATACATGAAAATTCATTATTGGATCAAAGCTTTAAGACTATCTACTTTATTGTTATCATTCACCAGCATAGGCATAGGCAGTATTTTTGCGCAACATGTAGGCTACTTCAACATCGATATTTTTGTATTAACGCTCATTACTGTATGTATTTTACAAATTGTTTCCAATTTCGCCAATGACTATGGAGATGCTATCAAAAAAACAGACAATGTAAGAGTAGGTCCTTTAAGAATGGTACAAAGAGGCTATATTTCTTTATCTCAAATGAAATTTGCTATTCGCATGCTCGTGGTTTTATCTATTTTTTTTGGTTTAATTTTACTCTATGTAGTGTTTAGAGAAACAATGGTGTATTTCCTCATATTTACATTTTTAGGCTTCTTAGCCATAGGGGCTTCTATTTGGTATACTATAGGAAAAAAACCATATGGATATATGGGCTTGGGAGATGTATCAGTATTTCTATTTTTTGGCTTACTAGGGGTAATGGGTAGTTTTTTTTTACAAACACAAACCATCCATCATTATCTTTGGTTGCCAGCTATCACCTGTGGATGCTTTGCAACAGCTGTATTGAATATCAACAATATGCGAGATTATATAGGTGATAGGCAACACGAAAAAAAAACCATTCCTGTAAGAATTGGTATCAAAAATGCAAGAATTTATCATGTGATGTTGATCGGACTAGGATATCTTTGTAATAATCTATTTTTTATATTTTGGTTCAAAATCATAAAGGCACATTATATTTTTTTTATACTACTATTGCTTTTGTGTGGACATCATCTTTACAACGTCACACAAAACACAGACAAGGCACTCAACAAAATATTAAAAAACATGGTCTGGATTGCTTTTGCATGGATGATTGGTTTTGGCATCGTACTTTTATGCTATTCAAACGTATAGCCATATGTTTGTAGCTATTCAAAATGATCACTGATTTTTTTTTATATAAAAACACAAACTTGATGATTATTTATCTTTCTTCATGTATAAATTTTTGATAAAAACTATACAAAAATATTTCCAACTAGACGATTCAGTAAAAATGATCGAAAACTATCTTTTAAAAAAGATAAAAAATATTTTCTTACAATTATTTTTCTGTCTTTTAATTTTTTTTTTAGGTTGGTGTAGTTTATTTTTTTTTGGCCTGGCCATTGTATTTTATTGTAATGAAATTTTTCACTTACACACCTACCAGAGCTGTATCCTTATAGGCGTAGGCTATTGGGTATTGATCATTTTTTGCTGGTTGATAAAAAAAATATTTTAATGAAAAAAAATAATCCTTATCAGGGCATTGCCTGGTTTGTTGGAAGTTTAATGGTGGGGTGTGGTAATGATATCTTAACAAAGTACATCAGTAATACCATAGCTCCATGGGAGATTACTTTTTTTCGTTGTGCTTTAGGCACTTTTTTTCTATTGCCGATCATGCTTGGTAAAGGAATTGATTCTTTTAAAACCCAAAGAATTGGATTACACATACTGCGTGGATTTTTGTTGTTTTGCGCCATGGGATTTTGGAGCATAGGCATTCAACACAGCCCTTTAACTATAGCTACAATCATGAGCTTTACAGTACCTATATTTTTGTTGTTGCTTGCGCCTATTTTTTTAAAAGAAAAAGTCCGTTGGCCAATGTGGATAGTCACTATGATCAGCTTTGCAGGCATTGTCATGGCTATCCAAAAACCAGGCACATGGTCTTTAAATGGATATGCTCTTTTTTTTGTTTTCGCAGCTATATTATTTGCTGGTTTGGATATTATCAACAAAAAATTTGTAGATCAAGAGCCTTTACTTTGTATGCTTTTCTATTCTTCTTTGGCTGCAGCTGTCTTCACTTTTCCTCCTGCATTATACCAATGGCAATGGCCTACTGGAAGTACTTTTTTATTGCTTTTATGCTTGGGATTAGGTGGTAATTTGATTCTTTACTGCCTTTTAAAAGCCTTTACACTTGTACAAGCTTCCTTTCTAGCGCCCTTCAGATATTTAGAATTTTTATTTTCTATATTAGCCAGTTTACTGCTTTTTCAAGAAACACCAAGTTTCAATAGCTATATCAGTGCTTGTATCATCATTCCTTGTGCATTTTATATTATTTTACACAAACAAAAACCTCTTAAAAGCTTATAAAATAACCTGCTGCTATGATTTTTTCTTCTTCTCTAACCGTACAATCTTTGAATCAGTCTCATCAAAACAGTCTGGCACATTACCTAGGAATTACTTATACAAATATTGGAGCAGATTATATCACAGCACAAATGATGATCAACGAAAAAACAAGACAACCTATGGGTATTCTTCATGGAGGTGCCTCATTAGTTTTGGCAGAAACTCTAGGAAGTATGGCAGCTAACTGCGCAGTTGATCAAAAAAAATATTACTGTTTAGGTATGGAAATCAATGCCAATCATCTATGTCCTGTTTCTGAAGGTACGTGGGTAGAGGCTATTACAAAGCCTTTGCATCGAGGAAAAATAACGCATGTATGGGAAATTAAAATTACAAATCAATCAAAAAGATTAATCTGTATTGCCAGACATACAGTTGCTGTGAAAGAAAAATCATAAAAAATAAAAAATTGACCCATACGCATTATTTATCTTCAGCAAAAAAAATATTTCAAACAGCCCAACAACACCAAAAATCTATTGTATTCTGGCGACTACCTTTTCAAAAAAAAATACAAGCCATCATTCAATTAGAAAAAAAATCACCAATCATTCCCAGTATATTTTCCTTACTAAAAGATGGTTTTATTTTTAGCCCTTTTGGTAAAGAAAATACTCTTTATTATATACAACCAGATATCCATATTTTATTTTCAAAAAAAAAAATAAAATGGTTTTTTCAAAAAAATCAAGAAACTCTATGGAAAAAACTAACAATCCATACCAAAAATTGTATCCATACAATCAACCATCCAGCCCATCAATATGTATCAACCGATCAACAAACGTATGTGGCACTCGTAAAAAAGGCACAACGAGCAATACAAAAAAAAAAAATACAAAAAATAGTCACCTCTACCCGGATAGTTGTAGAATTACCAACAACGTTTGATCCGGTACATGCTTTTTTTTATCATTCTGAAAAAATATCCAATGGCCTTTTAGTGCTCATGTATACTCCATCTCATGGAATTTGGCTAGGAGAAAGCCCTGAGGTATTATTTAGCATAGATGAAACACAAAAAAAAATAACAACTGTGGCTTTGGCAGGTACGCAAAAAATAACAAAAAAAAAATCCATCTTTTGGCCAGCAAAAGAAACCAATGAGCAACAAATTGTAGAAACATATATAGAAAATTTTTTATTGACACATGCCTCTGCATCCTATCAAAAAGAAAAACCGCATACTTTGATACATCAATACTTGGCACATCTTCAAACAAAATATAGCTGTACGTTAGATCAACAGTCATTGCTCGATTTAGGATCAATATTATTACAAAAATTTTCACCAACACCTGCTGTGGCTGGTATGCCGTCAAAAAAAGCAATCGATTTTATTATGCAATATGAAAAACCCAGAAGCTTATACACTGGCTTTTGGGGACCTATCGATCGCAAACAGCAATCATCTATTTTTGTTAATTTAAGATCTATGCAAATCAAAGGTAAAAAAGCAATAATCTATGCCGGAGGAGGTATCACCAAAGACTCCCACCCTATGGATGAATGGCAAGAAGTACAAGCAAAATACCAGAGTATCTACCATCACTTTATTCACCACCGTATGTGCAATACATACAATACATAATATTTATTTTCTAAAAATATGATCTCCCAATTCAAATTCTTTTCTAAAAAATGGATAATTTTATTTATTCTTTTCTTTTTTTGTACAAAAAAAATAACTTCAGCACAAATACCAAAAGAAGAAGCTATTATTCAAAAAGGGAAAATACTTTTTGAAGAAAACTGTACCGTTTGCCATGCCATTCATGAAGAAATTGTAGGCCCTGCCTTGAAAAATGTACACCAAAGACAAACGTTAGACTGGCTAAAAAAATTCATTCGCAATTCTCAACAAGTAATACAAAGTGGTGATGCCTATGCTGTGCAATTGTATGAACAATACAACAAAACACAAATGACATCTTTTGATTTTTCTAACGAAGAAATTATGTCTTTACTTGCTTATATCCAAGAATCTTCGAAAGAAAAAATTCCCCTATCCTCTATTGAGAGCACACCAACAATGGAGTCTACAAAAGAAAAAATATCCACTAACGTGGATGATCATCTCTTCATTAAAAAATATTTTCCTTACATCATCATCAGCTTGTTGGGCATTTTATTATTGATCTTGATATCACTTTTGGTGATGATTACAATGCTTATAAACAGATATCAAAAAAAAGACAATATTTTACCAAAAAAAAAAAGACAACCCTTCAAAAAGGCTAAAAAATTATTATTGCATCCCACCACACACTATACCACCCTATTGATTTTAGTGGGGCTGATTATCAAAACAACAGTGGAAGGATTATATGCTGTAGGCGTACAACAACACTATGCCCCACAACAACCTATTGCTTTTTCTCATCAATTACATGCAGGAAAATTAAATATTGATTGTCAATATTGTCATACAGGAGTACTGAAAAGCAAAAATGCAAGCATTCCATCAGCAAATATATGTATGAATTGTCATCATCAAATCAAAAAAGATTCTCCTGAAATCAAAAAAATTCATCTTGCAGTAGAAAAAAATCAACCAATAGAATGGATCAGAGTACATAATTTACCAAAATTGGCTTACTTCAACCATGCACAACATGTCAAAGTAGGCAACATTGCTTGTGAACAATGTCATGGACCTGTACAAGAAATGGAAGTTATTTACCAACACCAGCCACTGACCATGGGTTGGTGTATTGATTGCCATCGAAAAACAGATGTAGAGGCTAAAGGCAATGCTTATTATGATCAGCTGATAAAAATTCATCAAAAAGAACATCCCAATAAACCGCTAAAAGTAGCCGATATAGGCGGTTTAGCATGCGGTAAATGTCATTATTAAGACTGCAAACAAAGATCCATTCTAATCATCATACGCCATGAGCCAAAAAATATACTGGAAAGGCATCGAAGAATTACAAAATTCACCTGAATTCATCAAAAATGCAGCTGCTTTTCCTGATAAAACAACAAAAGAAAAAGAAAATCATTTATTTTCTCGGAGAGATTTTTTAAAAATGATGGGGTTCAGTGTAGCCGCTGCTTCTCTTGCAAGTTGCGAAACACCTGTACGAAAAGCTATTCCTTATCTCAACAAACCGGTTGATATAGATCCTGGCATACCCAATCATTATGCCTCTACATATATACAAGAAGGAGTATACTGTGGAATTGTAGTCAAAACAAGAGAAGGAAGACCCATTAAAATTGAAGGTAATACCTTATGCCCTTTGACACAAGGTGGTGTCAATGCACAGGTAGAGGCTTCTGTATTATCATTGTATGATGAAGAAAGATTGCAATATCCTCAAGAAAACCAAACAGAAAATTCGTGGGATATAATAGATAAAAAAATTATTCAAAAACTAGAAAGTATTCAACAGAATCAAGGAAAGATATATATCATTAGCCATACCATCATCAGCCCATCTACAAAAGCAACAATCGAGATCTTCAAAAAAAAATATCCAAACACAACACATGTTGTCTATGATACACCTGCTTATGATAGCCTTATCCAAGCCAACACACAATATTTTGGCAAAGCTATCATACCTACATATCGTTTTGATAAAGCACAAACCATTGTAAGCTTTTCTGCAGATTTTTTAGGCACTTGGCTCTCACCAATTGCTTTTACCAAACAATACAGCAAAATGCGAAAGGTGAGCGAGCAAAAAAAAAAAATGTCAAAACATTATCAGTTAGAAGCCAATTTATCATTGACAGGCGCTAATGCAGATCATCGAATCCCAATCCATCCGCAGGAAGAAGGGATCATTTTGATACATCTCTACAATATCTTAGCAAAAAAATCTAACCAAACAATACTGCCCACACAATCCAAAATTCCTTCTATTGAAAAATTAGAAAAAATAGCCCAATCATTGTGGCAGAACCAAAAACAATCTTTAGTCATCAGCAGTCATCATGATCCGTCAATCCAAATACTGATCAATGCAATCAATCATTTGCTCGGAAATTATGGTCATACGATTGATTTTGACAACCCTCATTATACCAAACAAGGGGACACACAAAAAATGCAACAATTTGTACAAGCATTACAAAAAAAACAAGTAGCAGCAGCTATTTTTTTTAATGCCAATCCTGTATACAATCACCCCCAAGGAGCAATCATTGCTAAGTATTTACCTCAAGTACCTCTGAGCATGGCTACCAACGATAGGCTAGATGAAACAGCTACTTTGGTACATTACAATACACCTGATCATCATTATTTAGAATCTTGGAATGATGCATCTCCTCAAAAAAATCTCTTCTCCCTTGTGCAACCCACCATCACTCCTATTTTTAACACCAGATCAGCCCCAGAAAGTTTATTGCTTTGGTCAAAAGCTCCTGTAGAAAATTATTATTCATTTTTACAGTCTGAATGGAAAAAAAATCTTTTTATACAACAAAAAGAACATAAAGACTTTATTACTTTTTGGGATCAATGCCTTTACCAGGGGATATTTGTAGTGAAAAAAAAAAATGCTCCTAAAACGGCTCTATCTCCCCTACCTTTTGCTTTGATTGATGCACAAGTCAAAAAAATTCATCATAATCATATAAATGCTTCTCAAGCACTAACACTTGTGCTATATGAAAAAATAGGCCTTGGCAATGGCACACAAGCCAATAACCCATGGCTACAGGAAATGCCTGATCCTATTACCAAGGTCTGCTGGGATAATTATCTCACCATGTCACAAACCTTGGCCGAACAATATACTCTCCAACCAAAAGAAGGAAAAGCGCCGGTGGTACAATTGCATATAGGTCAACAAAAAATACAAATACCCGTTATCATCCAACCAGGACAAGCATTCAACACCATTGGTCTTGCAATAGGTTATGGCAGAAAAAAAGGTGGAAAAGTAGCCAACAATGTTGGCATCAATAGTTTTCCATTAATGCCAATGGTAAATGGGCAATGGAGTCATCATATAACATCTATTAAATTAAAACCTTCTGGTCAATATACTACACTCGCACAAACCCAAACCCATGAAACGTATATGGGGAAAAAAAATATTGTTCAAGAAACTACGTTAGCAGATTATCAAAAAAATCCATGGGCAGGAAGTCCATCCATCACCATTGCTACAAATCAAGGGAAGGAAAAACCAGAAACCATTACTTTATGGGAAGGCCATATGTATCCTCAGCATCATTGGGGTTTGGTAATTGATATGAACGCTTGTACTGGATGTAGCGCTTGTACAATTGCTTGTCAAGCAGAAAATAATGTACCAGTAGTGGGAAAAGCAGAAGTTGCAAACAGACGTGAGATGCACTGGATAAGAATAGACCGCTATTATAGCAGCGATGCAACTGTAAATGATCTTAAAGGATTGGAAAAAGCAGCTGAAAATCCAGATGTGACCTTTCAGCCCATGATGTGTCAGCATTGCAACAACGCTCCTTGTGAAACCGTATGTCCTGTATTGGCTACTACACACAGTGAAGAAGGATTAAATCAGATGACATACAATCGATGCATTGGCACAAGATATTGCGCCAATAATTGTCCATATAAAGTGAGAAGATTCAACTGGTTTAAATACCATGACAATAAAAAAATAACAGCCAATACCTCAATGAATAACAGTTTAGGAAAAATGGTATTGAATCCAGATGTCACTGTCCGTGCACGAGGGGTCATGGAAAAATGTAGCCTATGCACACAGCGTATTCAAGAAGGTAAACTAAAAGCCAAAATGGAAAAAAGAAAATTAGCAGACGAAGATATCAATACAGCCTGTGCAACTGCTTGTCCAGCAGAAGCAATTATTTTTGGTGATATGAATAATCCTGAAAGTAAAATATACCAAACCTTGCACAAAGAAAATACAGCCAGGGCTTATCATGTTTTAGAAGAAATACGTACACAGCCAAACGTAACATATTTAAGAAAAATTAGAAATCAAGATTAATCTTTATGTATAGCGTCTCTGAACAACCGGATATTTATTTGTCTATCAAAGACATCTCCAAAGTAACTATATATATTGTACAAGCCCAATGGCATACAACCATTGTAGATCTATTGTATAAAGATGTATGCAATACGTTGGAAGCACACAAAGTTTTGCCCCAAAATATACATCAAATCAAAGTGCCTGGTAGTTATGAACTTCCGTTGGCTACACAATGGGCTGCAAAAAAAAAAATACACGCCATTATTCCTATAGGATGTATTATCAAAGGAGCAACCACACATTTTGAACTAATTAGTCAAAACATCACACAAGCCTTTACTAACTTATCTTTGCAATACAATACACCCATCATTTCAGGCGTACTCACCACATACACCTATCAGCAAGCATGGGAACGTACTACTGGTAGTGTAGAAAAAAAAGGAGTAAGTGTAGCCCAAGCTGCTTTATCAATGATTGCATTACAAAAAAAAATGACTCATGTATGAAAAAAAATTACCCATTCTTTGTTTCTTTGAAGATCAACCATGTTTTCTCACGACAGCAGCTCAAAAAAAAATAGTACAATGGATGTATCATGTGATAAATACCCATAATTTTTCATTGACATTTCTCAATATCATCTTTGGCACTGACCAAACACTAATCAAAAAAAATATACAATACCTTCAACATGACACTTGGACAGATGTCATTACTTTTGATCTTGCACATACACAAAAAAATATTGCTGGAGATATTTATATCAGCATAACAAGAGTCAAAGAAAATGCTTCAATATTTTCTTGTACACTACAAGAAGAATTGCTGCGAGTGATCATACATGGCCTATTGCATCTTTTAGGCTACCAGGATAAAAATGAAATCCTAAAAAAAAAAATGCAAGCTAAAGAAGATCTTTACTTGTCTATATGGGAAAAAAAATATACATCCACTATTTTTTTTAATAAAATTTTATAAATGATCATTAATTTTTCAAAATTTCCAAACAAAAACTAATTACCTGTGTATTGATATGACAATACAAAAACAACAGTACAAAAATTATCTTCATTACTAGAATACTAAAAAAAATAGTGCTATAGAAAATAATTTTATTCAAAAAAATCTATTCAGATATTTCTAAAAATAAACCAATAAAAATGATCAAAAAAACAATGTAGATATATTTTTTCCTCACAAAAAAATAAAAATATACAAACAATAATCAGCTAAATATCTTAACACTGAACAACAAAAAATAATGCCTTTTAAATGAATAATATTGGATCATTCATTTAAAAATCAAGAAAAACTATCAAACGGATAGAGTTGTAAATTGATGTTTCGGTTAATTTTTTCGTTAATTTTTGGACAATGAGTGATGTAGTATATTTTTTTGGGTATACTATAACGAGGAATTTTTTTTATACAATGTTCGTATATTTTTTTTTTTACAATCGTGGATAAACGTTTGTGTGCTACAGCTAAAACTAATTGTTCTCCTAATTTTTCATCAGGTATAGCCTTTAAAAAAAAATCGCTTTGTAGTGAATATTTATGAAAAATAGTGGCTATTTTTTTTTCAACAACTTCTATCATAATTTTATGTCCACCAGAATTCACCATATGATCATACCTTCCAATCCATGAAAAAATATGAGTAGTGATGCAATGTATAAGATCACGGGTAATAATAGTTTTAAAAGCTGTAATCGCACAAGGACGAACAACCAAACAGCCTTTTTCATTTTTTTTGATAGACACACGACTGAGCACATGATAACATTTTTGCTGACCATATCCATTGATTTTTTTCATAGCTATGTGAGTAACAGTTTCCGTCATTCCATAAGTATGAAAAATAGGAGATTTTATCCTCTGTGAAAGCTTATGCAATGCATAGGTGATAGGAGCTCCTCCTACAATGATAGCTTGCATACGGTTGAGCACATTATTAGCAACAGAAGATGATTGTTGTAAAATAGTATACAACTGTAAAGGAACCAATGCAGCAAAATCAAAAGGAATAATATTTTTAACAAAATAGGACAAAGGATTTTTACAAGGATCTACTATATGCATGGTCCATCCAAAAATCAATGACCGCACCATCATCATCCAACCGCCTATATAAGCCGTATGGATAGGAATTAAAACATGTTTTACTTTTTTTAAAGGAAGATAATGCCTAGTTTGATATGCACTGGCAATCATCTGCTGGCGTGTAATTGTTATTTTTTGAGGAGTATCTGTCGTACCTGAAGTAGACAGTGTGAAAATTTTTTGAGAAGAAAACCATTGCTGAAAAAAAGCAAAAGTCATTTTTTCATGATCAGTCCATACATGATTTTTTTGAAAATTTTGATGAAAAACTTGAGATAAATGGAAAGGTTTTTTGTTGAGATAAAATACAATCAAAATGAAAGCATAAAAAAGTATCACTAGTGGAAAAAATACAAAAAAAACAAAATTGTCTTATATTAAGGCTGTTCTTGATTGTAATATTATTTTGCTAGTTTTGCAATACTTCTACAAAAAACATGCAAATACCCACCCATTCAACACCCATCTCACAAACAAAAAAAATACTAATCATCACACATGAGCTAAACCCTTATATGCGCTTGACAGAAGCAGGAGATACTATTCAACACTTGATCAATACTGTCAAAAATCAAGACAAAAGCATTGAAGTAAGGGTAATCATGCCCAAATATGATATCATCAGCGACCGAAAATATCGTCTACATAATGTGTTACGTTTTGCTAATCTTAAAGTAGCGCTTAACAAAGAAAATTATGATTTTATCTCTGTCAAAGTAAGCTCTATCCCAGATGTCAACAAAACACAAGTTTATTTTTTAGACAACGACAATTTTTTTAGAAAAAAAAGTTTTTCAAAACCGCTACCCAATATCCATGACACATTGATATTTTTTGCTAAAAGTGCGGTAGTTTTAGCAAAAGAACTCAATTGGTCACCGGATGTTATTCATTGTTATGATTGGTATACAGGGCTCATACCTTTTTATCTCAATACTTACAAAAGCTATAAAAATATTCTCAAAAAAAATGGCAATATCATACTTTCTCTATTTGATTTGCCAACAATGACACCTTTTGATGAAAAAAAACAATCATATGTTGATGAAAAAGCATATTTAGATCAGACACTGACCAAAAATATAGCACAAATATCTACTGCAGATTTTTTTTCTCAAGTAGGCATGCACTATGCCAATCAAATCATTGCGCAAGATATTTTAAAAAAGCATCAACACTTTCAAAAAAACAATCCTATAGTTATCTATACAACAAAAGAGCAACAACTCAACGATCATCTTGATTTATATACAAATCAAATAGAAAAGAACTCTTTGCCAGAATAAAATTTTTATTATAGATTTTTATAAATCATAATTTTGAATTTTCATAAACATGATCTATTAACAGAGCAGCTTTTTGGGCGCTTTTTTGTGCCAAAAAATCACATCTTTCATTCTCCGGATGACCAGCATGTCCTTTGATCCAACGTACTTCCACACAGTGTTTTTGATAGACTAGCCAAAATCGTTGCCATAAATCAGCATTTTTTTTTCCTTGAAATTTTTTTTGTATCCACTGTAAAAGCCAACCTTTTTGAATAGGGTGAACAATATATTGAGAGTCTGTATAAAGTGTAATTTTTGTATGGACAATTTTGATTGCTTCAAGCCCTATAATGGCTGCTAAAAGCTCCATACGATTGTTGGTTGTTTTTCGATAACCAGCACTCAATTCTTTTCTCCTATTTTTATAAAGCAATACAACACCATACCCTCCTTTTCCAGGATTTCCTTTGGAAGAACCATCGGTATAAATGGTAATCATATCATTGGATAAAAAAATGTGTTTTGAATAATTTTACTGCCATGGATAATAAAATAATACCCATGATTTTTCGCACGATACTGATACCTGCCTTTCCTAAAAATTTTTCTATCCATTCGGAATAAGCAATGATGCTGTATACTAAAATCAAATTCATCAATACACCACATATAATGTTGATATCCTGATAAGCAGCTTTAAGTGTCAAAATAGTGGTCAAAGTGCCAGCACCAGCCATGATAGGAAAGGCCAAAGGCACAATAGAAGAAGGATTTTCTTCAATCGTATGATTAATTTTGAAAATATCTACATCTAATACCATCTCCAATCCTAGCAATAAAATGACAATACCACCTGTCACAGAAAAAGAACTAATATCTACGCTAAAAAGATGCAGAATATATTGTCCAAAAAACAAAAAAGAAATCATGATACCACCCACAGCAATCGCAGCTTTTCCTGCATGGATATGGCCTAATTTTTTTCTTAAATTAATCACAATTACAATGCTGCCCAAAATATCTAGTACTGCAAACAATATCAAAAAAGAAGAAATAACTTCTCTTACAGAAAAAAGACTAAAAAAATGAATAATTTTATAATACATGCAATAGTTTTTAAAACATATGGTTATCTAGATCTCTATTAATTGTAACTCCCTACCTAAAACAAGCATATAAGCGTAAGTTTCTGGATATGTATTTTTAATTTTACCTTCTAAGATGGCTTCTTTGATGGCTTCTTTGATAGTGCCTACCATTTTGGAAGGAGGAATTTGAAATGCCTGCATAATATCTTTTCCTGTAATCATTGGCTGTAGATAACGAATATGATCTTTTTCTTCTACTAACTTTATTTTTTTTTCTACCAAATCAAAGTTATTCAAATATTCCTCCACTTTTTGTTGATTTTTAGAAGTGATATCTGCTCGGCACAAAAGCATCAAATCTTCAAGATCATCTCCTGCTTCATAAAGCAACCGACGAACAGCCGTATCAGTTACTTTTTCTTTTACCAATGCAATGGGTCTTAAATGTAGCCTAACCAATTTTTGTACATACAGCATTTTATCTTGTAGAGATAGCTTCATTTTTCTAAAAAAATGAGGAATCATCTGAGCACCCACATGTTCATGCCCATGAAAAGTAAATCCCTGAATAGAATCAAATCTTTTAGTCATTGGCTTAGCAATATCGTGTAAAAGAGCAGCCCAACGTAACCATATATTGGAAGATACTTTAGCGACATTGTCCAACACTTGCAACGTATGATAAAAATTATCTTTGTGTGTTTTGTCTTGAATAGTTTCAGCACCTTTCAAGGGCAACAAATCAGGCAATACCCAAGCCAATAATCCTGTTTTGTCTAGCCATAAAAATCCCACAGAAGGTACTGCTGACAAAAGTATTTTATGCAACTCTTCCGTGATTCTTTCTTGAGAAATTATGGATAAACGCGTAGCATTTTGAATAATCCCTTCCAGTGTTTCGGGATGTATGGTAAACTGAAGCTGTGTAGCAAAACGTATAGCACGCAGTATACGCAAAGGATCATCTGAAAACACTTGTCCAGGGGCTACTGTTGTTTGAATAGTCTTCTCTTTGAGATGTAATTGTCCTTGAAAAGGATCTACTAACATGCCTTGATGGGGACCATATAAACCAATGCTAAGGGCATTGATTGTAAAGTCCCTTCTTTTTTGATCGTCTGCCAAAGTTCCATCTTCTACCCTAGGTTTTCTACAATTTTTTTGATAGGATTCTTTTCTAGCACCTACAAACTCCACAGTCCATGTTTGGTATTGCAACATAGCAGTACCAAAATTTTTAAAAATTTTTATGTCACTAGAAAGTCCTAATGTTCTTCCCACTGCCTGGGCTAAAGCAACCCCACTGCCAATACAAACAATATCAATATCTTTAGATTTTTTTTCTAATAACAAGTCTCTTACAAATCCACCCACTACATAAGTATCTATTTCTATATCTGCAGCTACATCAGCAATTAATGATAAAATAGGATGTTCTTTCAATAAACGATCGTAGGAAAAAAAAGGAGTAAACACCAAAAATATCGTGAAAGAGGTTAAATAAAGACCACTGCTTTTAAAAAAGCAAAATAGGCATGTTCTTGTTTAATTTTTTGTAAAAAATTATCTTTTTGTAAATGCCAAGCATGCTTTAAAACACTAGAGGCTAAAACAACGTAGAGTTTGGATGCACGCACAAAAATTTTTTTGATCTGACTATGCGATGTAGGTTGTACCATTGCCTTAAAAACAATAGATGCTTTGGCATTGATATATTGTGCTTTGTGAGGAGATTGCATCATCATATGATTCAATACATTGGACAAAATACTGACTTGATGAACAGGATATTGCCTTTTATTTTTGGGCAATGATTTGGAAATTTCGAGCAAAGTTTACAGGATAACGATTGTCACAGATTTCGCGTAAAGATTCTATAATTTCTTCAACTACATCAGAAGATATGCCTAAATTGAGCATATAGGGCTTGGCTTCTTCCATACAGAGAAAAAATAAAGATTTTTCTTTAGGAGTTGTTAAAACAGCGTGATTAATTTTTTTTTCTATTTTTTTTGCTTGCTTTTCATACAGGATATCTAAAATATTTTTTTCTAAATCTTTGGTTCTTCCTGTTTTGATCAAAGCCATTTTGCAGAAGGTATTCCATTTTTGAATAATGGGCTGCTGTTCATAAGCATAGCAGCCTGTGTTCATAGGGTTAAAATCTTCTAGAATCAAATAACCTCCTGGTTGAAGTATAGACCACATATTTTGTATCACCTGATCAATGTTTTTTTGAAAAACAATCAAAAAACGAGCAAATATTATATCAAATGATTGGGATAGTTTTTGATTTGCATTACAATCATACAAACCAAAATCTAATTGAGGGATGTGTGCATAATTTTTTTTACAGAGAGCAATCTGTGCTTTACTAAAATCAGTAGCCAATACATGTATTTTTTCTGGCAATGTACATGCAAGCGCTTTTGCTAAAACTCCTGTACCACAGCCTATCTCTAAAATATTTTTAGTGGTTGGTTCAATGTATTGTTTGATAGTATGCAATGAGCTTTCATTATACAAATCATTTAAAATTGCCAATCTTTTTTCAGCTGCTTGTCCCTCAGCTAGTGGATAAAGCTTTGGTTTTGCTTGTAGTTTAGTATTCGCTACAGCAAAAAAATTGACTTTAGAAGCATGGGATGATAAATAAATACCAGGTTTTGCTAAATCATTTAATAGTTGATAAAAATAGTATACACCCCACTGAATACCTTCTGATAAATCTTTTGTATGATCTGAAGCTTTCCAATCATCTTGTGAAAAAAATGGATTATCAGTAAAAAAAATATCTAGAAGAAAAAATTTTTTCTTTTTGTTTTTTTTTGGAAAAAATTGATGGGCAATAGGTATCAGTTGATCAAAAATAAAAAAATGTGCCAGTAAAATACCAATTCCTTGATAACGCGGATGATGCAAGCAAATATTGAGTATATTATGTACATAAACTTGTGTACCTGTGCTGGGCGTATGGGAAGTATCATCGATACCAAAATTGGTAATCCATGTTTGGAGATTATTTTTATACAGCTTGATGAGTTTGCTATTTTTTTTGTAGGAAGAAGTCCATTTTTCTACATTACTAAAATCATCTATTTTGGTAGCCAAGGCAGCAAAAATCTTAGGATATTTTTTGAATATATAATAAAAATTGTGGGCAATCCACTGCAATTCTTCTACTGTATACATATGATTCATCATATGCAATAACAATGGATGTGTGAGTATAGGATATCGATGATAAGCTGCTTGTAAATGCTGATGCATAACAGCTGCCAATGTCTTTTTTTCCGGTAAGGGATTCATATTTTTCTGTTAAATTTAAAGATAAAAAATTTTTTTGCACACAAAAATTTTTAAATTTCCCACCTTTTTATTTGATCACACTATGGTTCAAAACCAACCCATAACCATTATTATAGGCACCAATCGTTCTACATCTTTAAGTGAAAAAGTAGGAATTTATTATGGAGAACAATTGGCAAAAAAAAAATATCCCATACATTACCTCAATCTTAACCATCTACCGCATGATTTTGCTTTCAGTGCCTTGTACGATCAACAAAACAAAAATACACTGTTTAATCAACAAACTGATTGTATTACCAAAGGCATACGATTCATTTTTATCATTCCAGAATACAATGGCTCATTTCCAGGCGTTTTAAAAACTTTTTTAGATGGCCTTCCTTTTCCTCAAAGCTTTCAAAACAAAAAAGCTGCTTTAGTAGGTATTTCAAAAGGTTCACAAGGTGCTACACTGGCTTTGAGTCATTTTACAGATATTTTGCATTATGTCGGCATGCATGTATTACCTCAAAAAGTACGACTACCGAATCTAAAAAAAAATGATATTACTACAATCACTCATCACGAGACTTATCCAGGGCTAATTGATACACAAATCGAACACTTTTTATCTTTTTAAAATCCATCACAGGTATGCCCAAAACAATCATCAAAAATGCCACTATTGTCAATGATCATACCATCAAGGTAGCCGATATTTTGATAGAAAACGCATACATCACCAAAATAGACCGTAATATATCGCAAGTCCACTGCCAAAACATGATAGATGCTACAGGAAAATATGTTTTTCCAGGCATCATCGATGATCAAGTACACTTTCGTGAACCAGGATTTTGTCATAAAGGCAATATTTTTTCGGAATCTAGAGCAGCCGTTGCAGGAGGTATCACTTCTTTTATGGAAATGCCCAATACGTTTCCTCAAACACTAACACAGACATTACTAGAAGAAAAATATGCTCGCGCAGCACGATCTTCTTTAGGTAATTATTCTTTTTATATGGGGGTATCTAATGATAATTTGACAGAAGTGCTCCAAACCAACAGCAAAAAAGTTTGTGGCATTAAAGTATTCTTAGGATCTTCTACAGGTAATATGCTAGTGGATAATCCTATCACACTTGATCGTTTATTTCAAGAATCTCCTACACTCATTGCTGCACATTGCGAAGATGAAAACATCATTCAAAAAAATAGAGACGCATATAAAGCAATGTTCGGAAAAAATATATCAGCCGCACATCACCCTCTCATTCGCAATGCCGAAGCATGCTATACCTCTGCCCAACGAGCCATAGATTTAGCAAAAAAATACCACACAAAATTCCATCTGCTACATATCTCTACTGAGCAAGAACTACAATTGCTGAAAAAAATACCGTTACATAAAAAAAAAATTACAGCTGAGGTATGCATACACCATTTGTGGTTTCAATCAGAAGATTATGAAAAAAAAGGAACGTATATACAATGGAATCCAGCCATTAAAACAAAAAAAGACCAAACAGCTTTATGGGCAGCCCTTAACCAAGATTGGATTGATGTCATTGCTACAGATCATGCCCCCCATACTTTAGCAGAAAAATCACAGCCTTATGGACTAGCACCTTCAGGAGGACCAATGGTAGAGCATAGTTTAATTGTTATGTTAGAAGCATATCATCAAAAAAAAATTACGTTAGAAAAAATCGTAGAAAAAATGTGTCACAATCCAGCCAAAATTTTTCAAATACAAAAAAGAGGCTATCTCCAAGAAGGATATTTTGCAGACATAGTAATTTGTGCATTAAACGAACCTTGGCGTATATCTAAAAAAAACATAAAATCTCACTGCCAATGGTCGCCATTGGAAGGGGAAAAATTTCAATCAAAAGTTACTCATACCATCGTATCGGGTCACTTAGCCTATCATCAAGGAAAATTTGACGACAGTGTTTTAGGTCAACGATTATTATTTGATCGTTAAAATTAAAATCAATTGTACTTTTATAAATTCAAAAAATAGACATTGTATGCTTATCAAAACAAAAAAAGTAAAACTTTCTATGCGAAAGTACATCTTACTGGCAATGAAAAATATTTTACAAGAACAATGGTGGATCAGTATTGTGGTAGTGGTGTTATCTAGTGGGAGTCTTATTTTTAGAACACACTGGTTTTGGATTTGTACACTGATTGCTTTGGTAGGCTATATAGGATTTTGGATTTTACAATTTTTTGCCGTTACGCAAATAGAACAAAACAAAATCATTTTAGAAAGTCTTTTTTATGAAATCAACAGCCAAAAAATATTGATGAAAATCAATCATAAACAAGGCATGCCGATTGTATGGTCTCAAATAAAAAAAGGTTATCAGGGTAAAAATTATTTTTTGTTGATCCTTTCCAAAGCACATATTATCTATCTTCCGTATAAAATTTTTTCTTCTGATCTTGAAGTCAAATTTTTCGCCTCTTTGTTAAAAAAGAAAAAAATAGATCAAAAAATATGGCTTTAAAAATTGTATCACCATTGATTATACCTTTCATATGTCTTTGATTAATCAGGTGTTTCAATCATTTTCTCAAAAAAAAAAACAAAAAGAATGGCCTTTGGTCAAAATGAATCAACAGAGAGCAGCTTTTTTACAAGAAGTTATCCAAGAATCAGTACAAAATATGCTAACAGAAGATGAAAGCACTGCTGGTTTACGAGAAAAAATTTCCCAAACACTATATCGAGAAAAAATTCGACTGAACAAAAAACTGTGGAAAGTAGACACAAAAGCCAAAATTCTTTTTTGGCAACAGATGGAAAAAATGTTTCATCAAAGCCAACAAAAAAAAAATTATGAAGAAATGTTACAAAAAATCATGTATCATTATGTGTATGAAATTGCAGGTAACTTTCGGCCATCATATTATCGTGTAGCAGAAAAAATAGTAGAGTATGGCTTTGCACGCTTGCTCAATGCCTCTCAACTGGGAGGCTTACGTTATCTTTTTAGTAAAAAATATCAGCTCAAAGACAAAATTCAAATCATCGGTGCCACAGAAGATTTAAAAAAATTGGCCAAAATAGGCACCATTGTCATGGTTCCCACACATTTTAGTCATCTCGATTCTGCTTTGATAGGCTGGGTAATTAAAACTTTGGGCCTCCCTCCTTTTATATATGGCGCTGGTTTAAATTTATTCAACATCAAAATATTTGCCTATTTCATGAATAGTCTAGGTGTTTATAAAATAGACCGAAGAAAAAAAAATCTCCTTTATCTCACCGCACTCAAAGCATATGCCAACTTAACTTTACAAAAACAATGTCACAGCCTTTTTTATCCAGGAGGCACAAGATCAAGGTCTGGTATGTTGGAAAAAACATTAAAACTAGGCCTGCTCAGCACAACAATCACTGCACAGAGAAATAATTATCAAAAATATGGCAAAAATGCTCCTAAAATTTTTATAGTACCTGTAGTCTTTAATTATCATTTTGTTTTGGAAGCACCTATGCTTATTCAACAACATTTGTTGTTAGAAGGTGTAGGAAAAAAATTTCAAGAACAAGATTTTTATTCTAAATCTTATAAAATCCTTCGATTTTTGGGAAAATTCTTTACAAAAGATTCTGAAATGTGTATTTCTATAGGTCATGCCATGGATCTTCTAGGAAATGCTGTAGACGCCAAGGGAAATAGCTATACCTCAGAAGGAAAGTATGTGGATACCTATGAATATTTTATGTCAGGGGAAAAAAATGATACAGTGAAAAAAAAAGAAGATCAGTATACACAAACTATGAGTCAGGCTATTATTCGAGCATATTACAAAATCAATTGTGTATTCACCAGTCATTTGGTAGCTTTTGTGGCCTTTCGATTGATAAAAAAACAACATGCTTCTCTTGACTTCAAACATCTCTTTGGCCTTTCTTCTAAAGAGCACACCCTTGATTATGATATATTTTACAGGCAAGTGCAAAAAATTTATCAAAAAATCATGCTCTTATATCAATCTAAAGCCATTCAGGTAAGCCCTATCATGTTGCATCAAAATATGGATTATATCATTTGTCATGGTTTAAAACATGTGGGGATGTACCACTCCAAAAGACCATTAATCAAAGACTCTCAAGGAAACATCACCACTCAAAGCTTAAGCACATTGTATTATTATCATAACCGGTTGATGGGCTATGGACTCGAAAAATATGTATCATAAACCAAGCATAGGCGTTGTTGGAGCAGGAAGATTTGGCACTGCCATAGCCAATTTATTGGCTAAAAAACACAATGTATTGCTTTATGCAAGACGAAAATCAGTGGTCACAACCATGCAAATACAAAAAAAATCTGCAAAACAAATACTACATCCAAACATTACCCCTACCAACCAACTCTCAGTTATCGCCAAAAAATGTGAAACCATATTTATCATGGTTTCAGCTACAGGACTTCCCAGTTGTATACAAGCACTTGCGCCTTATTTATCTCCTTACCATACCATCATACATGGCATCAAAGGATTGATCCACGCAAAAGATATCATGCAAAATGATACAATCAAAACCATAAGCCAAATAATCACTGACGCCAGTGTAGTGGTCAAAATAGGCTGTATTTCAGGACCTAATTTGGTACGTGAATTGGAAGCAAAACAACCTGCAGCAACGGTAGTGGCCAGCAAATTTGAAGAAGTAAACAAAACTGTACAGCAATTATTAAGAAGCGTTCAGTTTCAAGTATACAGCAGTCATGACATTATAGGCGTAGAGCTTTGCGGTGCTTTAAAAAACATCATTGCAATAGCAGCTGGCTGTTTGAGTGGAATGCAATATGGAGACAATACCAAAGCTTTGCTCATTAGCCGAGGCATGGTAGAAATGATCTACATTGGCAAAGCTTTAGGCGCTAGTATTGCTCCTTTTATTGGATTGGCAGGCATTGGTGATTTGGTGGCTACATGTGCAAATCATTCTAGTAGAAATTTTTCTTTTGGCTATCAGCTAGCTCAAGGAAAAGCAGTCAAAGATATTCTAACAGAAATTCAAGAAACCGTAGAAGGTATACATACAGTACAAATGGTCAAAAAATATGTACAAAAACAACCAATCCGTGCGCCAATCACCGAAATAGTATATCGCATGATTTTTGAACAACTACCCGCCCACCATGCCTTGCATATTTTAATGAAATACCCTTTTCATGTAGACGTTGATTTTCTACAATAAAATCAATCTATTTTTCCAACGAGATATATGCTACATATCTATCAATCTTCTGCCGGTGCAGGAAAAACCCATACACTGGTAGTGTATTATCTCAAAATAGCTCTGCAAAAACCACAAAATTTTAAAAAAATACTAGCCATCACATTCACGAATAAAGCAGCAGAAGAGATGCGCTCTAGGATCTTAACCACATTATCTGATATATCCAAAGGTAAAGCACAGCCCTTCGTCCAAGCTTTATTGAATGAAGGTTCTTTAAAAGAAGAAAAAAATATTCAAAAAAACGCGCAAACAATTTTACGGCAAGTGTTGCATGGATATGATGATTTTTCGATTGGCACGATTGATCATTTTTTTCAAAAAATCATCCATGCTTTTATACATGCAATAGGCTTACATAAAAGTTATACATTGACTGTAGACACGCAACCTGCTTTGCAGTATATGGTCAAAGAGTGTTTAAATACAACAACAAATTCTCCACTTTTATCATCACTGGTACAATTTTCAGAAAAAAAATGGCTACAAGGAAAATCTTGGGATATCCAAAAAAATATCTTAAGAATGGCTGAAACAATATTTTCTTCTGGATTTTTCAAACAAGAACAAGCCATTGTCAGTTATCTGAACTGTTCAAAACATTCACAAAAATTAATAAACCATCTACAAAATATCGTACAAGATTTTGAAAGGAAAATGCAATCATATGGCAATTGTTTTATGGAAAAAATACAAGACCATGATTTAGCAGTAGAAGATTTTGCTTATGGAAAACAAGGGGTAGCCGGCTATTTTCAAAAATTAGCACAAAAAAAATACCAGCCTCCAACACAAAGAGTACTGAAATCCTTACATGAGGAAAAATTTTGGTTTAGTAAAACAGCCAAAAAAAAAAAAAATATTATTTCCATCCGGGCATATCTCCAACAAATTGTGGAACAATGGTGTACATGCCATCAGTCTAAAGGAATGATATATCGCACAGCCCAAACGATGCAAAATTATGGTTATGTTTTTAACATCATGGAGGATTTACTACAGCATCTGGAAGGTTATCGAAAAAAAAATCAGATAATGCTAATCAGTGATACAGCACGTATTTTAAAAAAAATTATTGATACACATGAGGCGCCTGTAATTTATGAAAAATTAGGCCATCATTTTCAACATTTTTTGATTGATGAGTTTCAGGATATTTCAGATTTACAGTGGCAAAATCTGTTGCCTTTAATCAAAAATTCTTTGGCAGAAGGGCATCTCAGCATGGTGGTAGGAGACCCTAAACAGGCGATTTATAGATGGCGGGGTGGAGATGGTGATTTATTGCAAACACGCATTTTTCAAGATTTTCACCCAGCGCAGATAAAAGTGTTTCCTTTGGAGTATAATTTTAGAAGCAATACTGATATCATAGATTTTAATAATCATTTTTTTCAAAAATCAGCGGCAGTATTATCAAATATGCTACAAAAAAATATAGAGGATCCTAAAACTTTGCAAGCATCTAAAAAAATAAAAAATCTTTATCAGACAGCAACACAAAAAAAAATAAAAAAAAATAGAGGGATATTTAAAATTCAAAGGGTTGAAAAAAAAAAAATAGCAGATGAATTTATTGGATTATTAATCCAACTACAAAAGGAAAAAACTCTGTTGAAAGATGTTGCTGTATTGGTACGTAATCATGCGGAGGCAAAAAAAATTTTACTTGTTTGTCAAAAAAATCAATTACATGCAATGGCTTCTACAGCGTTGCAATTGGGCCATTCTGTTTGGGTCAACATCATCATGGCAGCATTACAATATCTTCAAGACAATCAAAATATAATAGCTCGTGCTACTTTAATTAGCTTATACCAACAATATGTTTTATCCAAAGATAACGACTGGGTATTTGATGAGGAAGGTGCTAGTTTGCCCAAAGAATTTTTGAAAACGAAAGAGGATTTAGCTACTTATCCTATTGTGGAGGCGGTGATTCATATCATTCAATTATTGCAATTGTCGAGTGATGCTTCATTGCCTTTTTTGAATGCCTTTCAGGAAGCCATTGGAGATTGGATAAATACGAACAATTATTTGGATTATACAGCTTTTTTTGAATGGTGGGAAACAACGGGACAGTATATTACATTGCATTTTTCAGCCAATCAAGAAGCAATCCAAATTTTAACAATACACCAAGCCAAAGGTTTACAGTTTCATACAGTGATCATTCCATTTTGTGATTGGTCTTTGGATCATTTGCCACAACAACCACCTATTTTATGGGAACAGGTTGCTCAAGTACCGTTTGATGAATTTCCTACTTGGCCGATTGCTTATGGAAAATCTTTATTGGATACTTTTTATGCTTCGGCTTATACAAAAGAACAGTGTGCGACTTATCTAGATCATTTCAATTTGTTGTACGTGGCTTTTACCCGAGCTAAGGAACAATGTTATGTTTTTTTACCGGAAAAATTATCAACACAAGAAAGGATTACGACTGTGGATGGGTTGGTAGAATGATAAAAAAAGCCCATCATAAGATGAGCTTAAAATTGAATGGAGTATTGATCATTGGGTTTTATTCATCATCAGCTCCTAAGAGTTGACGGAGGTCTGCTGCTGATTGAATATTGTCTATTTCAAATTCTTGGTCACATTCATCTATAAAATTTATGAAATCATGTGATAAACATTTTTGTTTACTAATATTTCCATTATTTTCTTGATTATGTTTTTTTAAAAATTTTAAGTAGTAAAAAAAATACTTAGCTGCTTTATCCATTTCTTCAATATCAACATAATAAAAAGCCATTTTTAAACAAATATCTGATAGTTCAGTATCCAAAAATTTAAACTCATTTTTTATGATATGTTTTTCTAAATCTATTTTTTCTTCTTCTTTAAACTTTTTTGTATCGATAGCATAAAAATAGGAATCATGTTTATTGGCTTCTTTATAAAAACCATCCAGGATATTATTTAATATTTTTTTTGCTGGATCTTCTTCTTTCTTTGGAGATACAAATTTAGAACTTGTGTTTGTTATATTTAATGCTTCTTCATAGGAAGTTTTTACTTTTTTGATTTTAGTGTTAGAAAATTTTTTCTCTTCGGATTTATTATCTCCCCTTTTTTCTAGCATATTCACTTTTATTTCTAAACCATCGCTTTTTTTATACATTTTTTTGTTGTTACAGGCAGCTATAGTGAGTAAAAATAACTTTGCTAAAAAAATATTTTTCAATTGTTTTTTGTTTGTTTGTTTATTATTTGACATGATAGATATAAGTTAAAATTTATAGTAGAGTATCTTTTTTTTAACTGAATGTAAAAATTTATTTTTCATTGGTTTCAAAAAATTTAATTTCATAACCATTTTCTTTTTCAATTTTATCTTCATTTTTTTTATCTAAAAGAAGAAGCTCATCTAATTTTTTTATTCTATTTTCTTTTAGTGTCTCTAAATCTGTACTAGACTCTACATCTAACGCCTTATCAATTGCTTGATAACCTTCTTTTGTTAATTCTATTTTTTTACATAGTGCTTTAATCTTTTTTTCATCTTCTGTACTTTGAAGACTAATATTTTGGAATAAAACTTGTTTGTATTTGTTATTACAACCTGTAAAATGGAGTAATAGAATAAAAAATGTAAAAAAAATAGTGATTGCTTGAAATATCTATACATTATCAAAAATCTAAAAACAACTAAAGAAAATATCACCCCGCCACCTGCAACATCCTTTGCAAAGGCAATAAAGCTTTGGCTTGTATCTTTGGATCTAAAATAATCTCTGGAGATTCATGCTTCAAGCAAGCATAAAGCTTTTCCATCGTGTTCATCTTCATGTAATGGCAAATACTGCAATGACACCCAAAACCCTTATCCTCTAGAATCGGCGCAGGAATTACTTCCTTTTGCGGAGCTTCTTTCTTCATCTGATACAAAATACCCGCCTCAGTAGCCACAATGAACATTTTTGAAGAATGATTTTTGACATAATCAATCAACTTGGCGGTTGATCCTATAAAATCAGCAATCGCTAAAATATGCTCTTCAGACTCTGGATGTGCTATAAACTGCGCTTGAGGATATTTTTTTTGTAAAGCCAAAATTTTTTCCAAAGAAAAAGTTTCATGCACAATACAAGCCCCATCCCACAAAAGCATGTCTCTACCACTGGTTTTGATTAAATAACGCCCTAAATTTTTATCCGGTGCAAAAAGAATTGGTCGATCTTTAGGAATCGACTCAATAATTTTTAACGCATTGGAAGAAGTACAAATTACATCACTCAAAGCCTTGATCTCAGCCGTACAATTGATATAAGAAACCACATAATGATCAGGATGTTTTTGTAAAAAAACTTTGAAACGATCTGCAGGGCAAGCATCTGCCAAAGAACAACCAGCCTTTAAATCAGGTAAAATGACTTTTTTAGAAGGATTTAAAACCTTAGCCGTTTCTGCCATAAAACGTACGCCAGACATCAATATAATATCAGCATCAGTTTGCGCTGCTCTTTGGGCCAACTGCAAACTATCACCAACAATATCTGCGATGGCTTGTATAGCATCGATTTGATAATAATGCGCTAAGATGATAGCATTTTTTTCCTTTTTCAAACGTAAAATAGCTTGGACTAAATCTACTCCTGAAGGCATAGAAGGTGATAAATAACCTTTTTTATACAAACTCAATGACAGTGTATCATTTGATGACATGACGAAAAAAAAGAGAGCAAAAGAGAATTATAAGGAAACAGTTCCTAAATATTTAAGTAAATTATGTGTCCTGTTGAAGAAATATTAAAATAAGGCTTTTTGAGAAAAATAGCCCTCATCATCTTCCAAAAATTAAAATGCCCAACCCAATCAATCTTCCAAAAATTGCACAAAAAATAGAAATCTGGGGCGCAAGAGCCAATAATCTCCAAAACATAGACCTTTCCCTACCCAAAAACAAACTCATTGTCATTACAGGAGTGAGTGGCAGTGGAAAATCTTCTATTGCTTTTGATACACTATATACCGAAGGAAAACGCCGGTATATGGAAAGTTTTTCTGCATATGCTAGGTATTTTTTAGGCAATATAGAACGTCCAGATGTAGATAAAATAGATGGATTGAGCCCAGTGATTGCTATTCAACAAAAAACAACTGTCAAAAATAACCGATCTACTGTGGGCACTACCACAGAAATATATGATTTTTTAAGACTGATCTATGCTAAAATTTCTACTGCATATTCTTACATCAATGGAAAAAAAATGGTGCAACAAACGCAAGAAGAAATAGATCAAATGATCCAAAAAAAATTTCAAAAACAAACCATTACAATACTTGCCCCTTTGGTCAAAGGAAAAAAAGGACATTATCAAAATTTATTTCAATCCCTACACAAAAAAGGCTTTACCAAAGTCAAAATTGATGGAACAATACAAAATATAGACATTCAACAGCAATTAGATCGGTATAAAACACATGACATTGCATTGGTAATAGATAATTTATGGGTAGAAGAAGACTACAATAACCAACTGAAAAAATCTTTACACATTGCCCTACAAGAAGGAAAAGGATCAATAATTATAGAAGATGCCCAACAGCACCTACACTACTTTTCCCAAGAATGGATGGATCCTGAAAATGGATTATCATATGATGCACCCTCTCCCAACACATTTTCTTTCAACTCACCCTATGGTGCTTGCCCCACCTGCGATGGCACAGGAGAAATTATACGTTTAAACTTGCCCAACATCATACCCGATAATCAGTGCAGTATTTTACAAGGAGGCATTGTACCGCTAGGCACATATAAAACCTCACATATTTTTAAAAAAATAACTACGTTGTTTACATGTTATAACCTTAGCATGGATACCCCAATCAATCAATTGCCTGAGCAATTATTCGATATTTTATTGTATGGCACACAAAAACATCCGGAAATATACCATACATTAAACATTGACGAAGATTTTGTTTTTTCTGGACTGATGGATTATTTACAAAAAAAAAGAGAAAAAGAAGAAAAGCCATGGATTATAGAAGAAACTTGTACAGAATGCCAAGGCGGTCGACTAAAAAAATCCTCTCTACACTTCAAAATTCAAAACAAAAATATTTTTGAACTTAGTCATATGGATTTAACAACACTGAAAAAATGGCTATTGCACCTAACAAAAAATTTAACCGATAGAGAAAAAATTATTGCAGATGAACCGCTCAAAGAAATTCAAAAAAGACTAATACTGTTGTCAGATATTGGATTATCTTACTTAACATTACATCGACCTTTGAAAACACTCTCTGGTGGAGAAACTCAACGTATCAGGCTAGCTACACAAATTGGCACACAGCTCGTGGGAGTACTTTATATTTTAGATGAACCAAGCATTGGCTTACATCAAAAAGATAATCAGAAACTAATCAAAGCCCTACAAAATTTACGTGACCTAGGCAATACTGTTTTAGTGGTAGAACATGACAAAGATATGATGCTAGCAGCAGACTACATTGTAGATATAGGCCCTCAAGCAGGTAAACAAGGCGGCAAAGTCATCAATGCAGGACATTTGAAAACATTGGCCCAAAAATTACCACATACCACCACTGTAGCATACCTTTTAGGCAATAAAAATATTGCAATACCCAAAATTAAAAGACCTGGCAATGGAAAACATATCATCCTCACCGGATGTACAGGCCATAATCTAAAAAATATAGATCTGACTATACCTTTAGAAAAATTTATTTGTATTACAGGCATGTCTGGCAGTGGGAAATCTACCTTGATTCAAGACACATTATTTCCTATCTTAAACCAACATTTTTTCCGCGCATTGCGCAAACCTCTCCCCTACCAAAATATTCAAGGGCTAAACCATATCGATAAAGTCATTGCTATTGATCAGATGCCTATAGGCAAAACATCAAGATCTAATCCAGCAACTTATACAGGCGTTTTTACAGACATTCGGCATATTTTTTCTATGACACCAGAAGCAAAAATGCATGGATATTTGCCAGGAATATTTTCTTTTAACACCCATGGCGGAAGATGCGAAGTATGTGAAGGTGCGGGCATCAAAACCATAGAAATGGAATTTTTATCAAAAACACATATCCTATGCGAAGCATGTCAGGGGAAAAGATATAACCAAGCAACGCTTGAAGTACGATATAAAGGAAAAAATATAGCAGATATTCTAGAGATGACCATCGAAGAAGCTATCCTTTTTTTTGATAAATATCCCAACATAGCGGATAAACTACAAGCATTACAAAAAGTAGGTCTAGGATATCTCACCTTAGGACAATCATCCACTACTTTATCAGGAGGAGAAGCACAAAGAGTGAAACTAGCCACAGAATTAGCTCGTAGAGATACAGGCCAAACACTCTACATTTTGGATGAACCTACCACAGGGCTTCACTTTCAAGACATACAATATTTACTCAGCATACTGCATCATTTAGTAGATCAAGGAAATACAGTGATTGTTATTGAGCACAACATGGACGTGATCAAAACAGCTGATCATATGATTGATATAGGACTAGACGGAGGACAAGCAGGAGGCAGTATTATTTGTCAGGGAAAACCAGAAGATTTACTGTCTCATCCACAAAGCTATACAATTCAGTTTTTAAAAAAAGAATTTCCTTCTATATAAAATCATCTTCACAACCATTTCTATGAAAATTCAAATTTTAGGAGCCTTCATCATTGATCAACAATCTCCTTTTCACTTAAAAAAAAAAAATATTTTTATCGACGAAGGAAAAATCAAAGCCATTGATGATGTATCTTATCCAGCAGATAAAACTATCAACGCAGAAGGAATGAAAATTTCGCCAGGTTGGTTTGATATGCAAGCTCATTTTTGTGACCCAGGCTATGAGTGGAAAGAAGATATAGCCTCTGGCACACAAACAGCCACAGCTGGAGGTTTTACAGGGGTAGCCTTGTGTCCAAATACAAACCCTATCGTACAAGATAAATCCACTGTTTTTTATCTCAAAAATCATCCATATCAAAAAATTACCCAAACATATCCTATTGCTGCGCTTACAAAAGATATGCAAGGAACTATGCTCAATGCAATGATGGATTTGTATACCATGGGAGCCGTTGCTTTTACTGATGGTGATCAAGAAAAAATTAATGCAAAGATGCTTTCTCATGCTTTACAATATCTACAACCATGGAATGGTTTATTAATACAAAAACCCCAAAATATATCCATGGCCTATGGAGGTATGATGCACGAAGGTATCCAGAGTACAAAATTGGGCATACAAAGTATTTCTGGTATCGCAGAATTTCTTAGCGTACAAAAAAGTTTGGCTATTTTAGCGCATGTGGGAGGAAGATTACATTTGGCTTGTGTCAGTGATCCTAAAGCAATAGCACTGATCAGTCAAGCCAAAAAAAAAGGATTACAAGTGAGCTGTAGCATGGCAGTTTATCAGCCATTATTTACAGATGCACATATCAACAATTTCGACACAAACTACAAAGTAGATCCTCCTTTCCGCACTATTGAGGATAATCAAATGCTAATCAAAGGCCTACAAGAAAATATCATTGATGTTATTGTCACTAACCATAGACCCCAAGATCAGAATAATAAAAACAATACTTTTGATCAAGCAGATTTTGGCATGATTGGTTTACAAACGTGTTTACATTTTTTAATTGCATTATCTTCATATATTCCTTGGGAACAATTGATTGATAAAATTACTACACAACCCAGAAGTTTATTAAAATTACCGTCTGCTTGTATTAATTTGCATGCAAAGGCTAATCTCACACTATTCGATATACATCGTACGTGGATTTTAGATCACAAAACAAATCTTTCAAAATCTATCAACACGCTTTTATATCAAAAACGCATCAATGGCAAGGTGATGGCAGTAATTCATGAAGATTATGCATATTTTGATGAAGAATTGAGTTAAAATTTAAAAATTTTATGCATTTTTATATACATAAATAGTACATGAATAAAAATTTGCGCTCGTAGTTCAACTGGATAGAACGTCGGATTTCGGCTCCGAAGGTTGAGGGTTCAAGTCCTTCCGAGCGTACAACATGTATAAGGAAATCACCTAAAATGTCTACTGCTATTATTATTTCTGGTGCTTCTGGCGCAGGTAAATCTACAATTGTAGAATATTTAATCAATCAAAATAAAAGATTACAGTTTGTAGTTTCTGCTTGTACACGTACAAAAAGAAAAAATGAAATTGATAAAAAAGATTATTATTTTATTTCAGAGGTGGATTTTAAGAAAAAAATTAAAGAAAATAAATTTTTAGAATGGGAAGAGGTATATCCAGGAAGGTATTATGGTACTTTACAAGCAGATGTAGACAATATATGGAAAAATAATAAAGTACCTATTTTTGCAGTGGATATTCAAGGGGCTTGTCAATTGAAAAATGTGCTGAAAAAAAATGTGTTGACTATTTATATTAAATCACCTCATATATATATTCTCAAAGAAAGATTAAAAAAAAGAAAAACAGAAGACGAAAATTCTTTACGCATGAGGCTCAAAAAAGCAGAAATAGAACTTACTAGGGAAAAAGATTTTGATTATGTAATTATGAATGATATACTAAAGAATAGCTTTCAGCAAGCTACAAGTATTGTAGAGGAATTTTTAAAATAAAAAAAATGAGCTCATGATATTATCTCATAAGCTCACTCTTTTATTTGTTTTTGTATTCTTTAAGTTTTTCATCAAGATATTTTTCTATCTTTTCCTTTCCATTAAAATCATCAATATTATCAAGAAAATTTGCTGCAGATTTTATTGACATACCGATAAAATCTTTTGGATTTCCTCCTCCTCCAGCTGCTAAACTTACTTTTGCTAAGTCATTTTTTAAACCTAATGCGTCAAGCGCTAAAATAAGAGCAATCGCAGCTTGTTCATCATTTTCTTTTGTGATAACATTAGTTCCATCTCCTGATCCTTTACCATTTTGAAGCGCATCTTTGACATTTTTTACTGCTTGTACTGCTTTTTTTATTTTACTGTCTTCTTCTTTTTTACTATTATTTTCATGACTTCTCTTACATCCGCTGAACAATAAAGTAAGAGCAAATAAAAACGAGGTTATATTTTTCATATGCATAGATTTGAATTATTTTTTATTTTTAAATTTAAAAACGTAAAATACAACAAAATTTTGATTATGTAATTATGAATGATATACTAAAAAATAGCTTTCAGCTAACTGTTTTCCATTAAAATCATCAATATTATCAAGAAAATTTGCTGCAGATTAACATACCGATAAAATATTTTTGATTTCCTCCTCCTCCAGCTACTAAACTTACTTTTGCTAATTCATTTTTTCAATCTAATGCGTCAAGCACTAAAATAAAAACAATCGCAGCTTGTTCATCATTTTCTTTTTTATTTTAATAATTATTTAAAAATGTAATGAATATACAAAACAAAATATTTTTTTTAACCTTAATTACTTTATTTAGTTGTAATAAAAATATAGATCAGTCAAATTTAGACATCAATAAAAAAAGAGCATTTGGAGAAACTCCTATAAATCAAGCAATAACAAACAAAAATAATGAAGCATTAAATTTAATTTTGAACGATCCAAATTTAGAGATCAATAAAAAAGGAAAATATGGAGAAACTCCTATAGATCAAGCAATAACAAAAGAAAATAATGAAGCATTAAATTTAATTTTGAACGATCCAAATTTAGACATCAATAAAATAGGAAAATCTGGAACTCCTATAGAGCTAGCAAGAGCAACCAAAAATAATGAAGCGTTAAAATTAATAGAGGAAGCAATAAAAAAGAAAATTGGGAAAAATTTAAATCAACCCAGCCCAGGGCATTAGAAAAATTTTAAAACCTCTCTCTTGTTAGAGAAGCAAATAAATCCTATTTTATATAAATAAATCAAAGCAATATACATTCCCTTGCATATCCATCATCATTAACTCCTGATTATATAAATGAAATTTAGTATCAGTATGTATTTCTTTTTTTGTAAAAAGTACCTTCCCCTGTAAATCAAGTAAGTCTATCTTTTCAGTACCTCTTCTCAGGAGATAAACTTTTTGTGTTTGCTGATCTTGTAAAAAAGTAAACGTATCATTAGCATTTGGTTGATATAAATGTATTTTTTTTTTCAACTTTCCTTGTAAGCTGATCTCCTTGAGCAAACCATTGGTATCCAACACAAAAATATTTTCTCGATCAAATGCCAACCTACAACCAGGAGTAATATGATAAGTATATAACACATGTCCTTTTCTATTCATCACTTGTAAACATCCATCTATTGAACAAGTCAACAAGTAATCTTTTGTAAATTTTCGAATGTGCTGCAAGGCCATACGATATTTTTTTTTGTTGACTTTAGGATGCCAACACGGCAATATTTTTTGGAATTGATCGTACAGATACATTTTATTTTGTGCCGCAATCGCTATTCTATATTGCTTATTTTGATCATAATCCAACAAATTGATGGCAGTAATAGGTATTTTTTCTGGTAAAACCAGAGGATAATTTTCTACCGCACAACCGTGATAATCTATTATATATACTTTATTTTTTGTAGAAAAAAGGTATTGTATTTTTTTGTTACGGTAAAAATCAATCGAAAAAAATGGACTAATCACAGGACCATCCAATGTTTTTTTCCATAACAATTGATTATTACCCTCCATAAAATAAAGCACATGCTGAGCATCTTGCACAAAAAAATGCTGTAAAAATTTTTTCCTATGATTTTCCACCACTTGAGGAAGCATTACCAAAGGTGCTTGTATATCAGTTAGCAGCATTTTTTTATCTGTAGGCAATGGCTCTTTTTTTTTCTTGATTACAGATATTTTTTTTTTAAGGATTGGCTTTATATTTTGACATACCACATTGGTATACCATTTTTTTTCTTCACAAAAATTCCATTGAACAACCATTTTATGTGAAGAACTATTTTTTTTATAAAAAAGCGAAGCATTTTCTATGTAAAGACTCATATTCGCCTGAGGCAATAAAAAATTTTCGAATGGCAAATTTTTTGCTGCTATATTGGTCATTTTTTGAATTAAAAATGACTGCAGATACTGTTCTAAAAACTTTCTTTTTGTGGCAAATACTACATGTTGATCATCCAAAAACATACAATACTGAGGAACAAAAAAAGGATCATCTGGCTGCCATAAAAAATTTTTTGTGTGTGTAAGAGGATAAATTTTTTGATAATAGTCATCCTTTTCAGGTAAAAAAGATATCATTTCATGAGTTTTCAGAGCTTCCAAAAATAAATTTGGATGAATTTTCCATAAAAGCACCTTACCTCCCTGCGCAATATTTAAACAAGCAATTTCCCCTTGCTGTGCCCTTAAAATTTCTTGAAATGGGATCTTTTTTTGCCAAAATTTTTGCAGAGCTTGCCACCATTTTTCAATATCACTAAAAGTATAATGCCGCCAAAAAATCGTAGAAGATATAATGTAAGGCCATAATGTACAAGGCTTGGCTTTTTGTTGAAAAAAAGTGTACAGAAAATTTTTTTTTTGACAATGTGTCATGCCACTATAAATCCATGCATCTGCACTTTGGATACGCTGCAAATAAAATTTTGTAGCAAAATTTTGTATGATAGGTTGCTCATGTGTCAAAAGAGAAATGTCAATTTGTAAAGCAGCATTTTTAATATCATAAGGAGGTATAAAGGAATTATTTTTTTTTGATTGAACAGTATGCTGTAATACTTTTGCTAACAATGCCTGCGAACTGCTTAAGATATAATGTCCTTGGATGATAGCATAAAAAAAATACTGCTTTGCAAAAGGGTGATACATTTTAAAAAATGATACACCACTTTTTAAAACCGTTTCAGTTGTATATTCTCTTTTGTTTTGGTTCATTTTTGCCTTATCAAAAGGTAAATATATCACATAATGGGTTTGATCATCATCAAAATGGTAAGTAATGACCCATGGAATATCATTTTTGCTGAATATAAAAAGAGATAAATTTTGAAGTATATGAAAATAAGCCCCTTCATCAATAGCCTTCAAAAAGGCAATGTCTTTTTTTTGAGGCACATGATATACCAGAGATGCATTTTTTAAAATTAAATGTTCTGTCTGTATTTTTTTATGAAGGAAAAAAAAAGTGTGTTGTTGTAGCTGATAGAAACCTAAACCTAAAATAAAGAGAAAGAAAAGAAAAGAAAATTTTTTCAAAATTTTGGATTTTGACTTAGGACTAAATCAAAAAATGATCAGAGAATAGTATTCTTTTCTAAAAAATGAGTGGTGAAATCGCCTTGTATAAACTTTTTGTTATCCATCATTTGGATATGAAATGGAATTGTTGTCTGTACACCTTCAATGATCATCTCTTCTAATGCTTGTTTCATCTTACGAATAGCACCATACCGAGTTTTTTCTTTAACAATTAATTTTGCAATCATAGAATCATAATTCGGTGGAATGATGTATCCAGGATAAATATGAGTATCTAAACGAACTCCATAACCCCCTGGCGCATGAAAATGAATAATTTTTCCTGGACAAGGGCGAAATTGATGGTAAGGATCTTCTGCATTAATTCTGCATTCTATGGCATGCAATGGCGAAGTAACATATTGTTTTTGCTGTATACTTTCTCCAAAAGCAATAAGCATTTGCTCTTGAATTAGATCTTGATGAGTAACTTCTTCTGTAATAGTGTGCTCTACTTGAATACGCGTATTCATTTCCATAAAATAAAAATTTTGGTGTTTATCTACCAAAAATTCGATAGTACCAGCACCTTCATAGCCAATGTGTTGAGCACCTTTTATAGCACAGTCTCCCATTTTTTTTCTTAATGCCTGATGGATAAAAGGGGAAGGCGTCTCTTCAATAAGTTTTTGATGTCTTCTTTGAATAGAACAGTCTCTTTCGCCTAAATGTTTTACATGCCCGTGCTGATCTGCTAAAATTTGTATTTCAATGTGTCTGGGGTCTTCTATATATTTTTCTATATAAATTCCAGGGTTTCCAAAAGCAGCTTGTGCTTCTCTAGTAGCTGCTTTCCAAGCCTGACCAAAATCTTTTGCTTCTTGAACAATGCGCATTCCTTTCCCCCCTCCCCCAGCAGTTGCTTTGAGTATCACAGGAAATTGAATATTTTGGGCAATGCTTTTTCCTTCATCTAAAGATGATATAATACCTTTAGAACCAGGAATAATAGGAACTCCGGCTGCTTGCATAGTTTTTTTAGCAGTAGCTTTATCACCCATCGTTTGTATAATATGATGTGAAGGACCTATCAGTTTGATATGATAATCTTGACAAATTTTAGCAAATTTTGGATTTTCAGATAAAAAACCATAGCCAGGATGAATTGCATCTGCATTCGTAATTTCAGCAGCTGCTATAATTTGTGGAATATTAAGATAAGACAATATACTGGGAGCTGCTCCTATACAAATGGCTTCATCAGCAAATTTAACGTGTAGACTTTTTTGGTCTACAGTAGAATAAACAGCAACGGTTTTTATACCCATTTCTTTACACGTACGAATAATACGTAAAGCAATTTCTCCTCTGTTAGCAATGAGTATTTTTTTGAACATGATTACAACGTTTCAAATTTTCAATCATTGGGTGCTACCAAAAATAAAGGCTGATCAAACTCTACAGGAGAAGCATCTTTGACCAATATTTTGACAATTTTTCCGTTTATATGAGATTCAATATCATTGAAAATTTTCATGGCTTCTATAATACAAACCACTTGATTTTTTTTGATTTGATCTCCTATATTCACAAATGGAGCAGATTCAGGATTTGGTTTGATATAAAAAGTACCTATCATAGGCGATTTGATAGTGACGTACGCTTCTTCTTCTGTGGAGGTATGATTTTTTTCTTCTGAAACAATAATTTTTTGCTCAGCAGTCACTGGTGATAGGCTTGTGGATGTAGTAGTTGTATGCGCTGTAGAAGTGATCAATTTTTCAGGTTTTTGAATATATAACTTGATATCTGCTGTTTTAATCTTTACTTTAGTGATGTCTAGTTGAATGATAAAATTTAGGAGTTCTTTAATATTTTGTATGTCCATGATTTATTTTTTTATTCTTTCGATATAAATTTGATTTTTGGTATCAATTTTTATTACTTCGTCCTTTTCAATAAAAAGAGGAACTTGTATAGAAGCACCGGTTTCTACAGTAGCCCATTTCATAGCTTTAGTTGCAGTATCTCCTTTGACACCAGGCTCTGTATAAGTCACTTTCAAGTGCACAAAATAGGGCAACTCACATTGCAATAATGTATCTCTTTCTTGATGTATGAGCATTTCTACTGTTGTTCCTGATTTTAATAATTGAGGATTGCTAATTTTTTTTTTTTCTACACTCATCTGTTCAAATGAGATTGTATCCATAAAATAATAGTAATCGTTTTCTTGATATAAATATTGATAAGGTTTTCTTAAAATACGTGCTGGTTGTATTTTAATGCCTGCATTGAATGTTTTGTCAATAATTTTTCCAGAAACCAAATTTTTAATCTTTGTTCGTACAAAAGCTGCACCTTTTCCTGGTTTGATATGTTGAAAAGAGAGTACGGTATAAATTTGCCGATCCATTTCAAAACAAAATCCATTTTTGATTTGATTGGTAGTGATAGCCATAAAATAAAAGCTAAAGATGGGTAGAAAAAAATTGATGCTAAAGCGTACGTTTATATATCATAGGCATCATCTGCTTCATCAGTATGCACAACAATGCTTGTACAATTTTCACAGAAAACAAGCATCTCTTTTCTCATAATTTGAATTATTTTTTGTGAAGGAATTAAATAATAGCAAGCACTACAAGCCTTTTTTACCATTGTAGCCACAGCCTGTTGATTTTTCTCTAAATAATTTTTTTTTTCGTAAAGACTATATAACAAAGAATCTATTGTTTGTACAATATTTTTTCTTTCCTTTTGTAAGGATTTTATGTTTTTTTCATTGCTTTCTAACAGTTTTTTCAAATGATTATCTCTCTTTTCTATATTACTTTCTTGTAATTGAAGGTCTTCTATCTCTTTTTTCATTTTTTCATTTTCTTCTTTAAGATCACTGACATATGTTTGTGCCTTTTTTTCTAAAAGTTGTTTTTCTATTTTTTGGTAATTAATTTCTTCTTCTATCGCTGTCAGTTCTTTTTCATTATTGATTGCTTTGCGCTGCTCTTTATATCTGGATATAATTTTTTCGGTTTCCTCTATCTCTTTTTTAGTTTTTTCTTGGTCTGATTTAATTTTTTGGATATTTTCTTTAAAATTTTGAATATTTTTTTTAATTGTTGCGATTGATTGTTGAATGGTAAAAATTTCTTTTGGTAATTTTTTATTTGAATCGTGGATGGTATGTATTTGTATATCTATTTGTTGCAATGCAAGCAAAGCATCTAATTCTTGTGCTGTGGTTGGATGATTCATCAATCAGAAGTTAAATGAAATAGTGAATGGGATTTGTGTTGTGTGTGGAAATTTCGACTACAATATTACTAAATTTTTCAGATAATATTTTTTTAATAATATCTATAGATCCTACCTCACTTTCGTAATGACCAATATCTGCTATCAGTATTGCTTTTGTTTTAAAAAAATCATGATATTTTATATCAGCTGTTACAAAAGCATCAACTTTTTTTGCTACTGCTTTTTCAATTAAAAAACTACCGGAACCACCACAAAGTGCTACTTTTTGAATTTTTTCTTTACAAGACTTTTGATAACGCACACATGGAACATAAAATTTTTCTTTCAAAAGTTGTAAAAAATCAGACACTGTATAAGGTATCTCTAAATAACCAATCATGCCACTACCTACTGTTTTACTTTCATTACTTATAGGATACACTTCATAAGCTACCTCTTCATATGGATGATATATATGCAATGTCTCCACAATCTTATTTTGTAAATATGTAGGGAAAAATAATTCTATCCGATCTTCTAACACACGTGTTTGTCCTTGAGAGATTACTGTATAAGGCTGTGCCTCTTTTTTCGGTGTGAAAACACCCAAACCTTGGGTTGTAAAACTACAACCAGTGTATTTTCCTAAATTGCCAGCTCCTGCTTGGTAAAGCTGCTGCAACAACAAATCAGTATGTGTAGATGGCACAAAAGCTGTTATCTTGGATAAAATATGAGTGTGTGGCAATAAAATTGATAAATTCTTCAAGCCCAATTGTTTTGCCATCATATCATTGACTCCCTGAGAGATATGATCTAAATTTGTGTGCATGGCATATAAAACAATACCTTGTTTGATAGCAGAAATGACTATTTTTTCCTCTAGCGTTTTTCCTGTAATACTTTTGATGGGCTGAAATAATATAGGATGATGCGCAATAATCATATTGCATTTTTTTTGTTTTGCCTCTTCAAGGATTTCAATTGTTATATCTAAACAAATCAACACCCCTTCTACTTTTTCTTGAACATCGCCTACCAAAACACCTGCATTATCATAAGATGCTTGATACGCCAGAGGTGCTACAGACTCTAAATGTTGAATAATATTTTGAATCGTCATTATTGATTTTCTTGATGAGATTGGTTTTTAAAATTATACATCCGATAAACAGACAATGGTACTGGTGTTTTTAAATAAGGTATTGCAATTATTTTTTTTTGAGAAAAACATCCTTTGTATAGCATGTATAAAAATCCTAAAAATAAAGTCAAGATAAATAAAACTCCTATGACTAAAATAGACCCATAGGATGAAAAATATTTTTTTTTGATCACTGTGCTGGCATATACACTCCAAGGCAATAACAGTATCACCTCTGCTTCAAAAAGCAAAAAAAGCACTGCAATCAAATAATAAGCTATTGGCCATTGATACGCTGTATTTTTTTGTGCATACTCTCCAGATTCATAAGTCATGCTTTGTAAAGGATACTTAGGACCTTTTTGCTGATGATACACCAGTATACCCATAAAACCCACCAAAAATGAACCCCAAATAAGAAACCATAATACATTATCCATCATCTCATGTTTTATGTTGTTTCCAATGCAAAAGATTTTTCCAGAACGGTCAATAAAGGATAAGCCTCTTTAAGACTATTAAATTTTTCGGCATCTGTGTATAACTTTTTTTCCTTAGGCTGTGTTTGTGTACGTATTTGAATATCAATTTTTTGGGTCAAATGCATATGCTCAGTCAAAAAAATGATCAAATCTTTTTTGTATCGATAAAACACAGATATGAACGAATCATGAGGTATAGACAACATAATCACAGTTCCTTGTACTTCAAAATTTTGAGTAAACATCGAAACAAGCAACGGATCTTTTTTATTTTTTTCTTTGAATTGACACCAATAAGGCAATATATGCTCTTTTGTAAAAGGCTTTGCTTCTTCTATAGATTTTTGAACAGTTGCCTCTTGTTTAATTTTCGTTATTGTAGGAATCATCACTGTAGGCTGAGGCTGAACAAATGGCTTAGCCTCTTTTTTGACTGGTGTTACTTTTTTAGAAAGCTGATGCAAAGGCACATCTAATGACTTCTCCTTATTAGCAAAAGACTGTTTCTCCAGTCGACACAAAGACAAAAGGACAATCTCTACTTGCAAACGTGGATATTGTACAGCGCTATAATGAATGATCCCCTGCTGTAAAATAGCCAGTCCTTGCAATAAAAAATTATATGTCAATTGTGAAGCTTGTACTACATATTGCACTGATACATCTTCTGCACAGGAAAGTATAGGTTGTGTTTTTAAATCTTTACAAACCAAAAGATTACGCCAATGATCAGCTAATCCATTTAAAAAAATTTTTCCATCAAATCCTTGGTCATCAATCACTGCATAACATTGTAAAACTGCGGATATGTCTTGTGTAAAGCACGCTTTCGTTATTTGAAAATAATAGTCATGATCTAAAATATGCAAATGCTCAAGCGTATTTTGATAAGTGATAGACCGTTGATTTTCACTGAAAGCCAAAATAAGATCAAACATAGAAAGTGCATCACGCATAGCACCATCTGATTTTTCTGCTATGAGATAAAAAGCATTGATTTCGTAGGTCACTGAAAGATCTTCTGCAATGGAAGATAACTGCCGGACCATATCTTGCTTTTTTAGCCGCAAAAAATCAAAGATTTGACATCTTGACAAAATAGTAGGAATAATTTTGTGTTTTTCTGTGGTGGCCAAAATAAAAATCACATACGGAGGAGGCTCTTCTAAAGTTTTTAAAAAAGCATTAAAAGCAGCATTGGAAAGCATATGAACCTCATCAATAATGTATATTTTATACTTTCCTTCTTGAGGTGCGTATCGTATTTTTGCTGCTAAATCACGAATATCTTCTACAGAATTGTTGGAAGCAGCATCCAGTTCATAAATATTAAGCAAACGTTGCGCTTGAAATGCTTGGCAAGAAATACATTCACCACAAGCTTCTATAGCATCGGTGATATTTTTACAATTTACAGTTTTGGCTAACACCCGTGCGCAAGTTGTTTTGCCCACACCTCTTGGACCACAGAATAACAAAGAGTGGCCTAATTTTTTTGATTGAATAGCATATTGTAAAGTTTTGGTAATATGATTTTGCCCTAAAATATCTTGAAAAAGTTGCGGACGATATTTCCTTGCTGAAACGGTATAAGATGACATACAAATAAAAAACGATAAGAATAAAATATTGAGGCCAAGGAGGTTTTTTATATTATGATTACCATCGATATAAAAAAAAGACAAGAAAATTTAAAAATGAAAAAAAAATGATGAAAAAAAATAGGCACGCTTGTGTTTTTTTAGACAGAGACGGCGTAATTAACCAAGACAACCCTCATTATGTATATCAGCTAAAAAAATTCAAAATTATGCATAGGGTAATCGAAGCATTACAAAAATTATATCAGCATCATTTTCTTTTGATTGTCATTACCAATCAAGCAGGAATTTCACGTAAAATATATACATCACAAGATATGGAAACTTGTCATGCATATCTTCAAAAAAAATGTCAATACATCATCCATGATTTTTATCATGCGCCTTACCATCCTACAGTAAGCCAATCTTTGTCTCGAAAACCTGGAACACTATTATTTGAAAAAGCCATTGCTCAATGGTTCATTGACCCTCAAAAATCTTGGATGATTGGCGACAAACATACTGATATTTTACCTGCCAAAACGCTACACATGCAAACAATACAGATCACAAATGATGATCAAAACTCAATAGCCCATTATCTTTCCCAAAATCTTTGGGAAGCAACACAAATTATTTTGAATCAATTGAAAAAAAAACAAATACATCACTATTAAAACCCTAATTTATGTGAGTATAGAACAAAAATTATTAGAAAAAATTCAAACATATAATGAGCAAAATCCTGATAAAAAAATGAATATATTAACCATTCAAGAAGCAATTGAATGGTGTAAAAAATACCATCAAGGGCAAAAAAGAAAATCCGGGGAACCTTATCACGAACACCCCCTGGCAGTTGCCTATTATTGCTTATCTATCAAACGTACCACAGCCATCATCGTAGCTGCTTTGTTGCATGATGTAGTAGAAGATAGTAGTTGCACTTTAGAATCTGTGGAAAAAAAATTTGGTAAAACCATAAGGATATTAGTGCATGGACTGACCCGCAAGCGTAAAGAAAAAATTTTATCGGTAGAAGAAATTCTAACGGAAAATTATAAAGGAAGAAATACAAAAGATATTTTATGCATCAAATTGATGGATCGTAAGCACAATTTAGAAACACTGGATAGTATGTCTATGACAAAAAAAGAAAAAATTGCCAAGCAAACTTTGAATGAATTTATCATCTTATCCATCTATCTTGAACAAGAAAAACAAACAGCTGCTTTTCATAAATTATTATCGCAGTACTTTGATGAAGAAGGACAAGACTTTCAGCCCTTTACATTTTTATCTAAAGAGCCCTCTTTTTTATAAAAGGGCTCTTAAAAAATCAATATACCATTCCTTTTTCCTCTGCTGCTTGCTGCTGGGCTATTTTTTTAAAATGGTGTATACCGTAATAGAAAATACAACCGACTATGATAAACATTGCTTGTAAACCATAATTTCCAAAATATTTTACAAAATAAATCATGCCAAAAGAAGTAATGATATGCATAGCTGCTCTAGCAATAGCATAAGTAAAACTACAATAAGTAAATCTTTTGAATACAGGAAAACTTTTATAGATAATTGGACCAATAGGTATTCTACTAAATCCAAAAATTACAGTAAATATTTGTATGCAAAGTATATGTAAATGATGACTACACAATGATAATAGCCAAGGAATAAAAAATGTAAAAATCATCAGAAACATCCATTTTGTCTGTATAATTTTGATAGGGTTCAATCGTTTACTTAAAAGGTATACAACCAAAAAACTTATAAAATGACATAGAGATACAAAAAAATTTTGCTGAATTACATCCGTAGAAGTGAAATTAAAATTTTGTTTCAATATATTTCCGCAATATATATACGCAAAATAAAAACATAAAGGCCATCCAAAAGTGATACAAAATAAAGCATAAATACTTCTTTTATTCACCTTTGCATTAACTAAAATTTTTCCTGTTTCAGAAACTTGTACTTTGAGTTTCTTCAACCTATTTTTTGCATCCACAAACTCAGGTGTTTCACGCATACTCGATCTGGCAATAAACCCAACAAATGCTATAACCATTCCAAACCAAAAAACCATACGCCAATCAATACCTAAAACAATAACTCCAGAAGCAATTGCCAACGCAGCCATACCTCCTAAAACAGAAAAAGCCGTAATCAAAGTAACGGCAGGGTATCTTTTTTTAGGATGTTGGATTGTTTCAGTTAAATATAATTCAGCGCCTATAATCTCTCCCATAGAAGAAAAACTTTGTAGCAGTCTACACAAAGTCAAAGCCCAAGAAGCTGTAATGCCTATCTGGGCATAAGTAGGCAAATTAGCCATGATAAAACAAGACAAAGCCATCATAAAAGTAGTAATCACCACTGTCAATTTTCTTCCATAATGATCTCCAATATATCCAAAAATCAAAGCACTAAAAGGTCTAAAAACAAATGTAGAACAAAATGCAAAAGCAGATAACAGTTGGGCTGTAAAAGGATCTGTTTTAGGGAAAAATAAATCATTCAGCAAAACAGCCATGTGTACATAGAGGTACAAATCAAAATATTCTAAAAAAGTACCGATGGATAATATACCAACAGCCTCTTTTTGTTTTTTAGTAAGCGCCGGTAATTTTGCTGATTTTTGCATAAGTTTTGGGTTATAATTAAGAATAATTCAAGGCATAATTTAGACATTTTTGATATTTCCTACATCTTTTGCAAAACAATCAATATCCTTTTTGAGCTGTTGTATTTTAGCTAGTGTATCTTTTTTTTTCTGCTTTTCTATAGCAACAATTTTGGCAGGCGCATGGGTTACAAACGCAGGATTTTCTAGTTTTTTATTTACTACTGACAAAAAATTTTGTGCATAACTCAGTGCATCATTCAATTTTTTCCATTCAGCCTTCCAATCAACTTTTATTTTATGCACTGCAAGGCTTCCGTGATAATTACCCGAAGAAAAACGAATCCCATGAGCTGTATTGATATCAACAGTGGTTTGTATGCATACACAAGCCATTTTTTCTATATGAGAAAAAAAATGTGTAGGGAAATGTGCTTCCAAGTATACATCCAAACATTCCTTTTGCTTGATTTGATGTTGTATTTTTATTTGTCGGATTTTACCAATCAAAGCAAAAGTGTCTACTGCAATTTTGATAATTTTAGTATCATAATCCATTTTCAAAGTAGGCCAAGAAGCTGTCATGATAGAGGAATTTGCTACTCTTTTTTTAATATTTTGCCAAATCTCTTCTGTCAAAAAAGGCATGAAAGGATGTAGCAGCAAAAGAATATTTTCAAAAAAATCAGCCGTATAGCGCAGAGTATTTTGTGCTACTTTTTTGGTTTGAGCAGGTTTAATCATCTCTAAATAATAAGCACAAAATTCATCCCAAAAAAATCGGTATATACTCACCAAAGCTTCAGAAATACGAAAATGAGTAAACAAATGATGGGTCTGTGCTATTAGCTGTTGCAAACGATTTTCTAACCAATAAATGACTGGCTGGTCTTGTACATTATCTAAAGAAGTATCTTTTTCCCAAGATTGTATCAAGCGAAAAGCATGCCAAATCTTATGAGAAAAATTTCTTCCTTGTTCACAATATTTTTCATCAAAAAGCAAATCATTCCCAGCAGGAGCACTGAATAACATTCCTGCTCTCACGCCATCTGCCCCATACTTGGCTATCAAATCTAAAGGTTCGGGAGAATTCCCCAAAGATTTAGACATCTTTTTCCCTTGAGGATCTCTTACAATACCTGTGAAGTATACATTGCGGAAAGGAGGTATTTTTTTGTGAAAAAACCCAGCCATAATCATGCGAGCAACCCAAAAAAAAATGATCTCAGGGGCTGTCACCAAATCATGGGTAGGATAATAATAATGGATTGCTGCAGGATCTTCTGGACAATCGGATAGTCCATCAAAAACTGTTATGGGCCATAACCAAGAAGAAAACCAAGTATCCAATACATCTGCATCTTGCATTAAATCAGCTTTGCAAAGTTGTTCATTTTGCGTCTGTGATTGAGCTTTTTGTAAGGCTTTATCTATATTTTCTGCTACAATCACTGTGCCGTCTTGTAAATAATAAGCTGGAATACGATGTCCCCACCATAACTGCCTAGAAATACACCAATCTTGGATATTTTCCATCCAAGCATAATATAAATTTTTGAATTTAGCAGGATAAAATTGAATCGTATTATTTTTCACACTATCAATTGCAGGTTGAGCCAAAGGCTGCATCTTAACAAACCATTGGGTAGAAATACGTGGCTCTACAATAGCTTGGGTTCTTTCTGAAAAGCCAATATTTTGTGAATATTTTTCTTCTTTAACAAGCAAATGATTAGCAGCCAACCACTGCACTATTTTTTTACGTACAACAAACCTGTCTTCTCCTGCATAATCTTTGGCCTGTTGGTTGAGTGTAGCATCAGGATGAAAAATATCAATGATGGGTAAATTGTGCTTTAAACCAAGTTGATAATCATTAAAATCATGGGCAGGGGTAATTTTTAAAGCACCAGAACCTAGCATAGGATCTACATACGCATCTTGTATGATAGGAATTTTACGATCTATATAAGGCACTATAGCATATTGACCTTTTAAAGATATATACCTCTCGTCTTGAGGATGTACACCAATGGCTACATCACCAAAAATAGTCTCAGGACGTGTGGTGGCTATAATAATATGTTTTTGGCTGCCTTGTATAGGATAAGCAATGTAGTATAACGTGCTATCTATAGTACGATAAATAACCTCAGCGTCTGACAAGGCGGTATGCCCTTGAGGATCCCAATGGATCATTTTTTTTTTTCTGTAGGCAAGTCCTTTTTCATACAGTTGGATAAAAGTTTTTGTAACTGCTTTCGATAATTCTGATTCCATCGTAAAACGAGCTTTTGACCAATCGCAAGAAATGCCTAATTTTTTCAGTTGACTAAAAATAATAGTGCCATATTTTTCTTTCCACTGCCAAGCATGTTGTAAAAACTCCGCTCTACCCATTACTTTTTTTGACAAACCTTTAGCTGCCAGCATGGCTACTACTTTAGCCTCTGTAGCAATAGAAGCGTGATCTGTACCAGGCACCCAACAGGTTTCTCTCCCTTCCATACGGGCTTTCCTTACCAAAATATCTTGAATCGTATTATTCAAAACATGCCCCATATGGAGTACACCCGTGATATTGGGAGGAGGCATGACAACGGTGTAAGGTACTTTTTGAGGATTAGGCTGAGACTTAAAAAAACCTTTTTTTTCCCAAAAAGGATACCATTTTTTTTCTAAAGAAGAAGGATCATAAGATTTTTCTACTGTTTTGGACATAAAAAGCAATTAAGAATCATATTTTTCTGCTACATAAACAATCGACAACAATTGTCTTTTTTGTAAAATATCATGTATAGTTTGTACAACATGCATAGGCACTTTTTTTTGGATATGCAAAAAGACGGGCATTTTTGAAGAAAAATTTTTTTTTTGAGCCAATCGATAGAGATAATCTTCCAATGTTTGTAATGTTATGGGGGTATGATAGACATTTACAACCCATTTTTTCTCTTGAGAAAAATTAACAACCAATGACAAATAATTTTGATGTGTATAATCTTGTACATGTACTGCCATAGGATATTCTTTGCTTGAGTGTAAAGCCTCTTGTTTATTTTTTAAAGTAGCAGACAGTATAAAAAAAAAGAGTAGGATAAAAATAATATCTGGCAATACTGCTATAAAAAAATCAGGGGGAGTGCTTTTTCTTTTCAACATTATTCTTTAGTAGGGAGCAGGATAATACGCATAGGCACGCTTTGATGTATTTTTTGTACGTCTTGATCCATATTTTGTTGTTTTTGGTGCAGCTGTTGATATGAAATACCCAATTTTTTTGCATAGAACTTGGCATATGCTTTTTGAATTTTGTCTAATGCAGATAAATAATCTTGATAAAGGGTTTTGGAATGGTATTGAACCAATAGATAAACAGCTTGAGGAGCCATAGCAAGTGTGGGATCTTTTCCATAGTTATCCAAAAAAATATAAATTTTTTGAGATAGACAACTAAATTTTTTGAGATTTTTTTTATCGGTTTGATGATTACCTTGTGGATCGATCGTGATTGTCAAAATATTGTTTCTTTTTACAATAGTTTTTTTTTTGGAATTGGATGCTTGTGGCAGTGTTAAAGCAACACCTTCTGTGTGCTCTTGAAGAGAGGAACAGAGTATAAAAAATAGTAGAAGTAAAAAAACAATATCTGCAATAGCACCCAAAGGAAAGGGCATAGGGGCATGGGTGTGTTTTTTAAACATTGATCAGTTCCATTTTGCACGAACGTACCAATAACTCACAAAAAGCATGCTACACAAAAACAATCCGTAAAATAAAAAAAGGCATAGATCCATCCAGGAGATACTTACTAAAAAAAAATCGGTGATTTTCCATTGACCAGAAAAAAATAAATATAGTAAAGACCAACGCACTACTTTTTGTACAAAGTAGGCCAAGAGGAGGTAATATTTTTTTTTTCCTTGCCAAAACATACTGCGATAATGTTGCAATAAATTTTTAAATAAAAAAAAAAGTGTACAAAAAAAATGAAAAAGCAATAGGCTGTAAAGAGAAAAAATAAAGCATGAAAAAATCAGCAAAACAAAAAAATTACTGCTTTGTATAGAGAAAATTTAAAAATGCAATCACTGCTTCTTCAGTTTGCATCATTAAGCTATCTAACTTAGAAGAAAGAAAAGCATAAAATAATTGTAAAACAATCGCTACAATCAACCCACCAATCGTTGTGATGAGTGCTGCCCTCATACCATGGGCTATAATCACAGGAGAAATATCACCAGCAGCTACAATAGCTTCAAAAGCTTCTACCATACCCAGGACAGTGCCTAAAAAACCCAACATAGGCGCAAGAGTAATGATAAAACTAATCCAAGACATTCTTTTTTCTAGTTTATTGATATGCATTTGTGCATGATCTTGCATAATAGTTTTAAGTACATGAGGTTCTTTTTGAATATGTAATATCCCCTGATAAAGTACTGCTGCTACAGGACCTCTTTTTTTTTTGCAAATTTCTTTGGCTTTCAAAAAATCTTTTTTTTCAATCAAAACAGCTATAACAGACCAAAAACGCTTCCAAACGATGGTAGAAAGATAGAAAAGGAATGTTTTTTCCAACGTAAGTGATAGTCCAAAAACGAGCAGTATCAATAAAGATGACATGAGTACTATACCACCTTCTATACAGTATTTTTTAATTTTTTGATGTTTTTTTTCTAGAAAAGAAAAAATTTTTTTTTCAGCTGTGTGGTTGGATTGACCCTCTTGAAGAGGAACTTTGGCAAATAAGGAAAAATGATAAAAAAATAAAAAAAAATAGAGAAACTTTTTTGGCATAAAAAATGAATTGAAAAGCAGTGGAATATCCAAATTTTTTAATCAGCAGAGGGTGAGGGATTCGAACCCCCGGTACCCTTGCAGGCACAACGGTTTTCAAGACCGCCGCGTTCGACCACTCCGCCAACCCTCTGTGTATTTTTTATGCATTTAAAAAAATAAGATAATCTTTCAAGATTATTTTATTTTCTCAATTTAAACATTTTTTTACACACAACATACTTTTGATCAAAATTTAATAATACGCAACTATTTTTCTATTTTTTGAATCTTTTAAACTTTAAAAAACACAAAAAAATGGATTTCTTCAGTGCAGATTATATCATCATAGGTAGTTTCCTTTTGATTACTTTAATCATAGGTCTTCGCGCAAGCAAAGGAATTAAAAACATTAGAGAATATGCCATTGCTAATAAAATGTACGGTACAGGTATCCTTACCATGACTTTGTTGGCGACTTTTTATAATGGCCTCAATATCGGTAAAGAAAAAGCAATACTTGACTATGGACTTGTTGCATCGTTTTCTCCTGTAGGTGTAGCTATTATGTTTATCTATATGGGTTTATGGATTGTACCTAAAATGGCACGCTATACAAACTGTATCACCATTGGAGATATCATGAAAGATTTATATGGAAATTATGGGAGCATGATTACTGGTCTTTTAGGTACTTTTTTTATCATTTTTGTTGTGAGTGCACAATTTGTAGCGATGGGTCAAATTTGTGAAAATATGTTAGGGTGGAAAGGAAAATGGGTAATTATTATTGGTGGTTTTATCACTGTACTTTACTCTTCTATCGGTGGTATTAAATCTGTTACACTTACGGACATTTTTCAGTTTTTAGTGTTCATAATTGTAATTCCAATTATTACAAATGTAGCTGTTAGTAAAACAGGAGGGCTACAAGAGTTATTCAAACAAATTCCTGAAAAAAAAATGATGATATATGAAAGCCCCAGTTTCTTGAAATATGTATCTTATTTTTTTTCTTGGGCTCTTTTCCCCAGCATATTTGTTTATCCACCCATTATACAGCGTGTTCTCATGGCAAAAAATAAAAAACAAGCTAAGTATACATTTGTAATCACTGGCTTTATATTTTTACTCCTTGTAATCTTGATGACACTAACGTGTTTTGCTGTCATGGTATTAGCTCCCAATATAAAACCTATTGCTGGTGGAGCTACTTTCTATATCATGAATCAGTATTTATCACCCACTTTATATAATATTTGTATAGCAGGATTTTTTGCTATTATTCTATCTACAATAGATTCCTACCTTAACTCAGGAGGTTTACTAATCACTCAAAATATCATCAAACCTCTCATTAAAAAAAATAAAACATTTGAAGAGCTTAAGGCTGTACGCTATATAACATTTATTATAGGAATATTGAGTATTGTACCTGCACTCATGAATGCTGATAAAAAAATTAGTCTATTAGCTTATATAGGGGTATCTCTATTTGTACCTGTAGTCACGATTCCTTTCGTTGCAGGCGTATTGGGGTTAAAAACAAATGCTAAAAATTTTCTAATTGCTTCTTGTATTACTGTTAGTACTTTTATCATTGCTAAATCATCACTCACTCCAAATACAAGCTACCTCCTATTACCCATCACCATTATTACCAATGCAATTGCATTTTTAGGGATGCATTATTATAAAAACAAAGGGTTTTGTATGGTAAGCACTACAAAAATTAGTGATGAAAAAATTTATCGCATTAGCTTACAGGCTATTTTAAAACTTCTTCTCGAAAAAATACCAACACCTCAACGCATTACAAGTTATTGCCATCATAAGTTCAAAAAATATGGTGCAAATCCTGCATTATTTGCTTTTTTTATGCTATTCAATTACACAATTCCTTTGTTTATGCATAAAACACATGCTACACATATGTACACAGGATTATTTTTGCTTAAAGGTGTAGGTGCATTATTATGTATTGGGATGTTTTTCAAACATTATATACCACATCAATGGTATAAATATTTTCCTACATACTATTATTTCACATTGCTATACTGCTTGCCTTTTTTTACTACTTTCCTATTTCTTTTAGGAGAATGCAACACAGAGTGGATCATCAATATAGCCTTGGCAATCACTTTTTTAATCGTGCTTACAGATTGGGTCACTTTTTTTATTCTGTCTTTTTTAGGTGTTTTTTTAGCTTTTATCAGTTATCAATACTGGATAGGCATCCCTATTGTTATCCAAAATAGTGACACGCTTTATACTCTTGTCTACACTATTATTTTTTCTACAACCATAGGCCTACTTTTTGCTCGTAGAAGACAAAAGACATACGATGATCTCACCTTGAGCAATCAACATTTACAAGCAAAAGACATAGAAAACACTCAAGAACTACTCTTTTCCTTCAAAGAAAAAATAGGCATCATCAAAACACTACAACAAGCTAACATCAAAAAATTGCCTGAGATCATCAAAACTCTACAGTCATTGCGCAAAGAAAAAATAAAAATAACAGACCAAACACTTGAAAAAATAGAAGAAAAACTCATGCCAATGGCCTTTACCCTAGCAGATATAGAGAGCAGAGCCCTCAATTATCTACAGCTCACCGTAAAAAATACGACAATACAAACTATGATAGCAGAATGGAAAAAAACACTCAACGTACAAAAACTAAAAATGCATTCCCAAATCAACACACAGATATCGTCTATCACGTGTGATGTTTACTACATGCATCAATTATTTAAAAATACTGTCAGTTTGCTCAAAAATCAATCAAAAGATCATACTATACATCTTTTACTAGAAGAAACCACCTTAAATTATCCTCTGCCTTCGGTATCTAAAGACTATATAAAAAAGGTAAAAGCCCTTGCCTTGGTGATTAGTAAAAAAAAAATTAACACTCATGTGGAAAGTAACTATCCAGGACAACTCAAAACAGCTACTGAAAACTTATCTAAAACAGAAAATACTGCTATGTTGCTCATGAACAATAATCAACGCATCATCAAAGCACATTATGGCTATACTGATGTATGTAACCCAACACAAGCAACACATCTTTATGTGATTCCCTTTGATTTGCATACAGTACGACCAAAATCAATGAATGAAAAACAAATGCAGTTGGGCAGTACGCTTGTAAAGGCAAATGATCAATATCCCGGAGCACAAGCACAGGAAAAAAAACTCCTGAGCACCATAAAAGAAAAAAGTCAAGCAGATCTCAAAAAAATACACAATGCTCTAGAAATCATCAAATACTACCATGGTCAAGCCAAAAGAAAATCTGGAGAGCCTTTTTATCTACATCCTATAGCTGTAGCACAAATAGTTTTAGATTATAATCAAGAAGAAGAAACCATTCTAGCAGCATTGTTACATGATACTGTAGAAGATACTAAGATTCTTTTGGAAAGTATAGCGCTCTATTTTGGCAATTCTGTAGCCAAGATTGTGAATGGCTTGACACATTTAGAAAACCAAAAAAATGAATGCTATAAAATCAATCTAGCCAAATATGAAAACATTAATAGTTTATTATCAATGAAAGATCCTCGGGTACTGTACATCAAAATAGCTGATCGTCTGCATAACATGCGTACACTTGCATCAAAATCTTATGCAAGTCAAGAAAAAAAAGCCAAAGAAACATTGAGCTTCTTCGTTCCTTTGGCACAATACCTGCAATTAGAAGACACAGCCCAGGAGTTAAAAAAAAGAGCTCAAATAATTTTAGAAAAACAATAAAACAGCCAGCAAAATAGGGGGAGATACAGATTTTATCGATCAATCTCTCCCATGATAAAATCCAAAGAACCAACAATGGCAATCAAGTCCGAAAAATCAGCATGCTTTACTATCTCAGGCAAAACAGATAAATTTGAAAAAGAAGGAGAGCGCATTTTACAACGCAAAGGCACATCTGATTTACCATCAGAACGAAAAAAAAATCCTACCTCTCCCCTAGGCCCTTCAGCCCTCATGTACAAATCTTGTGCTGAAGGTATTATTTTTCTAGGTACCATTTTTTGGACATCTACATTTTCTTTTCCTTGAAAAATATCTTTCAATTTTGCAATACACTGTTTTATTATTTTGATAGATTCTTGACATTCTTTTACTCTTACCCAAATTCTATCCCAACAATCACCTGTTGTACCCATGGTACCTTTACCTATAGGAATATCAAAATCTAAATCAGAATACACAGCATAAGCATCCTCTTTACGAAGATCAAATGATAAACCAGACGCACGTAAGTTAGGACCTGTTACACCATAATTGATAGCTATATTGAGCGGCAAGATACCGATATTGGCTGTACGTTGGACAAAAATTTTATTCTCCAGCAAAAAAATAATCATCTTCTTAACTTGGGGCAATAAATATTGAATTAATTCTTCACACCGCTGTAAAAAACCATTAGGTAAATCATAAAATAAACCCCCAACCCAAATATAATTGTATAATAAACGAGCCCCACACAACCATTCAAAAAGCTTCACTATATGTTCTCGATCATGCATCATCCAAGTAAAAGCTGTAACAACACCTAAATCCATACCATAAGTACCTAAAGCTAAAAAATGAGAAGCTACACGATTCAACTCTGTAACTAAAACACGAATATATTCTACTTTGAGTGGTATTTGGTTGTTAATTTTAAGCATCTTTTCTACGCCCATCACATAAGCATGTTCCATATTCATGGCTGCTACATAATCTGTTCTATCAACATAGGGAATAATTTGAGCATAACTTAAATGCTCCGCATGTTTTTCAAAACATCGATGAAGGTATCCTATATGTGGAACTACGTCTACTATCATTTCTCCTGATAAAATCACCTCTAAACGCAAAACACCATGTGTAGAGGGATGTTGAGGACCTACATTCAAAAGCATCTCAGTATTCCTTAAGTCTTTTTTTTTATATTTTGTTGGCACTGAACGTAACAAACGTTGTTTGTGTGCATGATATAAATCCATCAAAAAATGTCTAAAAAATTACCTAAACGTACTGAAAATTTTGCACTTTGGTACAATGAATTGGTGAAAAAAGCAGACTTAGCAGAAAATTCTCCAGTAAGAGGTTGTATGATTATCAAGCCTTATGGTTATGCTATTTGGGAAAAAATTAAAACCATTTTAGACCAAAAACTTAAAGAAACAGGTCATCAAAATGCTTATTTTCCTTTGTTTATTCCACAGTCTTTTTTCAGCAAAGAAGCAAAACATGTACATGGATTTGCCAAAGAATGTGCTGTAATTACACATTATCGCCTTAAAAATAATGAACAAAACAATCAGGTGACAATAGATCCTGAAGCAAAGCTAGAAGAACCGCTTATCGTACGTCCTACATCTGAAACAGTGATTTGGGAATCTTATAAAAACTGGATCCAATCTTATCGAGATCTCCCATTACTTATCAATCAATGGGCCAACGTTGTACGATGGGAAATGCGTACCCGTCCTTTTATTCGTTCATCAGAATTTCTTTGGCAGGAAGGGCATACAGCTCATGCCACCAAAGAAGAGGCCATTACAGAAACAAAAAAAATGATTCAGGTATATGCTGATTTCGCGCAAAATTATTTAGCCATTCCTGTCATACAGGGAATAAAATCTTTACACGAACAATTTGCAGGCGCAGAACGTACCCATACCATAGAAATGCTTATGCAAGATGGTAAAGCACTCCAGGCAGGTACATCACATTTTTTAGGACAAAATTTTTCCAAAGCTTTTGATGTAAAATTTACAAACAAAGCAGGAGATATAGATTTTGTTTGGGGGTCTTGTTGGGGAGTATCGAGCCGATTGATTGGTGCTCTTATCATGACACATGCAGATGATGATGGACTGGTATTACCTCCCAACATAGCGCCTATCGCAGTTGTAATCATTCCTATCTTCAAGTCAGGACAAGACAAAAATGCCGTAAAAAAAAACGCTCAAAACATACAACAAATGCTATCGGCAAATAATATCACCAGTCAAATAGATGATGATGAAAACTATCAACCAGGATGGAAATTTTCCTCATGGGAAATAAAAGGTGTACCCATAAGAATCACTATTGGACCAAAAGATCTTCAAAACCATACGTTAGAAATTTTTAGGAGAGATACCAAACATAAAATCAGTATTAATCAATCGCATTGTGTGCCTAGTGTACAGCAGTTGTTACAAACAATACAAGATGATATGTGTCAAAAGTCTATGAGTTTTTTAGAAAAAAACACACATCAAGTGGAAGATTATAACACTTTTAGTCATTTGTTAGCGCATCAAGGAGGGTTTGTAAAAGCTTTTTGGGATGGTACTACAGCAACTGAAAAAGAAATAAAAACTGCCACCAAAGCAACCATCCGATGTTTGGTAGATGCACCTATACCTCCCCATGCAACGTGTATATATAGCAAACAACCAGCAAAAAAATGGGCTATTTTTGCCAAAGCCTATTGATAATTTTTTATGCTGATAGATACACATGCGCATTTGTATGATACATATTATCAAAAAGACATTGCTTTATGGATTGATCGAGCCCGCGCACAACACGTGCAAAAAATTATTATGCCCAACCTTCAAGTATCAACCGTCGCAAGTATGATACAACTACAAAAGGCATATCCTACGATGTTAGCGTATACAGTAGGTTTGCACCCTTGCAATGTAGATATTCATTTTTCAAAACAACTCACTATACTGGAAAATTATCTAAAAAAAACACCAGAAGGTTGTATAGGAATAGGAGAAATTGGATTGGATTTTTATCATAACCAAAATTTTAAAAATGAACAGATAGAAGCTTTTCATCAACAGTTGACATGGGCAAAAACATACCAACTTCCTGTGATCATTCATTGTAGAAATGCTTTTAATGAGGTGATGACAGTACTCAAGCAATACCAAAAAAGTCATTTAAAAGGCGTATTTCATTGTTTTAGCGGAACTGTAGAAGCAGCAGAAGAAATTATAAATCTTCAATTTTTTTTAGGCATTGGCGGTATTGTCACTTTTAAAAACAGCATACTAGCCAAAAGTATGGAGCACATCTCCATACAGCATGTAGTCTTAGAAACTGACAGTCCTTATTTAGCACCTACACCCCATCGGGGGAAAAAAAATGAACCTTCTTTTTTAGCTTATATTGCTAAAAAATGTGCTGATTTGCAAAAAATAGATTTTGAAACAGTTGCTGATATCACAACAAAAAATGCAAAAAAAATATTTTTTAATTAAATTGAAAAATCATCAGGAGTGATGACCGAGTGGCTTAAGGTGCTCGCTTGGAAAGCGAGTGTACGCGCATTCACGTGTACCAGGGGTTCGAATCCCTTTCACTCCGCCATTTTTTTGATATGATTCCGATACATCATATACCTTTCAAAAAAGAAATGGCATGCTTTTGGTTTAGAAGAGATTTAAGATTAGAAGACAATCATGGATTGTATTGTGCCTTGAAAAACCATACGGCCGTTTTACCTTTATTTATTTTTGATCAAAATATCCTTTCAAAACTTCAAAATTCTTCAGACGCTAGAGTAAATTTTATCTATCACCAAATACAACAACTCAAAACTGATTTAGAAAAAATCAAAAGCACGTTGTATGTGGTATATGGTCAACCACAAGATATTTTCATCGCATTATCGCGTCGGTATAAAATCAAAGCAGTTTATGCCAATCATGATTATGAACCTTATGCTAGGGCAAGGGATCGAGCTATCCAAAAATACTTTGTAGCAAATAATATTCCTTTTTTGACTTATAAAGATCAAGTCATTTTTGAAAAAAAAGAAATCTTGAAAGAAGATCAAACACCTTACACAGTTTTTACACCCTACAGCAAAAAATGGCAACAACAACTAACAAAAAATAATTGGACATGTTATCCTACGTTGCGCTATCTACAGCATTTTATCAAAATACGGCCATTGCCTTTGTGCTCGATTGAGCAAATAGGTTTTCAAAAAAATAATACATCCACTATCCCCAAAAAAACGCTTGATGAAACTATTTTAAACAGCTATGCACAAAAGCGAGATTTTCCTGCTGTTTTAGGGACCAGTCGTTTGAGTATTCATCTACGTTTTGGCACAATCAGTATCCGAAAAATTGTAGCAAAAGCGCATGCGTATAGCAATAAACTGCTCACTGAGCTAATTTGGCGTGAATTTTACATGATGATTTTATGGCATTTTCCTCATGTGGTTGACAAAGCATTTAAGCCAGCATATGATACCATTCAGTGGGAAAATAATTTAGATCATTTTCAAGCTTGGTGTCAAGGAAATACAGGCTATCCAATGGTGGATGCAGGCATGCGTGAGCTCAATCAAACAGGATATATGCATAATCGTGTACGCATGATTACTGCTAGCTTTTTGACTAAACATTTACTTATTGATTGGCGATGGGGAGAAAAATATTTTGCAAAAAAACTGCTTGATTATGAATTGGCTTCTAACAATGGGGGATGGCAATGGGTAGCAGGATCAGGATGTGATGCAGCACCTTATTTTAGAATTTTTAATCCTTATCTACAAGCTAAAAAATTTGATCCTCAAGAAAAATACATACAAACATGGTGTCCTGATTATAAAACAAAAAAATATCCTAAACCCATAATAGAACATAAACAAGCAAGAAATAGAGCTTTAAATACTTATAAAAATGCTCTAAAAAAATTTTAGAGTTTAGGTTTGAGATAGAATTTGAAAGTAATTAACGTATGATTGGATCAAAAAAATATATAAATTATTGAAAGCTTAAGAGAAAAAATAAAAAAAAACCAACAACCTAAAAAATTTTTAAAAACAAATCCCTCCTCCAAAGCACAAGTATACCCTACACTTGTGCTTTTTTTATTTTATAGACTATCCTCTCTATAAAACCATCACACGCAATCGAATAATCCAAGCATATAAGCAAGCAGTATAGGGATAAAGATATCAAAATAATATAAAAATACTATATTATTTAATTATAGTATTCTTTAAAAAATACTATTTTTTAAAATTATTTTTCATGCTGAATCTAGACCTTATATTATTCATTATTTTTTTGAGTTGCAACCTCATCCTTGGTCTTAGAGCAGGACGTAAGGTGAAGACTCTAAAACACTATGCTATTGGAGATAAAAAATTTTCTACAGGTACACTTACTTCTACAATTGTTGCTACTTGGATAGGTGGTGAACTTCTATTTTCTGATTTACAATATACTTACACCATGGGTCTAAAATATATAATTGCAGCATTATGCGCTTGTATATGCCTACTAGTTATAGGACAGTTTTTAGCCCATCGTATGAAAGAATTTTTAAAAAATATTTCAGTGGCAGAAGCTATGGGAGATTTATATGGAAAAAAAATACGTGTTATTACTGCTATTAGTGGCATTTTATTAGGAATAGGATTTTTAGCTATGCAATTACAAGTAACCAATAGAATGTTGAATTTAATATTTGGCCTAAATAATAAATGGGGAGTAGTACTAGCTAGTTTTATTATAATTATTTATTCAGCTTTTGGAGGTATAAGATCTGTAACCATTACAGATGTTTTTCAATTTATTACTTTTTTTATATTTCTTCCTTTATTCACATTTATTATTTGGAGTCATATTAAAAACCCTCAACAAATAGTTAATGTTATTACCAATAGTCCTTTATTTAGTTTTAAAAATATTATTCAATGGGATTTTGAATTTTTTTCTTTTTTAGCTTTATCTCTTTACTACATTATTCCTGGAATACACCCTTCCCATTTTCAAAGAATTGCCATGGCTAAAAATATTCAACAAGTTAAATATTCATTTAACTACGCTGGAATTATTAGTGCTCTGATTGTCATTATTTTAGCATTTTTAGCTATTCTTTTAATGAGTGATAATCCCAATTTAAATCCTGAACAACTCATTCATCATATTATTAATGCTTATGCTTATCCTGGTTTTAAAGGTTTAATCGCTGTAGGAATCATTTCTATGGCAATGTCTACTGCTGATTCTCATCTCAATGCCTCTGCTATCATTGGTATCAATGATATTTTACAACCTTTAAAATCAAAATATAAACCTTCTATTACACATGTGAGAATTTTTGCTGTATTTCTTGGGATTTTGGCTTTAATTTTAGCACTACGTACAAGAGATCTTTTAGAACTTTTATTATTATCAGCCAGTTTTTATGTACCTGTAGTAACTGTATCACTTTTATTAGCCATACTTGGCTTTAGAAGTAGTAAAAAAAGTGTTTTAATTGGTATGGGAGCTGGAATAAGCACTGTATTTATTTGGAAAGTATTTTTGTCCCATACAGGCATTGATAGTGTCATTCCTGGATTTTTGAGTAACCTCATATTTTTTATGGGAAGCCATTACTTACTTAGACAAAAAGGAGGTTGGGTAGGTATCAAAGAAAATGCTCCTTTGATTGCTGCTAAAATTGAAAGAAAACGTTTTTGGCAATCTCTACTCAAAAACATCAAAAATCCTCAGCCTTATGTTTATTTCAAAAAAAATTTACCTTCCAGAGAAATATTTTATAGCTTGTTTGGAATTTATATGCTAGGTGCTACATATGGTTCTTTTTTTATCATTCCTGAAGATATAAAATTACAATACAATGCTTTGTATGATCACATTTATCACATAGTGATCATCACATCAGCTGTTTTTATCACTTATCCTGCTTGGCCCAATACATTCAAACGAAAAAAATTTATTGCCTTTGCTTGGCCTACAGCACTCCTTTACGTACTCTTTATCATTGGCAGTATATTGTTAATGATGAGTGGATTTCATGAAGTACAGATGTTCATCTTTTTACTCAACATTGTACTGGTTGCTTTGCTCTTGGAATGGCCTCTTTGGATTGGCATGCTCATTGTAGGATGGTTCTTAGCCAAATCTATTTTTCTTTTATACACAGGCGATATCCCTCAATTTTCTATCCCAATAAAAGACCAATTTCGATTTTTATACGGCTTGCCACTGTTCAGTATTTTCATCATTGCTTTGATTCGCTTCAAACAAGCTAAAAAAGGTGTAGAATCAGAAAATTTAGCGCTTATGCTAAAAAATCAACATATGAGTAAAAATTTATTAGAAAGCTATCAAGGAAGCTATAAATTTTTAAAAAAATTTCAGGAATCTGGTGCAAATAAATTGTATGAAATAGCGCTATTGAACAAAAATATTCTCAGTCAGCTAAAAGAAACAAAAATAGATAACAAAATTATAGCAGATGTAGAAAGATTAGAGCAAAAAATAACACCACTAGCCTATCACTTAGATCAACTAGACAACAGAGCCATCCGATATTTAAAACTGGATATATCTTCTATCGCTATCGATGATCTTATAAAAAAGATTGAAAAAAAACTCAAAATGCATCATTTAGAAAAACATATTCATTGGCAAATCATGACCACTCAAAAAAATATTGTTTGTGATGTAAAAAAAATAATAGAACTTTTTATCAACGTGATTACTTTTATCAAAAACAGTTCTGATGAAGCATCTTTACTGCTGATTGGTTTAAAAGACACACAAATCAACTATCCTTTAGATACCGTTCACAAAAAATACCAGAAAAAAGCAGCAGCAGTAGGATTCATCTTTACTAATCAGCAAAAATTGCCTGAACTAAAAAGTGCATACAAGCCAAACCAACAACAACTGATAGAAATTGTTCAAACAGATAATTTGCCACTTATGAACAACAGTCGTATTGTACAGGCACATTATGGATATGAATATTTAGAAGTAAAACAAGACAATTTGCTCACGCAGCTATATATACTTCCATACGATATTACAGCATTAAGACCCAAAGAACTAGATTTTGTAGATCCAATAAAAGTGAATCAAAACGTATTAAAAAATTATCCAGGATTACAAATGCAAGAGGAGACATTTTTAGGAAAGATTAAAAAAATGCCCCATGTCAATATAAAAAAAGTACAAGAAGCCATAACCCTTATGAAAAAATACCATGGAGATACCAAAAGAAATTCAGGAGAGCCATTTTTCATGCATCCGTTAGAAGTTGCTAATATTGTAGCTACTTACAAAACAGAAGAGGATACCATTATAGCGGCTTTGCTACATGATACAGTTGAAGACACACCTTTAAGCTTAGAACAAATTGCAGTTTTGTTCAACAGAAATGTAGCAAGATTGGTGGAAGGAGTGACACACTTGTCTTGTGATAAAGAACCTGAACTGTACCATGTAAAATTATCACCTCAAGAAAATATTCAAAAACTGTTAACCATAGGAGATAGTCATATTTTGTGTATCAAGCTTGCAGATCGTTTGCACAATATGAGAACCATTAAAACAATGTCTTTGAGAAGTCAGAAAAAAAAGGCAGAAGAAACATTACTTTTTTTTGTGCCTATAGCCAGACACCTTGGTTTTGATATCATGGCAAAGCAATTGAATAAACTAGCTTTTGATATTTTCAACAACAAATAAACTGTTTTTATATAATGACAGCAACCATACTTCGGTTTTGATACTGAAGTATGGTTTTTTCAATTTTTTATTTAAAAAAATGAAACTAATAATTCATAGAAAAAATAATTTTAAAAATATTACTAAGCAATGCATCATTGGTATTTTTATTATAACAGCTGCTTGTAAAAATAAACATACTTATAAGGAAACTATCATTCAAAATGATGCTCAGCATACAATACATATTGCTGGAAAAAAAGAAAAAATTGGAAAAACAAAACAATTTTTACTCCAGACTTTAATTTTGCATCAACTATTGTATACAGATCAAAGACATCAATTTCAGGATGTACTTTCACAAGCAAGAAATCATTTTCCATATGGAGAAAATTTTTTGTGTGAACAAAAAAATAGTTTTCAAAAGCATATATCAATCTTTTCTCAGCCAACTAAATTTTCTGAAAATTATATCCTAACAACAGAGCTACAAAATAGCTGTATTAATTTTGAACAAAAAAATTCATTTCTCGACAAAAAAAAATTTCATACGCAAGAAGCATTCCTCAAATGGTACAATCAAAAAATAGAAAATGAAATTGTACAAAAAAGGACAATTCAAAATTGGAAATATAGCAAAACCAAAATTTTAAAAGAGCAGCTTAAAATTATGGGGCATCACATGCCTTTAACTGTTGTACTTTATACTATGACCCAAAATGAAAAACAACGCAAAGCCGTCAAAAAACATTTTGAAAAAAAAGGACAAAAGGCTGTATTTTTAAAATCAGTAGAACGGTATTATAAAATCAAACAAAAACTATCATTTCAAAAAAATTATAGCATGCTTCAAGACATAAAAAACATTTTTGAACATAGCTATGCATTAGGCAAAACCTCTTTACAATATTTTGATCAGCTTATTTCAAAATTTTTGCTCATAAAAGGAGTAAGTGCTACAGATGTAGGAATGATTGGTTATTTTGATAATGAAAATTGCCCTGAAGGTTGGAAAGAGTGTGGAGAATGTGAAGGAAGATTTCTCTTAGGTGCTGGAAAATATATAAATACTACTGAAGATGGCAGAAATGAAGCTGCAGAATATAAAGTAGGAGATAAAAGAGGAGTAATAGAGCATCAATTGACAGTAAAAGAAATACCTGAGCATAAACATAGGACAGTAGTATGGGGAGAATACGAAAATTATAATACAGAATTAGAAGCTGTTGGTAATGACCTACAGTCAGTGTCTGGTTATCAATGGCGAACTGGTGGTCAATTATATACAGGGAAATCAGGAGGAGATCAACCTCATAACAACATGCCACCATACATTGTTTTGAAAGCTTGTAAAAAAATAAAAGATACACATGTAGATACTACTGCGTTTAATAATGAATTAAATTCAACAAATACATCAGTAAATACGCTAAAAAATTCTGTAAGCAACAATAGTAATAAAATAAATACGGTAGAAAACAACCTAAATGAAAAAATAAACGATCTAAACACAAAATATGAAGAAAACAAAAAAATAATTGATCAAATCAATACAGAACAAAAAAATATCACCGAAATACAAACATCTATAGATCAATTAAAAAAAAATATTGAAAATATGACTGAAAATATAAATTCAATGGAAAATCTTGAATTAAAAAATTCGATAAACAATGTAAAAAAAGATTTAGAGAACACTAATATTGATATCAAAAATTTAAAAGTACAATTTGACTATAGTTTAGGAAGATTTTCTGGTATTAATGATACTGCTTTAGCATTATCTATTATTGGATGTATTGGGACACTTGGAAATTTTGGTGTAACAATGTATCAATGTTGTAAAAAAAAACGCCAAAATTCTTCAAAAAATCTATATAATAGTAATTTGCCTTCACAAACCAATATCCATCGTCCTTAAATAAAAATAATCTATAAAATCCAGGTACAGCTAAACAAAAATTAAACAATATTTAAAAGCTGTTCTTTAATTTTTTCTAAGCTGTCTTTCATCAAAACTGTTAATTTTTGTAGATCAGCATCATTAGCCTTTGCTCCCATAGTATTAATTTCTCTCCCAATTTCTTGTGCAATAAAAGATAATGGTTTCCCTAAAATCTGTTCTTTTTGCATTATATCTTCAAAATAAGTCAAATGACTTTTCAATCGGATCATTTCTTCTTCTATATCCATTTTATCGATATAAAAAAAAACTTCTTGCTCCAAACGATTATCATCAATCACCTCTTGTAGCTGCCAGCGCTTAATCTTTTCTTGGATACTTTTTTTTATTCTTTTAGTCCTTTGTGGGGCCAAAGTAATTATTTTTTCTAAATAATATTTTATCAACTGTTTATTATCATTTATACTTTGAGCTAACTTTTTTCCCTCTTGTAAACGTGCTGTAAGACATTCCATCAAAGCTTTTGAAAAATTATCCAAAATAATAGACCAATTTTTGGTAATGTTATCAGAAAAAATAGAAGATTTCTGTATCACCTGAGGCATTTTTAAAGCCATTTCAAAAATAGAAACATTTTCTTCTTTTACTTCTTGAGATAAATGTTTCAAATTTTGATAATATTTTTTGAATAAAACAGTATCAATTGTAGCATCTGTTGATTTAGGATCAATAATAGTATAGTCAATATTAATATAAACCTTACCACGAAATAAACTTTTTGCCACTAAATTTTTCAATGCTTGTTCTTGATCTTGGAAATCAACAGGCATCTTACAATGAATATCCAAAGATTTAGCATTAATTGTTTTTATAGATATATGAATATGGATCAATTCATCGCTATATTGTGATTGTCCATAGCCAGTCATAGATTGTATGTGTTTCATAGATTTAAAAACAGTTGAATAGATTTCAAAATTTTTTGTCGATCATTAGGATCAAACCACATAATCGAAGGATCTTTTTTAAACCATGTCATTTGTCGTTTAGCATATCTTTGGGTATTACGTTTAATCAATACAATAGCTTCTTCTAAACTAGATTGACAGTCTAAATAATCAAACATTTCTCGATAACCCACAGTTTGTAATGCTTGATAATTTTTAAAAGCATAAAACTTTTTTGCTTCTGTCAAAAGTCCTTCTTGCATCATTGCTTCTACCCTATCTTCAATTTTTTGATATAATATATTTTTTTCTTTCGCTAAACCAATTTTAAGAATTTTAAAATTTCTAGCAGGTTGCTTTTTATATAAAATATGAGGGGATTTTTGTGTTATCTGGTAAATCTCTAAGGCTCTGATCACCCGATGTGGATTTTTAAGATCTATTTTTTCTTCTATATCTGGGCAATCTTTTAATAATTGCTTAACTAAAAAAGAAAGTCCTTCCTTTTGATAAACTGCATTAAGTTGTTTTTTCAGTTGAAAATTATTAGGTAAATCATTAAATCCTTCACAAACTGCTTGAATATATAAGCCAGCACCTCCTGTCATCAAAACAAAAGGATACTTTTTAAATAATTTATTTTGTAATAATTTTAAAACATCTTTTGCAAAAATTCCAGCACTGTAAGATGCTGTTAAAGGCAAAAAATCTATGCAATGATGTTTAATTTTTTGAAGCATTTGAACAGAAGGCTTGGCTGTTCCAATATTCAGATGTTTATAAATTTGACGGGCGTCAGCAGAAATAATTTCAGTTTTCAATTTTTCTGCTAACCATAATGTAAGGGCTGTTTTTCCTACTGCCGTAGGCCCAAGAATAATGACAAGCTTTTTAGACAAAAAATTTATTTTATTTTTCTATCCCTCATCCACCAAAGGAGTTTCACAACATTGTAGCTCAAACCCAATTCTAAGGTGAAATTAGGTATAGGATAATTTTTTGCTGTATCTGCATATTTTTCTAAAAAATCTTCTGTATAAATTTTCCATAACCTATAACCAAAGCCTAATCTTAAGCCTAGGCCATTTTCCCATTCATAGCCAAATCCTCCTATTGCTTGAAAAATCCATCCATACTGTATACCTAAATACAAAAATTTTTTTTTAGCTTTATCGGTATAAAAAAAAAATTGTAAAGGCAATTGTAATGACATTAAATAATTTTTATCAAAAAGTTTATGCATTTTTTTGTTGAATAAAATACCAGATCCAATTCCCCATCGATGTATAGGTTCTGTTTGAAATGTCAATCCTATATTATTGTTATTCCGCCCATGCATAAAAATCAATTTAATGGCTTTTATCTGCATAATATCACTGGATGGATCTGCTTGGTATGTTCGAATGCGTTCTTTGGCTTGTGTTGTTTGAGATAACAAAAAAAAGAAAAAAAATACATTCAAGGATCGTTTTAGGAACAATATTTTTGTTTGATAAGTCATGAAAAAAATTTAAAAAGTATAAACTATAGAGAAGAGGCTCCTGCTACAATTTCTGAAATTTCATTGGTAATCACTGCTTGTCTTGTTCTGTTATAATATAAGTGCAACGTTTTGAGCATTTCTTCAGCATTGTCAGTGGCTTTATTCATTGCTGTCATTCTTGCACCATGTTCTGAGACATTAGATTCTAAAAGTATTTTAGTAATCCTTGCCTGCAATGTATCACCAATAATCTTTTGAATCATTGCCTTTTTTTGTGTTTCGTATATATAATGATGATAAAGTATCTTTTGAGAAGGTTTTTGGCTAGGCATTTGAAAAGGCAAAAATTGTTCTAAAGTAGGTGTTTGATTGGCTGCATTTTGAAATTTATTATAGATAAAAAAAATATTATCGTATTTTTTTTTAAAATTTTTAACTAAAAAATTAGTAAAAGCAATAACTTTTTTTTCTTCCATTGTGGAAATCATATCTACATAGCTTTCAATGACCGGTTGTTGTTGCTTTTTCAATAAAAAAGCTATTTTTTTTCCAATGGGCAGTATTTCAATTGTATTATTATTATTATTATTTATATAATGTTGATATGTTTTATAAATATGGGTGTTAAATGATCCACAAAGACCTCTATCTGAAGCAACAAGTACAAATAAATATTTTTTTGTGAGGCTAGTTTTTTCATTCATATATTTTGAAAAAAAAAGAGGACTTTCATTTTGCAAAAGACGGACGCATAGTTTTTGTATTGTTTTTGCGTAGGGTCTATAATGCAATATTTTATTTTGGGCTTGGTTAAATTTTGCTGCAGCTACCATCTTCATGGCATTAGTCATTTTTCTTGTTGCTTCTACAGCATATATTCTTTGTTTGACTTCTCTAATGCTAGCCATTGGGTAGGTTTATTTTTTATTTTCAATATAATGTTGTATAGAATTTTTAGCTTCTTGATCTAGTATCTTACTGATCTCTTCATTCCATAAGCCTTGTGAAATTTTCTTTAGCGTAGAAGCATGCTGTGTACGTATTACCTCAAGGTAATATAATTCAAAGGCACTTACTTTTTCTATAGGACACTGATCTAAATATCCTTTTGTAGAAATATAAATAATGGCTATTTGTTCTTCTACTGGCATAGGAACGTATTGATTTTGTTTCAAAATCTCTTGATTTTTTCTACCTCTGTCAATTGTGCGTTGTGTAGCACGATCTAAATCAGCCCCAAACTTAGCAAAGGCTTCTAGTTCTCTATATTGTGCTTGGTCTAACTTTAATGTTCCTGCTACTTTTTTCATAGATTTGATTTGTGCTGCTCCCCCTACACGAGATACAGATACACCTACATTAATAGCAGGACGGATACCTGCATTAAATAAATTTTTTTCTAAAAATATTTGTCCATCTGTAATAGAAATTACATTCGTAGGAATATAAGCGGATACATCACCTGCTTGTGTTTCGATAATTGGCAAGGCTGTTAATGAACCGCCTCCTTTGACTTTATCTTTTAATGCAATAGGCAAATCATTCATAGCTTGTGCTATAGTATTAGATGTATTAATTTTAGCTGCTCTTTCCAATAATCTAGAATGTAAAAAAAATATATCTCCAGGATAGGCTTCTCTTCCAGGAGGCCTTTTCAATAACAAAGATACTTCTCGATAAGCAACTGCTTGTTTAGATAAATCATCATAGATGACCAATGCATGTTTTCCTGTGTCTCGAAAAAATTCTCCAATAGTAGCGCCAGTAAAAGGAGCAAAAAATTGTAATGGTGCTGCATTAGCAGCAGATGCTGTAATAATAGTAGTATAGGCTAATGCTTTGTATTTTTCTAAAATAGAAACGATATTGGCTACTGTAGAAGCTTTCTGCCCAATGGCTACATAAATACAATAAACAGGATTTCCTTGTTCAAAAAAAGTTCGTTGATTAATAATTGTATCAATAGCAATAGTTGTTTTTCCTGTTTGTCTATCACCGATAATCAATTGTCTTTGTCCTTTACCAATAGGTGTCATTGCATCTATGGATTTGATACCTGTTTGTAATGGAGTTTTCACAGGTTCTCTGTAAAGTACACCAGGTGCCTTTCTTTCGAGTGGAAGTTCAAAACGTTTGCCTACAATGGCTCCTTTACCATCTACAGGCTCTCCCAACGTATTGATTACTCTTCCAAGCATTCCTTCTCCTACTTGTATAGAAGCAATTTTTTTGGTTCTTTTTACAGTATCTCCTGCTTTTACTTTACTAACATCTCCTAAAATAACAGCTCCTACATTATCTTCTTCCAAATTTAATGCAATGCCTTGTACATCGTCATTGAATAGAATAAGTTCTGCAGACTGTACCTTTGATAATCCGTAAATTCTTGCTACACCATCTCCTACTTGCAAAACAGTACCTACTTCTTCAAAATCTTTCGAAAGATCTATTTTAGCAAGCTGTTCTTTGAGTATAGAAGATATTTCTTCAGGTTTTAAAGGTATCATTGAATGATTCATGATGAGGATAAAACTTTTTGTAATTGCTTCAAATATGTATTAATACTACAATCCATTTGTAGATCATCTATTTTTATGACCAATCCTCCTTGAATGGCTTGGTTAATATTTTCTATGAGTACTATTTTTTTACAGTTAATTTTTTGCTGAATAAAATTCTGTATTTTTTGCTGCAAAATTTTATTAAGCGGAAATTTTGTGGTGATATAGGCATATTTAATCCCTTGATATGCTTTGTATTTTGCTATAAATCTTTCTAGAATAATTAACAATGCAGAAAACCTATTTTTTTTTGCTATTAAATCAAACAATGAAGAAAGGATAGTACTCTTATTTTGTAAAAAAATAACGAGTATTTTTTTTTTTCGTTGATTATCAATCAAAGGACTACTACAAAACAATTGCAATGAAGCATTCTTTTGAAGCATATCATATAATCTAAACACTTCTGTATAAACTAAGTCTATTGCTTTTTTTTCTTCTGCAAACTGCCACAATGCCTGTGTGTATTTTTTTGCTATCCGTATAGCTTGCATATTTTTTATAAAATTTAATTTTTATGGCTTTCTAAAATCTTCTTGACATGTAGCAAGCTTTCGTGATCATGACCTAATTTTTTTATAAGAATTTTTTCTGCGATTTGTATCGAAAGCAATATGATTGCTTGTTTATTTTGATTAAAGGATTTTTTCTTTTCTTGTGTTATAGCCTCTTGAGCCTGTAATAACATATTTTTTTTGATTGCTATAGCTTCTTCATTTGCTTTTTTGAGTATTTCTTTCTTGCGTTCAAGTGTATTTTTAATAATAAGGTTACTTTCTTTTTCAGCTTTTAAACGCATATTTTTACAAATTGTTTCTATAGCTGCTACATCAGATTTTGCTTTATTAGCAGCATCCAGATTATTTTGAATATTTTTTTGCCTTTCTTCAAGAGCATTTAAAATAGGATGCCAAGCATATTTTTTAAGTATACATAGCACAACTAAAAGTATGACAGTTTGCCAAAATATAAGCCCAAATTCAGGTGTTATTAAATTCATAATCTGTATAAAGACACAAAATGTATCCTATTTTGTAGCAATCAAAAGACAAATCAATACGCCAAAAAGAGCAACCCCTTCAATAAGCGCTGCAGCAATAATCATAGCCGTTTGAATTTTACTGGCTTCGCTAGGTTGTCTTGCTATAGATTTTAATGCAGCACTTCCTATATATCCTATGCCTATACCGGCTCCTAAAGCAACAATTCCTGCACCTATACCAGCGCCTAATAAAGATAGCCCTGCGTTTAATAAAATAATCATGAAAGAATATTAAAAATGAAAAAATTAATTGGATTATATAATCTATCCTTTTTATTTTAAATGATAGCTACTATTTAGTAGCAGTACCAAAATAAATAGCTGACAGAAGGGTGAAAACGTACGCTTGCAAAAAAGCAACGATTAATTTTAATAAAAACATAAAAGTACCAAAAGGAACTGTAATAGCACTTATGAAAACATTTTCAAAAATGAAAATAAGAGCAATAATTGTAAGTAAAATAATATGACCTGCAGTAATATTAGCAAATAAGCGTATCATGAGAGAAAATGGCTTTACAAAAAGGCCAATAATTTCTATAGGAATCATAATGGGCAAGAGCCATATAGGAGTTCCTGGAGGAAAAATAATATGGCTCCAGTAATGTTGATTACCATTGATAGTCGTGATGGAAAAAGTAAAAAGTGCTAGTGTAAGGGTGATAGAAATATTACCCGTGACATTGGCAGCACCTGGCAGTAACCCTAACAAATTATTGATCCAAATAAAAAAAAAAACTGTCAACAAATAAGGCATAAATTTTTTGTACTTTTTTTTTCCAATATTAGGGATAGCGATTTCATCTCTTACATAACAAACCATCATTTCTAGAAATAACGTAATTCCTTTGGGTGCTGATGATATATTTTTTTTTCCTTGATAATATTTTGCTGCTATTAAAGTGATGATGCAAAGAACCAGCATGCTTACAAGCATAGCAACGATATTTTTGGTGATAGAAAAATCATAAATGGTACGTTTTTCGTCCAAAGGAATTATTTTTTCATGTTCATTGATTATGTATCCTTGATAAGCTACTTTTTCATAATTGTGATTAATGAATTGGCTAGATAAAAAATATTCTATCCCTCTGTCTTTGGAATAAATAATGATAGGCAGGGGAATGGTGATAGCTGTATTGCCCACAGTAGCCAAATGCCATTCATGTGCATCTCCAATATGATGCATGATAAAATCTACATCATTTTTTTCCTGAGCTGTTTTGCCAAAAGAAAAAAAAGGGATGATGAATATTATAAGTATTTTTTTAAAAAAAGACATGATTAATTTCATCTTTTGTTTATTTTTTTCTTTTTTTAAACTGATTTGAAAAATAACACTCAACATTAAAATAAAAAATCATAACCTTTTCTATGAAGGTTAAAAAAATCATTTACTCCTCTTCCTCAAAAGGTCTTTTGCCTATCAACTCTTCTACATCAGTACGAAATAGTACTTCTTTTTCTAACAAGGCTTTAGCCAATTTTTCAAAAGATTCTTGTTGTTTTGATAATATTTCTTTCACCTTCTGATAAATATGATCTACTGTTTTTTTTACTTCCTCGTCAATCATCTTAGCAGTGGCTTCAGAATAGGGTTTTGTCCAATGGTGAGATTTATTCCTATCATAAAAAGAAACTTTTCCTATAGTGTCACTCATGCCATAAATAGCAATCATGTTGTAGGCAATTTGTGTTACTTTTTCTAAATCACTCATAGCTCCTGTAGAAATTTTTCCTAAAAAAATTTCTTCCGCAGCTCTTCCGCCCAAAGCCATGCCCATTTCATCAAATAACTGTTCTTTTTGATACAAATATTGTTCTTTAGGTAAATACTGTGCATAACCCAAGGCAGCAATACCTCTAGGAATAATACTTACCTTGACTATAGGATTAGCATAAGGCAAAAACCAACCAGCAATGGCATGTCCTGCTTCGTGATAGGCCACAATTTTTTTTTCTTTTTTTGATAAAATTTTACTTTTTTTCTCTAAACCACCAATAACACGGTCTACTGCATCTTGAAAATCTTCCATTTCAATGTTGTTTTTATCTTTACGTGCAGCAATCAAAGCAGCTTCGTTACAAACATTAGCAATTTCTGCACCTGTAAATCCTGGTGTTTGGTGTGCTAATGTTTCTTCATCTACATTGATATCTACTTTAGATCTTTTTTTGATGTAGATTTTAAAAATTTCTTTTCTCTCTTGAATGCTTGGTTTATCAATTGCTACTTGCCTATCAAACCTTCCTGGCCTTAATAAGGCGCTGTCTAGTGTTTCCGGCCGATTGGTAGCAGCTAGTATAATGATGCCTGTGGTGGATGAAAAACCATCCATTTCTACTAAAAGGGAATTGAGAGTATTATCTCTTTCTTCATTACCTCCTCCTTCAAAAAGTCCATTGCCTCTCGATTTACCAATAGAGTCTATTTCGTCTATAAATATGATACAAGGAGCTTTCTCTTTAGCACGTTTGAATAAATCTCTTACCCTTGCAGAGCCTACCCCTACAAACATTTCTACAAAATCAGAACCTGAAAGATAAAAAAAGGGCACACTTGACTCTCCTGCTACAGCTTTTGCAAGCAATGTTTTTCCAGTGCCAGGGGCTCCTACTAAAAGAATACCCTTAGGGACGTATCCCCCTATAGCAGCATATTTTTCTGGATATTTTAAAAAATCAACAATTTCTTTCACTTCTTCTTTAGCCTCCTGCATTCCAGCTACATCTTTAAAGGTGATGTCTACTTTATTTTGTTCATCAAAAAGTACTGCTTTTGATTTTCCTATGTTGAAAATACCACTACCACCAGATCCTCCTGAAGACATTCTTTTGGTTAAGAGCCAAAACCCTAGGATCACAAGCATAAAAAATCCCCAATTAGCAAAAAAATCGGAGTAATCGATTTCTTCTTCTGTGGAGTAACCAATTTTTTTTTCAGAAGTCAATTTTTGTTCTAAATTTTTAAAATTTTTGTTAAAAATATCAACAGTGGGAATTTTGAAGGCGTAATGATATTTTTTTTTTAACCCTTTGCCTTGTAATTCTTTTTGGTAATGTTCTTTAGTTAAGGCTTCTTCTGTAAGTTGAATTTTGACAATTTTTTTATTAGTAATCAAGGTTACTTTTGCTACATCTCCGTCAATCATCATTTGTTCAAAATTTTTTTCAGCAATTTGTTGGGTGCTAATAAATTTTTTTTTATAAAAAAAGCTGAATACTGTCAGGATGAGTATGGCTAAAAAGAATATCTGTTGCTTATGATTTTTTTTACTTTTTTTGTCTTTATACATTGGTGGAGATGAAAAAATAAGGCGTGAATAAAGAAATTTAGATGCTATATCAAAGACACGATAATACAAAATTTCTAGGAAAAAGGATTTTTTATAAACAATCTTGTTTTTCTACACAAGAAGAGATCTATAAGTTTATTAAAAAACACCAATGCCCCGAAGGGTTGATTGCCATTACAGATAATCAAACCAATGGAAGGGGTGAAAATAAACAAAAATCATGGATAAGCCAACCATTTCAAAACTTAACTTTTTCTTTTTTATTGCATCCTTATTTTTTAGCGGCACAACAGCATTTTTATCTAAACATGATGGTCAGTTTAGCTATCCAAGATGTATTACAAAAATGGACGCATACCCTCAAAAAAGAAGGTTTTAAAATAAAATGGCCTAATGATATTTATTATCATAAAAAAAAATTGGGAGGTATCTTGATAGAAAATCAATGTCAAAACCAATACATCAAAAGATCAGTGATTGGCATAGGGCTTAATGTCAACACGAAAGAAAAAAACAGTCACCGCATTAGCTTAAACGAGATTAATGGCTCTTTTTTTTCTTTATATCACTTATTAAATGCGCTTTTATTATCCTTTGAAAATTATTATTCAAAACTTAGCCTTAACACTGATTTTACTCAAATATATTTAAAACATCTATTTCAATACAAAAAAAAAATGCTATTTCAATACAAAAAAAAAATATTTTTAGGAAAAATTACAGACATTACCATACAAGGTTTACTAGGCATCATGCATGATGAAAATAAAAAAACACAATATTATCCTCCCCATACAATACAATGGATCATAGACTAATGTTCGTTTTCAAATTTTTTAAAAATTATCTTATAACCCTATCATATAAACCAATAAAATAATGCAATGCATATGATTTACCCTATCGTAGCTTATGGACATCCTATGCTGAGATTAAAAGCAAAAAAAATTAATCAAATGGATAAAAATATTGTTCAAGTGATCCAAAATATGTTTTCAACAATGATACAAGCTAACGGTATAGGACTAGCAGCTCCTCAAATTGGCAAAAGTATACAATTATTTATCATTGATAGCAGAATATTTGGAGAAAAAAAAATTTTTCCTAAAGTTTTTATCAATCCTATATTAAAGCCTAATCATACCTCCAAAATATCAGACTTTGAAGGATGTTTGAGTATACCAGGCATACAAGCACAGGTAAAAAGATTCAAAAAAATTACTGTACAATACCAAGATATAGATGGCATAAAACATGAAAGTATTTTTAAAGATATGCCTGCACGTGTAATACAACACGAATATGATCATTTAGTTGGTAAGCTATACATCGATGATTGTAAACAAAGTATTTGGCAAAAACACCAAAAAATACTGACACATATTCAAAAAGGCCATGTTCATGTTCCATACAAAATGTTATTTTACAAAGAAGCACAACACACCTCTCCTCTCGAGAGATAAAATATATAATCATATACATACAATGCATACGATCGATCATATCATTGACTCTATAGATGTACGCTTTGGAAAAACCAAAGCCATGAAAATTGTACAAGATTTTACTATTGAAAATTTTTATGAAACTGAAAACGTACTCATTTTTGTAAAAACAGGAAGCGCTCATTTTTTTTGTAAAAAACAAAACAAAGCGTTCAGACTCAAAAAAGGAGATATTTACCTCATCATTGGCGGTACGCTTACATCAATTACTTATGGGAAAAAAAATGAAAACATCATGAGTAATGAACATTTTTTAGACAATCGTTGGCAGTATGTACAGTTGATCAATGATTTGGTATATGATGATCAGCACACAAATATTATATACATCAATTTTGATGTAAAAATTTTCAATGCAATCAATTTATTTGCTTCTTTTAATATTCCCTCCTTCCAGCTGAAAAATGCTGTCAAGATGAAAGATATTTTACAAAAAATTACAGAAGAAAAAAAATACGAAAGAGAAGGTTATGAAAAAATAGTAAGCAATTATACAGAAATACTCGTCATAGAACTTCTGCGCTTTATGTTTTATAACCAAATGTTTGTTGATAAACTCATGAAAAAAAAAGAAAATCTGCAACATCCTAAGCTGATTGACATGTTTAATTATATCAACAACAATCTAGACAAAAAATTATCCAATAAAATTATAGCACAAATTGTCAATGTATCAGAAGATTATATCGGTCAATACTTCAAAATGCTAGTAGGGATCAATCCTCAAGACTATATCGAATATCAGCGAATGGAAAAAGCAGTACATTTGCTACGAAGCACAAAAAAAAGCATCCAAAGCATTGCAGAAGAAGTGGGCTTTAAAGATACAGCCTATTTTTGTAGAAGATTTAAAATGATGTTTAGTATTCCAGCCAGTAAAATAAGGATTAAAAACAGAGTTATATAAATTTTAATATCCTTTTAATTCTAAAATTCGTTTTTGATCATGTAAAGCACTTATTTTTATTTGTACAGCCTCTTGACTAAAATATGATACGAAAGTACCAGGCCATTCAACAAAACAATAATCATTGCTGTAAAAATATTCTTCATAACAAGCAAAATCCTTTGTATCCATTTTTACAGCACTATGATAAAAATCAAAATGATAGATATATGTATTTTCTTTTGAGGAATATTCATTCACAGTCATAAAGCTAGGGCTACAAACAACCTCTTTGACTCCTAATTTTTTACATAATGCTTTAATCAAAGTTGTTTTTCCCATACCCACAGTCCCTTCCAATAACCATATTTTTTTTTTTGTGCTGCGCAATAGTTCACCAGCGATCCACTGAATCTCTTGTAGATGATATATCCAAGTTTTTGTCATCTCTCATGGACTAAATTAACGCAATAATATCATCACATAAAGCATATTCTTTAGGATGATTTGAAAAAATAATGATCAATTTTTTTTTCATAATAACTTGTATATGTTCTTGATACCATTGTATATTTTTAGTATCTAAATATGCCATAGGTTCATCTAACAGTATAATAGGTACATCTGTTAAAAAGCATAGTCCAAGTTTTATTTTTTGTTTTAACCCAGAAGATAAATAATGAATTGGTTGGTGTTGATAATGATTCATCTCTAACCAAGTAACCATTTTTTGTATTGACCAATCGTTTATAGGTTTTTTGAACGTAAAATGAAATGCTAATAAAGCCTGTAAAGAGAATTCTTCTATCAAAACTAAGTCAGGTGCTGATAAAATATAGTGATGAAAAAAATTTTCTTCTGGAATATTTTTTTTAGCATGCTGATATCTTACTTGTCCAAAAGTAGGAATATAATAACCTGCAATTATTTTCATCAAAGTACTTTTACCACATCCATTTTTACCTACTACACCATAAGTAACACCTTCTTTGAATTCATAAGAAAAATTTTTGATAACCCAATAATTTGACAAAAATTGTTGTTGAATATTATCAACTTGAATAATCATCCGTTGCTTCTTCGTTTAAGAGTAAATGGATATCTTTGATGATTTGAGGAATATTTTGTGTATTTAACCCATCATATAAACCACGAATTCTTTTTTGTTTGTCTACTAATATAAATCCTCCTCCATGCGCAATCCCTCCAGGTGATAATTTATCAGATTTTACAGTGATAAAATAACTTGTTTGTGCAAGGGTGTATATTTTTTCTTGATCACCAGTAACAAAATGCCAAGTATTATTTTCTTTTATGTTAAATTTTTTTTTAGCATATTCATACAATACAGCTACTGTATCTCTTACAGGATCTACAGAATGCGATAATATTTTAACATTGGGATAACATTTCACCAATTGGTATATTTTGTACATATTTTGCTGCATTTTCAAACATATACCCGGACAACTAGTAAAAAAAAAATTGGCTAGATAAATTTTATGATCAAAAGTAGCAGGGACAATGACTGCTCCTAACTGATCCGTAAAACAATAATCACCAATTCTGTGGTGTTGGGTATGATCAATAGATGGCTTACCAATAATAGGCAATTTTTTAATAGGCAATTTTTTTTCTTTTTTCCTTGACAAAAGGAAAAATAAACAAAAGATAACCAAGACCAAAGATGAACCGAATATTATTTTTTTCATGATTTAGATAATAAAATTTTTGAATACTCAAATAAAAAAATCTATATGTACATTACTTTGATTTTAACATTTTTATAAACTTTTGGGTAGTTTTTTCGTAGCTTTTATTCCTAATTCTTCTAGCCTTTCTACTTTTCGAATCAAGTTGTCTTTACCTGTGTATAATTTTTTTGCGGCTTCGTCGTAATGCTTTTGGGTCATTATCAATTGTTTGCCTATATGCTGCAAATCTTGTATAAAACTTACAAATTTATCATGAAGAGAACCTCCTAATTTGGCAATTAGTATCGCATTTTGATTTTGATATTCACTTTTCCAAATACTAGCAATAGTTTTTAAAGTGGCAATTAAAGTGGTAGGAGAAACCAATACAATATTTTTTTCATAAGCATCGTTGAAAAGAGAGGGTTTTTTTTGAATAGCCAAGCTAAAAGCAGGCTCCAAAGGAATAAAAAGCAATACAAAATCTAAATTTTGTATATCATATTCCGTAGCATAATTTTTTTGGCTAAGATTTTTGATATGATTTTTAATAGATTGCAGGTGTTGCACTAGCAATTTTTCTTTAGCATAGTGTTCTTCAGAGTTAAAATATCTTTCATAGTGTACCAAAGATACCTTGGCATCAATAATAATATTTTTGTTTTCAGGAAGTTTGATAATGATATCAGGCCTTAATTTTTTTCCTTCTGCATTAAAAAAACTTTCTTGTATAGTATATTCTCTGTCTTTCACCAGTCCAGATTTTTCTAAAATACTTTCCAAAATAAATTCTCCCCAGTTTCCTTGTAGTTTTTGATCTCCTTTGATCGCTTGTGTCAGGCTATTAGCCTCTTGGGTAATTTTTTGATTAAGATCATTAAGTTGCTTGATTTCTGTACGTAAGACAGCATTTTTTTCTAAATTTTCTTGGTGTGTTTGATAAATTTTTTTCTCGAAATTCACTATTTTTTCTGACAGTGGCTTCAGTAAATCATTGATATTGTGCTGATTTTGTTCTGTAAATTTTTTACTTTTTTCTTCTAAAATATCATGTGCAATATTTTGAAATTGTATATGAAGATATTGGAAGTCTTGTTCTTTTTTTTTTTCTTGGTGAACAATTTTCTTTTCTAAAAACAATTTTTCAGTCTCTATTTTAGCATTTTTTTCTGATAAAAAAATTATTTTTTTTTGATAATTTTCAATAATTATATCTTTTTTTTCGAGATATATAGTTTGTTCTTTGATTTTTTTTTGTAATCTTTTCTGTAGGTTATATTTTTCGTAAAAAATATAACCTAAACAAAAAAGAATAAAAAAATACAGACTAATAATGAGTGACAAATCATTTATTTGTTCTGAATCACGGTACTGAGTACTTCTTTTAGTGGTACACGTTTGCCATTTTTTAAAGGTACAATCCATGCATCTTTAACACCCATACTACGGATTTCTTTTTTGAATTTATTGGCATTGGCATATTTTTTGAAATAAAAAATGGTGTATTTATTAAAATTATCTTCTTTAGTGTGCTGAAAATTTGCTTTATTATTGGCATAGTTGGCATCTTCTTGAAGAATTTTTGTTAGGTCTTTTTGCTTATAAGCCCCTATCTGTACAGTAAATACTACACCTTGATGTATTGCTTTAACTTCTTTTCTTTCTTGAACTTCTTGTAAAATAGCCATCAAAGAAGAAGGTGATCTTGATAATTGACCAGTTTTTTTTTTATTTTGGTCTGATTCTGTCAATAAACTATATTTTTTAGAATGGTTATGTTGTAAATTTTGAATTAAAATTTTTTCGATATTTTCAATGTTTTTAAACCGGTGTGCCTGTGTTATTTCTTTTGTTTCCTCATTCTCTTGTTCATTATTTTTTTCTTTTGTTGCTGACTGATTTTCTACAAAAAAAATCATACCTTTATTTTTCAATGTATCAAATTCTTGACTAAATTTTTTTAATGTTTCATATTCTTTTTTAGTCTGTGAATCTTGATTAATAGTAATTTCATTATCTTCTTCAGATTGACTTTGATCAGATTTTAAATCCAAAAGCTTTGTTTTTAGATGATGATTTTCTTCTATAATTTCTCTGAATTGGTCTAAAGTCATTGCTTTTTTTCTTTTTTTCCACTCTTTTGTTTCTTTTTTATTCATTTTTTCATAATTGCTAGCATAGATATTTTTAGAGAAAAAAATGAGTAATAAACAGATAAGTTTTTGTGTTAGAAATACTTTTTTACATTTTTTCATAGGGATGGTCTAAGTTGGAGTTGTATTTTTAAAAACAGTTAAATTAAACTTTAGTTTTAAAAAAAATAATTTCTACAATTTAATATTTTTTCTTTTTTTAAGAAAATTTAAATGATTGATAAGGTTTTTTAAAATGATCTCCACAAACTTGTGCTTGTGTTGGTTTTTTATCAAAATACCACTGAAAATTCGGTAATTTTTTGTTTTCATCTTTGATAAGATGTACAGGTTGAAAAATAGCTTCTGGTTTGATATGAAATACAATATTTTCTATTTTTTCTGCTTGTATATCGATGGTCATATGACTACAAGTAATGTAGTTCATTCCTATAATTGTATCCTTTTGATCATCAATAGCAAAATAAATGGTTTCCCCATTACCATCAATGATAAGTTGATTGATCATATTATTTTCAAGCGTTGCTTCAATTTTTCTACCTTTCATTTGATTATAATTTTCTTCTTTTGCATGATCAATGATAAAGGCTTCTTTTTCTAGAAAAATTTTATCAATGCTTTCTTCTTTTAACGTATAAATAATTTTTTCTGCTGTCAGTTGGCTATGGTTATTCCATAGAATGGGCGATTGGCTAAAGGTGATAATATTGTCTTTGGATATATACTCCATTTTTTCAGCAATTCCTTGTAAATCTTTTTTATAAAACTTTACATTTTTTTGAGCAATTACAATTGTATTTTGCTTCTTTTTTATTTTTTTATTTTTACAAACAATACGTTCAGCTGTAAAATAAATCGTATCAGAGGGTAGTTTTTTTTGCACTAAAATATTACCTGAAATCAAAGCCTCTTCTTTTTTTTCCCAGTATTTTGCACGATCACTAAAAATTGTAATGCCATTTGCTTTATCTTTCATCACTACATTACCTGCAGCTGTATATAATTTTGTGTGAGGATTTTTTTTTAAATTGTTAGCAATCAAAATATATTTTTCTGTTTCTATTTTACTTCTTTTAAAATCACTTTTTTCACTTTTGGTATTATATACACCACCTTTATCCACATGTATAGTGGAATGATCTGCATGATTTTGAATCTTTGTTTTTCCTTTAAAATAGGCTATGTGGGTTTGTATATTGTAAAATAATTTTGAACAATTGAGTGTATATTCTTCGTTGACAAAGTGTACATCGTGATAAAATTTTGCTAGTTTTTGTTTTTCATGATAATATCCTTTTTGGCTTTGTAGACAATTATCTTTTTGCATCAATTTTCCTCCATCAAAAAAATAAGCTATTTGTTTGGCATGATCATAATCTAAATGATCAGTGTATAAAGCAGCATCTTCTGATATATATACTACGTTTTCTCGTAGTTTGGCTTTTTTATTTTGTATATCATAAATGAGATAATCAGCTGTGATTGTTGTTGAGTTATCATTGGTGATAATTTTTACGTTACCTTCTGCTTGAATTAAATTTTTTTTGTTAAAAAAATAAGCGTTATCAGCATATATAGAAGCATCTTCATGCTGAAAAATTACATTTCCTAAAAGTTGCTTGCATTTTTCATTATTTTTTACGCCATTCTGTAATTTTTCAGCTTGATAAGTAATTTTTATTTTTTTTTCTTTTGCTGATAAATAAGGTGTGATAGTCAGTAATACTAAAACAATATATAACCTAAACATTCAATTTCTATAATTCCGTATTTTTCAATATTTCTATCAGCAAAACACAGAATAAAAAAAGTTTTTTTTTTGTTATTTCTTCTTTTTTTTCAAGTTCTTGTTTGTTTAATGAATAGTCAGTATATGAATAGAGGTCTTGTATTTTTTCTAATAACTGATGTATTTCATGCTGTCTATTGGTTGCTTTTTGTAACAAAAAATCTTCAACTAAATTATAAATATTGATATGTTGTTTCATTAGGCTTACGTGTTCAAAATATTGTAACAAAGTGATAATTTTTAAATCTATACCATCAGAAGAGTCATTAATATCAGAAAATTTCGTTTGTATAAAATCATCTTTTAGATATATTGTTTTTAGATCAAAAAAAATTTTTATGGACTGAATTGTCAAATCAATAGATTCTTGAAATGCAATAGATTGGGGTATTTTACATGTAGTATCAATTATTTTTTTTACATCATTTATACTGCTTTTGCTTTTATTATTTTCAAAAAAAATTTTAGTGTTTTTTTTATAAGTCTCTACATTTTTTATACTTTTTATATTGATAAGCGCTCTATCTATTTTTTTTTGAATTTTTAAATCATATACTTTTTTAGGCTTATTTACTTTTTTACTACAACTAATAAAAAAAAAAATTATATATAGATTGAATATTTTTTTTAACATTTTAAAACTAATTAAAAAGGCAAATCATCTTCTTCTGTAGTCATACTTTTTTCTGCTTGATGATTTATGTTGTTATGATAATCATTATTTTTTTCCACACGCCAAGCTTGTAAAGAATTAAAAAACTTAGTCTCTCCATCCGGTGCAATCCATTTTCTTCCTTTAAGATTAAAACTCACTTCTACAGTATCTTCCTCTTTAAAGCTATCTATAAGCATACAACGTTCTTGTATAAGTTGGAAAGAAATATACTCTGGATACTGTGGATTTTCTGTATACTCTACTACAAAGTCTCTTTTTTTAAAAGTGTCTGATACTTGTTGTGTCTCACCTATTTTGATAATTCTTCCTTGTATTTTCATGATTATAAATTTTTCTTAATGTTTTTTGATAAAAATTTGTGCCGTAAAAATAATTTTTTTTTCAAGACATTCGTCAAGAATACGCCAAAAAAAAGTATTCCTGACACAGTGGCCATAGCTCCCGAAATAGATCCATTGGTATAAAAAGCTAAATAATAACCGCCAAAAGTAGAAACAATGCCAAAAAAAATAGCAATAATCATCATACAATGTAAACGGTTAGTGAGCAAATAAGCAGTGGCAGCTGGTACTACCAAAAGTGCTACTACAAGAATTGCCCCTACAGATTCAAAAGCTGTCACTGTAGTCAATGACAGCAAACACATCAATACATTGCTCCAAAGCGTTGTGTGAATGCCAATAGCTTTTCCAAAAGATGGGTCAAAAGAAGTAATGTACAACGTACGATAATAACGTACAACAAAAAATACATTCAACAACAATGTAAATAATAGTACATAAATAGCTTTAGGCCCCATATTAATAGTTCCTAAGATCCATAAATCTAAAGGGATATAAGCAATTTCTCCATATAAAACACAATCTTGATCTAAATCAATTTTTTTTGTGAAACAAGATATGAGTACAATACCCAAGGCAAATAACCAAGTAAAATTAATCCCAATAGAAGCATCCAAATGAAGCTTGATCTGTCGATGAAAAAAATGAATAATCATAGGTGTCACAATGCCTAGTACCCCTGCACCTAAGATAATTGTAATTGGATCTCTAGAGCCTGTGATTAAAAAAGCAATCACAATACCTGGCAAAATAGCATGAGAAATAGCATCACCCATCATCGCCATTCTCCTCAAGAGAAGATAAACACCTATAAGGCAGCAATTCGTTGATACAAGAATACCCGTGAGAAGAATCCAAAATGTTTCCAACATAAACCTGATTAAATCAATAAAAATTTATAAAACTATAAGAGTCCATTGTTTTTTAAAATACCTCTCTCAGAATTTTTGATAAAATTGATGATTTCGTCTCGTTCTTCTGATACAGGTGTATGAAGCGATACATAATGAATGGCTGCTGTATAAGACATATTTTTTTGGAATATATAACGATAAATTTTTTGAATCATATTAATTTTTTCATTTTTTATACCCTTTCTACGCAAGCCTATAGAATTGACTCCACAATAACGCATTGGCTCTCTTGCAGATTTAATATACGGTGGAATATCTTTTCTTACAAGTGATCCACCGCCTATCATCGCATACTTTCCAATACGTACAAACTGATGTATAGCCGCTGTACCCCCAATTGTTACACAATCATCTACCATCACATGTCCTCCCATTTGTACAGCGTTAGAAAAAATACAATCATTGCCAATGATGCAGTCATGCGCAATGTGTACATAAGCCATTAATAAACAACCACTACCTATTTGTGTAACATATTTATCCTTTGTTCCTCTGCTAATCGTTACATATTCTCTGATAATGGTATGATCTCCTATAACTACTGTAGTGTCTTCGCCAGCAAATTTTAAATCTTGCGGTATAGCAGCAATCACAGCACCTGAAAAAATTTGACAATTTTTTCCAATGCGTGCACCTTCCATAATCACAACATTAGATCCTATGGAAGTATTTTCACCAATCACCACATTTTTATGAATTGTTGTAAAAGGACCAATCGTCACCTGATCTGCAATACGCGCTTCTTGGTCTACACATGCCAATGCTGATATCATACTGTTTTTTTGACAATTTTTGCAGACATCATCACTTCACATACAAGCTCTTTACCTACAAATGCCCGACCAGTCATTTTAGCAAACCCTCTTTTGATAGACGCCATCAATTCACACTGTAATAGCAGTGTATCACCCGGTATCACCATTTTTTTAAATCTGCAGTTGTCAATAGCAACAAAATAAGTCCAATAGTTTTGAGGGTCATCTACCGTAGTCAATACCAATATACCACCAGTTTGTGCCAAGGCTTCTACTTGCAATACCCCTGGCATCACAGGGTTTTGAGGAAAATGACCTTGAAAAAAAGGTTCATTAATAGTAACATTTTTAACGCCTGTAATATTTTTTTTATCAAGTGCAATAATTTTATCGACCAATTGAAAAGGATATCGATGAGGTAACATATGCGTAATTTTTTTGATATCCAATAGAGAAGGTTTTTCTAAATCATATTTCGGTACATTTTGTTGCTTTTCTAACATATATTTTCTCAATTTTTTGGCTAAAGCTACATTGGCTGCATGACCAGGTCTTGCAGCTAATATTTGTGCTTTTAGAGGAACTCCTACCAACACAAGGTCTCCAATAAGATCTAATAGTTTATGTCTAGCCGGTTCGTTTTTATGATACAATGGTTGATCATTCAAAATTTTTCCGTATTGAATGTGTACAGGACGTTTTTTAAAAATTTTGCTGAGCTTTTCTATTTTTTTATCATCAACAGGTTGGTCTACAATCACAATGGCATTATTGACATCACCACCTTTGATTAAATTTTGATCATATAATTTTTCAAGTTCGTGTAAAAAACAAAACGTACGGCAAGGGGCTATTTCTTTTTCAAAATGCTGCAAATTATTCAAAGAAATATGTTGGCTTCCTAAAACGGATGAATTATAATCTACCATCACTGCCAATCGATAACTTTCTAGAGGCAAAGCCGAAATTTCTATATTGTTTTCTTTGTCTCTATAAAAAATTTCCTCTGTCACTTCTAAAAATATTCTATCAGCCTCTTGGTTCACAATCATTGCCTTTTGCAATGCCTTGACAAATGGCAAAGCACTACCATCCATAATGGGTACTTCTGGTGCGTCCATTTGTATCAAGAGATTATCAATCTCTAAACCAGCAACAGCAGCTAAAATATGTTCTACTGTGTGGATATACACATCCTCTTTTGCCAAACTTGTGCTTCTTTTTACATCTATTACATAGTCTGCAATAGCAGCTATAGGCTTACTTTGAGGAATATCTATCCGTTGAAATTGAATGCCATGGTTGATAGGGGCAGGCATAAATTTTAAATTGACATGGATACCTGTATGTAAACCTACCCCTGATAGTACAACGACATTTTTTATTGTCTGCTGTTTTGTGCTCATCATAATGCGTAAAGTTTTATGCTAAGAAAAAGAATAAAGTATACTGTATTTTATTTTGGTTCTTTAGGTAAATTTTTAAATATTGCGTAAGATTTTAAAAAATGTTTTCTTTTAAATCCAGGACTTCCTAAAAGTACTTGATGTCCTTGAGGAAATGATTTTGTAATACCCGATTGAGCGCCTATACTGGTTTTAGGACCAATCGTAACATGCCCTGCAATGCCTACTTGCCCTCCTAGTACGCTATTTTCTCCAATAGTAGAAGAACCTGCAATACCAGACTGTGCTGCAATAACAGTATTTTTTTTAATCATCACATTATGCGCAATTTGTACCAAGTTGTCTAGCTTTACACCTTCCTGGATGATGGTTGCTTCTTTTGATAAAGTAGCCCTATCGATGATAGTATTACTGCCTATTTCTACATGGTCTTCAAGTACTACTTTTCCTATTTGAGGTATTTTGGCATAACTACCATCTGCTTGCGGGGCAAAGCCAAATCCATCACTCCCTAAAACAGCACCTGCATGTAATATACAATGCTTGCCAATAATAGTATCATGATATACTTTAACTCCACTATAGAGAATCGTATGACAACCAATGGTGACATGATCTCCAATATATGTATGAGGATATATTTTTACGCCATCATGAATTGTAACATGATCTCCAATGTAAGTAAACGCACCAATATAAGTGTCTTTACCTATAGTAACATGCTGCCCTATATGTATAGGAGATTCTTTTTTTGTCTTATTTTTGTATTTTTTTTTTTGAAAATAGTCTAGCAGCTTTCCTACACTTGTGTAAACATTTTCAACCCTGATAATATAAGGATGAATATTTCTGGCTAAAGAAAAATTTTTATCTAAAAGAATAGCACTTGCTTGGGTGCTGTAGAGGTATTGTTGATAAATGGCGTTATGTAGAAATGTAATGTCTCCTACACAGGCATTTTCTATAGCACTTACATGCGATATCATCGTATCACGGGACTGGGTATTTTCTATACGTCCTTCTAAAAGCGCGGCTATTTTTTGGATAGATACTTGCATCGAAACCATTTAAAAAAGAAAAAATTTTGGCATGCGAGCATATCAAAATTATAGAAGAGGCTAAATTAAATTTTTTAATCAATATTTTAAGCGATGCACATCAAACGCATACTAATTTTTGGAAGACCTGGCAGTGGAAAGTCTACTTTTGCTTTTCAGCTATCTCAACAGCTGCATCTACCAGTCTATCATCTAGATCGATACTTTTTTAAAAATAATTGGCAACCCATCAATTATCATCATTTTTTAACGATACAAAAAAAACTGGCAGCAAAAAAAAAATGGATCATTGATGGAAATAATCCAGACTCTTTAGAAATTCGATATCAAAAATGTGATGTAGGCCTTTATTTTAATTACCCTAAAATTATTTGCCTTTGGCGCGTATGCAAAAGATTATTTTTTAAAAATCAACGTATCCAAGACCGTGGCAGTAACTGTCACGAAAAATTAAATTATATGCTCATACGCTATATCTGGAATTTTGATCAAAGAATACAAAACATCCTTCCAAAGCTTCAACTTAAATATCCCAATGTGCCATTTTTTGAAATAAAAAATGACCAACAGCTCAAAAAAGTCAATCAATGGATTCAACAATCATAAAAAATATTGATCAATATTTTTGGTTATAATCCATCACTTTTTCCAAAATTAATGCCATTTTTTCATAAGATTTATAACCTGCACGCATCTCCTTTTCTCCATCCAGCGCAATACCCTGTATAGGCAAAGCAAGTATATCCTCTATCGTATCAGCAGTAATGTTAAAACTTTGGATAATAGGCACACTTTGTGCTATAGTAGCTACTTGTTTTTGTAAATTTTTCTGTACATCGGATGGTGCATCGGAGGTAATCAAAAAATAATCAATGGTGAATTTTTTATGGGAAAATATTGTTTCTTCTAAAGAAGCAGCAGCCGTTGCATGACTTATATGAATTTTTTGAATGGTGTTGATTGACTTTTGAAGGGTAGTATCGAGTATATGACTTGAAAAATACTCGGTAATCTGTATCATATTTACTACATAATCATTAAAAAATGTATGAGGTATACATGCTTTATTAATTTCTCCTACTATTTTTACACCTGATACCCAAGCCGTGATGGCGTGTAATGTGGCTGCATTCACATAATGTGGATGATCAGGAACTAAAGCAAAACCTAACATGTCTGCTCCCATCCCTGCACAATAACGCGCATCGCTAAGATTACTGACATGGTTAATTTTTACAAGCTTACGCATTGATAGAATTTCTTTTTATAAAGACTCTTCATTGGTGGACTTTGATATTTCTTGTTTGATTTCTTTGCTAGCAGCCTTAAATTCTTTGATTCCTTTGCCTAAACCTCGAGCGATTTCTGGAATTTTTTTTGCGCCAAACAAAATAATGACTACAGTAAAGATCAGAATTACTTCTCCTGTACCCAACCCTCCTATCAAAAGTAAATGATTGAACATAGACAATATATTTTATGATGATTGTATCGAATTTACATATTTTTCTTTGATATCAATTTTAATACCTCCAATCTTAAGATTGGCCTGTATTTTTAGGGGAATACGTTCTGCATCATCTGAAATCCAAATTTTGATAGGATTTTTTTTACGAAAAACTTTATTCTGAGGTATCACAGGCGCAAAAACATATGTAGGATAAATACCTATTTTGGTTTTTAAATTTTCTTTGCCCAAAAATTTGGCTTGAAATATACTGGTTTCATGATCAAAAAATATGTTAAAAATAATCCGTTCATTGACTTTCAATGCAGTATAATCCAATTGCCTTAACTTCCATGAAGCACTGATAATGCCATGCATTTCTTGTGCTTGCATTGGGTATTGTTGTACATCAACAATTTTATTTTTATCGTGTTTGTCCAAATTTTTTACTATAATTTTTCGATGCTTATGATCAAAATAAACTATTTCATTTTTTCGATACTTTCCTTCTTGGATATAACGATAAAATTGGCAAGGTTGGTAAAATTTTATATCCAAATAAGCACCCCAATGATTTTTTACTTGGTTGATCATTTTTACAATCCCCTTAGTTTCAGCTAAAATATCCACCTTACAACAAGATTTTTCATGTATTGTGTAAGGTGTTTTTTCAGTCAGAATGACAGCAGAAGCAATATCAATCCAACCATAGTGAATACGATACACAAAACGCTCTTTGTAAACATGTCCATAGGACATATGGGATAGAAAAAAAAATACAATCGACGATTTAAAATACTTTAGAAACATGAAGGGTAAAATGTAACAAACACAATAAAAATCTAAAACTACAAAGATAAAGAGTAGAAAAATAATATGATAAAAATATAAAAGAAATACATAAGGATATTCCAATGGCCTAAAGGCCATTTTTGTGGTATATTGTGAATATGTGTTTTTAAAAATATTACTGTTTTAAAGTTTTCGATTTTAAAAAATCAAAATATATAAACGTTAGAAAAACACTTCATACTTCACTTAAAAACTTTCAGATATTATTTTTAATGAAAAATTGCTGTCAATTATGAAGACCCCCTCCTACCTTACGGAAAAAAAAATTCAAAAATTTATCAAAAATGCCCTACAAGAAGATATAGGGCAAGGAGATTATACAAGTTTATCAATCATTCCTGAACATCAATATATTCAAGCCCATCTGCTCATCAAAGATAACGGTATACTCGCTGGTATTCAATTAGCAAAAGCCATATATATTTATGTAGATCCAACAATCGTTGTAAATACTTATAAAAAAGATGGAGACTATGTAACATCAGGGCAAAAAGCTTTTGTTGTCCATGGCCAAGCACGTGCTATTCTTTCTACTGAGCGTTTGGTGCTCAATTGTATACAACGTATGAGTGGCATTGCTACATATACAAATCACTTAAAAAAAAAAATACAGCATACATCTATACAAATACTCGACACCAGAAAAACAACTCCCAATGCTAGAATCATAGAAAAATGGGCTGTATATATAGGTGGAGGGACAAATCATCGGTATGGATTAGATGATAAAATTCTCATCAAAGACAATCATATCGATATAGCCGGCAGTATAGCACAAGCCATACAAAACACACAAAAATATCTTCAAAAAAATAAGCTCTTCCTAGCCATAGAAGTAGAAGCCAGAACGCTATCAGAAGTAAAAGAAATCATACAACACCCTGAAGTAGATACTATCATGTTAGATAACATGGATCAAAATACAATAAAACAAGCCATTGCATTGGTCAATGGACAATACAAAGTAGAAATTTCTGGTGGTGTCACTGAAAAAAACATAGCAAAAATAGCTGCATGCCCAGGAATAGACGCTATTTCTGTAGGTGCTTTAACACATACTGTAAAAAACTTAGATATGAGCTTGAAAATTATGCTATGAAAAAAAAAACGTTGCTGCAAAAACAAATCATTCATTTCTTCTTCTATATATCCTTACATTTAATTTGCACAAAAATCATACCATTTCCTTGTTATTTTTACCTTTCCTTTATTTTTTTATTACCCTTTCATAAAGCATACCTCAATTACAATTTATACATTGGCTTTGGTCTAGGGTTTTTTTTAGACATGTTATACAATAGCCCAGGCATTTATATGTTTGTCAATGTATTCACTGTTTACCTACAATATTTCTTTATCAAATATTTTTTCAATACTTATTTATTAAAAAATCTTTCCATTGACTACATCAGCATACGCCATATTCATTATTTAGGCTACCTTTTTTTTCTCCTGCCTTTAGTATCAACACATATAGCCATTGTCTATTTTTTAGAGCACTCATCCTTAAAATATCTGCTCTATCAAACAACTTACATCATCCGAGACATTTTTTTTAGTATCATTTTTATTGTGTTTACACAATATTTTTTTCACCAAAACCAACATTCTAAAAATTGACTTTGGCTAAAAAATCATACCTGATTGCTTCCTTTTTTATCGCAATAAGCATCATCTATATCACACGCCTTTTTTTTTTACAAACTGTTGACTGGGATGATTATCAAGCAGCAGCAGAAAAAAATATTATTCAAAAAACTATTGAAAAACCTTATAGAGGTTTAATCTATGATCGACACGGACATATCTTGGTATATAATGCACCGGTGTTTGATATACAATGCATACCAGCTATGATGCACAGTTGGAATTTAGATATTTTTTGTCGATACTTTCCGATCACAAAAAAAAACCTCACAGAAAAAATCAAAAAAGCTCAAACATTTTCTAAAGTAAAACCATATACCCTCATCCAAGGAATTCCCCAGCAATATTTTGCTTATATACAGGAAAAACTCATGGAATTTCCAGGTTGTATAGCCCGTGTGTGTCATATAAGAAGGTATACCTATCCTATTTTAGCAAAAACCATTGGCTACATGGGTAAGATATCTCCTCAAGAAAAAAAAAAAAAAAAATACCTCCTAAATGACTGGGTTGGAAAAACAGGATTGGAAAAACAATATGATGATATCCTCAGAGGTAACAATGGTTGGTCTTTACATTTGATCAATGCACAAGGAAGTGTACAAGGAAAATATCGACAAGGCAATTTAGACATCCTGCCAATACCAGGAAAAAATATCATCACTACTATAGACTCTGCGCTACAAAATTATGGTACAAAACTACTACAGGGAAAAATAGGAAGCATAGTAGCTATAGATCCCAACAATGGAGAAGTATTGACAATTGTATCCAGCCCTTCTTATGATCCTAATGAGTTTGCTGCAAAGGCACATACTTCTTTACAACATTTGTTACAAGACCCTACACACCCATTATTTCACCGTGCTACTATGGCTATCTATCCTCCAGGTTCTATTTTTAAAACTATTCAAGGACTTTTGGCCTTACAAGAAGGAGTCATACAACCATTTGAAAAAATTCTTTGTCATCAAAAAAAAGTGAAATGTCACCCTCATCGTTCTCCTACGCATCTAATCACTGCCATTCAATTTTCTTGTAACCCTTATTTTTATACTGTGTTTAAAAAAATGATGGAAAAATATACAGATGTGACCATAGGGTTTCAAATCTGGAGAGCAAGAGTATTACAGTTTGGACTCGGAAAACCTCTCGGCATTGATATACCAACAGAAAAAGGAGGATATATTCCTACAATAGCTGCTTATGATCAAAAATATGGTCATAAACAATGGCAACATTCACACATCCGATCGCTAGATATCGGACAAGGAGAAATACTCATCACTCCATTACAAATGGCTAACATAGCAGCAATTATTGCGAATAAAGGATTTTATTACCAACCTCATTTAGTAAAAAGTATAGGAGATATGGCTATAAAATGTTCCAAACATACTCTTGATATCTCAAAAACACATTTTGATGTAATACAAAAAGGCATGTTTTTGGCAACAAAAAATACCTGGAGAGCCTTTATTAAACATATGCCTTTTGCCTGCAAAACAGGCACTGTAGAAAATCCTCATGGAGCTGATCATTCTGTTTTTATTGCTTTTGCTCCTCAAAAAAAACCAAAAATAGCCATTGCTGTATATGTAGAAAATGCAGGATGGGGCGGAAGGTCAGCCGCAGCCATCGGTAGTTTAATGATAGAAAAATACCTTAATGCTAAAATAACACGCCCTTGGATTGAACAATATGTTTTGAAAGGTCATTTTTTAGATTAAAAACTCTCATTGCTTTATCTACCCACAACATCATGTATCATTCACCCATCAAACGTTATAGGTTAGATTGGATCACAGTTTGTATATACCTTGTGCTGGTGATCATTGGTTTGATTAATCTTTATGCTGTGGACTATCATTCCAACCCGTCTCATGAATCTTTCATGCCACCTTATGTTTTTAAACAAGGACTATGGGTTGTGATATCATTGGCTATTTTTTGCTGTATGCTCTTTTTCAATATTTACATATATGCCCATTTTTCTTATGTTTTATATGTAATAAGTCTTTTATTGCTGATAGGCACTATTTTTTTTAGCCAATCTGTAGGTGGACATCAGTCTTGGTATCAAATAGGAAGTATAAAAATACAACCAGCGGAATTTTCAAAACTTACATGTGCTTTGGCAATAGCTCGTTTTCTTAGCCAGAAAGACGTTTGTCTGACACGATTAATGAACCAGATACATACCTTCTTACTGATCATATTACCTGCTTTGTTAATTTTTTTACAAGGAGATATGGGCTCTGCTATTATTTTTAGTGCTTTTTTTATTGTTTTGTATCGATATCATTTGCCGATTGTTTTTTTTTTTTTTTTGATAGGTTTTGGTCTACTATTGCTATTGAGTTTATGGATTGGAACATGGCCACTCATCATAGGCATCATAGGAGTGGGAATAGTTTGTCTTTTTTTTCAAAAATCTTCCAAAGAACGAATAAAAATTATGATTGCCAGCTTGGCATTCATTGTATATATCCTTTTTACAGGATTCATTTTGAATATCATCTTAAAACCACATCACCAAAATAGAATCAAAACCCTTATACATCCTACAACAGACCCTTTGGGTATTGGATGGAATATCACACAATCTAAAATTGCTATCGGTGCTGGTCAGCTATATGGCAAAGGATTTTTACAAGGAACACAAACAAAATTCAACTTTATACCTGAACAAAGAACAGATTTTATCTTTTGTACTGTAGGGGAAGAATATGGATGGCTAGGGACTACAAGCGTAATTTTACTATTTTTAGCACTTTTTTTGAGGATCATCTGGTTAGCAGAAAGGCAAGGCAACCGATTTTCACAAATATATGGCTATTGTATAGTAGCCATATATTTTTTTCATTTTAGTATCAACATTGGAATGACTATCGGCATGGTTCCAATCATAGGAATTCCATTACCTTTTTTAAGTTACGGAGGATCTGCTTTGTGTACTTTTTCTGTGATGCTATTTATTTTTTTGAAACTAGATATGGAAAATATACGCTATTAAATACAATTAAGGCAAAAAGCTATAGACTTATAAAAAACTACTTTTTTTTTGAGTGATAGTAGTTTGTTCTGTTGATCGCATAGTTTGTATCTTCTTGCTTTCTTGCATGAGGCATTTTCCATTGAACTGTGCTCCTTCTTCACACACCAAGCGATGGGTAGTGATATCTCCGGAGACAACTGCAGATTTCTTTAACACAAGCAAAGCATATACATGGATATTTCCTTCTATTTTTCCGCCTATTTCAGCATTTTTAGCAAAAGTATTACCTTGAATATGGGCTTCTTCAGCTAACACCAATTTAGACTGTGTAGTGATTTCTCCTTTTACTACACCTTCTACACGAATGTTGCCTACTGTTTTTAAATTTCCTTCAATGCAAGTTCCTTTGCCAATGATGTTATTGGACTCATTAGGAGATACTGTGGTGTTTTTTTTATTAGAAAACATAAAATTAAAAATGAATATATTCTTCAGGATTGACTGCTTCATGAGCATACCATAACTCAAAATGAAGATGTGGACCGCTGGTCAGTTTACCAGAGTTACCTAAAACGGCAATTTTTTCTTCTTTTTTTACCATTTGTCCTATTTTTTTAAAAAGCTTTTTATTGTGTTTATACACAGACACATAATGGTTGGCATGTTGTAGAATCATAACCCAGCCAGTATCTTCATTATATCCAGAAAATAATACTACACCATTGGCTACAGCCACCACAGGTGTATTTTTAGACGCTACAATATCTACGCCATAATGTTGGTGTTGTTTGTTAAAATTTGCTGTAATGATACCTTCTTTGATTGGTGCTGAAAAGTGATATTTTTGTAAAGTTTCGATGAGCTGTACTTGTGCTGCTTTATTTTTTGCTGTGGGTTCTTCTATAATATTTTGTAAAGTTTGAATAAATAAAACCTGTTGTTGGAGATCTTTTTTCAATACATCAACCGTTTGTGCGATGGATATAATTTTTTTATGATCTTCTTGGTCTTTGATAAGATAAGGATGTAGCCATTGTGTTAAAATAGAATTGGCTAAAAAAAGGCTAAAAAACATCAAAATCAGCAAAAAAAAACTGCTTAAAAAAATTATTTTTTTACGATTAAAATGGAGATATGTTTTTTCAGATAAATCTTTCGTGTTTCTTACAATGAGTTGATATTGATTGTTGAATAATATTTTTTTTTTCAAAACAGAAATTTATAAAATGCTCCTAAAGATAAATTTATTTTGACTGTATTTCAAAAGAAACTACCTTCAAAAAATTTTAAATAGCTATGAAAAAAATAAACGAATCCAATAAATAAAAAATATAAAATTATCACCCAATTTTCCATAAGAACACATACCCTACACGTATACTTTTTTATATTCGCAAAATATGTTAGCGATTTTTTATAAAGAAATTAATCATTTCTTCTCTTCATTGATTGGGTATGTTGCAATTATTTTTTTTTTAGTCCTTACAGGACTATGGGTATGGGTATGGCCTGAAAACAATACTTTAGATCAGGGCTACGGCGACTTACAAATATTTTTTCACAGCGCGCCTTATATATTTTTATTTTTAATACCATCCCTTACCATGCGCACTTTTGCTGAAGAAAAAAAAATGAAAACCTTGGCCTTGCTCCAAATAAGTCCGCTCTCCACCACAAAAATTATTTTAGGAAAATACCTAGCACTCCTCTCTATTCTTGGTTTCATTCTTCTACTCACCTTTCCTTATTACATCACTATTTATTGCCTCAGCCAACCCACTGGCCATATAGACACAGCGAGTATCATCACTGCTTATATAGGATTATGGCTATTGGGAAGCACATATATGGCCATTGGCATTGGCATATCTACATGCACAAAAAATCAAATAGTAGCATTTCTTATGAGTAGTTTGGTGTGTTTTTTATGGTATCAAGGCTTTAATGCATGGGCTACTTTACAATCTTGGCAACATTATGCTCTGTGGATCGAAAGTATGGGTGGTATATATCGCTACCAAGCCTTTAGCTGGGGCATGATAGAAGGACAACACTTATTTTATTTCTTTTTTATCAACAGTATTTTTTTATTTTTTGCAAAAAATAAACTCAACAATTTATGTTGAAAACAATAGTACAAAAAAAAAAATGGCAATGGATAGGAATTTTACTCATATTCATTGCCATTTTACAAAACAAAAAAATACAATCCTTACGATACTTTCGGATTGACCTCACACAAGAAAAACGCAATAGTCTACACCCTATCACCAAAAAAATACTAAAAAAAGTACAAGCACCTATCAGTATCAAAATATATTTAGCGGGTAATTTACCTGCAGGTCCTAAAAAATTACAACAAGCTGTCAAGGCATTGTTGACCAGCTTTCAACAAGTCAACACAAAAATTCAATACCAGTGGATTAATTTGGATGATCTTAACATAGAAAATAGACAAAAAACAATCCAAATACTACAAACCCAAGGCATTCAACCATCTTATTTATCCTCCACACACAAAGGCAAACGGGTAGAAAAAACTATCTTTCCAGGGGCTGTGCTCACGTATAAAAACCAATCGCTCGGCGTGCTACTGCTACAAAGTTCAAAAATGATGTCTTCTCAAAAAATGCTACATCAATCAATAGAAAATTTAGAGTACCATTTTGCACTCAGTATACAAAATTTGATACAGCAGAAAAAAAAAATAGCTTTGTTACAAAGTCATAGCCTGGTGAATAAACAACAACTGATAGGTTTATGGCATACGCTAGCGCCTTATTATCAAGTAGAGTATCTCGATACTTTCCCGGAAAATGTAGACTGTCTACAAAAAAATTACGAAGCTATCATAGTTATTAAACCTCAAAGACCTTTTACATCGAAAGAAAAATATAGCATTGATCAATACCTCATGCAAGGAGGAAAATTGTTATGGTTTATCGATCGTGTAAATATTGACATGAAAAAATTTTTTCGAGGAGAAAAATTTGCTATTCCGATAGACATTGGCTTGGATGATTTATTTTTTCAATATGGCTTGCGTATCAACTATGATTTGATACAAGATGCTCATGCAGGGGTATATCCTATTGTAGTAGGAAATATAGGAAATCAGCCTAAAATTCAATTATTGCCCTTTCCATTTTTTCCTGTGTTGAATCATTTTGCTACACACCCCATCACACAAAAATTACAACCAGTATACACACAATTTGTGAGCAGTATAGATACGATCAAAACAGAAGACATCCGAAAAACACCTTTGCTCTATACTTCACCACACACAGAAAAATTGGGATTGCCAATGCATATTGATTTAGAAATTTTACGTCAAGGAAGACCTGATATTCATTTATATCAACAAGGAAAACAACCAGTAGCCTATTTACTGGAAGGTTATTTTACTTCTTTATATATGTATCAGCCAATACCAACCGCATGGCATGGGACAAAGCATATCAATCGTAGTTTGGAAAATTGTATGCTGGTGGTATCTAGTGGAAATATGTTATTGAATGCTGTACATCCTCAATCGAAAAAACCAATATTGCCTTTAGGACATGACCCTTTTTTAAAAAAAACATTTGCACAAGGGGACTTTATTTTAAATGCTTTGGCTTATATGTTGAAAGAGCTTCCTGTGATACAAGTCAAGAATAAAAAAATACACTTACGTATGTTAGATCCTATCCAAGTAGAACAGCAAAAATTTTTTTGGCAAATGACCAATCTTTTCTTTCCTGTATTGCTGCTGATCATCTTAGGCATTGTATGGTATAGTGTATATATCAGGAGATATCAATAAAATTTGATTATATTTTTAATCAAAAAAATTATCTTTTTTATGCAAAATTTCAACCTAGATCTTATAATTTTTAGTGTTTTTTTAGGTTTAAACCTCATTCTAGGCCTTAGGGCAGGAAGAAAAGTCAAAACACTAAAACATTATGCCATTGGATGGAAAAACTTTGCTACACCCACATTAACAGCTACTATTATTGCTACGTGGCTACATGGTGGATTATTTTTTTATCTCCTGTCTAATATTTATCAAACTGGTCTACATTTTATCATTTCAGCATTGGGCCTAAGTCTTTGCCTATTATTGATTGGCAAAATACTAAGTATACGTATGGGAGAATTTTTACATAATATTTCTGTAGCTGAGGCTATGGGAGATTTATATGGAAAATTGATACGTATTATCACAGGTATTAGTGGAATTTTTGTAGGTATTGGTTCTATAGCAGTACAATTACAAGTAACTAAAAAAATGCTAAATATTATGTTTGATCTAGATAGTAATTTTATAATTATACTAGCAGCATTTATCATCATTAGCTATTCAGCTTTAGGGGGTATTCGTGCTGTAACTATTACTGATGTCTTTCAGTTTATTACTTTTTCAATTTTCATTCCTATTCTTACTCTAATTATATGGAATCATATAAAAAGCCCTAGTAAAGTAATTGATACAATCATTGAAAATCCCTTATTTAACGTACAAAATACTGTGGGATATAATCTCAATTTTTTCTCAACAATAGCTTTATTATTTTATTTTACCCTTCCCAGTTTAAAGCCATGTATATTTCAAAGAATAAGTATGGCTAAAAATACTACTCAAGTCAAAAAATCTTTTACCTATGCTGCAGGTATTACCTTTTTTATAACCATATTAATTACTATTTTTTCTGTCTTATTAATAAGTGATAATCCAAATTTAGAACCAAATAAACTAATCAATCATATCATTAATACTTATGCCTATCCAGGTCTGAAAGGATTAATTGCTATTGGTATCATTGCTATGGCAATGTCTACTGCTGACTCTGAACTAAATGCTTCGGCAGTTATAGGCATTAATGATATTTTAAAACCATTAAAAAAAAACTATATTCCTTCCATAAGTCATATACGAATATTTTCTGTACTACTCGGTATAATTGCTTTGGTATTAGCACTCCACACACAAAATCTTTTACAAATTATGTTACTATCAGCCAGCTTTTACATGCCTGTAGTAACAATCCCTCTTGTATTTGCCATATTTGGTTTTAGAACTACCAAAAAAAGTGTATTGATCGGTATGAGTGCTGGCATAAGCACAGTGATCATTTGGACAATATTTTTTTCTTATACTGGTATCACTAGTGTTATTCCAGGAATGATCGGTAATATTATATTTTTTATAGGTAGCCATTATCTCTTGAAACAATCAGGAGGCTGGGTAGGAATCAAAGAAAAACAACCACTCATTGCTGCTAAAATTGCTAGAAGGCGTTTTTGGCAATCTGTATATAAAAATATCACTCAACCTAAACCATATACTTACCTCAAAAAAAACTTACCCTCTCGGGAAATATTTTATACTTTGTTTGGGATTTATATGCTAGGTGCTACGTATGGTTCTTTTTTTATCATTCCTGAAGATATCAGAATGCAGTACAACACCTTGTATAATCATATTTTTCATTCTGTCATTATTACTGCTTCGGCTTTTATTACCTATCCTGCCTGGCCCCTTACTTTCAAAGGAAAAAAATTCATCGCTTTTGCTTGGCCTATAGCTTTATTTTACATTTTATTTGTCATTGGTGGAGTACTACTCATTATGAGTGGGTTTCATGAGGCTCAAATGTTCATTTTTCTTTTAAACATTGTACTCATAGCACTTTTATTAGAATGGCCATTATGGATGGGTATGCTGATACTAGGATGGCTTTTATCAAAAGCCATCTTTTTGATCTATATAGGCGATATACCTCAAGTGATTATTCCAGCACAAAGCCAATTTAAATTTTTATATGGACTGTCTTTGTTCAGTATTTTCATTATTGCTTTGATCCGTTTCAGACAAGCAAAAAAAGGGGTAGAAGCTGAAAATTTAGCATTGATGTTTAAAAATCAAAACATGAGTAAGGCATTATTGAAAAGCTATCAGGAAGGCTATAAATTTGCTCGAAAATTTCAAGAAGCAGGGGCTCATAAATTACATGAAATTGCTTTGTTGAGCAAAAATATTCTCAGTTCGGTAAAGAAAAAAAATTTAGACAATAAAATTATTGTAGAAATGCAAACGTTAGACGAAAAAATTACACCACTAGCATATCATCTAGACCAATTAGAAAATAGAGTTTTAAAATATTTGAAACTAGACATTACCAAAATCAATATTCATACATTGATACAACAAGTAGAAGAACAGATAAAAAAACAAAATTTGTCAAAAAATATACAATGGAAATGCACTATAACACAGAAAAACATTGTTTGTGATGTAGAAAAAATAGTGAATTTAATTACACATACGATTGTATTTATACAAAATGTACATCCATCAAAATCAATCACCATAGATATCAAAAATACACAATTAGGCTATGACTTACATTGTGTACAAAAAAACTATATCAAAAAAATACCAGCTTTTGCTATTATCATTACTATTGCAGAAAAAATACCTCTGATACAGGATATATATAAATCTAGCAAGAAAAATTTAGTAGAAATTGTAAAAACAGATGCATTGCTACTCATGAACAATCATCGTATTATCCAGGCGCATTATGGATATGAGCAACTAGAAATAAAAAAAGAATATCAAATGACACAATTTTATGTAATTCCTTGTGACATTACAACATTAAGACCAAAAGAGCTAGATTTGATGGACCTTTCTCAAGATCCACCAATAGCAATGGATTATTATGTTGAAATAGCAGAAAAAAAATTTTTAGCTCAAATCAAAAAAACACCACATATCAATATAGAAAAAATAACAAAGGCGATAGAAATTATGAAAAGATATCATGGAAGTACCAAAAGAAATTCTGGAGAACCTTTTTATACACACCCATTAGCAGTAGCTGAAATAGTAAGTTCGCTCAAAACAGAAGAAGATACCATCATTGCTGCTTTATTACACGATACAGTAGAAGATACACCACTAAGCTTGGAGCAAATTACAGTACTATTTAATAGAAATGTAGCAAGGCTAGTAGAAGGAGTAACCCACCTATCTTATGAGAAGGATCCTGATTTATATCTTATCAAATTGTCACCACAAGAAAATATCCAAAAATTACTTGCCATAGGCGATAGTCATATTTTTGCAATAAAACTTGCTGATCGTTTACATAATATGCAAACAATAAAATGTCAATCAATCAGAAGTCAAAAACGAAAAGCAGAAGAAACACTGCTATTTTTCGTGCCAATAGCACGGCTACTATCATTTGATAGTCTATCAAAAAAATTACAAGACCTATCTTTTAACGTGCTGAAACAAAAAAATTAAAAAATTATCTCTACTACAGTATTACTTTTTATTATGCGATAAAAATTTTTTAGAAAAAAAAAGTAATACTGTGCAATCACAACAAAATCTTTAATGTTCGAAAAAATTTTGTATTCAATTATTATTCCTTATAAAGGAATAGTTTTTTATTGATAAAAAATTATTTAAAATTTAGGATTTCTTTTTTCTAAAAAAGCTTTTTTTCCTTCTTGTGCTTCATCAGATAAATAATACAAATGTGTGGCATTACCTGCCAACTCCTGAATACCTGCCTGCCCATCAAGCTCTGCATTGAAGGAAGATTTTAACAAACGAATAGCTAAAGGACTTTTTTCCATTATTTTTTTTGCCCAAGCAACATAAGTAACTTCTAAATCTTTTAAAGATACTACTTTATTCACCAAACCCATTTGTAATGCTTCTGTTGCATTGTATTGCTCACATAAAAACCAAATTTCTCTGGCTTTTTTTTGTCCAACAATACGAGCAAGATAAGAAGCACCAAAACCACCATCAAAACTCCCTACCTTAGGTCCTGTTTGTCCAAAACGTGCATTGTCTGCTGCAATAGTCAAATCACAAACCACATGTAGTACATGTCCACCGCCTATAGCCCATCCAGCCACTGCAGCAATGACAGGCTTCGGTATACTTCTGATCTGTTTTTGTAAATCCAAAACATTTAAACTAGGCACTTGGTCTTGTGTATCAACATACCCTCCCTTAGTCCTAAACCTTTGATCACCACCACTACAAAAAGCTTTTTTCCCTACACCTGTTAAAATAACCACACGAATATTGACCTCATGATAACAATAGGTCATAGCTTCTGACATTTCTTTTACCGTAAGTGGTGTAAAAGCATTGTGCACTTCAGGTCTATTGATACTGATACGAGCAATGCCATCATGATGTTCAAAAAGAATATGTTGAAATTTTTGAATCGTTTGCCATGCCATAGTAAAATTTTTTGATATATGTTGGGGAATAATTTTTAAATTTTAAACAAGAGATATTGTCAAACCATCATAAGCTAAAAAAATATTAGAAGATAAAATGCTACTGACTTTTGCATATGGTTCCATCCAATGACTCATATGAGTAATATAAGTTTTGGGAGCATTGATATACTGTGCTAAGGATATAGCTTCTTGTAAAGAAAAATGAGCACGATGCTGATTTTTTCCTATAGCATTCAACATCAACACTTGAGAACCTTTTATTTTTTCTATTTCTAAAAAATCTATTTTGCTAGCGTCTGTAATGTAGGTAAAATCTTGTATGCGAAATCCTAAAATAGACAACTGGTCATGTTGTACATAAATAGGTGTCATGATAATATCTTCGTATAATTTAATTTTTTGATAATCTAAATCAATAGGATGCAAAGTCATACAACCAGACGAATCAGTTTTGTTAAAAAAATAATGGAATTTTTTTTGAATCATCTGTATCGTACGTACATTAGCATATAAAGGAATACTTTTTTTCGAAAAAAAATAAAATGGCCTGATGTCATCAAGTCCTGCAGTATGATCACTATGTTCGTGGGTAATTAATAATGTATCAATCGAAGAAATCTTATGTTGTAGGGCTTGTGCTCTAAAATCAGGTCCTATATCAATCAAAATATTTTTATCACACACAGTGACTAAAACGGAACTTCTGGTTCTTTTGTCTTTTGGATCTAAAGAAGTACAGGTAACACAGCTACATTGTAGCATAGGCACTCCTAAAGATGCTCCACTTCCCAATACTTTAATAATCATGAATAGTGATAGATCATCTTTTTAATAGGGTAATATTATCTGTATATATTGACTAATTTTCTTTACTGTATAAATTTACTTTTTGTATATGGCTTTTGGTTTTGAATATATGCCATAAATACTTTTATTTTTTGATCTCTTGAGTCGTAAAGGCTATCAATAAAACTTCTACACAATATTTTATTTTCAATAATATTACTTTCTTAAAATGAAACTATTAAAAAATTATTTTTTTGAAAAATGACTATGCTATGATACTACAATTTTCACACAAAACTAAATTTATACTGAAAGATCAAAAGCTCTTAACGTATTATTCAAAGCTGTTTTTTCATCTGTACTTTTTTTTCGTTCTCCAATAATCATAGCACAAGGCATATAATACTCACCAGCAACAAATTTTTTCTTTACAGTGCCTGGTACTACTACAGCATTGTCAGGAATATAACCTCTTTCTAAATTTTGTTCTTCAGCTTTTTGATTGACATCAATGATCTTTGTAGTGGCCGTCAGTGTAACACCAGCAGCAATGACTGCTTTTTTTCCTATATGTACCCCTTCTACTATTACACTATTGGCACCTATAAAGGCACCATCTTCTATAATGACAGGTTTGGCTTGTATAGGCTCCAAAACCCCCCCTATGATAACTCCTGCACTGATATGAATATTTTTACCAATTTGGGCACAACTTCCTATACCTGCTTTTATGTCAATCAGTGTATTTTCTCCTATATAAGCACCAATGTTGACAAAAGCATCTAAAAGCACAGCACCAGGAGCTACATAAGCTCCATATCGTGCAACAGCTGAGGGAATTACTCTTACCCCTTTTTGTGCATAATCTTTTTTTAGGGGAATTTTATCATAGTATACACAAGGATCTGCATGGTAGACTTGCATCTTACAAATTGCAAAATAAAGTGTTACTGCTTTTTTAATCCATTCATGAATAATCCATTGCTCTTTTTCATAAGAAGCCACACGGATAAATCCTTGGTCTAAAGCTGCTAAAATGTCTTGAATAGTGGTAATTGTTTTAGACTCTTTCAATAAGGCATGGTTTTCCCAAGCAGCATCGATCAGGGAAGGCCAATGATTTTTCATAAAAAGTTTAGGTTAAATTTTTTATAGGATAAAAATGACAGATAGTCTCAGGATATTTGGCTTGTATATTTTTTATTTTCTTCTGTATTTTTTCCATTTGCAATGCGGTTAGAAAAAAATAACAATATCCTTTAGGTTTTAATATAGTGAAAAAATGCTCGATACATTTTTCAACATCTTCGTTGGGATGATAGGCATGCTCTATCAAAAACAGATGATGGTTGTGTATATATTTTTTTTTTACACTACGAGATACTTTCATATCCCAAATGTACTTCCATAAATCTGATTGAGTAAGCTGATCAGATGTTTCTTTACCACATCTTTCTAAAAATCTTGCCAACGTTTTTTTCTTTCTATGCAACTCTTGAGCAAGGGTGTGGATGGTGTTAGCATTGAGTTTATTTTGATCACTCATAAGCACTATATGACGCATTTGGACAGTTGCATTTTTTTGCTTGATGATCATTTGCTGCAAAGCCTTTTCCATCGTTTCTTTTTCACTGCTCAAAAATACCGCATAATCTGCATGAATCGCTTGCCCATACGTATGGCCATAGGATGATAAAAGTAAAAAAAAGAAAAAATATTTTAGGAAATACATAAGGGAAAAAATAATTAAATAAAATTACGGTTTACGAGCAATGAGATAAACATCTTCTCTACCATCATTTTGATAATCTGCTGGCAAAAGTTCAATAGTTCCTAGCTCGCATCTTTCAATAATAAAACCTTGTTTTTCAAATGCTTGTCTCAAAATAGTATCTTCTAAAAGATGAAAAAAAGGAGGCATATTCTTCGTAATAGGATGATTGGAATAATCCATAACATTTTCTAACTCTCCTGGCCAAGGTATATTTTGTTTTTTTCTTTCCTCATAATAAGGCAGAGTATGAGCTTTTAAAGCACCAGTATAAGGACTACAAGAAAGGGTAAATATTTTACCTCCTGGTTTAAGCCATTCAAAAGCCAATGCCAAACTTTCTTCTATTTCTACTCCTCTCAAAAAGTGCAATACTTGAGAAATATGAATTCCTTCAAAACTATTAGGCGCAAATTGTAATGTGTATGGCAAACGACCTGTTTTAGTAATCAATTTTTTTTTCAAATTTTCAGGACAACTCTCAAGAAGAATATCCAAATGTGCTTGTGATAAATCAACAGCAGTAATATGAGCTCCCTTGGCTAAAGCAGGCAAAGTAGCTATCCCATAAGCAGCACCAATATCTAAATGATGTCCTTTGGCTTGCTCTACCCAAAGTAAAAATGCTTCTGTCAGTTCATTAGGTACAGTGGTACTGATCCCCATATTGTTCATTGTAGGACGTATATAATCAGTATGAAGATTTTTTTTCATAATAGATAATAATTATATTTTTTATGTAAAAATTATCTGAATATATTAATATTTTAATATTTACTACCCTTTATTGATAAATTTTCTCAAATATATTGTAATCATGTAAGTACATCAAAAACGCTCATGCTACATATGAATAAATATATTTTTTACTTTATCATGCGTTAAAAAAATATTATAAATATTTCATTTTAACGACATTGACATTAAAAAAGCAAGTCTATAAGCCGGATTCTGTATATAGCCTATCATTTATCTGGGACTATCATCACTGATAGCCTCTAGCAGCCTACCCATACTACGCAATACAAACGAGTCATTTGTTTTCTTGTATAGTCAACAAGAAAGTAGTACCTATTTGGCCTTGCAACACCTAAGGTTTACCCCTGCCTTTATTGTCACCAATAAAGCGGTGAGCTCTTACCTCACCTTTTCACCCTTACCTAAAAAAGGCGGTTTATTTTCTGTGGCACTGGCTGTCATATCTTTCCAAACATGCCTTCTTGTTAAGAAGTAGGTTACTCTATGTTGTCCGGACTTTCCTCACGCTATCGAAAACGATAGCGTGCGATAGGCAGACTTGCTTTTTTATGAAGAAATATATTTTTTCCAAGCAAAAAAACCGTAGAAAGAACAAATAACGTATATACAATGGAGAAGGGTATATATATAAAATCCTTTGTAATAAAATAGTATAACGCCAAAAAAATCTAAAAAAATCCAAAGGATCCATCCTTCTATTTTTTTTTTGATAATACACCAATCAGCAATGCATACAAAAACAATATAATAAGGATCCCAAGCATTCAACGTTAAATGAAAGGCAATAGCCATATTCTGCAAAAATATACTGCATAAAACAGCTATAGCCAATAAATACAATAATTTTTGTATAGGTATGCGTAGAATAGTTACTTTTTGTTGTGTATGCCTTTTATTCCATACATACCAGCCGTAGATACTAATCACCAACTCTACAAAATTGGTGATACACTGGGCATATAAAGTAAAGGAATAAAGAATAAAAATGTTAAAAAGAATACTGATGATAGCAATACACCAAGCAATAATTTTTTCTTTTGCTTGTAGCCATGTAGAAGTCACGAGCAAAAGAGCCGCTAGCAGCTCTAAATAGCCCAGAAAAGATAGTTTGATCAACGCCGAAAATTTTATGTAAAAAAACTTTAAGTAAATACCATGTTTATTTTTTTGCACAAAAGTAAATATATTTTTGACAAAGCAACAGCCTACAGCTTATTTTATTTTTTTCTAAAAAAAAGTTTTAAAGGTACTCCTTCAAAAGAAAAATGCTTTCTCATTTGATTTTCAAGATAACGTTGATAAGGAAGCCTCACATACTGTGGAAGATTACAGAAAAAAGCAAAAATTGGCGTATGCGTAGGCAATTGCGTAACATATTTTATTTTAATATGCTTTCCTTTATAAGCAGGCGGAGGATACCTTTCAATAACCTCTAACATAACTTTATTGAGCCTGGCAGTCGAAATGCTTTGTTTTCTATTTTGATATACCACGAGCGCTTGATCAATGGCTTGATATACCCGCTGTTTAGTCAGCATAGAAGTAAAAATGACTGGAATGTGTTGCCAAGGAGCAATCTTCTCTTGCAATGTTTTAATATAATGAGGCATTGTCATATGATCTTTTGAAATCAAATCCCATTTATTCACTAAAATTACTACTCCCTTTTGATATCGATGCGCTAATTTTAAAATTTGCATGTCTTGTGCTTCTAAACCTTGTGTAGCATCGAGTATAATCATACATACATCTGATTTTTGTAGCGCTTTTATAGAGCGCAGCACCGCATAAAACTCAATGGCTTCTTTTACTTTGGCTTTTTTACGGATGCCTGCCGTATCTGTCAGTATAAATTTTTTACCAAACTGATTGTAGACAGTATCAATAGTATCTCTAGTAGTGCCGCTGATAGGTGTTACAATATTTCTTTCTTGCTTAAGCAATACATTGAGCAAAGATGATTTTCCTACGTTGGGCCTTCCCAAAATTGCTATTTTAGGCAATACAGCAGCTGCTTCGGTTATAGTTTTTTTTGGAAATGCTGTTACGATATGATCGAGCAAATCACCTGTACCACTGCCATTGATAGCAGAAAGACTATAAAGTGAACTAATACCCAAAGCATGAAATTCATGCACTTTGAGATAATCTTGATGACTGTCTACTTTATTGATTACTAAAAAAACAGGCTTGGTAATTTTTCTCAAAATTACTAAAAATTCTCTGTCCAAAGGTGTAATGCCTTCTTTTACATTCACCATCCAAACAATAGCATTTGCTTCTTCTAAAGCTATTTTTACTTGATTTTTAATCGCTTGTTCAAAAATATCTTTCGAATTTTCTACATAGCCACCTGTATCCACTACCGTAAAAATTTCTCCATTCCAGTGAGCTGTTCCATAATGTCTGTCGCGGGTAATACCACTTTCATTGTCCATAATGGCTTTTCGCTCTTCTACTAACCGATTGAATAGCGTAGACTTACCTACATTGGGCCTTCCTACGATGGCTAAAATATTTTCCATAGCTTATAATCTACAAAAATTTAAAGATCTTGAAACGCTTAAGACCATTTACTGATGAACCTTTTTTTGAGCATATGTAGCAATGAAGACACATATGTGGTGGGTGGTAAACAAGTTTTTCCTACACAAGTATAAATCATTGTAGTATCTGCAACCCAAGGTTTATTAGATAAAATAGGCAATGCATTCTGAGGATGATATGTGCCTGCAATCATTTTTGGTCCAGGATATAACATGTGAAGTGTGTTGGATACTTGCAAGGCGTCTTTTCCTATAATCATGAATAAAGGTGTGTAATCTTGTTGTGTAAAACAAAGCTTAGACCAACTGGCCCATAAAATAGGCGATGACTGTAGCTGAGAGGCTACATTTTGATACATTTTTGTAGCCATGGCATGGTATCGTTCGTTATTATAAAAAGATCCTATTTTATATAGCTGATACCCCAAAATAGCATTGGCATTGGGGTATACATCATCTGTTAAATATTTTGCTTGTAAAAAATTAGGGATGGTTTGACGAGGAGATTCAAAAAAAAAACCATCTTCAACATCATAAAAAAAAATTAATACATCTTCTAAAATACTTTTAGCTTTATCTAACCATGACAATGAAAATGTTGCTTGATAGAGTGCAACATAGGCTTGTATTACCCAGGCATAATCGATCAAAGTGCCCGGAGAAGATGCAACATCCGCTTCCATCATGCGTTTCATAATTTTTTTTTGCTGGATATGTTGCCAAAGGACTGTAGCTAAAGAGACGGCTTTCTGCAATATTTTTTTTTCTTTCAAAGCATGATAAGCCGATACAAAACTTTGCAACAACATAGCATTATGTGCAACAATTTTTTTTTTTTCTAAAGCAGGCGCTATTCTTTTTTGACGGACTTGACATAGTTTTTTTTCTGCTTTGGATAATAAAACTTGAGCAGTAGGATCAGGTGTTTTTGTTTTATAGAGCACATTATATCCTTTTTGCCAATTCCCTTTTGCTGTTATTTGGTAATGTTGGATAATGACTGCTGCTGCTTCGGGGGATAATACCTGCTGGATTTCTTCTATTGTCCAAGTATAATATTGTCCTTCAATACCTTCGCTATCAGCATCTAAAGTGTTGTAATAACCACCTGTAGCAGAGAAAAAAATATCTTCTATCCATTGCAATGTTTTTTTGATAACAGATGTATACTTTGCTTGTGTACAATGATGAGCCTTTGCATAAAGGTCCAAAAGCAACGCATTATCGGCAAGCATTTTTTCAAAATGTGGTATTTTCCATTTTTCATCCAAGGCATAACGCGCAAAGCCTCCGGTTAAATGATCATAAATACCTCCTGAGGATATGCTTTGTAAAATATTGTTTAAGGATACTAAATAAGAAGGTATATGAGTAATGGCATAAGATGCTAACAATACTTGATAAACAGTTGTCAGTGGAAATTGTACATCTTTTTTTATACTTCCATACAAAGGATGCAATGCTTGAAGCATAGATTGGAGATAAGCAGACCATGCTATCTCTACTTGAGGAGAGGCACTATGAAACTGAGGAGGCGTAGGCATTTTTGAAAAATGCCCCGCGCTTTTTTCAAGCAAAGGCCGATGATGATGGTATACATACAAAACATGTTTGAGCAAAGCCATCCAATCTTTTTTGGAAAAATAAGTACCTCCCAAAAAAGGCAAAAGATTAGGCAAACAAAAAGCATGCAAAGGCCAACCCGTAGCAATGCCCATGTTTTGCAGGGATTGGGTATACCATGCGTTGAGTGAAGGATGGGTTTCTTTGTCTATTTTGATACAAAAAAAATGCCGATGCATATAATCCATGACCGATGCATCGGCAAAAGTAGTTTGCTCCATGACATGACACCAATGACACGCAGCAAAATGAATATGAATAAGCACTGGCTTCACCTGATTTGAAGCCAAGGTAGCAAGCGATTTGTGCCAGGAATTCCACAAGGAATTATGCGAACAGATCACCAATATATTGACTATATTGACCGTATTCTATTCCTTGTTTTATTCTATCAATATTGGCTTGTGTCCATTTTTGATCTTTAGAAAGTTGTTTAAATATGTCATAGTCTAGTGGTACTACTTCACTTTTTTTTATATTTTGATTTCCTGTATTGTAGTTTTCATTGACCTGTATTTCCCCTATACTATATTCATTTTCTGATTCTTTTTCTATTTTTATTTTTTTATTGTTATCTACTCCTTTTATCACATTTTTGTATATAACTATATTTTGTTTTTTAGTACCTAACTCCATTTTTTCTTCTTCAGATTCATAGATCACCTTATTTCTATATTTTGGTGTTGTTATTTTTTTGGCAACTTTTGTAATAAAAATTGTTTCTGCTTGATCAGCATAGCTTATGTTATAGCCCTTTTCATTACCATATACTGCTAAATATGTATGGTATGTTTTATTTTCTTTTAAAATTTTTCCTGCCTTATACTTATATTCATTTTTTGTCCTCTTTTTCATATCATCAATAGATTCTTGCAAATTTGCATAGCTTTCTTTGTATTGTACTTCTTTTTGAGAAGTACCTATTACTCTTCCAAAATTCAACATATCATTTTTTGGTGCACCAATAATTTGTTCATTAAATATCAATCCTGCTTTTACATTTGCCAAATTTTCACCATGTATGCTCCCGTTTATAATATCATTTACATTTTTTTTATCAACAGCAGCATTATTCGCATCAAAAATAATTTCGAAATTTGGACTTAATGGATCCGCATGTACATCCGCTGCATCTAGTATATTTTTCATAGCTTGTCCATTGGCATAAGGTATATGGATTTCTTTATAATTTTCACTATAAAAAGTAACACCACCAAATATTACAAAGGCATATACATAATAGGTTTCTCCTAGGGTTAAAGTATTATTATTAATAAATAATTGGTTGCTGCATTGAATCTTTTGATTTTTAGATACTGGTTGGTTAATTTCCACACAATATAAATCATTATTTATTTTGTGTAGAGTATTTAGCGTATTTGTTTGAATTGTTGTAGTAGGTGTTGCTTGATTATTTTTAGTAAAATAAAATCCTGTTTGTACAGAAGCATTACAAGTTCCATCTATGGCATCAATTTTACAAGAAAGATTTTTAAAAGAAATTAAGGCTTCATATTGATTTGTAAAATCAATATTTGGTATAAAAGCTATAAATTTATTTATTTGAGCATCCAACATGCTTAACTTGATAATTTCAGGTATTTGTACTTGTACTGGCTTATTTTCGTTGTAATATACTCTCTTTTCAGTAGCATCTGCCAATAAAGTATATACATCATAAGTAGCTCCTGGCTTAAAGTAATGTTTTTTTTCGTCGATTTTGTCTGTTTCTTGGTTACACATTGTTATAGAAGTAGCATTAGCTATAACAGCAGGATTAGGGTCTACGTACATCACTATATCTTGGTTGTTGATTTGTGAAAAACCAGAAGATTTTCCTATTATTTTTTTTAAAATGCTTGTGGCTAATTGATTGACGTCTGCGTTAAATCCTTTTTTGATAAAAAGTGTATATTTTTTGAAAGACTTTGATGCTGGTACATTGGTCAAAGTTGCTTTTATATCAAATTGGATCGGTAATCCTTGTTGAGGTAATCTTTTGCATTCATTTTTAGGAATCGTGACCTTTAAATTATTTTTTTGAGGAATATTTCTAAGTTGAGTTTTTTTTACTTTGGCATTTTCATTCTCTGCGCTGAAAAAAATATCTTGTTTGTCTGTGGTGATCACATGATAAATAGTATATGTATTGTCAGCTAAAACAGCGTCTTGATCTGTAACCGTCACTGATTGGTCTGCTTGGTATTTGCCTGCATAAGCACAGAATATATCTGCATGAGAAGCACAAGCATAAATTTTTTGTTCTTTGCCTTGTGTAGCTAAAATATCGTCTACAAGTGCTGTATTGGCCTCTTTGAGTACTACATTTTTGTCTTTTCCTTTTTTAATCCACACAAAATGCTGATGCAAGTCTGTAGCATTAATATTATTTTTTGAAATACCCCCCTTTAAAAGAAAAGTATTCTTGTTATTGATACAATATTCATATTGTGCTTTTTCCATGGTGGTATGTAATCCCCAGAGGTCTACCATTTGGGCTATTTTTACTTGATTACACCTGCATTGCTGAAAAACAATACTCGCAAAAAAAAAAAGCACAATGTAAGCATACTTATTAAAGTATTTTCTGAAAATCATAAAGTTGAGAAGAAAGAAAGAGGATAAAAATTCAGACGTTTAAAAAAATAATTTCTAATCTAAAAAATATATTTCAAAGCAACAAGCTATTTTCCATCAAAGAAGATGAAGGGCATTGCATCAACTGTAAAATCGTAGGCGCTACATGCGTTAAACAACCAGGCATTATTTTTTGATCTGTATCTTTGACCAAAATACAAGGCACAAGATGGTTGGTATGCGAGGTATGTATACTGCCATCGGCATATAACATTTGATCGGCATTTCCATGATCTGCAATGATCAAAGGAATATACCCCATTTTTTGTGCCAAAAGAATAATTTTTCCTACACATTGATCAACCACAGCACATGCTTGCACAGTAGCTTGCCAATGGCCTGTATGCCCTACCATGTCTGGATTGGCAAAATTCACACAAATAAAATCATGATACCTTCTTTGCAAAATAGCCAATGTTTTCTTGGTGATGTCAAAAGCACTCATCTCAGGCTGAAGGTCATATGTAGCAACTTTAGGCGAAGGACAAAGGTATCTATCTTCTCCTACAAAAGGAATTTCTCTTCCTCCGGAAAAAAAATAAGTCACATGAGGATATTTTTCTGTTTCCGCAATCCGTATTTGTTTTTTTTTATGTATGCTGAGCACCTCTCCTAAAGTTTGAGTAACTTTTTTTTTTTTGAAAATAACCTTGGCTTTGTATTGCTCATGGTAATTCGTAAACGTATAACATTGCAAGTCCAAAGGTTGCATACCCTGTGCAGGATAGGCCTTATGTGTAAGAACAGTCATTATCTGCTGCATACGATCATTTCTAAAATTAAACCCAATCAGCACATCACCTGACTTCATTTTAACGATTGGTTGCTGTCTATGATCTGTAAGGACCAAAGGAAAAAAAAATTCATCCGTAAGACCTTTTTTATAATATTGCTGGATAGCTGAAGGCCAATGGGAAGTCAGATTACCCTGGCCATGCACTAGGGCTTGATAGGCCTTTTGAGTTCTTTTCCATCGATGATCACGATCCATGGCATAATACCGCCCTATAATAGTAGCAAGCTTGCCAGTTGTTTGAGATAAACACTGTTCAAGCATATGTAAAAAATGCATGGCAGTATGTGGTGCAGTATCTCTTCCATCGGTAAAAGCATGGATAAACACTTTGGAGAGGCCCTGTTGATGGGCTAAAAAACACAGCTGTTTGAGATGATCTATATGTGCATGTACTCCTCCATTGGATACTAAACCCATCAAATGCAAAGATTTTTGATATCTCTTGGCATACTGCATAGCTTCTAAAAGCGTAGAAGAGCTATGAAATGTTTTGTTTTGGATAGCAGTATCAATGCGTAAGAGATTTTGTGCAATCACCCGACCAGCTCCAATATGTATATGCCCCACCTCAGAATTTCCTACTTGCCCATATGGTAAACCCACAGCTTTTCCTGAGGCTTGCAATACTGTATGAGGATATTCCCGATAAAGACGATCAATAGTAGGCGTATACGCAGCATCAATCGCTGAAAAAGATTTATCTTTTGTAATACCCCACCCATCTAGAATGATTAGAATACATGAATTTGCCATAATGTATGGATTGAAGCGTGATCTCTTGTTCGTTTTATTTTTTAATCATATGCCATGAAAAAAATTTTTCATCTCCAGGAAAATACTTTTGATATTGCACATGTATCTCATTATACACTATATATATTGCTTAGCGATCAATATTTACAAATCAGCTGTATTAATCAACAACAATGCCTGCTCATCAGCGGATATACTCTGCGTCGTACACATTTTTTAGATGATTTATGTACACTTTATAACCAATCAGTCATTTTACAACAAAAAAACTGGACTGCTATCACTATTGCTTACAATAATCCATTATTTACCATTTTACCTGAAAAATTTTTTGCTGTTGAAAATATTTTTGAAGATTTACAGATCAACTGTCCTGTATATCGCCATACACATCAAGCACATTATTATATACATACAAAAGAAAAAATTTGTGTCTCCTTTGCAGTGATGAAAAACATACATGCTTTTTTTTTTCAAGAATATAGCACAAAATTACGCCAAAAACATGTAGTGAACATAGGTATTTCCCATGCCCTTTTTTATCAAAAAAAAAAATATGAAACCAATATCCATATGCTTTTTGGTATAGATTATCTGATGATTACAGTGCTTCAAAAAGGAACATTAATTTTTTGCAATCGTTTTTCTTGTGGGTATTTAGAAAAAAAATCACTGTATTATCTCCAATGTGTGATCAAAATTTTGAATCTAAAAAATTTTGGAATATACTGTAGTGGCTTTATTACTTCAAAGTCTTATGACTATGTACAAGCCCAAAAATATGGCTATACTATCTCCATACAACAGCATACACATCCGCTACAGTTGAGCGGGGTTTTCAAAAAAAATCAAATGGATCGTTGTACAGATTTATTGCATATGGACTTGTGATTAGGCATTAAATTGATAAATATCTTGCTCTTTTTGAATTGTTAGTTGCTTTTTTGTAGCAAATGTCACCTTGCCAATTACCTTAGCATTCAAACCAAATGTCTGTACAATCATTTTTAACATAGGCTCTACAACGGCAGCTTTTACATACATTTCCATACGATGCCCCATGTTGAAGGTTTGATACATGGTTTGCCAAGAGATATTGCTTTTGCATTGTATCAATTGAAAAATAATGGGGATGGGAAATAATTTGTCTTTAACAATATGTAAAGGCTGTTTCAATTGGTACAAAGCTTTCACCTGTCCACCATCGGTGCAATGTACAATGCCATGAATGTGTGATTTATATTCATGGAAAATTTTTTGTAACACAGGCACATAAGTCCTTGTTTTGCATAATAAAAGCTGCCCTATATTGTGCGAAAGATCCTCTATTTCATCTGTCAAACGGTAATCTCCTGCATAGGTTTGAAAGGATGGTAAGCTGCTATCAAAACTTTCAGGATATTTTTGAGCAACGGTATGATGTAGAAGTTCGTGTCTTGCAGTGGTTAGGCCATGATTACCTATACCGCTGTGATAAGTATTTTCATATTGTGTTTGTCCATCAGAGGATAAGCCAATGATCAAATCATCTTTTTGAATAGTGGTTTTGTCTATCAATTGATCTTTTTTCAGACGAGTAGTCATCATACTATTGATTAAAGCAGTACGGGTAAGATCACCTAATTCATTAATTCTATGCCCTGCATAGTGTATAGATATATCAAGCGTTTGTAAATATTGAATGGTTTTTTTCACGCCATACAAAATACTTTCTAAAACCTCATTTGTAATAAAATTTTTGTTTCTTCCTACGGTATAGTAAAGCAAAAAAGGACCTGAAGCACCCAGTGTATATAGCTCATCTAAGTTCATGATAATTGTATCATGGGCTATATTTTCCCATACTGTAATATCACCTGTTTCTTTCCAATAAACATAGGCTAAAGAAGCTTTAGTGCCTGCACTGTCAGTGTTTGTGATACTGTAATACCGAGAATCATTACCTAAAATATCGGGTATGATGGAGCATTGTGATGCGTAGAATAAAGAAGATGGATCGTATGACATGAATAAGGCATTTTTTAAAACCGTATGAAAAAGAGAAAAGGATAATACAAAAAAATAATTTTAGCTTTGCGTCTATTTTTCATGTTATAATTTTTAAACTCAATGATTTATGAATACAAAACACACTTTGATTATCACGGACCAATCTTTTGATGAAGTTTTACAAAAAAACACGCTTTTATTGGTTGATTTTTGGGCACAATGGTGTGGACCTTGTGTGATGTTAGCACCTGTGATTGATGCACTAGCAACCAGTTATGTAGGAAGAGTAGCCATAGGCAAAGTAGATGTAGATACCAATGCACAACTTTCAACACGATATCAAATCAAAAGTATTCCTACACTTTTACTCTTTCATCAACAAAAACTGGTAGAAACCCTGCAAGGAAATCAACCTCAATCCAGTATTGCGCAAATTTTAGACCGTTATCTTCAAAAATAGCCTATGTCGTGGCATTTTTTTTGCTTGCCTTGTGTATTGATCTATTGCACTGCTTGCCAAACATTTTATCAACAACACCAAAAACTAGCAAATGCTTTACAGCAAAATGATTATGCTAAAGCAGAAAAGCAAGCACAGAAAATGCAAAAAAAAAAAAACCAACTGCTATACTATCTACATCAAGGTAGTATAGCCCACATGCAGCAACAATATATCCGAAGTAACTATCTTTTAGAAAAAGCGCACCGTTATCAAGCAGTGAATAACCAATCTTGGCTGCAAGCATCATTTGATAGTATAGCTAATACACAGCTGAAAGATTATCAAGGAGAAATTCATGAAATATTGTTGCTTTATTATTATAAAATATTAAACTTTTTGCAACTCCAAAAGTATACACATGCCTTGGTAGAATGCAGACGTTTGGATATTCAACTAAAAAAACTCAAGGAGCTATATCAAACTAATCATAAAAAAAACTATACATATGCAAGAGATGCATTCATACATATGCTGATGGGTATTGTATATCAAATCAACCATGCATATAATGATGCTTATATTGCTTACAAGCATGCCATTCAAATATATGAAGAAGACTATTTGCCTTATTTTGATATCGATATACCAGAACAACTAAAACAAGATATCCTCTATGTAGCTTATCAAATAGGCTTTTATAAAGAAATGGCCATGTATGAACGAAAATTTAACAAGCAATATCATCCGCCAAAACAAAAAAAAACAAAAGAAATTATCTGTTTTTGGCACAATGGTTTAGGTCCCATCAAAGACACCTCATATCTTGTTTTTTTGCTGTTCAAAAATCAAGCAGGCATCCTACATTTTGAAAATGAAGAACACCAACTTTCCTTTGCCTTCCCTTGTGTAGGAAATGAAGGATCGAAACATTGGTCAGAACATATCAAAATGCTCAAAGTAGCTTTTCCAAAATATGTGGAAAGAAACCCCATATATGATGAAGCCAGTATCAATTGCCAAGGAAAAAAATATCCTTTAGTACTGGTACAAAATATTCATGCCATTGCAACGCAGGTGTTAAAGCAACAAAGAAAAAAAATATTGGCAAAAACATTACTCAAATTGGCCATCAAAAAAAGTAGCACATATATGATTGGTCAAAAAAATAAACCACTGGCTTTTGCTTTGGATTTATGGTATTTTCTAACTGAAAAAACAGATACAAGACACTGGCAAACAATTCCATATGCTATTTATTACACACGCATCACTGTTCCAGAAGATACAGATACTATTACCTGTTGTGTCAAATCTTATCAGCATAAAAAAGAAAAAAAATGGCTCTACAATGTACAAGGAAAGCATACACAATGTGTGATCATTCATACACCAGTATGTGTATAAAAAATTAAAATTCTTCCTTCCATAACGTTTATTCCTTTTAAATATCTTTATTTAACATTATCCTAAAGACTACGTTAAAAAAATAGAAACATTAATTTGACTGAAAATTTTTGTAAAAACTACATGATATTCTATTCAAAGTGTTTTAAATAAAAAATAAAATTTATCGGAAATAAAAAGTATATAACACATAATAATGAACATCTCCGTAAGCCTGAACATCTCCAAAGCCCCAACCAGGAATTTCAAAGCATTGCATCTTTTCAGTTCCTTTAATTTTTTTTTTGAATTTAATTTTTGCCTGTACACCCACAAAAAAATTTTTCCACAAAGATACCCCCACTCCACCTACAGCCTCTAGCCAATGTGCTGACAACTGTTGCTCAAACAACACACGTTGGTCTTTCCATACACGCGGCTTTTGAAGCAATTCACTTTCGTCTTTTGTAAATGTATCCACTGTTTCTTGAAAATGGCTCATGGCATAACGCAATCCTATAGAACATATATTATGCTCAGGACTTTCTTTCAAAAAATTATAATCAACACCCAAGCACAAAAATGATCCTTGATTTTTGTATCGACTGTTTTGAACTTCTGCCTCACGAAAAATTATTTGCTTACCCCCCTCCACACACAACAAAATTTTTCCAAAATACAAATGTAAAATACCCTCATGTGTATTTTTTGTCGACCAAAGCCTAGCCACCTGTTTGCCTATATCATAACCTATCCGTATATCCTTAGGAACCCAAAAAGGTGCTTTGGCCCATACCAAAACAGGAAAAAAAAAAAAACTAAAGCGTAAAAAATATTTCAACATTTGCAGAGGATACACGACGATGAAGAATTGCTTCTTTGATTTTTGCACGGTCAATTTTAAAATGAATCTGATTGGGGAGCATAGTAGGAGGAGTAATATCTTTGACAACTATATCCTTCAAAAAAAACTGAGGTTGTATACCATATTCAACGCTTAGGAATGTAGGTTTTTTCGTATAGATTACTTCTATTTGATACGTTTGCTTAGTGATTAATACTTCGTATAAAACACCTGTAATATCTCTATATAACCCTTTATGATGAAGGGTAAAAATAAAAACTGTTTTTTCTTGATAGGGATTTAACGGAAAAATATAAACTTGATCAGCTACATCAGCTACGGGAATACTTTGGCCACTACCTTGTGGTTGTATCTCTTGCACTATATGCGTGATAGCTAAATAATTTTGACTGAATTTTTTAATATCTATTTTGCTATTACCAAAAGTTACTTTCATAAAAGATGTATGATCTGTGATAGGATCTTTCAAATCTTTACAAGCACTAAAAAACAATAATGAAAAAAAGAAAAAATATTTTTTTAACAACAAAATAAACAAAAGCCTTACAATTATAAATGCTTAAATTAAAAAAAATAAGCACAAAAAAAACAAAATTATGTCCAATACTAACACTCCTTTGATATTGATTACCAATGATGATAATATCTACTCTAAAGGCATCTATACACTCACCAAACTTATGTCGACCATAGGTCATGTAATCGTGATAGCTCCTGAAAAAAACCATTCAGGTATGGGGCATGCAGTTACCCAAGATATACCGCTGAGAATATCACCAAGCAAAATTTTTCATAAGATTGATCCATCTATAGAATCTTACATATGCACAGGCACTCCTGCTGATTGTGTCATTGCAGGAAAATCATGCCTTTTCAACAAAAAAAAACCAGATTTAGTGGTCAGTGGAATTAATCACGGAAAAAACGCCTCGATCAGTGTAATATATTCAGGTACTATGGCAGCTGCTTTGGAAAGTACTTTTGAAGGTATTCCTTCCATTGGATTCTCGTTGCAAGATTTTGATATGGAAGCTGATTTTTCTCATATAGAAACGTATGTTTTAGCAATCACAAAAAAAATTTTACAACAAAAAATAAATACCCGCTATACAGCACTCAATGTCAATTTTCCTAAAAAACAAAAAGAGCCTATTCAAGGAATTAAAATCTGTAAACAAGCAGACATATTTTGGAAAAATTTTTTAATAAAGAAAAAAAATCCAAAAAATCAAAATTATTTTTGGATGAGCGAACAATCACAGCAAAAAAATAAAAAACAAGATACTGATGAATGGGCACTTTCACATAATTATGTATCAATTGTACCCTGTCAATATGATTTAACAGCCCATCATATGATTAATGATCTCCAAAATACCTTTGCTTTATAATCTATTTAACACATCCACAATCATGGCTATATGGACACACGTACTATTTTTAGCACCGCTATTATTTTCAGGTATTGTAGCCTATAGCCATGATCGGCTGATAAAAAAAATAACCATAGGGCTCAACAGCGCTATGGTCATCATTGCTCTTGGCATTGCATTGGCCATGCACCCTCACGAAACTTTCTGTCAAAATATCCCACTGATTCAAATACAAAAACAACCGCTATTAATATGGTCTTTGTATGTAGATCGCATCACAAATACTTTTTTGATATACATTACCCTGCTTTACATGGTTATACAACACTATGCTTTGGCTTATATACAACCATCCAAACAAAAAAAATATATGGTGCTTAGCTACCTTTTTTTGTTTACTTGTATAGGAATTATAATATCAGGTCATTTATTTTTTAGCTTTTTTTTTTGGGAATGGATGGGTACTCTTGCTTATCTTTTGATACTAACCAATGCTACAGACAAAAACACATATATACAAGGAAAAAAAATATGGCTCACTCAAAAATTAGGAGATATCAGTTTGCTAATGGGTATAGGAATACTTTGGATAATACTTCAAGAAATACATTGGTATCAAATGCAACACATAAAAAATCATCCGCTAGTATCTTGGGGTATCAGTAGTATTTTGATAGGCCTGTATACAAAATCTGCCCAAGGACCTTTTGCATTTTGGTTACCCAAAGCCATGATAGCACCTACACCTGTTTCGGCTTTATTGCACAGTGCCACAATGGTCATTATGGGGATGTACCTTACCTTGCGTTTGGCTTATCTTTTCACCCCTTGGATCACAGATATTTTATTTTTAGGAGGTATCTTCACTGCTTTTTGGGGAGCTCTACGTGCTTATCAAGCATGGAATATCAAAAAAATATGGGCATATGCTACTGTTTCGCAAATAGGCTATGTAAGCATTGCCATTGGATTGGGTGATTATACAACTGGTTGGCTACAGATGATCATGCATGGATGTATCAAGAGCAGTCTTTTTCTTTGCGCTGGAATTTTTATACAAAACAACCAAAATCCATCATGGATTGCTGGAGATATTCGATGGTTACGAAAAATAAAAACCTATCGTGGAGTAGTCTTTTTATGTGCACTAGGAGCTTTTTGTTTAATGGCATTGCCTTATTTTCCTGGATGGTATCCCAAAGAAAAATTATGGCATGGCGTTGTTGATTGGACTTATCAAAAAATAAATCAAGGATATATAATTAGTATACTTCCCTTAGGTTTATGGGGAGGCACTACTTTTTTAACTATACTTTATCTAGGAAAAGTGATGATACATCTATGGCCCAATAAAACAACAGTTTATCAAAAAAAAATATGGCCTCCAAAATACAAACTTTGTTTGTTGATGAGCACTGGGATCATCATCAGTTTATTTTTTTCTTCTTCATTAGACATTCAAGACCATTGGCTCTGGCGTGTATTACAACAAAATACGATGACAGAAAGGAGTCACTATCATCATCACATACCAATATATTTAATCAACATAAGCATCCTAGGATTGTATGCTATAGCCTTAGCTATTGTTTGGAAATTATATCATCCAAAAAAAAAATATATAATCTCTCTAAAAAAAAATAGACAAAAAAAAAAAGAGTCTTATTTCAAACAATCAATTATATGGCCTATGTTATGTTTTATAGAAAAACTAGAATGGATGATCCAAAAAATTTATCCAAACGTTTTAAAAAAAATAACATTTTTATCCACAGCCTGCATGTGCTTAGAAAAAAATAACCATCATCAATATAAACAATGGATTACTTTTCCATTTTTTCAGATTAAACAGTATACCATCAAAAAAAATATAAAACTAAAGACCCAATGGCTTGTAAGTGCTTTTCTTTTTTTGATACTGTTGATATATATCATGCATCAAACATGAGACAATGGACGAAAAAAAAATATCGAAAAAAAAAGAATATACCTCTGCTTTACAAGCAACGATTCAATTACCTGCATCTAAAAGCGAAAGTAATCGTTTGCTAATTTTACAAGCCTTAGGAGGTCGAAAGATCAACATCCATCATCTTTCCGAAGCCCGAGACACCAGTATTTTAGCACAAGCGCTTCAAAACCCAAGCACAATCATCAACCTACAAGATGCAGGCACTGCCATGCGTTTTCTTACGGCATTTTTTTGTGTTCAACAACAAAAAAAAATATTGCTGGGCACACACCGTATGCACCAAAGGCCTATCTCAGCTTTGATAGAGGCTTTACGAAAATTAGGATATACCATATATTATTTATATACGCAAGGATATCCTCCTATATATATTTCAGGAATATTGAAAAAAAAAATAGAAACAACACCCATCATCATTTCAGGGAATCAAAGCAGCCAATATTGCTCTGCCTTGCTGATGATAGCGCCTTTATTATCCAAAGGTTTGACCCTACAATGGACAAAAAATATGGTCAGCTATCCTTATGTTATCATGACATTGGAAATGATGCAAAAATGTGGCATCATTTATCAAAAAAAAAAACATAGCATCTATATAACTCAACAACGTTATCAGTTGCCATCTGCTTATACTGTAGAAGCTGATTGGACAAGTGCCAGCTATTGGTATAGCTTTTTGGCCTTACACCCACATCCAAATAGCCAATTAAGACTATTGAGATTATCCAAAAGTTCTTTGCAAGGTGATTGCATCATCGCGCAGTGGATGTTGCTCTTTGGAGTAGAAACGCTGTTTGAAAAACACAGTGTAGTGCTCAGAAAAATACCAAGATCAAAAAAAATACCTACTATCAATTTTCAAAATTATCCTGATTTAGCTCCTACACTTTTGGTACTTTGGGCAGCAAAAAATATAGATGTAAACATCAAGGGCATAGCGCATTTAAAACTCAAAGAAAGCAACCGCATACAGGTCATGCAAACAGAGTTGGCTAAAATAGGTGCTACACTCAAAAATACCTCAGCAGATATTTGGAAACTGACTAGTCAACCACAAAACCACAAAAAAAAAATTGTCATCTATCCCCACGATGATCATCGTATTGCTATGGCTTTTACACCGCTTATGATATTACACCATGTGGTAATTCAAAATCCTAGTGTAGTGGCCAAATCATATCCTCATTTTTGGCAAGAAGTAAAAAAAATACAAAAGAAAATTTAAGTTCTATCATAAAACGATGTTAACATTTTTGTCAACAATATCTTGGGCTGTTTATTTTCATAGAGATTAATGACAACCACAATTTTATCGTCAGTGATGCCTTCATCAAAAAGTAAAGGTTTTTTGAAAGGGTATAAATGACTAATCAAAAAAAATATACCTACCATTCCCAAAGCAGCAAATAAAACTGTCAGCTCAAACGTAACAGGAATAAATGTAGGCAATGGTGTAAAATCTTTACCTCCTATATTCATCGGCCAATCAATACCCAGCATATAGTATTGCATGACCAATGCCAAAAAAAAACCTAAAAGTCCAAAAAAAAATGCTGCCATGGGCAGTCGAGATTTTTTATAACCTAAAAGCTGGTCTAAACCATGAATAGGATAAGGTGAATACACTTCATGAATCATTATATGATTTTTTCTTAATCTTTTGACTACACGCAAGGCATCTGATTCATCACGAAAAATACCTAGTAAATAATGTTGTACTGTCTTAGTTTCGCTGCGTTGGGTGTACATCGCTATCAGTTTTTAAAATACTTTTTACCTCTGCCATGTTGATGACAGGAAAAAATTTGACAAACAATAAAAATAAGGTAAAGAATAAACCAAAAGTAAAAATATAGACTCCTACGTCGTATTTTGTAGGAGAAAACATGGCCCAACTAGAAGGAAGATAATCTCGATGTAGGGAAGTAACAATAATCACAAAACGCTCAAACCACATGCCAATATTGACAACAATAGAGAGAATAAAAGTAGCCATCAAACTTTTACGTATTTTTTTAAACCAAAAAAGCTGAGGAGAAACTACGTTGCAAGTCATCATAAGCCAATAAGCCCACCAATAAGGACCTGTAGCTCGATTAAAAAAGGCATACTGCTCAGCTTCTACACCAGAATACCAAGCCATAAATAATTCAGTAAGATAAGCAATCCCTACAATAGAGCCTGTCACAATGATGATAATATTCATCATTTCAATATGCTGTAGTGTGATATAATGCGTTAGCTTAAAAAGCTTTCGAGTGATGATGAGCAGTGTCAAAACCATAGCAAATCCAGAAAATATAGCACCTGCTACAAAATAAGGAGGAAAAATAGTGGTGTGCCAACCAGGAATTACAGAAGTAGCAAAATCAAAAGAAACAATGGTGTGTACAGAGAGTACCAATGGTGTTGCTAAGCCTGCCAATATCAAAGAAACAGATTCATACCGTGCCCATGTACGAGCCGCGCCATCCCAACCAAAGCTCAATACACCATAAATATATTTGACCCATGTTTTAGTGGCTTTATCACGAATGGTAGCAAAATCAGGAATAAGACCTAAATACCAAAAAACCAGTGAAACCGTAAAATAAGTAGAAATAGCAAATACATCCCACAGCAAAGGAGAATTAAAATTGACCCAAAGAGAGCCAAAAAGATTAGGCAAAGGAAATACCCAATAAGCCCCTAGCCATACTCTTCCCATGTGAAATAAAGGAAATATAGCAGCACACATTACTGCAAAAATAGTCATGGCTTCTGCTGCTCGATTGATGGACATACGCCATTTTTGTCGGAATAAAAGAAGGACAGCCGAAATTAAAGTACCAGCATGTCCAATACCTACCCACCATACAAAATTGGTAATATCCCATGCCCAGCCAATTGTTTTATTAAGTCCCCACATGCCAATGCCTTCCCATAGGGTGATCAACAATGCTACACCGCCAATCAAAAGCAGTATCAAAGCAAAACCTAAAGCAACCCACCACAGCAAATGGGGATACTGCAACACATGTTTACAAATATCATGAGTGACATTTTTCATTTTTTTTTTTCCGGTGATGAGCGGTTTGCGCAAAGGGGAAGGGGGATGTTGCATAGAGCAGATCAAAAATATTGTTGTGTAAAGATATTTTTTTATTCAGAAAAAAAAATAATAAATTGGTGATACAAGATATCGAACTTGTAGCTCAACTGGATAGAGCTCCGCACTACGAATGCGAAGGTTGGGGGTTCAAGTCCCTCCAAGTTCACTTATTTTCTTGAAAAATACCGGAATCCCTCCCTCCTTTCCAAAATATTTTCTTTCAATTTTTATTGAATTTTTTTGTTGTTTTGTTTTAAAGAACAGCTAAATATTGACCAAAAGTTTATTTCTTTTTTTCTAAACCACACAAAACAACTCCATCAATTTTTGTTAGACATCAAAAAACTGTACAAAACCAACCAAAAACATATTCTAAGCTTGGTTTTAGTCTTACAAAAGAAGCATGTCATAAAATTTTTCACCAATCTATCGTCAATTGTAAACGATAAGATGGTTTGATAAGAAATATTAAGTTTTTATTTTGTTTGGGAAATCTTGACAACTTCTACTATCTAAATGTATACGAGTTTGTGCGATAAAATTAAAAATCAAAAGACATAATAAACTGTTGTTTTTATCACCCCTCCTGTTCAATACTTTTTTTATATTCTAAAACACCTTGCAATATACTGTTGGCAAGGGCTCTTTGGCCAGAAGCACTTTTCAAATATTTTGCTTCTTTCTTGTGCGAAAGAAAACCTACTTCAATCAAAACACTTGGCGACGGTATAGACCAAAGCAAAAGAAAACCTGCTTGTTTAACGCCTCTGCTAAATCTTTTGCTCGCATGGAATTGCTTTTCAATATTTTTGGCCAATATCAAACTGTTTTTTCCATATGAATTCTGACAAAGCGAAAATAAAATATATGACTCTGGCACTTTAGGATCAAACCCTTGATAGTGCTTTGCATAATCTTTCTCCATCAACACTACAGCATTTTCTTTTTTTGCTACAGATAAATTATCTTTTGTTTTGTGTAAACCCATCACATACGTTTCAGTACCATAAGCTTCTTGGTTATGAGAGCTATTGCAATGAATAGAAATAAAAAGATCTGCTTTATGCCGTTTGGCAATGTCAACCCTTGTAAACAAAGGCAAAAAACAATCTTTTTTTCGTGTATACACTATATTGACCTGAGGCAAACGTCGTTTCATGAGTTGGCCAAGTTGCAAAGCAATTTTAAGGGTAATGTCTTTTTCTTTTGTATTTTTGTTGAATACCGCACCTGGGTCTTTACCACCATGACCTGCATCTATCACAATGGTCTTTATCTGATATTGATACCCCACAACCGAAAAAGAAATAAAAAAAAGCAGAAAAGCCATCCAAAACCATGGTTTTCTAAAAAAAATGGATAAAATTTTGATTAACAAAAGTGTTCCTTTCATAAAAATATCAGCAGTCGAAATGAAAAAAACATTATACACATCACTGTGCTTAATCTTATGGAGCTATGGCTACATATTGGCAAAAAAACCAAAAGCCTTTCCTAAAAATTTCTACAATATCATAGAAAAAATACAGAAAAAAAATTATGCTCAAAACAAAAAATCTACCTTACCACTCCCCTTTTCTTCTACAAAAATATCTCCGTTATTATCATATAATCAGCTACAAAAAAAAATAAACATATCACAAAAACCGTCTCCCAAAGGAGATATTGAAGAAAATATTTTCTATAACGCAGAAACATTGATTCGTTTTGATCTTGCTCAAAAAAAAACAATACTCCAAGACAAAAGTCAAATCAAGTATGGAGAAATTTTGCTCAACGCAGATAATATACAGTTAGATTGGCAAACAAATATCATCTCAGCAGGAGCACAGCACAAAGAGGGAAAAGTGTATGACAGGCCTCTTTTTACACAAAAAGAAGAACAGTATATGGCGGATGAGTTGAAGTATAACTTTAAAACACAACAAGCACTGGTGAAAAAAATAGTCACCAAACAAGAAGATGGATTTGTACATGGCGCAAAAGCAAAAAAAGATGGCAAAGGACATTTTTACATCAATCAAGCCAAGTATACAACGTGTAATTTAGCAAAACCACATTTTTACATCAGTGCGCATAAAATCAAAATAATTCAAAACAAAAAAGTGGTCTCTGGTCCTTTTCTGTTATATTTTAATGATGTTCCAACACCTTTAGGATTTTTTTTAGGCATATTCTTTTTTCCTTCGCAAAGAACTTCAGGAATCATTGTTCCAAAATTTGGTGAAGAAAGAAGAAAGGGATTATATATTAAAGAAGGAGGGTACTATGTCAGGATCAATGATTATATGGATTTAATACTGCTCACAGATATATATGCCAAAGGTTCTTTTTGCTATTCTTCGTTATGGAACTATAAAAAAAGATATTTCTTTGAAGGATCATTCTATTATCAGAGAGAAAACTACAAAAGTGGTAAAGAAACACCCTTTCAAGAACAAAAAAAAACCACCATTCAATGGAAACACGAATCTAAATACAATAAAAACAGTAGCTTACACGCAGATGTAAACCTACAACAGTCTCGCGTAAGAGATATTCATAAAAAAGAAGTCTTCGGAAAAAATCAAAATAATAATCAAAGCATATACTCGAGTATTCGGTATAAAAATAATTTTAGAGGCGGGCTTTATAGGCTCAGTGGTAATGCCTCTCACAGACAAAACTTAAAAAATAACCAAACAACTATTATACTTCCCAATATCCGTTTATATACCCATAATTTTTATCCTACTAGAAAAATAGGACGTAATATAGGCGGCACTTGGTATAAAGACATACGTACAGGACATACGATGAATCTGCAACATGTCATTGAAAACAAAACCAGTGAAGAAACATCAGCAGACAGCAAGGAAAAACAATACAGACCTATCACGTGGAAAAAATTAGCCAGCATGTATCTAAAAGACAGCCAATGGGGCCTTCAACATAGTATTCCCTTATCCACTAATATCAAAATATGGCAATATTTCAATATAGGACCATCCATCAATTATGGAGAAATATGGTATTTCAAAAAACTACATCATACGTATGATGAGAAAAAAAAAAAATTCTCTTCCAAAGAAATCCCTGGATTCCAAAGATTATGGTATTGGAATATCAGTACCAACTTAAGCACCACGCTTTATGGTACGCACAATTTTGGCGCTGAAAAAAAAATACAAGGCATACGACATACCATCCATCCGTCATTTACACTAGAATATCAACCCAAACGCAACACCTATTGGCAAAAGGTAAAATACCTTGAAGATAATATATGGAAGACCGCTAAAAAATCAAAATTTGAAAATTTTATATATGGCACACCGTCTCAAAAAAAAAATTTAAACCTATACATTACATTATATCAAAAGATCTTCACCAAAATAAAAAACAAAAACAGTAGCACAAAAATACCGCTCCTGGAATCTTGCAGTCTGAGCACAAACTATAATTTCCTAGCGTCTTCCTACAAACTATCGGATATCCATCTGCATGCGAGCAACAGCTTTTTCCAAAGGTTCATCACTATAGGCTATGATGCATATTTTTTTCCTTACATGTATCAATATCTCAACACTACTTATGATACAGACCAACAACCAATCATCCAACAAAAAAAAATAGAAACTTTTGCTTGGAAGCATGGCAAAGGATTAGGACAAAAAGAAAAAACAAGCTGGTATATCAGCACTACGTTCAATAAAAAAATACTGTATAAACTTTTCAACCAACCCATAGCAAAAGAAGATATTGACTGGTTTGGTACTAAAAAAAAAAAAATACAAGATGCTAACTCCTATGTGCCTTTTACATTGCCATGGAATATAACACTCCAATACCGCTGGGAACGTACCAAAAAAGGATTTCAGCCAGAAAAAAAAAATCGCACACTTTATTTTTCAGGAACTACCAATCTCACGCCTCACTGGAAAATTAACTTCAGTAGTGGCTATGACTTTAAAAAAAAAAATTTTAAAAATGATTCTACTATCGGAATCCAACGTGACTTGCATTGCTGGATAATCAACTTTCATTGTAATCCCATTGGCAAAAATCAATCGTATGACTTTTCTATCGGCATCAAAGCACAGAGCTTGAAAGATATTCAATACGATACCAAAAGAGAATATGAAAATTATTAAAAAATCATATGCTATCTTTTCGTAGAAAAAAAAAAACCATAGGCTATTATCCAGTGAGATATGTAGTGACAGTTCTCACTTTGACATTAACTATTTTGGGTGCTTTTAGTTTGATGCTTTTACACACGCATACCTTCAAAAAAAACATGCAAGAAAATATCGAGATACAAGTCTATCTTTCAAAAGACATTACACCACAAGAAATCATCAGCTTACAACACACATTATCTCAAAAAAAATTTTTGCTCAAAAAAAAATATGTACATCTTAAATGGATTAGTAAAACAACCGCTGCACACAATTTAATTCAAAACACAGGGGAAGATTTTTTAAACTTATTACAAGAAAATCCACTACAAGATATGTTTGTGTGTAAAATAGATCCACATTATCAAAATTTTTCTTCTATTCAGCAATCTTTACTACAAATACCAGGCATAGCAGCAGTAGAAACACTTGCAGATTTGGTACAAAAAGTGCACCAAAACCTCAAAAAAATAAACTTTATTCTTATGATCATTGCATGTATACTGCTCGTGATGATTTTAATTTTGATGCATAGCACCATCAAAATTGCCATGTATTCCCAGCGTTTTTTGATTAGAACCATGCAACTTGTAGGTGCTAAAACATCTTTTATTTGTAAGCCCTTTCTCATCAGAGCACTTTTCATAGGTTTTTGGAGTGGTTTGCTAGCCAATCTTATTTTGATAACAGGCTTGCAATACAGCTACGATTATATACCCTACAGCATGCAAGTTCACTGTCCATGGGCTATTGCCACTATTTTGGGCAGTGTATTCCTTTTAGGAGTTTTCATCAATGGAATAAGCACCTTGATCATCACACGGCAATATATCCACGTACCTCTGTCAAAACTTTATTAAATATCTTAATCCAATCACTTCCACATAATCTCCCTCCTTTATGTCAGATTTCACCCATCTGCATTGCCATACACAATACTCTCTCCTGGATGGTGCTGCAAAAATCCATCAACTAATACAGCAAACCAAAACGCTAGGCATGCATGCTTTGGCTATCACAGATCATGGCAATATGTTTGGCATACCTCACTTTGTAGCACAAGCACAAAAACAAGGCATCAAGCCAATCATCGGTTGTGAGTTTTATGTAGCTCAAGACCGATTAAACCATAAAGACAAAAAAAGATACCATCAAATTTTATTGGCAAAAGATGCTATAGGCTATCAAAACTTATCACAACTCTGCTCCTTAGGTTTTTTAGAAGGATATTATTACAAACCCAGAATTGACAAATCCTTGATTCAAAAATATGCCCAAGGACTCATCGCCACTACTTGCTGCCTCGCCAGTGAAGTATCACAAGCTATATTACACCTAGGAGAAGCTGCTGCTGAAAAAATTTTTTTGACCTGGAGAGACATTTTTGGAGAAGATTACTACATAGAACTCCAAAGGCATGGTCTAGAAGCACAAGAAAAATGCAATACCGTTCTTTTAAAATGGGCAAAAAAATACCAAGTCAAAGTAATTGCAACCAATGATGTACATTACATTTCACAAAGAGATAGCACAGCACAAGATATATTACTCTGTTTACAAACAGGAAAAAATTATCATGATTCACAAAGAATGAGGTTTGCCAATGATCAATTTTTTCTGAAATCACCAGAAAATATGTCTACACTTTTTGCAGATATCCCAGAGGCTATTCACAACACCCAAGCAATTGTAGAAAAAATAAAACCTATTACCCTCACAAGAGATGTGCTCTTGCCTATCTTTCAGCTTCCTGTTCCCTTTACCTCTCAAGCAGACTATTTGGCCCATCTCACTTGGCAAGGCGCTCAAAAAAGATATCCAGAACTCACAACCAAAATACAACAACGGATCTCTCATGAGCTACAGATGATCAACAACATGGGCTTTCCAGGCTATTTCCTCATTGTGCAAGATTTTGTGAACGCTGCTAAAAAAATGGAAGTTATTGTAGGGCCTGGCAGGGGATCTGCCGCAGGCTCTGTGGTAGCGTATTGTATCGGAATTACCAATGTAGACCCCTTGACATATGATTTAATCTTTGAACGTTTTCTCAACCCTGAACGGGTATCCATGCCTGATATTGATATTGACTTTGATGATGAGGGAAGACAAAAAGTAATCAACTACGTTGTAGAAAAATATGGCCGTAAACAAGTGGCACAAATCATCACCTTTGGCAGCATGGGAGCTAAATCAGCCATTCGAGATGTAGCCCGCGTTTTGGGTGTAAGCATTGAAAAATCCAATTACATGGCAAAACTTGTGCCAGAAAAGCCAGGTACTACCCTTGCACAAGCTTTCAAAGAAGTACCTGAACTAGCTGCTATTAAAAAAAAAATAGATACTCCTGAAGAAAAAGTACTCTCTTTTGCAGAAACCTTAGAAGGATCTGCTAGGCATACAGGAATTCACGCCGCAGGCATCATCATTGCACCCGACGATTTACAAAAATATCTCCCTGTCAAAACAGACAAAAATGCCGACCTTTTGGTCACTCAATATGATGGCAGCTTGGTGGAAACTATGGGCATGCTGAAGATGGATTTTTTAGGTCTTAAAACTTTATCAATCATGCGAACAGCTTTAGCATTGATTAAAAAAAACACTTCAGAAATAATTGATATCGAAAAAATACCATGGGATGATGAAAAAACGTTTACGTTATATCAAAAAGGTGATACAGTGGCTACTTTTCAATTTGAGTCAGAAGGTATGCGTCAATGGATCAGCGAGTTGAAGCCTACTCACATCAATGATTTAATTGCTATGAATGCTTTATACAGACCAGGGCCTATGCAGTTTATACCCAATTTTATTGCACGAAAACATGGCAAAGAACGTATTGTATATCCACATCCGTTATTGGAAAATATCTTAAAAAATACGTATGGCATTATGGTATATCAAGAACAAATTATGCAAACAGCACAAATTATTGCTGGCTATACTTTGGCAGAAGCAGATCTTTTACGACGCATGATGGGGAAAAAAAAAATAGAAGCCATGGCTCAGCAAAAGGATATTTTTGTACAAAAAGCCATAAAAAAGCACCAGTTGACCCAAGAAAAGGCACAGCAAATTTTCGAAATCATGGAAAAATTTGCACAGTATGGATTTCCAAGAGCACATGCTGCTGCTTATTCTATCATTGCGTATCAAACGGCTTACCTCAAAGCCAACCATACCGCTGCATACATGGCAGCTGTGTTGACACACAATCAAAATGATATAGAAAAAATCAGTTTCTTTTTGGAGGAGTGTAAAAAACAAAATTTAGCTGTGTTGGGGCCTGATATCAATGAAAGCCAAAAAAATTTTTCCCTTAACATAAAATCACAAATAAGATTTGGACTCAATGCCATCAAAGGTACTGGTGAAACAGCTGTACAAAGCATTATTCAAGCGCGAGAAAAAAAAATTTTTCAAAATATTTATGATTTCATAGAAAGGGTCAGTTTACGCACTGTAAACAAAAAAACATTGGAAAGCTTGTCTATGGCAGGTGCTTTTGATAGCTTCAAGAGCTATCATCGAAGACAATATTTGAAAACAACAGCAGAGGATACAACTTCTTTTATAGAAAAATTAATCAAATATGGCCAAAAAGTAAAACAAGATCAAAATACTGTACAGCAATCTTTGTTTACAGTGCTACAAGATCAGTCTTATCAAAAAAAACCAACACCTCCTGTGTGCACACCTGATGATTTATGGACAAAATTAAGACTAGAGAAAGAAATGATTGGCTGTTATATTTCAGGTCATCCGTTAGATCCTTTTGCAAAAGAGCTACAGCATTTTTGTACGCATCAAACACAAAATATATTACAAAGCAAAAAAAAAAATGTATCCTTAGGAGGCATTATCGATGCATGTATTATCAAAAAAAATAAAAATGGACATCCTTTTGCAATTATTACAATAGAAGATTATACTGGTAAGGTGACTTGTATGCTCTTTGGAGAAATGTTTAGAAAATATGAACATTACCTAAAAGAAGGAACTTTGGTTTATATACAAGGAGATGTTGTAGGAAAATATTACCAAGAAAATCAACATGAACTCAAAATACAACGAATTTATCTTTTAGAAGAGATCAAAAAAAAATTGACACAGTATGTTTGTATTCATATAGAAGTATCTAAAATCAATAAAACTATGATAGAAAAACTATTAAACGTATGCCAAAATTTTTCGGGAAAATGTACACTAAAAATCATTATAGAGGCAAAGCAAGAAAAAATGGTAATCCCTATGTTGGTTAGAAGTTATCGTATTGCTTTGACAGAAGACTTTTTTTTACAGTTATCTCAAATACAAGACGTCCGCTATACACTCAAAAAATAAAACCACTGGTTCATACTTTTTTTGGAAGGCTATGCTCTTGCATCATTTGTTGTAAAATACCCCATCGAAATGCACCATTGGCATTCTCAATAGACTGTACTTTAAGTTTCTGAAAAAAAAAATCAATTAAAATACAAGCCACAACCACCGTTTCTACTCTATAATCACATACTCCCATCACTTTCAGTCTTTGTTTCTTGTCTTTGTTAATGAACATATCATAAATTTTTCTAAAAAATTGCCATGGTATCACAGAAAAATCATGGTTATCTTGGGCTAAAAAATTACTTTGATAAATCTTGAGTAAATGAGCAAAAGTACCTGAAGTACCAATCATACGTGTAGGATGATATTTTTGAACTGCTTGTAAAAAACTATGAAGCAATTTTTCTAAATATTGATGCATAGCTTGTACAGCTGATCCAGGCATCGGATCTTTTTGATGAAAAGTATGCTTCAACCTTTTGACACCAATTTCATAACTTGCTTGCCAAAATATTTGGGCCTGGTTGGCAATAATAAATTCTACACTCCCTCCACCAATATCAACAATCAAAACCTTTTCTTCTTTCTTAGACAACACAACATTTTTATGCAATAGCACTCCTTGATAAATATATGCAGCTTCTTGATCTCCTGAAATAATATCTATAACAATACCTGTAGTCTGTTGAACTGCAGCTACAATATTTTTCTGATTAACAGCTGTCCGCAACATACTCGTAGCTTTAGCTTGTATTTTTTCTACATGATAATCATCAATAATTTTTTTCAACGTTTTAAAACTCTTAATTATTTTTTTTTCCATCACTGTGGAAATAGATTCATTTTTCAAGTCTAAAAAACTTTTTTTATGATCAAAAAAAATTTTTTTTTTTTTGATCACATTATAATGATTGCCTATGATATCAGCTACCATCAAGTAGACCTTGTTTGTACCCAAGTCAATAATGGCTACACGCATGATTAAAAAATAAAAAGTAAAAAATTTAAGGAATTTGAGATTGATGAGGATCTTTGGTAGGATTTTTGAGCAATTGCATTAATTTTTTTTCCATATCTTCCGTCAAAATATGCTCAATAGATTCAGCTTCATCGTGCACATGATCAGATGGAATGTTTAGATAAGTAGATAAGTATAATTCCCATAATCGATGTCGGCGAACTACTTGTACTGCCATTGCTTTTCCTTTTTCGGTCAAAAACCAATCAATAGCTTTGGAGGAAGAAGGAGTTATATTTTTTTGTATACATTTTATACGTTGCAAATATTGTATGGCATATTTGAGCTGTGAAGGGCTTACTTTTTGTGTAAAATGATGATCTAGTGTTCTTTTATTAAAGAAATTTTTGTCTTTTTCTCCTAAATGATAGAATATTTTCAATGTATTTTCTACAATAATTTTTTTTTTAAAACGATCTCTTTTCATTTTTTTTGCGATGATTCCTTTATTAGGAGCAAAAATAAATGACAACAAAGCAATACACGAAACAACCAACACAATCCAAGGTCCTGTAGGCATGGCAGGATACAGATAAGAAATCGTTGTGCCAAGAAGTCCAGCAGTTATACTGAAAATAACGGATAGCACTATCATTTTTTTTATTTTATATGTCCAAAACCTAGCAGCAGCAGCTGGTGTAATAAGCATAGCAGCCATCAACACTACGCCGACAGCTTGTATACCAACAGTGATGGCTAACACAAGTAAAAGCGTCAATAAAAAATCAAAAAAAGTAATAGACATGCCAATACTTTGAGCAAAAGAACGATCAAAAGCAATAATGAATAAAGGTTTGAAAAAAAAAATGATAGTGATGACAATCAAAAAACTAATAATACCAAAAGTCCAAACATCTTGTTCTAAAAGTGCTGCCGCTTTTCCTAAGAGAAAATTATTGAGTCCTGTTTGTTCGGGATTTCCTGCATGTTGGATATGAGTAAGCAATAAAGTACCTACACCAAAAAATACAGATAGGACAATGGCAATGGCTGTATCTTCTTTAATTTTGGAATGAGTGATGATAGCATCGATACAAATCAAGGATAAAAAACCTGTAAAAGCAGCGCCTAAAAGCAAAAAAAAAGTGTGTTTAGTGCCAGTCAGCATAAAAGCAAAACATATACCCGGCAATACCGCATGTGCTATGGCATCTCCTATCAAAGATTTTTTTTTCAAAAAAGTAAAAGTCCCCACCAAAGCAGCACTGCTCGTAAGCAATAGAATGCTCAAAGTTACATATCCTATATTGGGATTTTCAATAGTAAAAAAAATGATAATTTTTTTTAGGGAAAGCATATCTGTTGACTTAACAGTGTTCTCTTGGATTAATATTTTTTTTCTGCAACAGATTTTCTACTTCGTGCAATAAAGTAAGTTTACCTCCATACGTTTTTTGTAATAACGCTGGTTGAAATACTTTATGTGTAGGACCTACAGCTACTAAATGCATATTAAGCATCACAAGCCAATCAAAATAATGACGTACTGACTGTAAATCATGATGTACAACAATGATAGTTTTACCTGCTTCTTTGGTCATTTTTTGCAACAAAGAAAAAATAATGGCTTCTGTAGCGGCATCTACACCGGCAAAAGGTTCGTCCATAAAATATAGATCAGCTTCTTGTGCCAATGCTCTTGCCAAAAAAACACGTTGTTGTTGCCCGCCAGAAAGTTGGCCTATCTGTCTTTGCGCCAATGCATCCATACCTACTTTCGCTAAACAATGCATAGCAATGGCTTTATCTTTGGTTTTGTTGCTAAAAAAAGACATGTACTGATATCTTCCCATCATCACCACATCAAAAACAGTGGTAGGAAAATCCCAATCTACAGACTCTCTTTGGGGTACATAACCAATGCGTTGACGTACTTTTTGGATAGAAGTATCAAATATTTTAATATATCCACTATTGATAGGATTTAATCCCATAATGGTTTTCAACAAAGTCGATTTTCCAGCGCCATTGGGTCCTATGATTCCTATCAAACCTCCCTTGGGTAAAGTAAAATCAATACCCCAAAGTACAGGCTTGGTTTGATAAGCTACTGTCAAATCATGAATTTCAATAATGGGATTTTTGGCAGGAATAATCATGAATGAAAATTATTGTAGAGATTGTACAATCGTAGACACATTTTTTTTAAGCATACCAATGTAAGTACCTGCTGATGTACCCTCTTCTCCCATAGCATCGGCATATAAAGCACCCCCTATTTTTAATGCATGTCCTTTTTTCACACAACCTTCTAAAACAGCTTGCATGGGTTTTTCCGGAGTAGCAGTTTCTAAAAAAATGGCTTTAATTTTTTTCTCAACAATAAAATTGACAAGATTGGTGATATCACGCAAACCGAATTCTGCCAGTGTAGAAATCCCTTGCAAACCTTTTACTTCCATACCATAGGCACGGCCAAAGTAACTAAAAGCATCATGTGCAGTGATTAAAATACGTTGTTGTTGAGGAATTTTTTGAACTTGTTCTTGGATATATTGATGTAGCTTAGCTAATTTTTTGACATAGTCTTCTGTATTTTTTTGATAGAAAACCTTGTTGGAAGGATCTTTTTGACTGATAACTTGGTTGATGTATTGCACAACAGATATCCAAAGTTGAATATCAAACCAAATATGCGGATCTAAATTGTTGTGAAATTCTGGGTCGTGCAGTAATAATTTAGTGGATAAGGCATCACTGACAGGATAAATAGGTCTTATCTTTTGTATTTTTTTGAATATCTCGGCCATTTTTCCTTCTAGATATAGCCCATTATAAAAAACAAGATCTGCCTGTGTAATTTTCCGAAGGTCTTTTTGTGTGGCTTTGTATAGATGTGGATCAACACCAGGTCCCATCAGCGTAGTCACATGGGCTTTGGTTTGGGTAATATTTTTAACAGCATCTCCTATCATACCAGTAGTCGCTACAATAGAAAGTGGTTTACTCCAGAGGGTATATGTAGTAATGCATAAAAATATGCAGAGAATTTTTTGAATCATGAATAAAATTTTTGAAAGTATGATTAGAAAAATTTTAAAAGGGTTAAATCATGTAATGATCAGTATTGAATACTTTTGGATGGATATTTTCCTTTTCTTCCTTGATAATATTGTTGGATCTTTAAAAGGTCTTGTGTAAGATTGCCTGTAGGTTCAAAAACCAACAATATACCGATTTCTTTTTTAGCATAATCAATCGTGGTAAGCACAATAGGCACTTGTGCTTGCAAGGCCATTTTATAAAAACCTACTTGCCATCGGGAAACTTTGGCACGTGTGCCTTCGGGCATAATGACCAAAAATCCTCGGGCAATAGACTGTAGATAACGGATCATGTATGTGCTTGTACGCACTTTTGCTTGCATATTTTTTCGATGAATGGGAACAGCTCCTAATGCGCTAAAAAAAAAATTGAGCGGAAAAAACATGATCTCTTTTTTTAAAGCATATTTCGCTGGGATACGATAAGCAGCAATGGTTAACATGCCGTAAAAAAAATCCCAATAGCTTGTGTGTGGATAAGTAATCAAAACACCTTTGGCAATATGGATAGGAAAAGGTTGGAGTAATTTCCATCCCAACATTTTTAAAATGAAACAAGAAAATCTCGATTTGATATTTTTTAACATAAATTTTTTGTTAATAAAAATACAACTTCAATCAATCATATAAAAAATATAATCCTCTTTCATTTTAAAAAAATCAAGAAACAATTATAAAATCTAACAACCTTTTTTCTAAATCATATGATTTTACTTTCACTTCAATATTTTGTCCAAGTTGGTATTTTTTTTGTGTCTTTTTTCCTACGATGGCAAATTTTTGATGATGTACAATGTAATGATCCTCTTTTATATCTGACAAACGTACTAATCCTTCACAGCCAATCTTCTCTAAAGCTACATAAAACCCCCAGTCTACCAGGCCTACTATCATCCCTTGAAAAATTTTTTCTTTTTGTTGAATAACCCAAACCATTTGTTTGTGCTTGATAGAAGCTCTTTCTAAAATCAAGGATGAGCGTTCTGTTTGAACCAAATGATGACATTTTTTGGCCAATTGATGCATGCTTACAACCGGTTTTTGGTGCATGAGCAAACGCTTCAATATACGATGCACCATGATATCGGCATATCGACGGATAGGTGAAGTAAAATGAGTATACGTCGAAAAACCTAAGCCAAAATGCAAACTGACATTAGGCGTATATATGGCTTTGGCCATTGATCGTATAGAAAGCTGATGAAGCAAATTTTCTTGGGGGATGCCTTGAATTTTTTGATGGATCTGCTGAATATTTTGCGGTGTAGGTTTATTTTTTTTCTTAGACATATGGATATCTAAAACAGATAAAAACTGCAAAAATTGTTTGAACTGATCAGAATCAGGTACATCGTGTGTACGGTATATACTGGGCACTTTTTTTGATTGGATAAACTTTGCAATAGTTTTATTGGCCAAAAGCATCCATTCTTCTACCAAATGATGTGTGTCATACACAGGTTTTGGAAAACTATCAAGGATATTGTGCTGTGTATCAAACTGGAATTGTATTTCTTGTGTATGAAAATGAATCGATCCATGAGCAAAACGTCTTTGACGTAATTTTTGTGCCAGATGATACAAAATATATAAAGCTTCATGATAAGGCCCTTTTTTTTGATCTAATACCTTTTGTGCTGATTCGTATGTAAAACGCTTTTGAGAATGGATAATTGTTTTGCCTATCCAATAATCTTTGATATTGGCCATAGTATCCATTGTAAAAATAATGGAAAAAGCCAAACGGTCTTGTAGTGGTTTTAAAGAACAAATATCATTGGAAAGATAAATAGGCAACATGGGCAATGTATGCTTGAGCATATAAATGGTATTGCCTCTTTCAAAAGCAGCTTCATCGAGTGCAGTGCCCGGCTTTACATAATGACTGACATCTGCAATGTGTACCCCTATAGAAAAATGACCGTTTGATAATTTTTCTATTGATAAAGCATCGTCAAAATCTTGGGCATCTTCAGGATCTATAGTAAAAGTAGGCACTTGACGATAGTCTCTTCTGCCTGAAGTATCCATTTTAACCGTGGTCTTTATTTTTTCTACATCCATTTTTATAGCTTCAGAAAAACATGTGGGTATGCCTAAATCTGTGATTAAAGCTTGCATTTCGGTAAAATAATTGCCTGCTGTTCCCAATTTTTTTACAAGGATTGCCTGGGCATAGGCTAATTTTTTTGTAGGCCATTGAGTAATTTTGATGATGTATTTATCATCTGTTGTAATGGATTTTCCTTGGGTTGTGATGTGTATTGGATGATAAATTTTTTGTGTGGGCAATGCTTGTATATACTCGCCTTTATGAATCAATTGCACTGCTATTTTTTGATAATGCCTTTGAAGAATGGCTACTACCTTGGCTTTTTTTCTTCCTTTTTTATCTATTTTTACCGCTGCTTTTACAGTGTCTTTATCCCAAGCATGTAATAAATCTGCAGTCGATAGGCGTATGTCTTGAGGTAATGCCGGGGACATCAAATAAGCATAGGATTTGTCTATATAATCAATAGTACCTGTAATATAAATAATCTTTGACGGTGCTTTTTTGCTATTTTTTTTTCTTTTTTTCATAGTTTAAAAGATAATAGGTCATTTTGATCTCCTATTGATTTTATTTTAATTGATTCTAAAAATACCGCTTCCTGGGCCCATCGGCAAATCCATTATTTTTATGTTATCATTGATTAAAAATTTTCCTCAGCATCTACAAGATGCTTTACGCATTTGCCAAACAATGACACTACAGAACAGAGTTGACAAGGCATGGCAACAAGTAGTCATAGTAGGTGTAGGAGGATCAGCTATTGCTGGTAGGCTGATGCAACAATGGTTACAAAAAAAAATGTACTGCCCAATAATTGTACATCAAAATTATTATCTACCGCGATATATTCATCAAAATACGCTACTGATTGTGAATTCGTATTCTGGCAATACATCGGAAACAATTGCTTGCTTACAAGAGGGTATACAAGCCAAAGCTCATATCATTTGTATTACTTCAGGAGGAAAAATAAAGGCGCTTGCCAAAAAAAATGACATTGATTGTATAGAAATTCCTTCTCATATGCCTCCTAGAACTTGTTTGGGGTATACATTGATATTTCAAATGTATATTTTCACGGAGTATAGGTTCATAGAAAATCATGACCAGGAGGTAAATCAATTTTTAGAATATATCAAACAATATCCTTTGGTCATCGCGCAAAAAGCACAGGCTATGGCACAAAAATATCAGGATAAAAAAATAATTCTTTACACAGCCATAGATGAAGAAGCAACGGCGATTCGTTGGCGACAGCAGTTGAATGAAAATAGCAAAAGACTTTGTTGGCATCATGTATATCCTGAAATTTGCCATAACGAAATTGTAGGATGGAAAAACGAACAAAATTATGCTGTTCTTTTTCTCAGAACATCGTATGAGCATGATGTGGTGTCTAAAAGTATCAAAATCACACAGCAGATGATCCAACCATATGCCGAAGTGATGGATGTTTTTGCGCAAGGAAATACGCCAATCGCACAAACTTTATATTTAATTCATCTGGGGGACTGGTTTTCATATGCTTTGGCTATGCTGGACAACATAGATCCTATGCCTATTGCTCCTGTGGAGGAGATGAAAAAAGCATTGCAAAAAAATAATTAAGATGTGTGCATGTTTAAAATGGTTGCTTGATGTATGTAGCAAATGTGCTCGAAAGCTTTGTATTTGGAGCATTCGTTTTTATCAATACGGTATCTCTCCGCTCCTGCCTCCTATGTGTCGGTTTACGCCTACATGTTCTGCTTATACAAAACAAGCGATTATATGTCATGGTGTGATCAAGGGTATTTTTTTAGGATGTAAACGTTTAGCTAAATGTCATCCTTGGGGAAAGTGTGGGTATGATCCTGTGGAGAGGTCTTGATTGAATTTTGCTACAAAATAAATTTGATGTTCATCATTGCAAGAGCTATTTAGTTTAGTCCTATGACTTGGTTTATGTGGTAATGAGGTATTTTATTATTTAAAATAATTTTATTGTACAATTAAAATTTTAACAAAAAAATTATGAAAAAAAATAAAACCTTGATAAAAACCACGCTGATATGTGCACTAAGCAGCGCTTTACAAAGTTGTAAACAGCAAAATAGTATTATTTCCGAACACTTTTCAAATATATTTTTATCAGGTAATACACAAACAAGTACAAAAAATACTAATCA
>JAHDDH010000001.1:0-69602 GCA_020629455.1 Cytophagales bacterium | reverse complement strand
TTTCAAATATATTTTTATCAGGTAATACACAAACAAGTACAAAAAATACTAATCACCCAACCATAATGCATGGGACTCCAATCGATAAAAATGAATATTTCTACAATAAAAATTTAAAAAAAAATTTCATCTGTCCCATTACCCAGGATATTATGGAAAATCCGGTGATAGCTGCTGATGGTCATTCTTATGAAAGGGAAGCAATCTTACAATGGTTTCAAAATAGTAACCAAAGCCCTAAAACAAACCAAGTATTTATTCATCAAGAACTGATAAAAAATCATACTTTGAAAGGAGCTATAGAAAGCTTCTTAGAAAGTCAAAAAAATAATACAAAGGCTATCAAAAACTATGAAATGCTGGATGAAAATTTAAAAATTTTGATTGAAAACAACCTGCACAATGTTTTTATTGAAGATCTACAAGCATTAAAAAAAGATTGGAACCAAGGGAATGATTTAGAACGATTCTATTTAATCAATGAGCTTGGGTTACAAGAAAAAAATTATAATTTTTTAGCAATTGGCTTCAAGCAAAAACTTTCTGAACGCACGCAGCTTACAAGGCATGAAATGAAAAATCATGAAGGCAAACATCCTTCTACAGAAGAATTTTGGCAACAACAAACTAAAGAAACCCAAATAGGTTGGATTAAAAATTTATAGAATTTTTTTGAATATTATTTACTTTAATAAATTTTTTATTAGAGTTCAAAACATGTCTTCGTTTACTATTTTTACTTTTGGTAGGTGAAGTTCTGCCTGATTTTGTTTTGTATAGCCTACTAAATTCATTATTTTTTTTTCTGCTAATTTGATTACTAGATGGCCCTACAATTTTTGGACAAAACCCACTCTTATTACACTCTCTATAAAACTGTCCTAGAAAACTATTGTTTTTTTTTATCTCATCTTTTATTAAAAGTGAACTCAATGAAGAATCCTTATCCTGTGCTGCTTGACATGAATAAATAGATACAACTACTTTTTTATTTTTATCAATTTCAGACACTTTACTAAATATATTATTGCATATGCTTTTTGCATATTCTGTTCCAGAATATTTTATTTTTTTTCCATTTTTGTCTATTATATTTTCATCATTTTTATTATGTAAATAAATATTTCCTTTTCCATCTCCATGACCCCATAATATTATTTTTATTGGTTCTTTGTCTTTGGATAATAATGATTCTCTAACTTTCTCTAGTTCCTTTTGATCTGGTAGACCATGCTCATTACATTCAAAATGATATACTTCATTATTATTTTTATCTTTTTGTCTATTTTCTACTGACTTTCCATATTTTTTTCTACGTGCATGATTCAGATAAAATATGTATACCTTACCTTCCTTTATCCCCCCCCTCCACATACCACCAAATTCTTGATTTTCTTCTTCACAAAGGTGAGCATATCCTGGCATATCATTTATGTAATGCTCTCTATTTTTTTCTAAACCTTCTACAACCATATTTCTTAACTTTTGGGCTGGATCACCACTTTTAATATCTTTTTTACCTACATTAAATTCAGCGGCTATGGCATCAAAGAGACAATTATTATTGCCACTTTGTGGATTCCCATTTTTATCTAATGTTTCCCAATGGTCATTGCCATCATGATTTAATACTATTGTATGGTCTCCATCCCCTATGGTAGTATAGGGCTCTCCTTTTCTATGGATAATAAATTTCACTTTTTTGCCATTAATATTAGCTGTCTCAGCTAATATTAAAAGATGTAATAAATTTCCTTTGCCTGTTTTAGCGTCTTTAATAGTTTCGTCTAATAATTCTTCACATTTTTTATATGTTTCACTATTCTTATCTAATTTATCCATCATACCTCGATATTTACCTAGCATTTGTGCAGTATGTTGCAAAGTTTCTATCTCTTTTTGAATAGTCTTACCACCATTCAATTTTTTCTGTAACCAATTAGAACTTGCTATTACACCTTTATTGATAGCATAGCTCGTCATTGGTTTTATTATACCTCCTTCTATCGTCTGCATAATATTATCGGCCAATTGATTACTTGCTTTAGCACAAAGCATATTCCTTTCACTTTCATAATTTATTTTTAAAGTGTTTTCTATTTTTTCTACATTTTTCTCTAATCTTTCTATATCTTTTTTTACTGGATCACCTAGTTTATTTTTTAACTTTTCAATATCAACAACATCTTTTTTTATTACATCATATTTTTCTAATGCCTTCTTTATTTCATCTTTTGCTTTTGGATCTTCTATGCCATGGGTTAATAACATAGGTTTTTCTAATAATTCCATTTTTTCTATCTGCTTTTGTAGGGAGGCATTGAGTGTATCAGTAATAGTCTTTGCTTTATGTATTGCCTGTAACATTTCTTTGCCTTTGATAGCATTTTGTACTAAGCTATATTTTGTACTTTTATTCATTACTCCTACACCTATTCTATAGAGGGCATTTTCCATACGGCTTTTTTCTTGAAAAAGTACTTTGGCAGGAAATCCTTCTATTTGGGTATAATAGTTCTTGGTATCTAAATAATCATCAATACCTAAGGCTTTATTTACTTTGGGAGATGTGTAAGTCATTCTTAACTTATCTTCTGTATAAGCTAAAATTTCTGGACGTACATATGTTTCCATAAGTTGATGTATACCTCCATCTACTAAGTTACCAATACCTTCTACAGCTATGGATTCCCCTAAGTTAGCAAGAGCATATTTTCCTCCTGTTTTCAAACAATCTTTTCGAAAACCTGTCATCCATACTGTCTTTGTACTTTGCTTTGTACCTTCTTGTGTGCCTTTTTTTACACTTTCTTCAAGTATTTTTTGTTCTGCTTGTTGCAATCCTTGTTTTTCTACATTTTGGATAATCTGCCCTACACCTTGCTTTTCAGCATTTTGTGCAAGTTGTCCTTCTACTTGAGCTACTTGTCCTGCTTTACCCATATTTTTTAATCGAGAAATTCCTGCACTAGCCAAAGAGATAGACATACTGATGGCTTTTTGTGTAGTATAATCTTGCCATGAAAAATCTCTACAATAGGCTCCTCGAAAGGCTGTAATCAAATCACCTACGCCCTCTCCTATCAATGCTGTACCATAATTTGGACAAACAATTAGAAACATACCTGCACCTATTTGTACTGCACCTAAAGCTGTTACAGTCCCTACACTTGTCCATTTTATGGGTTGTTGTTCATAAAACATGGGTAATCCTATAATGCCACTGGCTTTAGCTTCGGCAATGGCTAAGCTAGGAAAGTCTGATTTTAAAAATAAACGGTCTAATTTTTTGACTTCTTGTAGTTTTACTTCTTGTTCTTTTCTATCAGCATTTTCTACAATATATGCAGCTTGATCTTGGGCAAGATTTTCAAATTTCAATACAGAGTCTCCTATAAAATCTTCATTGATATATACTATTCTACGGGCATTATCTTTATGGAGTTTTTCAAAAGAAAGATCAAACCGAATTTCTTCAGATATTTTCTCTATGATTTCTTTTGCTTGGTATTGCGAAATATTTAGTAGAGTGATGTTGATACGTACCCCTCTCCATTGCCTTTCAGTAAATTTTTGTAATATTTTTGCATCATCACTCGTAATATTTTTTTCTGTGGTAATCATAATCTCTAATCCCTGGGAGGTAGGTGTATTTTCTTCTTCACTATCTGAAGATTTATAACTTTCTGAACTAAAAGATGCATTGTGTTTAGATTTCAATGATTGATTTTCGACTTCACTATCTTCTAAATAACTATCTACTTCTTCAATCATACTTTGCTCTTCATAATCTATTCCTACATCTTGTGCTACATTTTTTTTGATTTGTTTTTTTAAATCTTCTATTTTTTCTTTTGCTTGTTTTATTGTGATGCCTTGGTGTTCTATCTGTTGATTAGCTTCATTTTTATTTGGATTAGACCAAGCAAGATTGATTTCTATTTCTTGTAGCGTATCAAAAATAGTTTGTACATCCTCTAAGCTAATCTGATTCATTTTTATAGTAGCAGGTATTTCTTTTGCTTTGTTTACTTCATTCTTCCAGATAGGAATTAGATGATAGGTTACATTTTTTGTGCCTTGAAAAACATATTTAATTCCGTTTCCTATTCCTTTAGCCATGTTACCTAATCCAATTCCAGCATTTTTTATTTTTTTCCCAGTTTTCTGATACCAAAACTGATGCTCATACTCTTCTTTGGACATTTTTTCTTTTGCTGCTGCTTCTTTTGCTTTTTCTTTGGCTTGTTTTTCTTCTAAAGTTTTTTTTCTTTTCTCTTCATCCATACAGGCTGGCAAAGCTTCCAAAAGTTGTGCTTTGGATAAATGATCAAATGTGATGGCAATATTTCCTGCTACTTTAGGATGTTTTTTTAAAGCTTTTTCTACAGTATTTTTTGTTTGATAGCTCGTCATTATATCACTATGGGCCTTTAAATTATGTAATTGAAGGGTCAGTGTCTTTGAATCTTTAATGTCTATTAAGCTATCTTCTTCATAAGATATATCGGAAGTTGAATCTTTTGCTTGATAAAATGTTTTAATAGCTTCACTGCTATTTATTTTTTTTAAAGCTTCTTCTTTTTGTAGTGCTTCAAATGCTTCTCCTGTAGAAGGGATTACATCTATTAATTTTTGTGATCTTGTAATGGTTTGAATAGCATTATTACCTGTATCTGCTACTGCTTTGAGGATGTTGATTTTATTACCTAGTTGTTGTGTAAAAGCACTGTTGAGATTGCTCATCTTCCCTTTACGTGCATTGGCTTGTAAGGAGAGCAATTGAGTAATAAAATGATTTTGGATGAGTTCGTTGGCTTTTTTAAAATATTTCTTGGCTTCTTGTTTATAGTTTTTATTGTCAGATTGCAGCTCTATAGTAGCATATCCTTTTTGGAAATAAGCTGCATAAGCATAGTTAGGGTCTAATTTGATTGCTTGTTCGTAAGCTTCTTTGGCTTTTTTATACAATGGCTTTTTCGAAGAAGAAAAATAGTTAAACCATCTTGAAGCCCGTTCAAATAGCGTATTGCCATATTGTATATAGTACAGCGGATTTTGGATAATAGGCTTACTTTTTTTTATAAAATGAATATCTTTTTCTTCTTTTACTTCAAAATTTTCATATTCATCTTCAAAAGTAGTTAAGAGCTTTTTAAGCTCTTCTTTTGTTTTTGAAGTATTTTTATAATCAGCGTGCTTCAAAAATAGCCCCCAACGTTCTTCTGCGGCTTTGCGTTGGTATTGATGAAAGGTTTTTTCTATAAAATCTCCTTTTTCTTCTTCTCTGAATTTTTTGAGTATCTCACAGAATTTAATAAATAGCCCATCTTTGAGATCAATGATTGGCAGTTCGTTTTTTGTAAAATTTTCTAGTCGTTTTTTTTCTTCTTGTTCTCGAATTTTTCTAATCGTTTTTATATCATTGGCCTTGGCATAAATACTAGGCAACTGATCTTTATTCAAGATCAATTGAGCACTACCCTGTTGTCCTTTTCTACCGGCTCTGCCAAAGGCTTGTTTTTCTACACGTAAATTTTTAGGTAAAAATGTAAGACAAACATATAGTCCTCCTGCTTGTTCTACACTTTTGGTGATATGAAAATCTGTTCCTCTGCCAGCTAAATTGGTGGCTACAATAATGTCTCCCGCGCCATAGGTATTGCTAATTGCTTGTTTTTCATTGTTATCATCTCTTGTATAAGGAATTAAACGTCCTATATTTTCTTTTTGTAATTTTTCTAAAAGATTATCTGCATATTTTTTAGTTTCACAAATGATCAGTATGGTTCTTTTAAGACTTTTTTCTTTGATAATTTGTAATAATTCTGCTTCATATTTTTCTTGTGATAAAAGCAAAGCGGGTTCTTCTATAAATTGACTTGGTTTGTATTTAGGAATAGTCATATGATTCATTTGATATACCTCTCCTAGCAATTTTTTTGCTGGCTCTGAACCCAGTGTACCTGTAAGGCCTACTACTTTATTATTATATTTTTCGAAATAAGCTTTATTGGATAAAAAATTGGTGATTAATGTTTCTGAAGTAACTTTTAACCCTTCTTTTATTTGTAAAAACTGATGTAGGCCATCACCCCAGGTAGTGTTGGTTTGAACAATACCTGTATTCGTGTAGTCTATTGGGGTAATGCAATCAATACCCAAACTATTTTTAGTAATTAAATATTGATGGCCATTTTTGTAAACAAATTTTGCTTCTATAGCATGTGCTACCCATTTAGGAATCTGTTTTTGGGCATATTTTTTTAAATGTTTGGGTAATCTAAATTCCGTTTTTTCTTCAAAAATATTTTGAATCAAGTTTTCTGCATAATTTTTTAATTTTTCTTGAATGTATTCAAGATATTTTGTTTTATTTACTAAATGATATTTTTCTTGTAGATCTTTATAATAAAGTATCCCTTCATCTGTTTTTACAAAACGAGTTTCTATGGCTTCTAATTCTTGCCAAATAGCGATAAGCAAAAGTTTCAATTCATCCATACCTGGCATAGTTTCAGCAAGCATGGCTATTCTTGAACTATCGTCAATCAGCATACTATCTACTTCATCTACAATGGTATAAGTATTTTCAAATTTACAATCCCCTCTTGTGTTTAATCCACTATAATCGTGACGTAATACATCGAACTGAAAATTACTTACATCTCCATAAACAATATCTGTATCAGGTTTATAACAAGCCTTAGGTCCATCAAAATTATACCCTGCATCGCTATTATCTTTGGTCTTTAGTCCAAAATAATTATATAAGCTACTGTATTCTTCTGCATCTCTTTGTGCTAAAAGTGGTGAACTTGTAATGACATCCACACGATATCCTTCTAAAGCTTTAAGGATGGTAAACATGGAAATGATCAATGATTTTCCTTCTCCTGTAGATACTTGAGATAATAATCCTTGATCTTTAGCTTTCCACATATATAATGTGGTCAAACTTTGTATTGTTCTTGGATAATAAGGCCTTGAAGAAGTATTTTTAGTGTGATGCCAAATGGCATTTTGTATGATGGCTAATATTTCTGGAATTTCTTGATTTTGTATGGGGTATTTTTCTTGATGTTTATTAGATTTTAAAAAAAATAAATAATTATCTTTTAATCTTTCCCATCCAGTTTGTTTTAGTTTATTTTCTTTATAAAAGTTTGACCAATTTTTTATATCGTCTGTTTGCCATTCTTTGATAGGTTGTAGCAAGGGATATAAATTTTTAATCAATGCAAGTTTTTGCAAAATTTTTATTTTTTCGAAGTTATCATCGAAGAACAATAAATAGTTATCTATTTTTTCTTCTAAAAGAAGAAAATCTTTTATTTTTCGAATAATTTTTTCTTTTCTTTTGTTGGATATGGTATAAAGCCTACTTCTATATTTTAGTATCCTTGCTAACTGTTTTAAAAAAATATCTAGGTTACCAATCTCTTCTTGAATTTTCTTTGGATTTTTTTTTTCTAATTGCTCTTCTAATTTCTCCTTCCGCTTTTCTATCCACTCTTTTACTTTTTCTAGTTCTTCCAATACTTTTTGCAAAACCAATATACTGCCTACTGATTTAGCTTGCGTAGTTTTAGTTATAAAATTGAATAAAGTTTCTTTATCAGTAGATAAATTTTTAGATTGATTTTCTTTTTCAATTTCTAGCATCAAAGTTTCAAATCCTTTTTCTTCTTTTTCATTTTGTAAAATATTTGCTAGATCTATGTTACTAGTTTCTTTCTGTAAACTTTTATACAAGTCAATAATTTCTTCTTTCAATTTTTCTTCTGTTTTCTCAAACTCTACTCTTTTTTGTAGATGCTCCAACGCTCGATACAGCCAAAAAATTTCTTTTTTTGTACAGGGAACAATTTCTTTTTTATAGCGATAGATACTATATTTTTTTAATCTTTTGATAAATTCATCAGGTATTTTTTCTTGTAATGGTATAGCGTAGGCAATTGTTTGAAATATTTGTGGCAATTGTTTCTTTACATTAAATTCTTTTAAAAAAGAATTTTTTCTACGCATAAATTTCTCTAAAATACAGATATCAAAAAACTCAAACTTTTTAGCTGCAAAGCTTAAAATATCTAATGTATTTGCATTGATAATACCAGGTGTTTTTTCTTTAATTTTTTCTTCTAATACAGATATAAACCCTTCAGGAATTGTGTCAGTGTCTTGAATATATTGGTTAATAATGAATAAAATAGATTCCGTTATGTCTTCTATACTTTGATTTTTAAAATGATCAATGATAACTTGCATGAAATTATAAGGAAGCTGCTGGCCATTCTGAATAAATTGTAACAAAATGTCATAGATTTGCTTCTGATATTGAGAATTTCTCTTCAGAATATTTTCTATTTTTTCTAAGCTACTGATAGATAAATATTGTCCTTGTGCAAGTAATTTTTTGCATTCTTTTAAACATTTCCTATCATTCATATTTTCATTCAGTTTTTTTTCTATTGCAAATACAGATTGAAGATGCTCCGGTAAATTAAAAGCAATATTTTTTTTTCTAAGATTTTCTAGTATGCCATATGCTAATTTTCTAATTTTTTGATCTAAATTTTCTTTTATAAGTATGTTGGTTAATATTTCAGGAATATCATTGCGTAACCTAAAATCTGTTTTTTGTACAAACCATTGTAATCCCTCTAAGGCAGGTGCTATCGTATCAATACTGTTGATACTCAATTGTAATTCATTGAAAATGAAAGAGTTATTTGCTCTATCATTTTCATCATAATTATAGAAAAGGTAGTGATTGAATATTTTTATTCTATTCTTTTGTACTGATTTTTCAGGTATTTCCTTGAGATAATCACAAATAGCCAAAATATTTTTATCAATCTTAAGTGCTTTTTTTTCTAATATTTTTTTATCTGAAAAATAAACAAATATGCTACTGATTGCTTGAGGGTTGATTTCAATTTTGTCAACTAATGAATCAAACATTTGAACGTTCATTTGATGCTTATGATCTATATAACTTTTATACAATATTTTTACAATAATATCCGTAACAATGGCATCTTCTGACTGTATCAAGGCTTTTTCTAAATTCTTGACTGTTTGAGTATCTAATACTCTATTTGCTTCTACAACATATTTTTCAAAAATTATAGCCATTTTCTCTAATACCTCTACATCTTGACTTTCTAATAAAAAAGCACTGTATTTTGCAAGTTGATTTTTAGTAAATATTTTTATTTTTTTTTGTGCTATGATATGTAATAAACATGTAGCATAATACTGCACATGTTCTTGTGAACAAATTTCAATAAGTGATGTAATTAAAGAATCTAAATTATCCGTATGATCAATAATTTTTTTTAGCACTGCATAAGCACTTTGATCTACTTTTTCTTCTTTTTCAGCTAATAAAGCAACAATATTTTCTACTCCTGTAATCTTCCTTTTATCTTCATAGTGGTCTATAAAATACCCTAAGCTTGTCAATAAATTATTGATTACTTTTTTTTCATTTTCTGTAGATAAAAGTTCAAATATAGTTGTCAAATCCTGATCTTCTATTTTTCCTTTATTTTTTGCATAAAAAGCCAACCCTTGTGCTATATTTTGCCTGGTTTCTTTATTATAAATAGCTTTATTTTGTAAAATATTTATACATTTCCCAATATTGTTCTCTATCTTTTTTTTGTGATTTTCTTCTTTACAGTTTTCTAAAATTTCTCTTAAAGTGCAACTGATATTTTCTTGAGAATTTTTCTGTAAACTCCGTAATTTCAATGCATCTTCTAATAAACTGCCTTGTGGAAGGATTTGTTTGTCAACATTCAGTTGTACTTCATTTTTTGCTTCAAATAACATGGAAAATCTGGTCCGAATACTGTCTTGATCTTTATTGGCTAATTGATCATATTCTTTTTTGAGTTGATCACATACTTTATTTCTTAATTTTTCTACCTCTTGAATATCTATTTGAAAATTTTTTTTCCAACGATTATAAAACAGTTCCATTGCATTGAATGCATGTAATACAGCATAAAACATACAATTGCCATCGGCTTTTACATTAGTCTTTTTTTTTATTTCTGGATTGTAATGTTGGTAATGATTTCCTTCTAACCATAGATGTATGATCTTATCTTGTGACTTTCCTATTTTTTGTGGTTGGCATTCAGGTGTATAAACATGTATGCTACATTGATATTCTTCAGCTATCTTTATCAATTCTATATCACCTCCCCATAATACTTCTCCTTTTGTAGGATCTGCATTGCGCATGGCTTGAATATATTTTTCTGTAACCTGATCTAAAAATTTTGTAGTCTCATAATCTTGTACTTGATTATGCATATGCTTTACAAGTAATTTTAATCTATCTTTTTGGACCAAAGCATCAACATTGGTAGACGCATAAAGCCCAATCGTTTGTACAAGATTATCTTGTGTGGTTCGGTCTGGGTTTTTTTTTTCTTGGAGCTTTTTATAAATATTTTTTAAACTTTCTTGGTTTAATTTTTGTTTATGTTCTGCTACATAGCTCAATGCCAAAGAGGCATTTTGCTGTGCTTTAATCAGCTCTTTTTTATTTTCTCCACTCTTCACTTTAGTATTCAGTATATCACTCAATGCTTCACAAACATCTTCTGGCAGTACTTTTCCAGCCATAGCTATTTTCAATAAAATAGCACTCGTAGTCGTACGAAGTTCATATTTTTTCAAATCCCCTTTCATCTGCTTTATATTTTCTTCAGAAATATCAACACCTTCCTTTTCTATAATTTTTTCTATTGCTTCTTGATAAACTTGCTGTAGATCTTTGTCTTGATTATCTCTTCTACTGGCTTTTTGTAAAGTATCTAGCATGTCTTTAGGCAAATCTTTTATACCATATCTTTCCACAAAATATTTGATAGCTTTTGCTGTATTTTTTCGTGCAGGCTTTAGGTATTTCTCTAAAGACTGTATAATATCACGATTTAAATTTTGATCATTACGTAACACATATCCTAAAATAAGTGCTGCTTTGCTTTGTAAAGATGGATCTATATTATCCAACAGTTTTCCTAAAACAGTAATTGTTTCTAAAGGAAGTTGTTGACCTTTGTGGGTACTCAATAGTAAGGCATCTAAGGCAGGATGAACATAAAAATAAATATCATCATCAAATGAATGACTGTATGCTTCTATTTTTCCTCCTAAATATTGAAGCTCTCCTCGGGTTAAGAAATCATGATTATTCAATACAGCCTTTAATAAAATTCGAATACTATAGGAAGTAGTATTATACCAACTATATCGCTTTTCATCAGATGATTTAAAAAAAGGTGTATTTGGTGATTTCCCAAAAAGAATAACAGGTGTATTTCTTTTTTCATCAATAGGCAAAAGAGTATGCTGCAAATACTTTAATGAATAACTATTGAGTGTTATTTTTTTTGCAAGAAAAGATAATAAGGCAGTGTTTACGATAGGTAATTTATGGACACTGTCTCTTTGGTAGGCACTATTGAGTATGTTTATTAGTTTCCCTTCTTTTTCTATATTTTGATGCTCATCAGATAAAGCCAAGGCAGCTGATAATAGTCCTAATTTATCTTCTCCATTTTCAATCACTCTTTTCATCAATGTTATCGTCTTTTTAGGTAAAGCAGATAGTTGACTTTGATTGTATAAAATAGTAGGAACTAAATGGTAATATAAATAAGGCCACACACAATTATTTTGGTTATCATCATCTAAATCCCAATGGACAATTTGTCTTGCCCTAAACATTTGGAAAGAATATGCTTTTAACCAAGCAGCTACTTTTCGACCACCATGTAGTTGTATTTTTTTGTCTAAAATTTTATTTAAAACTTTAAAAATAGATGAATCATTATGTTGTTTATCAATCGATTGGCCATTTTTTGTAGTGTATTTCAAAATTTCTAACCTTTCTACAAAACCGAAAGTACTATGAAAAATTCCACCTATTTTTAATTCATCCTGATCAAAACAATCTAACAATTCTTTAATAATACGCTGCATATCCTTTTTAGGCAATGAAGTGCCATTTCTTGCTTTATTAAGATATTTAGTATACGTAGACCAAAATTCATACAACTCTCCATCTGGTTCTGGCAATTTTTGTGCATTGGTACGTTTGGCCTGGGCTACCTGCCTATTCCTTTTTAATTGATTTTTATTTTCTAAATGCTTATCTAAAATATCTTCATCCAGTTGCATTTGTTTTCTTTGTCTTACCTTTTCTTTTGCTACTATTTTTTGTTTTTGGCCAGTATGTAATTTGAATTTTGAAGGATTAACTATGCTTTTATGTAATAAATAGCCCAAGTTTTCCTCAAGATAAGAGATAAGAGCTAAATTTTTTTTCTCCTTCTTTTTAATAATATCTTGTACACAAGTCATCATCATTATAGGCAATCTTCCATGATAAACACCAATCGACTGTAATATGGATATTACTTCTTTTTTAACACGTAAAAATATTTTTTGATCTTCTAACGTATCACAAAAAAACTTATAGTCTTTGTTATTTAATGACTTATTCTGTGATATTTTTTGATTAATTTTTAATAACTCCTCTTCTATACGGCTATTGTTTATTAAATTTTCAACTGCTTTTTGAATTATTTTTTTTTCTTCTTTGTTTTTTAATTTTTTTGGACTATTACGATCTATTTGCTTTTTATAGGTATACACAAAATATTTTTTCAAACTATTTTCTTTGTTAAGAATACTTTCTTTATTACACCAAAAATGAATATTCGTATTGTCTTTTTCATCTAAAAAAACAAAAACTTGTTTGATAGTAGAAGCATTTCGTAACTTTTTTTGTACTTCCTCTAAGGAGATAAATTGAAATTTTCTTGAAAAAGAAGGATTAGGAATTGAAGAATAAATTTTTAGTAATTTTTTTTGTTGTGCATCATTAATCTTTTTTTGCCAAAAAGCTATTTGCTCACCCTCCAGCTGAGACAACATCTCATGATCATAAATAATAGCCATTTCATCATAACATATCATTTTTAGATATTTATCTTTCGCTACATTTTTAAAATAATAGTATGTATCCTTTTTTGAAGGATACATATCCTGATCAACACTTAAAAATAACTGATCTGTAGGCATCATTTTTTCATATGCACGTTTGCTACAATAAAGTGTAAGAAAACAACCTAAGAACAGAAAAAAAATTTTAGAAAGAAAAAAATAAGAAAAACGCATAAAAATATTTGTATTTTTTATACAAAAAATATATTAAAATAGACATATTTTTTATGATTCCCCAAAATCCACTGTATCAAATACAAGATGTCGCATGCATTTAAAATGTTTTTTCGGGCAACGTGCAAAACCAATCTTCGAACAAGGCCTACAAGCCAGCTGATTATTTTCAATCGAAACAAAAGATGTCTGATAAGGATACATTCCCCAAGCAGCATGTGTATTGCCCCAAACTACATAAATTTTTTTTTTGAAAGCAGCCGCAATGTGCATCAAACCTGTATCATGTGCAATTATAAAAGAAGACTGTGCCACCAAACTCGCCGACTGAGATAAATTATATACTCCACAAAAATGCATAATAGGCTTTTGGGGAAAATGCTGTGCAAAATAATCCACCACCGCTTCTCCCACAACCATATCCTCAGGTCCTCCCAATAAAATTATGGGTTGTTCCACACGCTGACAGAGCTCAATTATTTTATCCTGAGGCAAACGTTTGGTAAAATGCTGGCCACCAATCGCATAGCCTACATAGCCTGTACGAAAAGCAGTAGGAAATGTCTCAAGCGATACATGATCTTTCGAAGCAATAAAATAATCTAACCCTTGATCATCATTATCAACCCCTAAGCTCATAACCGTTTGCATATAACGATCGACAATATGCCGATTGGGCAAAAAATTAATTTTGAAATTGACATAAAGCCATTTTGAAATATTGAGCTTGTCAAAGCTAAAGCTCTTAACACCCAAAAAACGTTTGATTAAAAATGTACGAAGATTATGATGCAGATCAATGATCAAATCATACTTTTCTTTTTGAAGCTGCTGTATACAATCTTTTAAACACTTGTCTAAAACAATGACACGATCAATTGAAGGATTGTCTAAAAGTATTTTTTGGTATACTTTTTTCGTACAATAATGTAATGATAAATGAGGATATCGCTTTTTTAAACAACGCACCACTGGCGTAGTCAACACAATATCCCCAATAGAAGAAAATCGGATGATCAAAACTTTTTTGATCATCCTTTTAAGATAATTTTACAATATTTTTTTTCTTGACTTTTGGAAGATGGGGTTGAGAAAGACGTAAACGTGCTGATAAGTCAAGGACCAAAGGCGTTGCAATGCAAATAGAAGAATATGTACCAAAAATAATGCCAACCAAAAGTGCAAAAGAAAAACCACTCAGTGCCTCTCCACCAAAAAAATAAAGAATCAATACCACCAAAAGTGTGGTGATAGAAGTGATCAATGTTCGGCTCAAAGTTTCGTTGATAGATTCATTGGCAATGACCTGAAAATTTTTATGTGTATTCGTACGCCATTTTTCTCGAATACGATCAAAAACCACTACTGTATCATTAATGGAATAGCCAATCACCGTCAAAATAGCAGCAATAAATACTTGATCTACCTCGTACACAACTCCACAAAAACGCATAATCGCAAAAGCTGAAAATACCATCAAACTATCATGCAAAAGCGCAATCACTGCAGACAAGCCAAACTGCCATTTTCTAAAACGCAATAAAATATAGAGAAAAATAATCACCAAAGACAATATAACAGACTTCTTAGAAGCAGTAGTAATATCATGTGCTATAGAAGCACCTATTTTTTGAGTACTAACAATCCGAAAAGTATCTCCTGCACCTCCTTCTTCTTGATATTGATATTGTGTAGCAGCAGTGATACCTCGAATCAAACTATTCTTGACATGTATATCACCCTGTGTAGAACCATCTTCCATTTGATAACTAGTGGTGATTTTCATCATATTATTAGCACCATAAGACTTTACTTCAGTACCTTTTCCTTCAAATATTTTGCTCAAAGCCACCTTCAAAGTACTGGCTTGTACCGGCTGATCAAAAGCTACTACAAAACTACGCCCTCCTGTAAAATCAACACCTAAATTTAACCCTTGCTGTTTGACCATAAGACCTAAGCCCAATACAATCAAAATAGAAGAAATACCATATACTATTTTTCTTTTTCCTAAAAAATCAATACGAAAATTGTGAAGCAAATTTTTTGAATAACCAAAAGAGAATGTCAATTTTTGAATAGTATTTTTTTTGTTATCTAAAAATATGATCAAAAGCCTAGTCAAAAATACAGCTGTAAAAAAAGAAGTAACAATACCAATCATCAACGTAGTAGCAAAACCCCTCACAGGCCCTTGTCCTAAAAAATAAAGCACTGCCCCTGTAAAAAAAGTAGTCACGTTAGCATCAATAATCGCACTATAAGCCTTTTTATACCCTTCCGCAATAGCTGATACTATAGAAAGCCCTTTGCGTAACTCTTCACGTATTCTTTCAAAAATTAAAACATTAGCATCAATAGACATACCAATCGTAAGTACAATGCCCGCTATGCCTGGCAAAGTTAAAGATGCATGAAACTGGGTAAGAATTCCTAGAATAAATAAAATATTGAATAACAAAGCAATATTAGCAATCAAACCACCTTTAGCATAATACATCATCATAAACAATATCACAGCCAATAAACCCATTACCATAGAAAAAATACCCTGTTTTTGTGCTTCTTTTCCCAATGTAGGCCCTATCATTGCCTCTTCTACAATATGTACCGGCGCTGGAAGAGAACCAGTTTTTAAAATATTGGCCAAATCTTGTGCTTCTTCAAAAGTAAAATTTCCTGAAATTTGAGAATTACCATTCGGAATAACTGTATTGATAACAGGTGCTGAATACACATAATCATCCAGCACAATAGCCACTTGCTTACCAATATGCTGTGCTGTAATTTTTTTCCAAGCCTTCGTTCCTAAACTATTCATTTGCATACTCACTGCTGGCTTTCCTTGCTCATCAAACGTTTGGCTAGCTTCTGTAATTACATCCCCTGATAACAAAGCCCTACCCTGATAATTTTTTTTGATAGGATATAATGTTTTCAATGAATCACCCCCCGGGATAATTTGTGGCTTTATATCCCATAAAAATTGCAAATGTGTAGGTATTACCTTTTGAATAGCCGGCTGCTCTAAAATATTTTGAATTTTTTTGATATCTGATGTTCTATAAGTCAAAGCATAAGGAGACTGTAGTAAAGTGAATAAAGAAGAAGCCTCTGCGGTTGTTTCTTTAGCAGATATATTATCATCCTTTTGCCCGATAGTATCTGTTGTTTCTTTTTTTTGATTTGAAAGTAAAACAGTATTCATTCGCTCCAAAGTATCTTTTATAGTGACAATATCATGTACCACACAAAATTCTAATTTAGCTACCCCTTGCAATAACTTCCGCACACGAGCAGGATTGTTGATACCAGGAAGTTCAATTTGTATACGGCCTGTATGTGGTAATTTTTGAATATTAGGCTGTGTAGTACCAAAACGATCTAAACGAGCACGTAAAATTTGAAAAGAACGATCAATAGCTTGTTCAATGGCTTGTGCTAGAAAAGCTAAAATAGTTTTATCATCAGTGTTAAAATCTATCTTGTGCCGGTTAGAGGTATTAGCAAACACCGTATGCAACGGCTGATTTGGTGCTAATACTTGATATGCTCGATAAAATTTTTGTAGAAAATGTCGCGAAGAATCTTGATTATTTCTTGCTTGCGCTAAAGCAGCTAAAAATGCAGGATCTTGATTAAATCCAGCTAAAGACTGTATAATCTCTACAGGAGAAATTTCTAAAGTCACATGCATACCGCCTTGTAAATCCAATCCGAGCATCAATTCTCTTTCTTTTACTTGTTCATACGTATAATTTTTTAAGCCTAAAAAATTATACACAGGCTTTTCCCAAAGACGATGTAAATCTTCCTGTTTTTTTTTGAAATCAACATGGCCCTGTGTATTGGTAGCTCTTTGGATTGCTTTTTGATCAATATGATAAGATACCCATGTGAAAGACAAGTAAAAAAGACAGAGCATAGTAATGCTCATCGTCAAAAAAAAAACAAGATTTTTGTGTTTCATAAAAAATGGAAGTCAAAAAAGAAAAAGCATGAATGCGTGAAAACCTAAAAAATCAAAACTAACCGTAGCAGAATATCTATTGATTGAAAAAAAAATGAATTTCTTTTTGTGCGTTGGTATCTGAGTCGGACCCATGGATAGCATTTTCTTCTATAGAAGTGCCAAATTGATTCCGAATAGTGCCTGCGAGTGCTTCTTTAGGATTAGTAGCGCCAATCAAAGTTCTGAAATCTTGTACAGCGTTTTCTTTTTTTAAAACCATAGCTACAATTTTTCCTGTACACATATAATCGCAAAGTGCTTGATAAAAAGGTCTATCCTCATGGACTTTATAGAATGCTTGTGCCCTTTCGAGTGTCAAACGAACCATGGATAAACCACATACGGTAAAATTTTTTTCTTCAATAAGCGCAATGATACTGCCTATGACATTTTTTTTGACAGCTTCTGGTTTGATCATCGCAAACGTAAGATTTTCGGTAATATGAGACATATCGTTGTACTAAAAATTAAAAATTCGAATAATATAAATAGTTTTTTTGTCTTGCGATTATTTTTCTTGCAAAGCTAATGATTTTCTTGACAAAGGATAACATACGTTTTCAATGTCAGATGTTTTATTTTTATACTTTATGTTAGATTTTAAGTTAGCATGCGTTGATCAAAAAACGCAAGCACGAGCAGGGATATTATCCACTGCACATGGCAATATCCATACACCTATATTTATGCCGGTAGGCACTTTGGGCAGTGTAAAAGGCATTCATCAACGTGCGCTTGTTCAAGATATTCAAGCAGAAATTATTTTAGGAAACACCTATCATTTATATTTAAGGCCAGGCCTTGAAATATTGAAAAAATGTCAAGGATTGCACCATTTTATGCACTGGGATCATCCTATCTTAACAGACAGCGGGGGCTATCAAGTATGTTCTTTAGCAGCCAAAAGAAAAATTACAGAAGCAGGTGTAACATTTTATTCACACATCGATGGTTCAAAACATCTTTTTTCTCCGGAAAATGTCATCCAAATGCAACGCATCATAGGCGCTGATATTATCATGGCCTTTGATGAATGTACACCCTATCCAGCCACATATGCTTATACAAAATCTTCTATGGAGCTGACGCATCGTTGGCTCAAACGGAATCTCCAAGCATTTGAAAAAAGCCGACAAGAAAATAATGCTTACCAAAGTCTTTTTCCAATCATACAAGGAGGGATATATAAAGATTTAAGAAAAATATCCACAGATATCATTTCAACTACAGAAAGTAAAGGCCATGCCATAGGCGGAGTATGTCATCCAACAGGACAATTATATGAAATTACCGATTTGGTTTGTAGCCTTTTACCAAAAGATAAACCACGATATTTGATGGGTGTAGGTACGCCTGTAGATCTTTTAGAATGTATTGCCTTGGGGGTAGATATGTTTGACTGTGTAATGCCTACACGCAATGGCAGAAATGGCATGCTCTTTACCACACAGGGCATGATCAACATTAAAAATAAACAGTGGAAAGAAGATTTTTCTCCTATAGATGAGGCATTAGGAGGCTATGTAAGCACACATTATAGCAAGGCTTATCTGCATCATCTGATCAAAAATAAAGAAATCTTAGGTGGCCAAATTGCTAGTATGCATAACCTTACGTTTTATTTATGGCTGGTAAAGCAAGCCCGAAAAAAAATCATACAAGGCCATTTTTCTGCATGGAAAAAAACAATCCTCCCAACCCTTCAAGAAAAAATATAATATGCTCAAGCGTTTAGATCGATATATCATCAAAAAATTTTTCAAAACATTTGGATCAATACTACTGATGACTACCATCATCGTTGTACTCATTGATTACACAGAAAAAAATGATGATTTCATCAAATACAAGCTAAGCTTTCAAGAAATATTACAATATTTTATTTCTTTTATTCCCTTCATCATCAACATGACAATGCCGATCATTGTCTTTCTCACTACTGTTTTCGTAACTTCTCAACTGGCTAAGCATACAGAAATCATTGCCATTTTGAGCAGTGGGATTCACTTCATGAGGCTTTTATGGCCTTATATTATTTGTGCTTTGAGCATTGCCCTATTCAGTTTTGTACTCAATGGTTGGATTTTAGGAAAAGCAAATAAATTTCGTATTGCTTTTGAAACAACGTACATTACCGTACGAGACAACAAAAACAATACTGCAAGACATCTACAAATAGATCCACAAACCTATATGTATGTGCAGTATTATGATACAACTTCACAAACAGGCAAAGGCATCACTGTAGAAAAAATAATAGACCACCGATTGATAGAAAGAACCACTGCTGCATATATGCAATGGCATACTACTACTAATCATTGGTCAATCCATAATTGGCAAAAATGTCAACTACACACGCCCAAATTATCCATTGAACAAGGCGATATTTTAGATTTGTATGACTGGAATATCACACCTGAAGATTTTCAAAATGATTTTCGTTTGAATGAAGCATTGACCTTAACAGAATTAAATACCTACATCAAAAGATTGCAAAGCAGAGGGACTGACAACATACAGGTTTTTTTAGTGGAAAAATATATCAAATATATGGCACCTTTTTCTGTAATTATTTTAACGATTATTGGCTTTCTCACTGCTTGCAGCAAAACCCGTGGAGGAGTTGCCAAAAAATTGGCTTTAGGAGGTGTATTAGCTACGGTGTATATAGCATTATTTTTATTCACTAAAGTTTTAGCTGAAATGAGTACAGGCTATACTTTACTCACTATTTGGACACCCAATCTTGTATACACTATTTTGTTGATATTATTTTACCGCATGACACCTAAATAAAATATTAAACAGATGGTATCCAAACTTCAAATCTATTATCATACCCCTATCGAAAAAATATGCATTGCACAACCGGTAATCACTATGGGTACGTTTGATGGTATCCATTTAGGACACCAAGCCATTTGTAAAGCTTTGCAAGCAAAGGCCAAAGCCATAGGAGGCACTCCTACATTGATCACTTTTTCCCAACATCCTCGTTTTGTTTTAAATCCTCAGCTGGCTTGTCAACATTATCTGATCTACACACAGCAAGAAACTTTGAACATTGTACAGGATTATGGCATCACACATATTATTTTTTTAGCCTTTACAACAGCACTTTCACAGCTTCAAGCTGATGAATTCTTAACAAAATATTTATTGCGTTTGCATCCTTGTGCAGTATTGATTGGTCATGATCATCGTCTAGGAAAAAATAGACAAGCCGCATATCCTATTTTTAAACGTTTTCAAAAACAATATAATTTTTCTTTGGCCCAAATACCAGCACAAACATTATCAAAAGAAATAGTCAGTTCTACAAAAATTAGAAATCTGATCAACAGTGGAAATATAAAACAAGCCAATCAATATTTAGGAAGATATTATCACTTTTCAGGACAAGTGATCAGAGGCAAAGGCTTGGGAAAACAACTTGGATTTGCAACAGCCAATTTGATGCGTGATCGTACAAAAATTGTGCTAGGTGATGGGGTATATGCTGTAAAAATTATTTTTCAGGAGAAAAAATACCAAGGCATGATGTATGTCAAACGACAAGCTTGGAAAGAATATCCTTTGGATGTATCCATTGAAGTACACATTTTTAATTTCAATCAGGATCTTTATGGAAACGTACTCAAAATTATATGTTTGGATAAAATACGAGAAGTACAAATGTTTGTAAAGTCAGAAGATTTAGTGGCACAATTAAAAAAAGATCAAATAATAGCCCTGAAAAAGATGTCTTGTATTTTGTAAGTAATTTTAATTGTTAGTGTAAAATTTTATATAATTTTTTTTCAAAAAAAATATTTTTATGAAATATATGTTCCTCAAGTGGAACAATTTTTACTGTTTTAAAAATTACCTTCAGTGTCAAAAAAATTTCTTAAACTATTATCATATAAAATTAAACTACTCAAGCATTACTTGCATCAATCATTTGGCAAATATAACCTTCAAAAACCAACATACAGTCAATTGGAATCTCAAAACGATTTTTAAAAATAAAAACAGTTCCATTTTTAAATATTGCATTGATTTAATATCGACATCAATATAAAACCAAATCCATATGCCACTTCCTTTCTTTTCCTCTGCTCATACATTGGTAGCCGGTTGTGATGAAGTAGGTAGAGGTTGCTTGGCAGGGCCTGTGGTAGCAGCAGCGGTTGTTTTGCCACCGCAAAAGGATATACATCCAGAGATCACAGATTCTAAAAAACTCACCCCTCAAAAAAGACAAACCCTCACGCAATACATCCAAAAAAATGCTGTGGCTTATGGCATAGGCGTTGTGCATCATACCACCATAGATGAAATCAACATTTTACAAGCAGCTATTTTAGCCATGCACCAAGCCCTTGATCAACTTAAAACTACACCAGAATTGCTATTAATCGATGGTAATCACTTCAAACCATACCGTAATATCCCGCATCACTGCATCATTCAAGGAGACCAAAAATACCAATCTATAGCCGCAGCGTCTATCATTGCCAAAACTTATCGTGACCAATACATGCAAAAATGGGCCACCATCTATCCAATATATGGATGGGAAAAAAATGCAGGATATCCTACCGCACAACACAAAAAAGCCATCCAACAATGGGGCATTACACCTATCCATAGAATCAGCTTTCAAGGGGTCTGATACAATAACGATCTTTGCATATTTTTTTAACTTGATCGTTTCCTAAAATTTTGAATATTGAACACTTTCTAGAATGATGAAACATCCACCAACGACCTACATTTTTTGGTATGAAACCATGCTCTTGATGAGAAAATTTGAAGAAAAATGTAGCCAACTCTATGGTCAACAAAAAATTAAAGGATTTTGTCATCTATATACAGGACAAGAAGCTTGTGTAGCAGGGGTTGTTTCTGCATTAGAAAAAAAAGACAAATATATCACCGCCTATAGAGACCATGTACATCCCATTGCCTTAGGCACTGAACCTAAATATATCATGGCAGAACTCTTTGGAAAAGCCACAGGCATCTCCAAAGGCAAAGGAGGATCAATGCATTTATTCGATAAAAAAAAACATTTTTTTGGCGGACATGGTATTGTAGGAGGACAAATTCCGTTGGGAGTAGGCATTGCTTTTGCAGAGAAATACAAAAAAACAAAACATTTGTGTGCCACATATATGGGGGATGGCGCTGTTAGACAAGGGGCCTTTCATGAAGCACTCAACTTGGCCATGCTTTACCAATTGCCTGTACTCTTTATTATAGAAAATAATGGCTATGCTATGGGCACTTCTGTAGCCAGAAGCTCCAATGTGACAGATCTCTATCAACTAGGGAGTGCTTATAATATACCCTCACAAGCAGTGAATGCAATGATGGTAGAAGCAGTACACCAAGCCACCAAAACAGCTGCTGAAAAAATAAGACAAGGCCAAGGACCACAGTTGTTGGAATTTAAAACATATCGTTATCGAGGACATTCAGTATCAGACCCTGCAAAATACAGAACCAAAACAGAGCTCAATGACTATAAAGCCAAAGATTCTATTGAAGAAATAAAAAAAACTATCCTCAAACATCAATACCTTACCCCAGAAGATATCTTGAACATTGAAAAAAAAATCAAAGATATTATACAAGCAGCCGTTGACTTTGCAGAACAATCGCCATATCCTGACGCATCAGCAGCTTATGAAGACGTATATGTAGAAAAAAACTATCCTTTTATGGAAAACTAAATACAACCAAATCATGAATGAAAAAAACTTAGCACAACAAGCATTAGACTATCATACCCAAAAACCTACAGGAAAAATAGCCATTGTACCTACAAAACCACTACAAACACAAGAAGATTTGTCTTTAGCATATTCTCCTGGAGTAGCAGTGCCTTGCAAAGCAATTGCTGAAGACCCTACCAAAGTATATGAATACACAGGGAAAAAAAATTTAGTGGGCGTAATCTCCAATGGCACAGCAGTTTTAGGCTTAGGCAACATAGGCCCTGCAGCTGCCAAGCCAGTGATGGAAGGAAAAGCTATTTTGTTTAAAAAATTTGCAGGCATTGATGCTTTTGATCTTGAACTAGATGCTGAAGACCCTGACACTTTTATACAAACAGTAAAAGCACTAGCCCCTACTTTTGGAGGCATCAACTTAGAAGATATCAAAGCACCAAGCTGTTTTTTTATTGAACAAAGATTGAAGGAGCTCTTACCAATCCCCATCATGCATGATGATCAACACGGCACTGCCATCATTTCAGGAGCTGCTTTGCTCAATGCCCTTACCATTGCTCAAAAAAATATTACTGATATCAAAGTAGTCATCAACGGGGCTGGTGCTTCGGCAATTGCTTGTGCCAAGCTCTATCTTTCATTAGGAGTGCAAAAAAAAAATATGGTGATGTGTGATAGCCAAGGAGTTATTCGGAATGATAGACGCAACTTGACAACAATCAAACAACCATTTGCAACAGACCAAGCAGGTCATACCTTGCTAGAAGCCATCAACCAAGCAGATGTATTTCTAGGGCTTTCGAAAGGAAATATTCTGACACCGCTACATCTTCAAAAAATGAACCATTGTCCTATTGTTTTTGCACTAGCGAATCCTGATCCTGAAATAGACTATCAATTGGCTTTAGACACTAGAAAAGACGTAATCATGGCTACAGGAAGATCTGATTACCCCAACCAAGTCAATAATGTTTTAGGCTTTCCTTACATTTTTCGAGGTGCTTTGGACGTAAAAGCCACCACCATCAATGAAGCAATGAAATTGGCTGCTGTAAAAGCTTTAGCACAATTAGCCAAGGAGCCCGTTCCTGAAAAAATTAAAAAAATTTATCAAATACCATCATTATCTTTTGGCAAACATTACATCATTCCCAAGCCTATGGATCAAAGGCTGATCACAACAATCTCTATGGCCGTAGCCAAAGCAGCAATGGATACCCAAGTAGCCAAACAACCCATCCAAAATTGGTCTACTTATGCACAGACTTTACAGAATTATCTTACATAACATAGTAAACACATCTATATATTCAACACTGGCATCCAACATTTACATTTTAAAATATCATCATAATGAAAAAATTCTCACAAAAAACAGTCCTCATCACAGGAGGCTCTAAAGGTATTGGCAGTGCCATTGCAAAAAAAATGGCAGCAGAAGGAGCAAATGTTGCTTTTACTTATCTCTCGAGTGAAGCCAAAGCCACAGCATTGGTGGAAGAATTAAAAAATCAAAATGTCAAAGCTAAAAGTTATCAATCAAACGCGGCTTTGTTTTCAGAAGCACATGCTTTGCTAAAAAACGTAATTCAAGATTTTGGTCAAATAGATATTTTGGTAAACAATGCAGGGGTCGCCAGAGATCAACTTTTGTTACGTATGCAAGAAAAATCATGGGATGAGGTTCTCAATACGAATCTCAAATCAATATTCAATACAGCAAAAGCAGTGGTTCCTTTTTTCATAAAACAGAGAAAAGGCGTCATCATCAACATTGGTTCTATTATTGGCATCAAAGGCAATGCAGGACAATCGAATTATGCAGCTTCTAAAGCAGGCATTATTGGCTTTACAAAATCACTAGCCATAGAGCTAGGCATACGTAATATAAGAGTCAATGCTGTAGCACCAGGATGGATTGCCACAGATATGACACAAGATATATTGGATAGCATGATGGAAAAAAAAAACAGTATTCCTTTAAGAAGGGTGGGCCAGGCAATAGAAGTTGCTAATTGCGTTGCTTTTTTAGCTTCCGATGATGCTAGCTATATCACAGGCGAAACCATCACAGTGGATGGCGGCTTGCTGGCATAATGACTGCCTTGAAAACTAAAAATTTTTCATAATAATCACAAAAAATATTACTTTAAAAAATATCTTCTTCGTGTTGTTGATTTAAAGACTTCAAAAACATTTTAGTGTCTTCGCTAATTTTTCCGCATTTATCATCATCGATAATGCTGAATAAATCTAAAAGACTATCTACTTTTTTGAGTAGATGGTCGTATTTTTTTTCCAGTTTTGCTAAACTTACTTTTTTATCATACCAATCTTTTTTGTCTTGATCATCTAGACAAGGTTCTTTGTAAAGATTAAGCTCTGGAAAATCAATACTAAAATCGTAGTTGATAATTCTTCCCAAACGAACAATAAAATCATAGTCTACTTTTGCATTTCTGAATTTATAATAAAGTGTATTTCGACTGATATCAAGCTTTTTGATGATATCAACCACCTTATAACCACTTTTTTTAACGGCTTCCTTAATTACCTTCCCTCTATGTTGATGATACATAATCGAGTTATTTTGATCATTTTTTTACAATTCTAATAAATAAATCAACACATTCAAACCAAAATCATTAAAATGAACTTAGCAATCATAGGAGTTACGGGTTTAACGGGGCGTATGCTACTCAAAATTCTAGAAGAAAGAAATTTTTTTATTCAAAAATTATGGCCAGTAGCTTCAGAAAATTCTGTAGGAAAAAAAATTTTTTTTCAAGAAAAAGCTTGGAAAATTCATACCATAGAAGAAGTCATACATCAAAAAATACAAGTAGTAATTTTCGCTACAAATGCTGATTTATCAACTGCTTGGGCACAACAATTTGTAAAAAAAGGAACAGTCGTCATTGACCTTTCCACTGCTTGGCGCATGCATAAAAACTATGCGTTGATAGTGCCAGAAATCAACGCACATCTTTTGCATGCAAACCCCACGATTATTGCCAATCCTAATTGTAGTGTCATTCCCTTAGTGATGGTGCTACATGCTATAGAACAACAGTATACTATCCAGCGTATTGTTGTGTCTACATATCAATCAGTTACGGGCAGCGGACAGCCAGGCGTTGATCAGTTGATGAAGGAAAGAGAAAAAATAACAACAACGCATCAAGCATATCCTCATCCTATTGATTTAAATGTCATTCCGCACATCGATACATTTTTGGCGCATGGTTATACCAAAGAAGAAATGAAAATTATAGAAGAGCCTAAAAAAATTTTACAAAAAAAAGATTGGGAGATTACAGCCACTACCGTCCGTGTGCCTACGATAGGAGGACATGCACTTTCTATAACAATTGATTTTGATCAATCATATAATTTGGATTTAGACCAAATCAAACAACAACTGCAAAACACACCAGGCATTGTTGTGCAAGATGAAAGCACACAACCTACCTATCCTACACCTTGGCATGTGAAAGATAAGGATGAAGTTTTTGTGGGAAGAATCCGAAAAGCCTTCTCTAAAAAAGAGGCATTGAATTTATGGATTGTAGCAGATAATTTAAGAAAAGGAGCTGCTACCAATGCTGTGCAAATATTGGAAGCTATCATAGCAAAAAATAACGATTAAAAAACAATGCATTCTAAATAAATTGCATATTTTGTTGCTTCTAAATTTTAAAAACAAAACAATATGTACTTAAAAAAAATTACTTTTAAACCATTCTGATCAATATCTGAAATAATAGTTTTGTACTCGAATTTTAATCGAAATACCATGAAAAAAAAATCTTACTACTTGATAATTTTTAGATAGATTATTACCTTGGATATGAACTGTTCTGTAATTATGTCAATGAATTAAAATCTTAACAAAGATTACATAAATTACTATATTGGAAATTCACAAACATGGGGTCGATAGGACTTGACGGTGAGTACCATTGGATATAAGCATGTCAGGTTTTTATGATAAGTATTTACCTGTAAAAAAAACTTGTTGACTTTTTTTAAATGGCAAAAATAATGTCATCTCTATGAATGCAAGCGCACCTCAAAGTGCTGCTCTTGCTGCTTAATAAAATTTTTTAAGCACATAGATATCTCGTACATCCTTTGTTTTGTGGGATGGACAATGGGGTAACCTCTTTACAAAACTAGCTTATGTCTATAGATGTGTAGAAATAAGTGAAAATTTTAACGTCTCGAATATAATTTTGGATAGCTGTTTTCCAAATTATATTTTAAATTAAAAACAGACTAAACATGTAGAAAATATCAAATCGGCTTTTCCGGACGAGGGTTCAAATCCCTCCGACTCCACTCCTCTTGCCTCCCACCATTCACAACATTAGCCATATATTTACTTCATCAAATTTCTTTCATAAAATCTTTTTTCTTTACCCTCCCTTTGTGTAAGTTTGTAATCGGAAAAAATATACCACCAAAATTACCTACCGCTTAGTAGGCATCAAATATTGCTCATCTAAAACACAATATCTATCACATATTTTTTACATTTTTTTATCATATGTCTACATCCACACACACCATCACTGAAGAACCGCTCTTAAAAGAAAATAATCAACGTTTTGTTTTATTCCCCATTCAACACCATGACATTTGGCAATTTTACAAAAAAGCAGAAGCCAGCTTTTGGACTGCAGAAGAAATTGATCTCAGTAATGATCTAAAAGATTGGGAACAACTCAATCAAGGAGAACGTCATTTTATAGCCCATGTATTGGCTTTTTTCGCTGCCAGCGACGGTATTGTCAATGAAAACTTAACAGAAAATTTTTTAGCTGAAATACAATACACAGAAGCAAAATTTTTCTATGGATTTCAAATCGCTATCGAAAATATCCACTCAGAAACTTACTCCTTATTGATTGACACCTATATCAAAGATTCTCAAGAACGCCATCGTCTATTCAATGCGATAGAAACCCTAGCATGCGTAAAAAAAAAAGCAGACTGGGCGCTACGATGGATTGAAAAAGGAAGCTTCGCACAAAGGCTCATTGCTTTTGCAGCAGTAGAAGGCATTTTTTTTTCTGGAAGCTTTTGTGCCATTTTTTGGCTGAAAAAAAGAGGACTCATGCCAGGACTTTGTTTTTCAAATGAGCTCATCTCTCGTGATGAAGGGCTACACTGTGATTTTGCTTGCTTGCTATACAACGATCATCTGAAAAATAAACTTACAATAGAAGAAGTAACAGCTATCATCACAGACGCTGTCAATATTGAAAAAGAATTTATCATTGATTCTTTGCCTGTAAAATTGATTGGCATGAATGCAGACCTTATGGGACAGTACATTGAATTTGTAGCTGACCGACTGTTAGTAGCTCTTAACTGCCCTAAAGTATACCATGTGACCAATCCATTTGATTTTATGGAGCTCATCTCTTTACAAGGAAAAACCAATTTCTTTGAAAAACGCGTAGGTGAATACCAAAAAGCAGGTATCATGAAAGAAAATAAAGATCAAAGCCAACCTAAGTTTTCATTAAATGAAGAATTTTAGTATAAAAAAATCAAGATTATTCTAAAAAAGAGCACCATGTTAGTTGTAAAACGCAATGGCAGATTTGAGTCTGTAAAGTTTGACAAAATCACCAAACGTATTCAAAAACTTTGTTACGGATTAGACACACAATACATCAACCCTACAGATATTGCAAAAAAAGTCATCAGCGGAATTTATGATAAAGTAACCACTGTAGCCCTCGATAACCTGGCTGCTGAAACAGCTGCTTCTATGGCGAGCCAACACATAGATTATACAATACTGGCTGCTCGTATTTCTATCTCTAACCTACATAAAGTCACTAGCAAATCATTTTCCAACACTGTCAAACGATTATACAACTACATCAACCCACGTACAGGAGAAAATGCTGCGCTTATTGCTAAAGATGTATATACGATCATCAAAGAAAATGCACTTTTATTAGATAAAACCATTGTTCATGACCATGACTTTAATTACGACTACTTTGGTTTTAAAACTTTAGAGAAATCGTATTTAATGAAAATAGATGGAAAAATTGCCGAAAGGCCACAGTATATGCTCATGCGCGTAGCCATTGGCATACACAAAGAAGATATACAATCTGCTATTGAAACTTATCATCTACTTTCTGAAAAATGGTTTACCCATGCCACCCCTACGTTATTCAATGCCGGTACACCTCAACCTCAGCTTTCTTCTTGTTTTTTACTGGCTATGGAAGATGATAGCATCGAAGGTATTTATAGTACGCTAAAAAAATGTGCAAAAATATCACAAGCAGCAGGTGGTATTGGTTTGAGCATTCATAACATCCGCACCACAGGATCTTACATTCGCGGTACAAATGGAATTTCCAATGGCATTGTACCAATGTTGCGTAACTTCGACATGACAGCACGCTACGTAGATCAAGGCGGAGGCAAACGCAAAGGAAGCTTTGCAGTGTATTTAGAACCTTGGCATGCAGATATCTTTCAATTTTTGGATCTAAAAAAAAATCATGGTAAAGAAGAACTACGTGCTCGAGATTTATTTTATGCACTTTGGATTCCAGATCTTTTCATGCAAAGAGTAAAAGAAAATGCTACATGGTCTCTTTTTTGCCCTAATGAAGCCCCAGGGCTAAGTAATTGCTACGGTAAAGATTTTGAAAAACTATACAATCAATATGAACAAACAGGAAAAGCAAAAAAAGTAGTACAAGCACAAGAGCTGTGGTTTGAAATTCTAACTTCACAAATAGAAACAGGAACTCCTTATATGCTCTATAAAGATGCTGCAAACAAAAAATCAAACCAAAAAAATTTAGGCACTATCCAATCGAGTAATCTTTGTACAGAAATCATAGAATACACTTCTCCAGACGAAATAGCCGTATGTAACCTAGCCTCTATTGCCTTACCAAAATTTGTAGATCTAAAAAAAAAAGATATTGATTATAAAAAACTATATGATATTGCCTATATCATCACTAAAAACCTGAATAAAATCATCGACATCAATCACTATCCGGTAAAAGAAGCTAGAGTTTCCAATGAAAAGCACCGTCCTATTGGCATTGGCGTACAAGGATTAGCCGATGTTTTTTTCTTACTCAAGCTACCTTTTGATGACGAAAAATCAAGGAATATCAACAAACATATTTTTGAGACGATCTATTTCGCAGCCATGACAGCCTCTAAAGATTTGGCAAAAAAAGAAGGACCTTATGCTACCTATGAAGGATCTCCTATAGCACAAGGAATTTTTCAATTTGATATGTGGAAAGTAACACCAACAGCTGGTCTTTGGGATTGGAATCATTTGAAAAATGAAGTCAAAAAATATGGCGTACGTAATTCTTTACTCATAGCGCCTATGCCAACAGCTTCTACCTCTCAAATTTTAGGCAATAATGAATGTTTTGAGCCCTATACATCTAATATTTATACCCGTAGAGTATTGGCAGGAGAATTTATCGTGATCAATAAATATTTGTTACAAGATTTAATAGCCCTTAACCTCTGGAATGACCAAATGCGCAACACACTTATTGCTGCCAATGGTTCTGTCCAAAAAATTCCCCAACTTCCAGAGCATATCAAGAAAATATACCGCACTGTTTGGGAAATTCCGCAAAAATCTATTATCGACATGGCTGCAGACAGAGGGGCTTATATTTGTCAGAGCCAAAGTTTAAATATTCATCTTCAAAACCCTGACTTTGGAAAACTAACATCCATGCATTTTTATGCTTGGCAAAAAGGATTAAAAACAGGTATGTATTATTTAAGAACCAAAGCTGCAACAGATGCTATTAAATTTACGGTAGAAACAACATCTAAAATAAAACCAAAGGAAATACCAGAAACTAAAACTTGTACATTGCCAGGAGAAGACACACCAGAGTGTATTGCTTGTGGAAGTTGACAAAATTAAGCGCGTTGAAATAAAATAGGGATAAACACTAAAATATCATGTTTATCCCTATGAGGCAACAAGTATTTTTTTAAAAAATCTTTCAATAATTCTTTCTTTATTTCACAGTCTTTTTCATAGCTTTCTGGAAACTTTTCTTTACATTTTGTATAAGTATTCAAAGTCATTTCATATCTCTCTGTTTGTTCTTTTTCTAAAGAATTTTACAATTGTATGTAACAATTTGTGTTAACTACTTTCCAAAGTGTCAGTTATGTGATCTATTGATCTAAAATAGGCCTCTTATTATCATCATTTCCTCCATTATTAGATAAAAGAATCCATCGCTAAAAACAAACATCGTCTAGTATTTATTTTTTTTGATAATAATTTTTTGAACAAGCCAAAACAACTGTTAATATACTCGTGGCTGTTAAGATTTTAATTTTTTTCATTTGTATAAAATTATTTTTAAAAATTAAACAGAAAAGGTAGTTAAATCTTTTAAAGAATTATTTTCTAAACTCTTTAATCCATTGCTCATAATCTTCTACTACTCTTTTTTTTAAAATAAAAACATGTGTCAACTGTGCGAAAGGCGTATGTAATGTCACCTTGATATCATAAAAAGAAGCATGATCTGGCAAAGTCACACGGGTAATCTTTCCGATAGGCAAATCTGGAGGAAAAATGGTACTATGACCAGTCGTTACTACAGAAGACGAAAGTGCTATATCCAAATGTCTTGGTACATATAATAATTGCATTTGATCAGATCTTTTACCTGGCCACTGTATAGAGCCCATGATATGGTCTGGCAAAATTTTTGCTGCAATAAAGAAGTTAGTATGTAATATAGAAGTCACCATGGCATTTGTTTCCCATACCTTGTGCACTACGCCTACAATGCCTTGAGGAGTAATCACTCCCATATTTTTTTCAACACCTTGTTTTTTTCCTTTATTGATGATTAAATAATTTTTTGTACGATGAATAGTATAATATACTACCTTAGCAGTAGTCAAAACATATGCAGGTGTCTCGAGAAACATAGCTTTATTTTGAATAACCACATTTTTCTGCATGAGTAAATCTTGCAAAAATGCATTTTCTTCTTGTAGTTTTTGATAATTTTTTTGTGCAGAAAAATAACAACCCACCGTATGTTGAAGTTGATGCCATCGGTGTATAGCACATTGCACTGTAGATATCCAAAAATGATCAGATATTTTTTTAGAACACTGGATCATGGCTAAACTCAATCCTTGTAGGCATACAAAAATAAATACATGACTATATTTTAAAAAAAAAGAACGCATAGCATTTTATACTGCTGCAAGAATATGCCCTATTTTTATCCACTTTTCTACATCCAATGCAGCGCTGCCAATCAATCCACCATCAACATCCTGACAAGAAAATATTTCTGCTGCATTTTTTTCATGACAACTACCACCATAAACAAGACTGATATTTTGTGCTACAGTTGGGCCATATTGCTGTTGTAATATGCTACGAATAGCCTGATGCATGGTTTGTATTTGCACGCTATGCGCTGCCTGACCAGTGCCAATAGCCCATATAGGTTCATAAGCAATCACTACACGCTGTATGGCTTGTGGTGAAAGATGTCCTAAACAAGTGTTAATTTGTGTTTGTATAAAAGATATATGCTGATTATGTTGACGTACAACCATAGGTTCTCCACAACAAAAAATAGGCTGTAATTTATAAGACAAAAGCAAATCAATCTTTTTTTTTAGGATATCATCTGTTTCTTTTGCATATTTTCTTCTCTCGCTATGACCTACCAGTACATGTGTCACCATATCTTTTAACATATATGCTGATACTTCTCCCGTAAAAGCTCCTTGTGCTTGGTGATGACAATTTTGTGCACCCAAATAAAGAGAACTTATAGCGGGCATCATTTTTTGCAACGTAGCAATATGTGTTAAAGGAGGACAAAAAAGTATATTAATTGGTGCCTCTGTGTATGGAAAGTGTTGTAGAAAATATTGTAGATATTGTTGTGCCTCTTGTATAGTCAAATGCATTTTCCAATTGGCAATCATCATTTTTTTAGCCATAAAATTTTTTATTTTTAGCTGGTTTTGTTCAAATAATATGCTTCGAAGGTTTCTTAAGGTGGTACTTTACTGCCTACTCTTTCTTTTTTTGATTGTAATAGGAGGTATATATTTTTTATATACCAAAAAGGATCAAATTATTCAGCACACATTACAGCATATCACGCAAAAGACACCATACAAAATTTCCTTAGACAAAGTTTCGTATACCCCTTTTGCATCATTTCCAACAATTACTTTTGTTTTTCATCATGTGCTAATACAAGATAAAAAAAACATAAAAAATACTTTAAAAGCAGCATGTGTCTCCGTGACCTTCCATTTAAAATCTATCTTACAACAGCATTATTTTCCTGAAAAACTATCCATACAGCAAGGCACACTATCTTGGACATCACCTATATCTTCTAAATCAAAAAAAACTGAAAAAAAAACAAAAAAGCAGTCAATCATTACTTTTCCTATGATCAAGACCATTGTTTTACAAAATATCCACGTCAAAAGCAATGACTCTACAGGCAAACCATGGGAAGTATATCTCCAAAAAATCAAAGCAACACCTTTTTGGAAAAAACATCAGCTACACTTTTCCACTGCAGGGATGATGGATATAAAAAAATGGAGCATATATCAAAAAAATCAAAATTTGTCAAATCTTCAGGTGCAGTTAAAGGGACATTATGATGCTGTACAAAAATCTATCCATTTGCCTAAGATCAACATCAAACAAGCAAAAAATTACTTGAAAGCCTCTGGAATTTTTTATTCTCCTGAAAAAATACATGCTCAACTGCACGCAGCTCAACTTTGTTTACAAGATATACAACATTATACCTCAGCTCTTAAAGCATACTCCTTGATGGGGAACATACACCTTCAAGGAAACGTACGGTTTTTAAAAAAAAAAAAAAGCAGTACTTTTTCGTGGACCATCAAAAAAGGACAATGTACTATGCCTTTTGATAAAAATTCCTGGACACTGGATGATATCCAAGGACAATGTATGATACCTGATTTTTCTCGCCTTGAACAATCACAATTATCTATCAAAAAAGGACATATCTATCATCTTCATCATAATATTTACGGAAATTTGACACTAAAAAATTTCAAAAACCCTTTACTAAAAACACAATGCAAAGGCCATGTAGACTTTGCTGCTTTGCCTTTGTATCATCAAATAGACTGGTTTCCTACACAAGGAAAATTTTCTTTTGATTTTAAACTTCCCTTTTTTTCATTGAAAAAAATAGATACTATCAAACCTATAGGGGAAATATCGTGCCATCAAGTGATGTTACCTTTAGGAAAAATTTTTCCTCCTATAGAGGATATACAGGCAAAAATTATAATGCAAGATCAACAGTGGCAGGTTATAACTTGTAAAGGTCATTGGCAGAAAGGAGATTTTTCTTTACAAGGAAAATTAAAATATCCGTTTCTGTGTATGAAACAAAAACTTATACTATTGCATATGAAAATGTCTTTACAGTCATCTCAATTATGGATTCCTCCTAAGCTTACATCTCAAAATACTACTTCTTGTACTCAAAATCCTAATTCAAAAAACCAATGGTCTTTTCCTATTCACCTTGATCTAAACTACAAAATCAATCGTTGTCAGTGGAAAAAAATATGTTTAGAAAAAGTGACTGGACAATTGCATTGGAAAAAAAACAGCCTACATGTACCTACGCTCTCTTTTCAATGTGCCAAAGGCAAAGGGCAGTTGAGCGGAAAATTTATTCCAATGGAAAGGAAAAAATATTTCAACACAAATTTTTTTTTAGAAAACATAGACTGTGCTACTTTATTGTCTATGACAGATCATTGGTTAGGCTCATCTGTTTTTACCTCCAAAAATACACAGGGAACTTTTGCTAGCCATTTAGTTTTACAAGGAACTTTAACAAAAAATCAACATTGGAGCAATAATTTAGAAGGAACATTGGCTGTGAAAATGCATAACATGATTTTTGATCAAGTAAATCCTTTACAAAAAATGACACAATATTTTCGGCATAGAGAAAAAAAAATTTTTTTAGATCATTTGGAAAATGTACTAACCATAGGCAAAGGCAAAATAGAAATTCCAAAAATGACAGTGCTTTTAAAAAATTGTTTCCAAATAGATGTTTCAGGAGAGCACAGTTTCCAAAATGTGTATCGTTATCATTTGAAAGTGCCTTTAAAAAATTTTAGTAAACAATACCGCAAAGAAAAATTAGGACATATACGCCCTGAAACAATGGAGGGCATATATTTAGGATTAGTGCTCAAAGGCAAAGGAAATAACTATAGCATCAGATATGATACTCAAGCTTTGGGTAAGACTTTGCAAAAACATTATCAACAACAGAAAAAAGATCTGCAAAATATTTTAACAGGGAAGTATGCAGCCAAAGCAAAAGACGCTTTGGCTTTATCAGAGGAAGATATTGAGTAATGAAATTATTTTATTATATTTTTTCCACTCATAATCTAATTTTTCTACTATTGATATTTTTTACTTAAACATTTTCATATTCTTTTTCTGTATATCGTAAAATACTTCCATATTTTTTATTACTTATAACAAACAATTACATTGCTTTTGAAAACGAAAATATATCGTGATAACATCCATCTCAAATAAATTTTGTTACTTGAAATAAACATAAAAATATTACGATATAAAAAGTTTTTAAGTATATAAACACACAAAACTATTGATCCCGCCCCATACAACACGTCACACATGCCTGATCGCACAATCCTCCTAAAGGAGGATTTTTTTTTGTAACCTTCACTGTTACTTTAACAATATGGACAAAATCATCTAAAATTTTTTTTCCGATTGCTGTAGCAACACTTTCGAGTAATTTTTTAGGCACTTTCATGACAGCTGCTACTATAAGATAAACCTCACTATAATCTACAGTAGCAGATAAATCGTCTTGAGCAATGGCACTCATTTGCAAATTAACATCAAAAAAAACATCCACTATATAATGACTTCCTAATTTTCTTTCATCAGCTGTACAACCATGATAAGAAAAAAAATACATCTTCTCCAGAGCAATCGTAGTTTGCAGGTATGACATTAGTTGAAAAAATTATAAAGCAAGCCCTTTTTCAATCAAAAGAATCAAAATATGAATGATTTTGATATGCATCTCTTGTATACGATCGGCAGGACCTGTATATGGCACATGGATAGCACAAGTTGCGTGTTGAGCCAAAAAATTATCTTGAGAAGGACCTGTCAACGCAATGACAGCCATTTTTTTTTCTTGCGATTTTTGAGCAGCTAAAACTACATTCGCCGATTTTCCACTAGTGCTAATAGCTAATAAAACATCTCCAGCACATCCCAAGCCTTCTATAAAACGTGCGAAAACATGTAAAAAACCATAATCATTGCCTACACATGTCAGATGACTGGCTTCTGATATGGCCATAGCTGGTAAGGCTTTTCTTGTATGACGAAATTTTCCTGTCATTTCTTCAGCAAAATGCATGGCATCGCAATGAGAACCGCCATTGCCGCAAGCAATTATTTTTTTTCCTCTTTGAATAGCATCAATCATTATATCCGCAGCTTGTGTAATGCACTGCAACTGCTTTTCATCTTGTATACAGTGATTCAACAAATATGCAGCAGTTTGTAGTTCTTGCAAAATAATTTTTTTCATAGATGGTCCAAAAATGATTTATTTACCAATACAAAACTTAGCAAAAATATGTCCAAGCACGTCTTCAGTAGTTACTTCTCCTACCAAAGTGCCTAAATGTTCCAAAACCGTTCGGATATCAAGTACGAGCAGTTCATTGGATAATTCATTTTGAATCCCTTGTAAAACTTTTTCCATAGCTTCTTTACTTCTTAAAAGACTTTCGTAGTGCCTTTCGTTGGTAATAATGGTATCTATAGATGAAATTTTTGCTAGTTGTATCTGCTCAAGAATAGTTTTTTTCAATTGTTGGATATTTTTTCCTAATTGCGCAGCAATCGGCACACAACGGAAAGCATGACAAAAATCTTGTACAACAGCAGGCGTTACTCGATCTATTTTATTGGCAATGACTAATGTAGGAATATTGAAACTTTTTATTTGAGATAATTTTTTTTCAATCTGTTGAGCAGTTGTGGAAGATATATCAAAAATATAGAGAATAAGATGCGATTTTTTAATTATCTCATACGTTTTTTGAATACCCATACTTTCAACCATATCTTCTGTATGATGTAAACCAGCCGTGTCTATCAGCTGAAAATGCACGCCTTCTATCATCAACGTTCCTTCTATAAAATCTCTAGTAGTGCCTGGTATAGACGAAACAAGAGCACGTTCTTCTTGTAGCAGTGTATTTAACAATGTAGACTTTCCCGCATTGGGTTGTCCAACAATAGCCATGGGAATACCGTGTTTAATTGCATTGCCTAAAGTAAAACTTTCAAGCATGGGCTGAATTGTGTCTAAAATATCTTGGACTAATTTCTTTAGATCTTCTTTGGCTGCCACTGGCACATCTTCCTCTGCAAAATCCAACGAAAGCTCCAAAAGAGCTGCAAAATGCATAATCTTGTCTTTTAATAAACGTACAGATTTTGATAAACCACCCTTTAAATGGTGCATCGCTGTTTTGTGTGCTGTGGCAGAACGTGCAGCAATAAGATCTGCCACTGCCTCTGCTTGCGTTAAATCTAGTTGCCCGTTAAAAAAAGCCCTTTGTGTAAACTCACCTGGCTGGGCCATACGTGCCCCTTGACGAATCATGATTTGCAAAATACGATGTATGATAAAATAAGCTCCATGGCAGCTGATCTCTACAACATCTTCTTTGGTAAAAGAAGTAGGAGCACGAAATAAAGTGACAACAACTTCATCCAACACTGCTTGATGATCATCGAGAAGGGTACCAAAATGTACGGTATGAGAAGCACAAAGGAAAAGATCTTTAGTTTTAAAAAAATGATTGACAATCGATAAGGCAGATTTTCCAGAAAGCCGGATCAAAGCAATGGCACTTTGTCCTGGAGGGGTAGAAAGGGCAATGATAGTGTCTTTTTGTGTGACCAAAGGCATATTTTATTTTTTTTTGATTTTAGGTTCTTTGATCATAAATTTTTTATCTGCAAAAAATTTTACACTTCCTCCGCTAAAGGCATAATCTAAATGTTTAGGGTCATAAACAAAAGATAACACCAGAGATTTCAGTTTAAGTCGGTCATTATATAAACGGAAACCCAGTGTAAAAGCAGGATAACAATTTGCGAACGAAAACAAATAGTTTTTGTCTACATGGTTGATAAAAATATTTTTCAAATTTAAAAAAGGCACTATTTTGAAACCTATCAAATTATAACGAGAGAATAAAACCATTTCCAGACCCATATGGAAATATTGTGTGCCTACAATATGGGAATAAGGCATTCTTTTATAAAATTTATCATCAGAAATATGAAAAAGAAGATTATCTCTAAAATAAAATCCTCGTTGATACTCTACAATTGTAAATAACCGTGTAGCATATTGTGTCCATCGCAACAAAGGACTCATATATTTTAGAAAACCATGTATAAACTCATCAAAAAAAAAATTTCTTAAAAAACTACCGGCATATGCCTTTGCCAACAAATACCCTACCTCTTCTTGGTAAAAACCTTTCATCAAATGACTACCAAAATACACAGCATCCTGCTGATTTTTCATCATATGTTTTTTATACCCTGTAAAAAAATTTATCTGATATCCTGTGGATAACTGATCTTTTTGACCAAAACATTTCAATTGATACAGATGATGCTTTTTTTGTTTCCATAGACCAATGCTATTGAGTGATAACACATATGCACGCATGGTATTTTTCCAGTGAGGCGCATGATGGCTAACTTTTCCAGTTAAAGACAAAGTAGTATCTTCAAAAGGTGTTTGAAAAAAATGCCGGCCTAACCAAAAACTTTTTTCCATATTTTGATAGGGTATTTTGTTGTCAAAATTAATTTTTAATCCCCATAGGTAAGGACGCATTATATGCGCATGAATACATTTAATTTTTTTTTTTTTTCTTTTTTCCGTGTGATTGTATTTATACTGCAAACAAATATGTTGCCCAATATTAGGCACTTGATAATGCATGACCTGATGCAAAGGTTTTCCTCTTACGTAAAAAAATTCATTTCTCCAAATATGTCCCAAACCCAACACATGAAAATTATTGATAATAAGCCCCCATTTTTTTTTCGATACCATAAAATCTTCTATCACTAGAGGAAATCGATCTTGTGTTTTTAAAAAAAATGACACTTGCTTTTCAGATACTTCTTGCCCCTCTAAATTGACTTTTTGTATATAAGGTAGCTTTTCTAGAGTATATACCATTTGTTGCAAAGCAATAGGATCCACCGTATCTTCTTGTATATATTTTTGAATTGTACTTTTTTTAGTACTCAAAAAAAAATTACCTATCCTAGCAAAAATAGCCCACCAGGTATTGGTATCAATATTGAACAAAGGTTGAGGCATTACACGCCACTCATAAATTTTCCAATGTTGATATGACTCTAGTAAAGATCCTAAGTTAGATGATTGTGTAGATATTGAATCTTTGTGAAGGTCTTTAAAAATGAAGGAGGGAATTTTACGCGTAATTTTATGCCTTTGGAGGCGCTCAGAAAAATAAGTATAAATATCAATCGAAGGACCAAGATAAATATCTTGCGAAGGCAAATCATTGGACAGTGGAAAAATCGTATATAGCCTATGAGCTTCCCGATCAGTGGCCCATACTTTTTTTGAAAAAAAAATCAAATACCACAATAAAAAAAACATCCCATACTTCTTCATACAACCAATACAACAATTATCATGTTAAACACAGGCATCATGCATTCTGGCTTGTATGCCTTGCATGCGCATGATTGCACGATAATGGGTAGTATATTTTTCTTGAGCTAAAAAATAACGTCCAATATTTTGCGAAAAATCATTCAAAAAAAATTGGATCCAGTGAGGTTTTTCATCATAAAAGACTACGCTCAACTGATCATTCTTTGCCAGTTTCTTAGCTTCAACGATGGCTGTTGATAAACCACCAATCGTATCTACCAAACCATGCTGATGCGCGTCTGTACCAAGCCATACCCTTCCTGAAGCAATACTTTCTACTTTTTTTAAAGATAATTTTCTGGCATATACCACTTTTTGTACAAAACTTTTGTAATTATCTTCTACAAATTGCTGTACTTTTGTCCGTTCATGCGGAGTCATGGTTCTGCTAAAGTCAAACATATCAGCAGAAGGATGTGTTTTGACTACATCACTGCTGATTTTTAATTTATTTTTTAATAATTGATGTGGATTCAAAAATAAAGCAAATACACCTATAGAACCTGTAATACTGGTAGCATTGGCTACCACATGATCTGCAGCCATCGCCATATAATACCCTCCAGATGCCGTCACATTGCCCATAGAAACAACTATTGGTTTTTTATTCTTCAATTGACACAAAGCATTCCAAATACGATTGGAAGCACGAGAAGAGCCTCCAGGCGTATCGATCCGTAGCACAACGCTTTTGATGGAATCATCTTTGGCCAATTTTTTTATTACTTGTAAAATACTTTTATCTCCTATGCTCTCGGGTGTGCTATAACCATCAATAATATCTCCTTTAGCTACCAACACGGCTACTTTATTTTTAGTTTGTTTAATTACTTTTGTTTGATAATGATAGGCATAAGATGTATGGTGTACAAAATTCAGTGTATGTACAGATGTATTGGATAATATTTTTTTTTTCGCCATTTTTTTTGCCTGATTTTCACCAGAAACAATGGCATCGATCAAATGATGTGCTTTTGCTGCTTGTATAGAAGTAAGGGATAAACGATGGATCCATTGATCCAAATGTGCTTGCTTACAACCTCTGGCATAGGTTACTTTTTTTAAAAAATGCTGATAAAGACCGTTGAGCCACTGTTGACTTTGTTGTTTGCTTTCAGCACTCATACAATCTCTTGTAAAAGGCTCTATAGCACTTTTAAAATTACCTACCCGAAATACTATAGGCTCTACTTGTAATGTTTTCAAAAGATTTTTGTAAAAATAAACCGTGCGTTTAAAACCATTCAAGAAAAAAATACCTTCTTCATGCGTAATGATATGATCTGACAAAGCAGCCAAATAATAACTTTTATGATCATACATCGTATGATATGTAATCATTGATTTCCCTGTTTTTTTGAACTTTTGAAGCGCACTATAAATTTCTTCTAGTTGTGCCCATCCTACAGTCATATCTTCAATTGTAAGATATAAGCCTACAATATTATCATCTTGTGTTGCATGTTGAATGCTCTGGAGCAGAGTATACAAATTGCTTTTCTTCTTTTTAGAAAAAAGAAAATCATCCTTAAGGCTTTGGTCAATTATTTCTCCTTTTAAACAAACATGAAGAACACTATGTGGTTTTGGCTGATATTTTTTAGGTTTCAAGTCTTTGGATATTCCCCAAAAAAGAAGAGTTAATAATAAAATAAAAACCAAAAAAGTACTGGTAGTAGCAATAAAAATAGTCTTCAAAAGACGCACAAGTGCCTGCATAGTCTAAAAAAATAAAATTGAATAAAAGGTAGAAATGATGGTTAAGAAGTAAGGAATATACTAATTTTTTGTTAGTATCTTTGTAAAAAAAATCACCTGATAAGCACTGCTTCCAACGTCTTTTTTCCTTGTATTTATGATTGCTAACACCCCGATTGTATCCATTTTTCACCCATCTTCAAAACCAAAAAATAACATCCAAGTTCAAGGATGGATCAGAAACAAAAGAAACAGCAAACAAATTTCCTTTATCACAATCAACGACGGTTCTTGCTTACAAAGCTTACAAATAGTGTTGGATCATAGCCAGTTTTCAGAATCAAGCAGTAAAGACTGGCATATAGGAGCTAGTGTACAGATATTTGGTGATTTGGTAGCTTCTCAAGGAGCCAAACAGACTTTAGAGATGCAAGCCAAAAGCATACAATTATTGGGTGCATCTAACACAACTACTTATCCTCTCCAACCAAAAAAACATTCTTTAGATTTTTTAAGAGAAAATATACACTTAAGAATTAGAACTAATACTTTTAGCGCTATCTTTAGAATAAGACATGCCTTGAGCTTTGCCATTCATCAATATTTTCATGAAAAAAATTTTTTTTGTGTCCATACCCCTATTCTCACACAAAATGACACCGAAGGGGCTGGTGAGCTCTTCAAAGTGACTACACTACCATTAAACAATGTTCCAAAGAATGAACAACAAACTGTTGATTTTTCTAAAGATTTTTTTTCCAAAAAATGTCATCTCACAGTTTCAGGACAATTGCATGGAGAAATAGCAGCCATGGGACTAGGCAAAATATATACTTTTGGCCCTACGTTTAGAGCAGAAAATTCTAACACAACACGCCATTTAGCAGAATTTTGGATGGTAGAACCTGAAATGGCTTTTTATGATTTACACAACAATATAACGCTGGCTACTGATTTTTTGAAATATATTATAGGGTATGTATGGGATACTTGTAAAGAGGATCTTTGTTTTTTAGCACAAAGAAAAAATTCATCTCCCTGTAAACAGTCATCAACAGCATTTGATAACATGCCTTTGATGGATAAAATACAGCAAATACTCACAAAACCATGTATCATCATTTCATACACAGAAGCAATTGCAATTTTAGAAAAATCTCAACCGTATAAAAAAAATAAATTTCAATATCCTATCAAATGGGGAATTGATTTACAAGCAGAGCATGAAAAATATTTAGTAGAAAAATATTTTCAGCAACCTGTTGTGATCACAGACTATCCTCAATCGATCAAAGCATTTTATATGCGTCAAAATGAAGATGGCAAAACGGTAGCAGCCATGGATATTCTTTTTCCTGGTGTAGGAGAAGTCATTGGAGGTTCACAAAGGGAGGAAAGAATAGATTATTTATCAAAGGCCATGCAGTATTGGAAAGTTGATCAAGAAAAAATGTCATGGTATCTGGATACCCGACGTTTTGGCACAGTGCCTCACAGTGGCTTTGGTATGGGGCTTGAGAGGCTACTGCTATTTTTAACAGGTATGGAAAATATAAGAGACGTAGTGCCTTTTCCTAGAACACCTGGGAAAATAGACTGCTAAACTTAAACTATGTTTTGGATCTTATGTAACATTTCTTTTTCAAAATCATTATTTTCTTGACTTCCTATTTTATCACGAATAATTGCAAGCATTTTTATAAAATGAAAATTGGTTTCTTCTTTTGTTTGTTGTTTTTTTTCTTTTGGTAAAACAGCAATAGTTTCGAGATTATGCATTCTATCTTTTTCTTTGATAAAAAATGATTCATAGTCACCTAGTTTTTGAAGCTGCTCTAAAGTTTGTTGTAATGTCATTTTAATTATTTTTTCATTATCAACCCGCACTTTGGTAAGTCTATCTACCATTTGTGCTATTCTATAATTAAAATTTTGAGCAATCATAGCCACTGTACAAGATGTATCTTCTATCACATCATGTAATAAAGCAGCAATGATAACGTCTGTTTTATAATAATATTGAGCTACTATACCAGCTACGATAAAAGGATGTGCATAAAAAGGTGTTTTTTTATCTTTTCTCATTTGTCCATGATGCCATTTTTTAGTGAATATTATGGCTTTTTGGATGAGTTTTAAATTTACTTTTCTATGATTTTCATATTGTCCAATAATTTTTATTTTATCTAATAATTGTACAGTGTATTGACAATGATCATTGAATTTATGATATTCATTTGATAAATTATAGCTGAATTTTTTTTCATCTTTAGCTGTATCAGGATAAGGATAATCATCATGAGGATAATTTTTATAACATCCTCGTTTTATTTCTAATTTTTTAAGATAATTAATTGCCCAAAAACAACCAATCATCACCGGCATAAATAAAACCCAAAGACTATAATAGCCAAATAGTTTTTCTAAAAATAGGAGACCAAAAGATGCTGCAGGAAAAGCTAAGGCACTGGCTAATCCAAAAATAGTAGCTGCAACTGTAAAGCGATGGTAAACAGGAAAATGTTTTAGCCAAGTATTAATTTTTATAAGATTATTAAGTACAGGTACATAAATTAAACATTGTAAAAAAGATAATAGATAAATTCCTTTAGAAGTTCCAGTAGATATATTGTTTAGACAAAATGGTAATAAGATCAACGCAAAAGAAAAAATGATAAAACTCAATTTTACAATTCTTACTGGGGAATATTTTCGAACAAAAAATACAACCAGAACAGCTCCAAAAACAGCGTAAATAGCAAGCTTTAGATTATGTTTAGTAACTAATTCGGGAGTCATTCCTAAAACTTGTTTTGCAAAATTTCCCAAATAAAAATAAGTAACATAATAACACGCTGGAATTAAAAATACAGTAATAAATAAGCCAAATACAGATTTTTTATCTATTTTTTCTTTAAATTTTAATTCTGTATTTGTACCTGCTGTATCTGCATACCTTTTCATACGTTTATTATAATCTGCAAATTCAGGAGTTTCTCTCAATTTTGTTCTAGCAATCATACCTACTAAAGCTATTCCAGCACCTATAAAAAAAGCAATTCTCCAAGTAAAATCAGAAGATAATACTAAAGAAGAAACCATCAAAGCAAATAATCCTCCAGCATTTGCACCAATATCTACAACGCCGCCAGCAATGTATTTATAAGGAGATTTCAAAGTTTCGGATAAATATATAGAAGCACCCATTACTTCTCCTAAAGAAGAAAAGCCTTGTAATATCCTACAAATCATAATAATAATAGTAGCAGCTATACCTATATCACTATAAGTACCTGTTAAAGCCATAATTAAACAAGCAATAGACATAGTAAAAGTAGTAATCAAAATAGTAGATTTTCTGCCAAGAATATCTCCTATTCTACCAATGACTATACCCCCTACAGGTCTCAAAACAAATGTCAAGCAAAATGCAGTAGTAGCCAATAATTTAGCAGCTAAAGGGTCACTTTTAGGAAAAAATAATTCATTCAATAGCGTTGCCATATGAATATAGAGTCCTAGGTCAAAATACTCTAAAAAAGTACCAATAGAGAGCAAGGCTATGGATTCTTTTTGATTACGGGTTATTTTATATTTTTTCATAGTATTGATAAGTATATTTTAATATCATTTTTTTGTGGGATAAATTTTTAATTTAAACATTTAGTATTTCAATTTAGATCTCTATAATAAATCTGATACTTTATGTACATTTTAAAAAAAATATTTCCCTACAATTTTTTCAAAAAAAAAATAAGCCTCTATCTTATTTTACTGATGATTGGCCAACAAGCCAATCTATACGCCTGGGGATTTTTCGCACACAAAAAAATCAACCGTATGGCTGTTTTTACCCTGCCACCCCCCATGCTCATTTTCTACAAAAAATATATCCAATACATCACAGAAAATGCTGTCAATCCAGACAAAAGACGCTATGCTGTAAAAGGAGAAGCCCCAAAGCATTATATTGATATGGAGCATTACCAAGCCCACCCCAATTATCAAACCCACCTATCCTGGACAAAAGCAAAAAAAATATATGGAGAAAAAAATTTAAAAACCCATGGCATCATTCCCTGGCATATCATCAAAATGCGATATCAACTGACAAAAGCTTTCAAAAAAAAACAAGCCTACCAAATCCTACGCCTTTCGGCAGATATAGGTCATTACATTGCCGATGCCCATGTACCGCTACACACCACTCAAAACTACAACGGACAACTTACCAACCAACAAGGCATTCACGGCCTATGGGAAACTAGATTACCAGAACTCTTTATACAAGAATACAGCCTATGGACTGGCAAAGCCTCCTACATTCAAAACATGCAAGACACTGTATGGAAAACCATTGTAAATACCCACCAAAAAGTACATAGCGTACTTTCTTTAGAAAAAAAACTATCCAAAAAATTTCCTCCATCAAAAAAATACTGCGTAGAACAACGCAAAAGCAGTTTGTTTAAAAACTATTCTGTAGCCTATGCAAAAGCCTATCATGACCTACTCGATGGACAAATAGCACAACAAATGCGTGCTTCTATCCAAATGATAGGCAATTTTTGGTTCACCTGCTGGGTAGATGCTGGACAGCCTAACCTAAAACCATTGCTCGACAAACCACTGAAAAAAAATTTTTTAAAAGAAAATTTCAACAAGAAAAAAAAACTCAAGATAAGAGCCTGTGAAGAGCATAGTCATTAAAATTTTAAAATATTCACAAAAAAATAATGAATGATATACAAGCATTGACCTTTTTGTATCATCAATTCAAAAATGCACAGACCCAAGGACTTCCCTCCTGTTTTTCGCTCGAAAAAATACAAACACTCTGTCAATATCTACACCATCCGCAACATCATCTGAAAACCGTACACATTGCAGGCACTAATGGCAAAGGCAGCACAGCCCATGCGTTGGCAGCTGTGTTACAAACTGCCGGCTACAAAACAGGCCTCTTTACTTCTCCACATATCCATTGCTTTCGAGAGAGAATTCGTGTCAATGGAATAAAAATGGAAAAAAAATTTCTTGCAAATTTTATCACGCAACATCAACATTTTTTACAAAAAATACAACCTTCTCTTTTTGAAATCAGTGTGATGATGGCCTTTGCATATTTCTTAGAAAAAAAGATAGACATTGCTATGGTAGAGGTAGGCATGGGGGGACGATTGGATGCTACCAATATACTTTGTCCTGTATTATCAGTGATTACAAACATTAGCAAAGATCATACAGCTTTTTTGGGAAATACTTTAGAAAAAATAGCTCAAGAAAAGGCTGGTATCATCAAAAATAAAATACCTGTCATTATTGGAGAAAGTATACCAAACACAAAAACTGTCTTTCAAAGAATAGCTAAAAAAAAAAATGCACCATTATTTTTTGCTGAAAAATATTATGCAGTTTCTTCTCTAGATAATCAACAATGGAAGCTCCTGCATAAAGAAACAAAAAATATTTACACAGTGACTTTAGAGGCTACGGGATATTATCAAAAAAAAAATTTACCTGCTATTTTCTTAGCCATTGATCTATTGAAAAAAAAAAATTATACCATCACACACCAGCATATCCTTGAAGGGCTTAAAAATATGAATACACTGACAAAGCTAAAAGGCAGATGGATAATTTTACAAAAAAATCCTATGATCATTGCAGATATTGCACATAATGTAGCAGGTATACATATGGTAATGCAGCAAATCAATAAGATACCACACCAAAAATTACACATCGTTTGGGGAATGGTACAAGAAAAATCTACAGACATTATTTTTCAAAAATTACCTCGAGAGGCGCTATATTATTTTTGTATGCCCAACATACCGCGGGCAATGCCTTTGAATATTTTATCAGCACATGCTGAAAAATATCAATACCAAAAACAAACATATGCTACAGTAGCACAGGCTTTGCATGCAGCAAAGACAAAAGCCCATACACAAGACCTTGTTTTGATTACAGGCAGCACGTTTGTCGTGTCGGAAGCACTCCAATCTTTTTTTATTTAAATTGTCAATCGCAATTTAAACCATCATCAAACCAATCAATCATGTCTAACCACATACAAAAACACCGTTCTATTACGCCAGAAACAGAAAACTTACTCAATACTCAAATAATGATGGAGGCACAAGCATCGGCTGCTTATTTGGCCATGGCTTCCTGGGCAGACATTCGGGGGTATGCAAATGCTGCGAAATTCTTATATGATCATGCAGAAGAAGAAAGAGCACACATGCTTAAAATATTTCATTACACCAATGAAGTAGGAGGACATGCTTTAGCGCCAGTGACTACAAAAGTTTCTACGAATTTTAATGATTTAAAAAATATTTTCGATATAGTATTGACACAAGAAATTAAAGTGACACAAGCCATTCATCAGTTGGTGGATCATGTATTGAAAACAAAAGACCATATGACACATCATTTTTTACAATGGTTTGTAGAAGAACAAAGAGAAGAAGAAAAAGTAGCCCGTAGAATTATAGAATTATTCGATATCATAGGAGAATCCGGTATAGGCATGTATATGATAGATGAAGCCATCGGAAAAATAAAATAATTTTATAAGCAAACACGCATAGCAATAACTCATGCACAGAATAAAAATAAACTCAAGGGCTATATTTATAGCCCTTACTTGCCTTTTTTATACAAGTTGTGGCTGTCAAAAAAAAATAGAACATCGAGTTTTACCACTGATAGAGCCAATATTCATACAAAAAAATGAACCTCCATTCAAGGCTGAGGATATAGATGTTTCGTTTGTGCTTCATGGAAAACAGTATGTAGGAAGTCAAAAATTTTGGTTTTATGATCCTTTAAAGGATACATGGGAAGAAGACAAAAACATGACATTGCCAGCTAATATACATTTGAATAGAAAAAATGCCGTAGCATGGGTGTATGAGCAAAAAGTGTATATCTGTAGTGGAATAAGTAAAGACTATGCTACATACCAAGAGGATTACAAAAAAATATATTGTTTCAACGGAAAAAAATGGGAAAAATATGAATCATCTCCAGGAACAACAGAAAGCTTGATATACAGCAACCAAAACCTGAGCATTTTCACACTCAAAAATAAATCCTATAGCAATCAACTACATATATTATTCCGTAAATATATTACATCATTTAAAGAAAACATTAGTAAAAATTCTTCAGAAAAATCTTTTAAAATACCCCAAGCTGTAGACCAAGCATATGGTAAGCCAGCAATTTTTCTGTTAGATAATAAAGTATACATACTCAATATATACCCCAATGGTAGTATTCAAGAAAAAAATAATTTTTATGTATTTGATCCTAGCAAAAAAAAGATAGAAAAAAGACAAGATTTTCCTGCAGCAGCAGCTAAATTACAATTCAGCACAGCATTTGCTACCATTGATAGAGGCTATGTAGGCTTGGGACATAACGTACGCGGTACACTATCCAATACAGACCCTACAAATGCACAAGCATTTTATCAGTACGATGCAAAAAAAGACCAATGGAGAAAATGTCAAAACACAATGCCTCAAAAAAGAAACATCGATAGCCATTATACACCGCTAGCATTTTCCATAGGAAAAAAGCGGTATATATTATTTGAAAACCAAAATAAAAAAATGTCACTCTATAAAATTTATGAACAACAATAAAATAATAACCCTTAGCAGCATCATCTACATGCTGCTTTACACAGGATGTGGTTGTCAACAAACGCCTATACGCATAGAAAAAATACAAAATCAATCACTACAAGAAAAAAAATTATGTTTCACTAAAAAAGCAGATCCACCTTTTAGCTTACAAAACCTTGATGTATGTTTTGCTCTCAAGGGCAAAGGATATGCAGGAAATGATCAAGGCTGGGCATATGATCCAACACAAAATACTTGGCAGCAGACAACAAAGCTCTTTCCATATGCTGATCACAAACAAGCCGTAGCCTTTATACACCAAGGGACAGCTTATGTAGGTACTGGTTGGAACAATGGAAATCGTCTAAGGCATAACAATATATATCCTTTCCCATCATCCTCAAAAACAATATCATATCCTGACCAAACAGCATATTGCATTGCTTTTACTTTAAAAGAAAATGGTAAAGAAATAAGCTATGTAGGGATAGGACGACATGAAAAATCAAAAAATGGAAAATATAAAGAGATCTATAAATTTGATGGTAAAAAATTTGATAATCAACCAATCTATTATCCTGAAGATATACATCTAGTAGACAATTCTTGTGTATGTACTATCAACAACACTGCCTACATCATGACCAATAAAGATCTGGGTACTAATAATACAACAGATTATGTACAAGATTTTTATGCCTTTACACCGCCAAATAACTGGAAAAAACTTTCTTTTAAAGAACAAAATGCCATATACAGCACCATGTTTGCGCTGCAAGGAAAAATATATGTAGGATTAGGCAGCAATACTATACCGGGTCAAGAGGCTTATCACAATACATTTCATGTATACGACCCCAAAACAGCACAATGGGAAACATGCAAAAATGAATTTCCAACAAAAAGAAAAGTGACAATGAATACCCATACCAAAACTTTTACCATCCAAGACAAGGCATACATCATCTGTGAAGATTCACAAGGAAAGCTTATATGTTATGAAGCTCGTATTCAATAAGTGTTTACATCACCTCAAACAAACAACATAGAAGGTTTGCATGATGATGATTACTGAAAAAAAAGCGTGTGTGTTTACGATCTAAAATGATAGATGATGATCGAGACAATCGAAACCCCTTTGATAAGGGAAAGAAAAGAAAGTTTGTAAAAATTAAATAGAAAGGTAAAGAGAGTGGAGGATATCGGAGTCGAACCGATGACCTCCTGCTTGCAAGGCAGGCGCTCTAGCCAGCTGAGCTAATCCCCCTTTAAAATTTTAAAAAAATACAATTTAATTTTTTTTCCTCACACAAACAAAAAAATTATACTTAAAAAATAAAACACAGCATATACTCATTGTTCCCAATTGATAGAAAACACTACCCAAACTAATAACCCAAAAATATCTACTGAAAAAATTTACAAAAAAACTATCTAGCACTTTTCATCTCAAGCACTTTTAACGATTTTTTCACAATAGCCTCAGCACTCAATCCATACTTTTTTAATAACTCCTCAGGCTTTCCACTCTCTCCAAAACAATCTTCTACTCCTACAAACTGTATCGGCACAGGATGCTCTTCACTCACAATCTGTGCCACAATACTACCCAAGCCACCCCTGATCTGATGCTCCTCTGCCGTCACTACAGCCCTTGTTTTGTAGATACTTTGCAAAATTGCCTGTCGATCGATTGGTTTAATCGTATGAATATTAATTACCTCTGCTTGTATATTTTTTTCTTTGTATAAAATATAAGCAGCTTCCAAAGCCTCCCAAACCAAATGACCTGTTGCAAAAATAGATATATCTTTTCCTGAAACCATTTTTACAGCTTTTCCGATAACAAATTTTTGATCTGGTAAAGTAAATACAGGCACCTTTGGCCTACCAAAACGCAAATACACAGGACCAAAATAGCTAGCAATAGCAATCGTTGCTGCTTTTGTTTGATGATAATCACAAGTATTGATTACTGTCATATGCGGCAACATCTGCATCATGCCAATATCTTCCAACATTTGATGCGTAGCTCCATCCTCTCCCAATGTAAGCCCTGCATGTGAGGCACAAATTTTTACATTCTTTTTAGAGTAAGCAATACTCTGCCGAATTTGGTCATATACCCGACCAGTAGAAAAATTGGCAAATGTTCCTGTATAAGGAATTTTTTCTCCAATGGTCATACCAGCTGCTATACACATCATATTAGCCTCGGCAATACCTACTTGAAAAAATCTTTCAGGAAACGCCTTCTGAAAATCTCCCATTTTTAAAGACCCTGTAAGATCTGCACACAAACCAACCACTGCTTCATTTTGCTTTGCAACGGCCAATAAGCCATCACCAAAACCGGAACGAGTATCTTTTTTTTCGATGTAAATAAATTTTTTCATAAAAAATACTTTTAAGATGTAGACCTGACAAAATGTTGATAAAAAGCAATCACTGTAGTCATTCCTTTGAAAAAATGATCAAGATGAAAATGCTCATCAGGTGCATGTACCGCATCCGAAGGTAATCCAAAACCCATCAAAACACAATCTAATCCCAATTTTTCTTTAAACTGTGTAATCACAGGCAAACTCCCGCCACCTCTTGTCCAAAATGGTTGGTTTCCCCAAACTTCTGCAAAAGCAAGACTTGCTGCTTGAAAACACTTTTGTTGATGATCAAAAAAAATCGCATTACCACCTCCAGAATGAATATTGATATCAAGCTTAGCCCAAGTAGGTGTCAAATGATGTAAGTACTGACAAAGCTTATGTTCTATTTCTTCAATTGTTTGATTAGGCACCAAACGAATCGAAAATTTGGCATGGGCTTGTGCAGGCAATACCGTTTTAGCTCCTGCTTCTATATACCCCCCCCAAATACCGTTGATATCCAAAGCAGGCCTAGCACCCACACGTTCAGGCGTTGTATAACCTACTTCGCCTACTGCTAATGCACCAATAGATGTTTGAAAAGCATCTGTATCAAAAGGAGCTGCTTGTATAACGTTACGTGCTGATTGTGAAAGCGTTTGTACATTATCATAGAATCCTGGAATAGTAATTTTATGCAATGGATCTTTGAGTTGTGAAATAATATGACAAAGCGTTTGGATAGGATTAGCTACAGCACCGCCATAAAGCCCTGAATGAAGATCTCTTTTAGCAGTAGTGAGTGTCAACTCTACATATGTAATACCTCTGGTGCTGATGGATATAGAAGGAAGATCTTTTGCCAGCAACGTAGTATCTGAAATAAGGATAATATCTGCTTGCACTAAATCTTGATTTTTTTTCTCAGACAAAAACTGTATGATGCTCTCACTACCAGATTCCTCTTCTCCTTCTACCAAAAACTTAACATTACAAGGCAAACAATGATTAGCAATCATCGTTTCTATTGCTTTGATCTGGAGATATAGCTGCCCTTTGTCATCAGAAGCACCACGAGCATATATTTTCCCATCACGTATTATTGGTTCAAAAGGTGGATGTGTCCATAAATGCGCAGGCGCTATAGGCTGTACGTCATAATGACCGTAGACAAGGATCGTAGGTAATTTTGGATCAATAATTTTTTCTGCATAGCAAAGGGGATATTTTTTTGTTGTAATAAGGATAGACTGGTCACAACCTGCTGACAAAAGTTTTTGCTGTACAAACTGTGCTGCTTTTTGTACATCTGCTGCATGTTGCGGCTGTGTGCTAACTGAAGGAATACGCAAAAAATCACACAATTCTTGTAAAAATCTTTCACGATGTTGATGGATATAGTTTTGGGTATGCATAAACAAAAATTAAAATCAATCAAAAAAATAAAAATATCCAATCAAAATTGAACAGAAATCAAAAATTTGGTCATCTTTCATGGATGATCATCAAAAATAAAAATATAGACTACCAAACTAATCTAAGACGTATGCGATACAGATAAAGCATGAAGTCTTTCTTTAGCTTGTGTCAAAATTACTGGGGGCGTTTGAGGATGTGTAAGCAGCGATTGCAAAGTAGCTTTTGCCTGTGTATCATTTTTTTGCGCGATATAATTATCTGCCATTAAAAGATAAGCTTTGGCTAACCAATCTTTCTGTTGAAAAAAAACTTCCCTCATCGATAACAATCGTTGTAGAGAAGCCTCGTATTTTTTTTCTACATAAGCCATCTGTGCCAAGAGATACTGCGCTTCTGCTACACAACTTTTACGTGCATGGAGGGGTATTTTTTTTAATTTTTTTTTTGCTTCTACATATTTTTTCTCTTTCAAAAAAGTACGACCAAGAATCAAAAACAATACATGCTGTGAATTTTTTGACAACTGACCAGCTGATAAAAGTGCCAACCCTTTGACGATCACAACATCATATGCAGTCAATAATTCGTGCATTTTGATAATGTGTAATGCATTTATCTGCTGTTCATACACTTTCGTCAGAAGAGGATGTAACTTAGTATATGTCTGTAAAGCTTTTTCATAATTTTTTTGTTGACAATGGATATACGCTATGCGTTGCATGGTTTTGATATAAGAACGTGTATCCTTCCGCTGGATCAATATCTGATAATAAGACAATGCTTTATCATAAATTTTTAAACGATAATGTGCCTCTCCCAAAAAAAAGAGTATTTGCTCATGAAAAATACCCTCAGAGTGTTCTGCTAAAAACTGCTCTGAAAAAGTGATACACTGTAGGTAATATTGATAATAAAACATTTTTTTGATGGCTTTAAACTTCACTTTTGCTATGCATTGACCATCAGGATGTACTTTTTGATATAACTGAAGATAGTATTGCCATTGGGTAATATTTTGTGACAAAAGCGTAATTTTTTGTAATTCTAACAACGCATCTTCAGCAACAACACTTTTGGGATAATACAAAAGTATTTTTTCACATGCTTCTTTGACAGCAGCAGTATTGTTAAGATTACTATAAGCAATAGCTTTCAAAAGTAACGCTTGAGGAATTTTTTTATGGTCTGGATTTTTTTCTATATAAATCCCCAACCACTGAATAGCTTTTGTATACATGGACTGTGCAAGACAATAATGAGCACTTTGCCAAAGTGTTTTTGCATAATAAGGTGTATCTGTAAAATGACTCATCACTTTTTGCCAAGCAGCTGTTGCCAAAGCAGTATTTTTTTTTATGGAATGTATCAACCCTTGATAATAATAAGCATGAGGCAACTGATATTGATTTTTTATCGAAAGCGCATAATAAGACAATGCTTGAACATAATCTTTCTGCATAAAATAACAATCTGCTATACGTAAAATCACATCCTTTTTTTGGATTGAATCATATATTTTTTGATGAGTAGACAAAAAATAAGACAATGCTTGAGCATAATGATCCGTCTGAAAATAAATATAACCCAACGCATACGCTATGCTAGGCAATAACTCTTTAGGTGTATTTTTTTCTTCTATAAGCAGCTGATAATAACCTTTGGCCTCTTCATAAAACTGCGCAGCAGCACAACTCTCTCCTAGCCAAAACAAAGCCTGTGTATACAAATCATCAACCATCGGATAGGATAATGATTTTTTTAGCATCAAAATAGCTGCAGGATACTGCGCTTGTATAAAAAGCTGCTGACCATAGACTAAAGTAATCTGCTGATACAATGCTTTGATAGCCACAGAAGGATTTTTGATCTGCTCTATATATTGTACTGCAAAAGCCTCACCTTGCGTATGTAAATACGCTTGACTCAAAACATACGCCGCCTCAAGCATTTTTTCATGCACAGGATAATCTTTTTTCCATTTTTCCAACCAAAAAATGGCTTGTTGAAATTTTTTTAAATGAAAAGCCAACATGCCACATTGCCACAAAGCTACGGCTGTTCTTTGGGCTTCTTGATTAGCATAGTAAGCACTTTCAAAAGCATCTAACGCCAATAACTTCTCATTCATTTTTAAATAAATACCCCCCAAAGCCTCACTAGCCCGTTGGCTGTAAAGCGTATCATTTGCTATTAAATGTTGATAATAAGTAGCTGCTGCTTTCCACTTCCCTAATTGCTGTAAACTATATGCCAAACGATAAATAATTGCAGGGTCTTGTATTGATTTTTTTAATAGTTGATGATAAATATCCACAGCATCGGCATATTCTTTCAAAAAAAAATGTGCTTCTGCTAACATTTTTTGTAATAAAATCTCCTGAGCAGTCAAGAGAGATTGATGAGTATATAAAAATTTTTTTAGTGCTCTAAATTGTTTTTGCTGATAATAAACTTGCGCCATGAGCAAAATGACGGCTTGTTGATAATAAGGATGTGATTGTATGATTTGAAAATGCAGCAAAGCTTGATCATACTTTTTTTGCTTCATCAAAATACAACCGCTATAATAATGAGCCAATGCTTGGTATATGGAAGCATGTGTTGTTAATTGTTGAAAATGTATCAAAGCTTTTGAATATTTTTTTTCATGCAACCATGCATAGGCCAACTGATAATGCTGTTTGTCATTTTTTTTTGTAGAAAAAAAAGCATCTGCCGTGGTATGATATTGTATACTATCAAAAAATTTTTCTTGAGTAAAAAAATATTGGGCAAGCTTTCTACAACTCAAAACCTGATAATAGCCGTGGATTTGATTTTTTGCAAGAACTTGTAATACACTAGGATCTTTATAAAACTTCAACCGATGGTAGCCATACAGTTGATGATAAAAATCTTTTATTAGGGAAATATGAACGCTGCGATCAACAGCTACTAATTGCTTTTCAGCAGCAGCGTGAGCATGCTGCAGTGTGAGTAAAAAAGGATCTAAAGGTAAATGTTGTGGTTGTAAAAAATTTTTTGCCTCCACCGAAAATAGCGTAGCAATGCATAAAAAAAAACGATAGTAAAACCATCGATGTATGAAAACAGCTTTGCTAATCATTATGCTTAGAAGGCTGTATCATTTTTAAAATTTCGGTAAGATAAAATCTGTCGTTAGCCAAACGTGGTACTTTTGTTTGTCCTCCGAGTTTATTTTTTTGCTCTATCCACTGATAAAATGTTCCTTGAGCCAAAAAGCGTACTTTAGGCTTGTACATGATATTGCTGTTACGTTTAACTTTGTAGTCTGCATTAACTTGCTTCAGGCTTTGATCAAAAATATCTAAAAATGCCTCTTTATTTACTGGATTTTTGTGAAATTCTATCAACCATTCATGACCACCTACTTTTTGATTTTTTTCCATATAAACAGGCCCTGCGGTGTAGTTGCATAAAATAGCGTCTGTTTTTTTACAAGCTTCTGTAAGGGCCATTTCAGCATTTTCAATGATCAGCTCTTCTCCAAAAATATTGATGAATTGCTTGGTTCTTCCTACAATACGTATTTTATAAGGATCTTTTTTGGTGAAAATAATAGTATCACCAATCAAGTATCGCCATAGCCCAGCATTGGTTGTAATAACTAAAGCATAAATTTTATGCATTTCAACATCTTCTAAAGCTACGGTTGTAAACTTTTCTTCTGATAATGACTCAATAGGGATAAACTCGTAAAATATGCCATGATTGAGCAGGAGTAACATATCTTTTTGTTTTAAATCATCTTGAAAAGAAAAAAAACCTTCAGTAGCATTATACACCTCTAAATAATGCATCTTTTGATGCATCACACCATCAAAAAGACTTTGATAAGGTTTAAAAGAAACTGCTCCATGGATAAAAAGCTCTAAATGTGGCCAAACATTATGGATGGATTTAGTATTATTTTCTTTCAATACAACTTCTAGCAAACGCCAAATCCAAGTAGGAATACCTGTTAAAGATGTTATATTTTGATGACATGCTATTTTTTGAATTTTACGAATTTTTTGTTCCCAATCACTTTGTAAAATATCATCGGAGATCAACTGGTGTTTTCTACCCCAAGAGGGTATATTTTTGTAAAGAATAGTAGAAATATCACCCACTCGAAAATTGGCTTTTGGAAAATCTGGATGAAAGCTTAAGGTATTGAGAATAGCAATATTTTTTCCTCGAAAAATTTGAGTGTTGGGTACTTGCTGCAGATAAAAAGAAAGCATATCATAGCCTGCTTGATAATGTCCTTGGTAAATGGATTGCTTAGATATAGGAATATATTTGCTGTGGCCATTGGTAGTACCAGAAGATTTAGCAAACCATTGGACAGGCGTAGGCCAGAGCACTTGCTCTTCTCCTTGTAAAACTCGATATACATAAGGATGAAGTTGCTCATAAGTAGACACTGGCACTCTGCTAGAAAACTTTTCTACAGAATGGATAGAACGAAAAGCATAACGTCTGCCAAAAGCTGTATTTTTGGCTGTTTTAACGAGCTGCTGAAGTAATTGATGTTGACATGTGTGGGGATATTGAAGAAACTTCTTTATGCGCTTAGAACGAAATTTTAAAAAAAACTTGAATAGACTTTGCATAAAAAAATAAAGGAAGGATGATATAATTTTAAGACAATACTTTTCTTTTCAATTCAAATTGTTTGCCCAAATACACACGACGAACTTGTTCATCATCTGCTAATGCTTCGGCAGAACCTGATTTCAACAGTTTTCCTTGAAACATAAGGTAAGCACGATCAGTAATCGAAAGGGTTTCGTTGACATTATGATCTGTAATTAAAATGCCAATTTTTTTTTTTTTTAGCTGCGCAATAATCATCTGTATCTCCTCTACAGCAATAGGATCAACACCTGCAAATGGCTCGTCTAACAATACAAAAGAAGGGTTAATAGCCAAAGAACGTGCAATTTCTGTTCTTCTACGTTCACCTCCAGAAAGTACAATACCTAAATTTTTACGCACATGTGTGAGGCTAAACTCCTCCAACAAATTTTCCATTTTTTCTTTTTGTTCCTTTTTGGCCATTTTTTGCATCTCTAACACAGCCAAAATATTTTCTTCTACAGTCAAAGATCGAAAAATGGAAGGCTCTTGTGCCAGGTAAGCAATGCCTTTTTGTGATCTTTTGTACATAGGCAAATCTGTAATGTTGTCTTGATCTAAATATATTTTTCCTGATTTGGGCTGGATAAGCCCTACCATCATATAGAAAGTAGTAGTTTTTCCAGCCCCGTTGGGCCCTAGCAAACCCACAATTTCTCCTTGTTGTACATATAAAGAAATTTTATCTACAACAGTACGCTTTTTGTATACTTTGATCAACTGCTCTGCCCGAAGTTGCATGGTAAATTTTAATAGAATGATATCACACTTTTCAATAATATTCTCTTTAGTTTAACGCAAGGGCATAATACCCTTGTTTACCATTTGGGTAAATACCTTCGATTAATAAACCTCCTTTTATTGCGTCAAAAACCTGGGTCAATTGTTTGACATTTTTTATGGATTGTTTGTTGACGTGGGTGATAATAAAACCAACTGTTAGACCTGATTGCTTAAATTTTCCTGGGGCTAATTTAGTCACTTTAGCACCACCTTGTAATTTCATTCTTTTTTTTTCTTTTTCTTTTACATCTTCTAACGTAGCACCTTCAATCACTACTTTGGTTGGATGGATATATTTTACTTTTACTTTACTATCATTCTGTAGAATCACGGGAATAATTTTCTTTTTTCCTTTTCTAATTACTTGAATGTGCACTTTGTCTCCTGGTTGGTGTTGTTGAATTTTTTCTTGTAGTTGAGAAATGGTTTTGATAGACATATCGTCAATTGCAATAATGATATCTTCTTTTTTGATCCCTGCTTTTTTAGCGTTGCTGTTTTTAAAAAAATCAGCTACGTAAACCCCACTATAATGTTTTAATTTTTTTTCTTTGGCAAACTCAGCATCCATCTCTCGTACATAAATACCCAATACACCACGCTGTACAGTGCCATATTGCATGAGATCTTCCGCTACTTTTTTAACAATTGCAGAAGGAATAGCAAAAGAGTAGCCTGCAAAGGTACTACTCATATTGGGTGCATATATTGCTGTATTGATACCAATTAGTTCGCCTTGTAAGTTGACCAAAGCACCTCCGCTATTACCTCTGTTGACTGCTGCATCGGTTTGTATAAAAGAAAGAATTCTAGTTTTATGATCTTTTTCGTCTAAATCATTCAAAGCCCGTGCTTTGGCACTTACAATACCAGCAGTGACAGTAGAAGTCAGGCTAAAAGGATTCCCTACCGCAAGCACCCATTCACCTACACACAATTTTTCAGAATCTCCGAAACCTAAATATGGCAGATTGCTTTTTTCAATCTTGAGTAAGGCAAGATCGGTATTGGCATCTTTACCTACAATGTTTGCTTCCAGTGCCTCATTATTATCGAGGGTAACCTTTATCTTATCTGCGTTTTGTATTACATGATAATTGGTAATAATGTAGCCTTCTTCATGAATGATAACTCCAGAGCCAAAAGCAGCTCCTGGTTTAGTTTTGTATTCATATTCTTTCTGATCTTCCTCACCAAAAAATTTTTCGCCAAAAAATTCGTTGAAAAAATCATTGAAAGGATTTTTAGGAACTTTTTTCTTGATTACTTTAGATTCATAAATAGAGGTGATATGTACTACTGCAGGTGTTGCTTTGCTTGCAGCATACACAAAATGCGGAGGTGATGCATTTTTTTCTTTTGGAGTGGTATTTTGTGGAACAACAGCTGCTTGATCTTTGGTGAGCTTAATAGCTGCAGGAACAGAAACAATTTTGGTAGGATTGTGAATATATTGTTGTGTAATATATTGATAAAGAACAAAAGCTAAAAAAAAAGCAAAAAAAAAGAGCGTGAAATTTTTGAAATATTTTGTATTCATGGCATGCCAATTAAAAATCTTAATTAAAAATAAAATAAAAATAAGAAAGCAACACTATTACCTCTCAAAAATCCACTGCATTTATGTACGCCACCATACACATTTTACCCGATAATATTGCCAATCAAATTGCTGCAGGAGAAGTAATCCAAAGGCCTGCTGCAGTGGTCAAAGAATTATTAGAAAATGCCATTGACGCACAGGCAAAAAAAATACAATTATTTATTGAAGATGCAGGAAAAAATATCATACAAGTTATAGACAATGGCATAGGAATGTCTGCTATAGATGCACAAATGTGTTTTGAAAAGCATGCAACCTCAAAAATTAAAACCACCAAAGATTTATTGCATACCTACAGCATGGGATTTCGAGGGGAAGCCCTCGCATCCATTGCAGCAATAGCACAAGTCACCTTGAAAACCCGCATAGCTACCGAAGAAATTGGCATAAAAATTCAAATTGCAAACAATAAAATACACACACACGAACCACATACAACTACTGTGGGTACTAATATCAGTGTAAAAAATTTATTTTTCAACATACCGACCAGAAGAAATTTTTTAAAATCCAACACTGTAGAAACAAGATATATTATAGAGACATTCCAGAGAATTGCCTTGTCTAGACCAGACATACAATTTACATACTATCAAAACAACAAAGAAATCTATCAGCTACCCAGCACCAAACTCAGTCATAGAATCATCCATCTTTTAGGCAAAGAATACCAAAAACAGCTGATCCCTTGCCAAGAAAATACAGACTACGTCAAAATACAAGGATATATTGGCAGACCGCAGGGTGCAAAAAAAACTAGAGGTGAACAATTTTTTTTTGTTAATAAAAGATTTATCAAAAATCATTATCTCCACCATGCAGTAAAAAATGCATTTGAAGGTCTTATTGCACAAGAAGCATTTCCGTTTTATGTTTTATGCCTTGAAATTGACCCCAAACATATTGATTTCAACATCCATCCTACCAAAATAGACATCCAATTTGACAACGAAAAAATGATCTATAACACCCTCAAAGCATGCATCAAAAAAGCCCTGGCAATACATAATATTTTGCCTTCGATTGATTTTGAACAAAGTGTCAATTTCAACGCATTTCAACCCAACAGTACACACACACGAGATACATTGGGGGAAAAAATGCAAAACTATACACAATTCAAAAATCAACCCTCCAGCGAAAAAAAAGGAGATCACTGGTGTCAATTTTTAGAAAAATTTCATCAAATAACAGATCATGCCATCCAAGATCATACGCTGGTAGTAGAAGAAGCACAAACAGAGATGGTAACTTTGACAAGCAAAGCGAATAATCAAAACACCAAAAAAAATTCTTTAGAAGAAAATATTTCGGCACAAAATTTTTTGCAGATCAACCATCAATACATCATTGGCCGTACCACAAAAGGCCTCTTACTTATAGACCAAATCGCTGCCCATGAACGAATTTTGTATGAAAAATATCTACAACAAATACAGAAAAAAAAAGCCACGCAATCTTGTTTATATGAAGAACCTATTGTTTTAAATACCATAGACGAAAATATTCTCCAAGAAATACAAGAAGACATGATTGCCTTAGGATTTCAAATCAATAAGCAAGATCAAACATGGATTGTATCAGGATATCCGGTGGATTGGGAAGCTTCTTCTATTCAATCGGTGATTGAAACAATGATAGAACAGTACAAAGAAGGTATCTATCACAACGCATGGGACCGACAAAAAAAAATAGCCCAAACGCTCGCAAAAAAAAATAAAATCAAACAAGGAAAATCTTTAACACCCAAAGAAATGCAAACTTTATATAACACACTACAGCACACGCCTCATCAACACTATGCGCTGAATGGGAAAAAAATTTTCAAAGAAGTCTCCAGTCAACAACTACAAACAATTTTACAAACAGAAACTTATTGATTTTTACAAATGTTTACGCAGTGTTAAAAAATAATCTTTGATTTTTTCTAACGAAGCAATGAGTTCTTGTGGCGATTTTTGTACTATTGTTTGCTGCATCTGTGTACAAGCGCCCTTCACAGTATAGCCTTGGGACCGTATGAGGTGATGAATTTTTTGAATAACTATAATATCTTGCCTCGTATATTGCCTGATACCTGTAGTTGTTTTTTTGGGATGAAGCTTAGGAATTTTTTTTTCCCAAAAACGAATGAGTGAAGGAGTAATGCCTAACATTTTAGCCACTTCTCCAATAGTGTAATATTTTTTTTCAATAGTATTTATTTCCTTGTAGGGCATCTGAATAATTAATCCAAAGATTGATTTTTTTTTTTTGCTTGTATAAACGCCTGGTGATATGCTTCAGGCGTTATCTGATTCAACACAAAGTACAACATAGGATTTACTTTTTTTCCTTTTTTAATAACTTCGTAATGCAGATGTGGCGCTTGTGATCGGCCTGTACTGCCTACTTCAGCAATGAGCTGTCCTCTTTTAATTTTTTGCCCTTGCTTTACATGCCACTTATGTAAATGGGCATATTTTGTTACATAGCCAAACCCATGATTAATTTCAATTTGATTTCCATAGGAATTGCTCTGATGTACTAATCGTACCACGCCATCACCAGTGGCATATACAGGCGTCCCTTTCGTGGCGACTAAATCTATACCATGATGCATTTTTTTTACTTTGGTAAAAGGATCATTGCGCAAGCCAAAACCAGAAGCTAACTTTTTTAAATGTTGCTTAGCAATGGGCTGCATGAGCGGTATACACTTCCACTGAACTTCTTTTTGCGCAGCCATCTTCAACAAATAAATGTAAGATTTTACTTGAATGTAGAGACGCTGTTTGAGTTGTTGAATTTTTTGTGAGGTATCTACAATAAGTTCATGTTTACTCATGATGTCATAAGGATCTACCCCCCCCATGCCTACTTGACGAATCTGTGGATCTATAGGTGCTACTTCAAAAATTGTACGATAAAGATCATCGTCTTTTTTTTGTAAATCTTGAAGAATGTAATTTGCTTCTGTAATTTCTAATTGTATATTTTTGACTTGATGTTCTAGAAAATCATTTTTTTTTCTTAATTTTTTTTCTTTAGGTGTTTCGGTAAAATGTGTGTAGGTATAAAATATACCCAAAGAAGCACTCAAAACAAATATTGAGTACAAAAAAAATTGTATGAAGTAGTATTTCTTTTTTCGGCTAATCACTTCATACTGACATGTTTCGGCATTGTAAAAGTATTTTTTAGAGGGCATTTGCGTATACTAAAATTATCTATTTTTATGGGGTAGGTAAAATTGACAAATATAAAAAACTCCCCTAAACCTTTCAAAGCCTTATATGCTCAACTCTATAAAAACACCCATCATCAGACAAAAATTTCTTACCTATTTTCAAAAAAAACAGCACACAATTGCCCGTGCAGTACCTATTATCAATAAAGAAGATCCTCAACTATTGTTTGTGAATGCAGGAATGAACCCTTTCAAGAATATTTTTCTCAACCATCAAAAACCCGAACATAAACGCATAGCCAATACACAGCCTTGTTTAAGGGTTTCAGGAAAACACAATGATTTGTCTGCTGTGGGAACAGATACTTACCATCATACATTGTTTGAAATGTTGGGCAACTGGTCTTTTGGAGATTATTTTAAGCAAGAAGCCATTCAATGGGCTTGGGAGTTGCTCACCCAAATTTATAAACTGCCTATAGAACAACTTTATGTCACAGTTTTTGCAGGAGATAAAATTTTATCTAAAGACGAAGACTCTTATCAAATTTGGCAAAAATATATAACAAAAGATAAAATCATCCTAGGGAATAAACAAGATAATTTTTGGGAAATGGGAGCTACTGGCCCTTGTGGCCCTTCTTCAGAAATTCATATCGATATACGTCCTTTAGAAGAAAGAAAAAAAATACCAGGCCAAACACTTGTCAATCAAGACCATCCGCTGGTGATTGAACTATGGAATTTGGTATTTATACAATACCAAAGACTAGCATCAAAAGCACTGGTCCCTTTGCCTCAAAAACATGTAGATACAGGCATGGGTTTGGAAAGACTTGCTATGGTATTGCAAGGAAAAACATCGAACTATGACACAGATATCTTCCAGCCATTCATCAGGCAAATAGAAATCATGTCACAAAAAAAATATGATGAAAGTCCTACCATCACCATGGCCATGCGTGTGATAGCAGATCATATACGTGCCATTACGCTGGCCATAGCCGATGGAGAAATTCCTAGCAATCGAAAGGCAGGATATGTGGTGAAAAGAATCTTGAGAAGGGCCATACGGTATGGTTATAGTGCGCTAGATTTCAAAAAACCTTTTTTATATAAACTAGTCAATACTGTAGCAAAACAATTCATAGAAATATCTCCTCATATCCAACAACAACAATCATACATTGCCAAAATCATTCAGGAAGAAGAAAATTCTTTTTTAAAAACCTTGGCCAATGGGTTGCAATATTTAGACCAAGCCATCCAAAGCACACAAGGAAATATCCTCTCAGGTGACACTGTCTTCACGTTATACGATACCTATGGCTTTCCGCCAGATTTAACAGCACTCATTGCAGCAGAAAATCATTTTTCTATCGATCAAAAAGGATTTTCACAGGCCATGGAAGCACAACAAAACCGTTCTAAACAAGCCACCACTATTCATTATCAAGATTGGATTTATATCCACCCAGAAACAAAACCCACTTTTGTAGGATATAATACACTTCACGTAGCCAAAACAGTACTCATACAATACCGCACCATCCATACACAAGACAAAAAATATCATCAATTGGTATTTGAAAAAACGCCCTTTTATCCTGAAGGCGGAGGACAAGTAGGCGACACAGGCGTTATTATAGATGCTGATAATGTGGAAACTCAAGTAATAAAAACACAAAAAGAAAACGATTTAATCATCCACTATACTACAACGCTTCCTAAAGATATCAACTGCTCTTTTCATCTGCGTGTACATGCCAATCAAAGACAGGCCACTACCCATCATCATACAGCTACTCATCTTTTGCAAGCAGCTCTCATCCAAGTGCTAGGAAAACATGTGGTGCAAAAAGGCTCTCTTGTAACAGCAAAATCTTTACGTTTTGATTTTACACATTTCCAAAAAATTACCTCGGAAGAAATACAAACTATCACACAAATCATCAATCAAAATATCAGAGCAAACATTCCTGTGGTCATTATGGAAGATATCCCTATAGCAAAAGCCAAAAACATGGGCGCTCAAGCACTTTTTGGTGAAAAATATGGAGAACAGGTACGCGTGGTAAAAATAGGCGATCATTCTACAGAACTCTGTGGAGGCACGCATGCACAAGCAACAGGTGATTTAGGCATCTTTCAAATAACACAAGAAACTGCTGTAGCAGCAGGTGTACGAAGAATAGAGGCAATGGTAGGACGTGCAGCAGAAATTTACATTCAAGAACACTTGCATATGCTAACAAAAATTAGCACCGTAGTCAAACAAAAAGATGTACTGGCTGCTGTAGAAACATGTATACAGGAAAAAAAATCTTTAGAGAAAAAATTGATACAGTATCGCCAAAAAGCATTACATGAGACACAAATTCAGTTGGAAAAAAAAATCATTTTTCGAGAAAAAAAATATTATCTCGCCGCTCAAGTGCAAGATCATACAGCTGATGAGCTCAAGACAATGGCTTTTGGGCTGCAAAAAAAATATCCTCAAAATATTTGGGTCTTGGCTAGCACCTATCAGCAGCAGGTATCTATCTTAGTCATGGTAGACCGGTCATTGGCAACGACGTACCCAGCCAATGAAATTTTAAAAAGTATGTTAGGGCCTATCCAGGGCAAAGGTGGCGGGCAGCCTCATTTTGCCATGGGCAGTGGAAAAAATTTGCAGGGAATATCTCAAGCGATGGAAGTATTTTTAAAACAATGGCCTTTTTAGTTTTTTATTTCTTTTAAAAGAAAAGAAGGCATTTAAATTTTTTATTTTTTCCATTGCTCCAAATGCTCCTTGACAGTGGCTACAGAAATCCCATGGAGGTAAGCATTTTTTCTGTGGGTCACAGGGTCTTCTAAATAACTGGCCCTTTGACCAATGGGTTTCCATCGGGTAGCATGGATAGGTTTGAAGGTAGGATATAAGCCCAAAGCATAAATTCCAGAGGCTGCTGCGATGTGTATAGGGCCTGTACCACTGGCCACTAAACCATCTGCAGCGTTGATTAATGCCACAAAATCTTGTAGAGATAATGTCCCCAAAGTGTACTGCACTTGAGGCATTTGTAATAATGTAGGGTATTCTGTGGTGATTTTTTTTTTTTCTTGGGCAGTGCCTGTCACAATAATATTATATTTTTCAGGGGGTAAGGATTGGATAAGTGCTGCATAGTTTTTTGGTGACCATTCTTTGCCATTGCCATTGGACTTGGGGTGCAGGATGAGATTAAATTTTTGAGGAGATATCATGGCTTGTATGTGCGGCGGGATAGTGGGTTTTTTCCATCCGTAAAATGTTGTGAGGGATGACAAGGGGAAAAATCTTTTGATTTTGCTATCGATCATGGTGAAGCGTCTGCCGGTGATCAGGGGATATAAAAATTTGAAAGTGCGTTGTATTTCATGCAGTTGACTGCTTTTGTTCCGGACACATACCAAATGTGTGCTGTTTTTCCATTGGATATTTTTGCTGGTACGGCCTACTCTCAAAGGAATGGTGGCTTTCATGCTTTGCCAAAACAGGGGATGGGTGTGTGCACAGCAAGAGAGGAAAGCATCGGCTTGGAGATTTTTTAAAGGGGTGAGGTCTTTTTTGAGTGTTTCCCAGTTGAGGAAGGCGTCGATGTATTGGCAGTATTGTGTAATGCCTTGATTGTAGTTTCTGCCAAGAAAAACGGTTTTGATGTGTGGGTAATGGGTTTTGATATAGCCAAAAAGTGGAAAGAGTAATACGGCATCACCGAGGTTATCCATGCGTGAGAGGACAATGGTTTTGATTTTTTCTAAGGTCATGGTGTTAGTTTACAAAGGCCTAAAATAGAAAAATCAAAGGAATAAACACTTTAGGTTTTGAGAGGGTATTGCTCAATATTACAGCTGTGTTTGGAATGATCCTGTAGACAACAATGAAAAACCCTTGATCATTAAAATAAAAAAGCGCAGAGGGTTGCTCTGCGCTTGGGGGGTAATTTCGTAGAACTTTTAACATTTGATTTTACGAAATTAAATATTGAAATATTTTTTTGTGCTATGAAAATTTTTTACCAAGGGTATTCTTTACTTTTTTTTTCTATGTAATACATCTCTTCTGCTTGTTTAAGCCATCTAGTTTTTTTCTTTTTTTTTTCTTCTTCATTTTGATATTTATGGTTTTTTAACCAAAATTGTTCGTACAAATTTGCTTTATTCTGAATTATAATCTCATCTTTTTCTGTCCAACTACTATATTGCCATTTACTACCTGTATTACCTGCCATAGTACTTTGTAACTTTATTAAAGTTACCATTACTGTAACATAAATTATTTTTTTCATAATATAATTTTAATTATATTTTATATCTTGTACTCTAATAGCTTTTGAAGGCTTAACTATTTTTGTTACTCCTCCAATATAATCTCCTCTACTTATTACACCCATATATTGAATATATTGGGTATTACTATCGGGGTCGGGTTTTCTAAAATTTAATACTGGGCCTCCACTCATTCCCCTAAGACCATTCACTAGATAATAATCAGTATATCTTTCTGTGTCTATATTAGGCTCTATAATATTACCATTCATAATTAGTTCAAATCCTCTCTTGTTTAATTTATATTGATGACCAATTGATATAACCATGACATTTTTTTCATTGTATTTATCATATATACCTTCTCTTGGAAATCCAATCATTTTTATCGATGTATCTTTATCTAAAAATTTATTTAAAATTTCATCTTGACTTGCTTGTGTTGGATTCTGGTCTATATTCATCATAATACTAACATCTAGAAAAATGTTTTTTTCCTTTTCATTGTTTTTTTTCTTTTCATTGTCTATGAAAAAAGAAAAAAAACTGGAATTGAACAAGGAACTTTTAAAAGCTGGCTTTTTGACTTTTGTCAAATCGATATATGCTAAATCATTTGTATAATCGCTTGCTATATATTTTACATTCTTTGAAACTTCTTTAAGGTTAACAAAAAATCTTTCATCATTTTTTTCTTCTTGCTCCATAACAAATACGCGATCTAAGTCTACCTCCAGACCTCCACTTGTATCCCCATTCGCTAACAACTCTACTTTCTCAATTTCTTCTGCTTGTTTAAATGTTCTACCAAAATTATGTTTTACTGTATATAAATACTGTGCTTGTTCATAATATTCTTTTATTGGTAATTTTTTACCTACTATGTTTATAGTATCAAAAAAAGTTAAAAATCCTGTTCCATAGCTGCTTGTTGTTTTTTTATGTTTTTTGTGTGACTTTACTCTAAAAATTAACTGCGCAAAATTTTTAAAAAAAATTTCTTTACTTTCATATAGATTAATATATTTATATTCTTTTTTTTCTAGTATTAAGTCTTCTCTAATAGCTAAATCTTGTATTTTATCCAGGACGTATTTTTGCAACTTTGATTTTTCTTGATCTTGATTTATACTAAAACCAGAATTACTAATATAGTCATAATAATATACGACTATTAAATTTTTGATTAAATTATCTATTTTGTTATCTATTTTGTTATCTATTATATCAAATACATGAAAATCTACAATTGCTTTAAATTTCTTTAGTATATCATTTTTATCTATATTCTCTTCTTTTTTATACTGAAAATAGGTCTTTAATAATTCATTATTTAGTTGAAATTGAAATTTAGAATCAATTTTTTGAATATCTTCTTCTTTAAAAGAAAAAAATCCTTTTTTCTCCACATATAGTTTCAGTAGCTCATTTTTGATTTCATTTTTTATTTTAAACCTTTGTAATCTTCGATCATTTTTTAAATTATTACTAGAATCATATTCTGGTAGTATATATTTTACTATTTCATGAAAACTTTTCTCTTTATATTTTTCAAAACAAATAGAACACAAGTAATTTAAATATAGTTCTTTAGTGTCAAGGATATCAGATACTAAATCCGCAGATTCTTCTGTTTCATCATAGTCATAAACCCCTTTTGTGGCTTTATATAGTTCCAGTGCACCTTCTTGACATTGCTTAAATGATTTAAAAAAATCCTCATTGTTTTGTTGTTCGAATTTTTGTTTTATTGTATTAAATTTACTCAGACTATTTAGTTCACCATAGGAGTTTAATATATCTTGATTTTTTTCCTCCTCCCTCATCATCCCCCCCTCCCCTTTCTTCTCCTTAATCGCAGCTAACATTTGCTTCCCATACCCATGAGTTAGGTCAGATCCTAAAACATCAAGCACAATTTCACCATTCTCTTTCATTTGCTTCAAACATTTAGCAACTTCTTCACGCAGTTTTTCCACATCGCCATCTCGACTTTCTCTCCCATCAGCCTCTAAGCAAGCCCTGAACATACAATGTCCATCTTGTGCAATGCTGTTTTCATTATCTTCTTCGGTATAGTAGTGATTCTCTTTATAAAAAATGGTAATGACTTTTTCCGTATTACTATGATCCTTTGGACTGACT
>JAHDDH010000006.1 GCA_020629455.1 Cytophagales bacterium | reverse complement strand
TAACAAGGTAGCCGTACCGGAAGGTGTGGCTGGATAAAAAAATTTTTAATCGTGTCTATACTATATACAATAATTTTTTTTCAAAAAAATTGATTATAGTAGGTTAATGATATAAAAATATATAGTTTATAATTAGTTTTTTTTGAACTCTTCAAAAGTATCTAGAATTAAATTATTATAATAATCTTCAACTTCTTTATCAAATTTTTTTCTAGTAAGAACCTCTAAGAGAGTTTGTGTATATCTGCTCAAATTTTTCTTGAATAAATTTATTTTTTTTCATACATCTTTATTTCATCATTATATAAGAAAGTATGTGATTTTAAGGATAAGAGCTTTGTATCGTTTATATTTTGAGCAGCAGATTTTCATACTTTTTTTTGTGTTTCATACAAGGTATGTTGCCAAATTGTATCAAAAGGAATTATATTTTTTTCAGGAAAATTATATTCTTCTATAGGTTATGTCTATATATATTATAGGTACCCTGAAAAAAATATTGTAGATTTTTTTAGGTATACCACAATTTAATAAAACATTCAAAATTTTTTTGTCTTTAAATCCAATAGTTTTGGAAAAATCTGTGTCTGTTAGCCATTGTATACGTTGTATAATTCTCTATATGAACTGTATTATATTGAATAAACAATCACCACATTTTTTTGAAAAGAATTATAAATATTTTCATGTTATTTTGTGTAATAAAAAAAAGTATGAAAAATTTTCTTTGTGGCGCTTTCTATTTTTTTTACGACTGGTTGTTTATAAAATAGTATTTATAAATTTTTTTATGGTATTGTTTTTGAAAATTATATTTTTGATATTTTAATTTTTTTTTTAGAATTATCAGAATTATTTTGTGTATTGGTAAAATATTTATCAATAAAAGAAGAAATGTTATTTAATTATTAAGTTGGATAAAAACCAATTAAAGTTTTTGAACTCTTCTTTTTTCCTATTTTTGATAAAATGAGGATATTTTTTCTTGCTTAAGATGTTGATATAGAGTGTAAAAAAATTTTCGTTAACTATTAATTTTTTTAATATTTTTATCTTTGTGATTTTTTAAAAGCTTCATATAACATTTTAAACCTTTCTACTTTTTCTTTTCTAGATTTATTAAAGTTAGCGATCTAGCGATTGTATTTATCGTTTATAAAAAAATTTTAAGAAGATAAAATTTTTTTATTGAGTAATGAGTGAAATATATTTTTTATTTTAGACGTTTTTATATCAACCTTTCCAAAGATGGATTTTGCTACACAGTTTCCTGAAACCAAAGTACTACAAAAGGCTTATCAGCTGCGAAAAAAGTCTAAATGGTTTTATTTCATCAGTGGTTTACTAATTACAGGAACCATTGCTTGGTTTTTTTTTAAAAATCATCAAGAAAAACAAGCAAAAAAAGCAGAAAATGCTATGTATCAAGCTGTATACTATTTTGAACAAAATGATTGGAAAAAAGCATTGCATGGAGATGATATTTATTCTGGATTTTTAGCGATTGTTCAACAGTTTTCGCATACAAAAGCTGCTAATTTAGCACATTTCTATATAGGGAATATCTATTTATATCAACAGGAACAAGAGAAAGCCCTGACTCATTTTTTACAATTTAAAACAAAAGATCCACTATTGCATCCCCGTACATTGTCTTTGATAGCCGATATTTATTGTGATCAAAAAAAATACAAAAAAGCCATTATTCATTATCAAAAAGCAGCAGATTTATATCCTAATACTGATTTAAACGTAATGTACCTTTTCAAATTAGCTTTGGCTTATGAAGCTACACAACAGTATACTGTAGCAGTGCAAACACTAAAAAAGATTACCCAAAAATATCCTAAAAGTATTTATTACGCCGAAGCCAAAAAACATAAATATCGACTCAAAACCTACTTAAAATAATTCACCCCATACCTACTAGGTGAGGCTACTTAGTGAATACAAACTATTTGTGATAAAAATGTTGAAAGATGCCAATGGTTAAAACAGAGATAGTCGATTCAAGGCTATACTCCAAGTAGTTTTTGTTGTTTAAAAGCAGACAATAAATTATCATTAAGATCTAAAGCTCAACACAAGAATTTTTTTGTTATTTACCATTGGATATCAATGATATTTTTATGTTTTGTATGCATCGCCTACGGTATGTGATCATAATGTGTGGTGTATGCAGAAAGACAATACAAAGTTTTATTTCCAACTATGGGAAAAACTACTCAAAAAAAATGAAATTGCTCTTGCAGCAGAAGTGCTTGATCAACTACCAATAGCTGATATTTCGGAATGGCTTACTGCCTTATCTATCCCTTCCATAGTCAAAATACTGACAAAAATTCCCTATAAAAAATGGGGTGTCGTATTTGCAGAATTACCACATGAAACACAGCGGGCAATTTATTGTAAAATGGAAAAAAAAAAATTTGCCCTTCTATTCAGTTGTATTCCTTCAGACCAAAGGGCTGATTTTTATCAATTTTTACATGATAAAGAACGTATACAACTGTTGCCTTTTCTTGCAAAAAAAATTAAAGAAAATGTATTGGCTTTGAGTGGATATCCTCCAGAAACAGCAGGAGGTATTATGAGTACTGATTTTGCTACAATTCATCACGATATGTCTATTGCAGAAGCATTGCAAAAATTACGAGAAGATGCCCCTTCAAAGCAGATGATTTATTATCTCTATGTTGTGAATCATCAAATGCAGTTGATGGGTTTTGTTACTTTAAAAGATTTAATCTTAGAAGAACCGAGTCATACAGTAGCGAAAGTATTACACAAAAATTTTGTTGCTGTACAAGTCACTGAAGACAGAGAAAAAGTAGCCCAACAAGTAGCAAAATATAATCTTGTGGCTATACCAGTATTAAATCCTAAAAAACAGTTGGTAGGTATTGTTTTACATGATGATGTGTTAGATATTGTAAGAGCAGAAGAAAAAGAAGATATGGAAAAATTTATGGGGATTGTACCCGATGAAGCGAGTAAAAGTTATTTTGTGTTATCTGTGCTACAGCATTTTAAAAAAAGAGTAGTATGGATTACTGGTCTTTTTGTAGCCAGTTTACTTTCCAGTATTTTGATGACGCGCTATGAGAGTATTTTAGAAAAATTGACCATACTGGCCTTTTATATCCCTATGATTACCAGCACAGGAGGTAATATTGGAAGTCAAGCTGCTTCTGTAATTATTCGGGCATTATCGGCAGGGCAAATATCGTTGAAAAATTGGTGGAAAATTCTTTTTAAAGAATTGAAAATAGCTTTTTTGATTGCTATTTGTTTATTCTGTTTAAGTTTTTTGAAAGTCTATTATCTTTCCCACGATTTTGCAAACATTGTCATTTTAGCTATAACAATTGCTTTTGCCTTAAGCATGCAAGTAATATTTTCTTCTTTGGTGGGTACTATACTACCGCTTGTTGTAAAATATTTGAAAGGTGATCCTGCCATTGTTGCTAGTCCTGCCATTACCACATTGGTTGACATTATTGGCCTCATCATTTACTTTACAGCTGTATTTTTCTTTTTATGTTGATGTTCACGATAGTGAATTTTTAATTTTCATTTTACTATGGCTTGGTTTCTCAGACAAAAAAAAGGCATTCTTACAGACACAAAAAATAAAAAAAATGTGCCAGATGGTCTTTTTTATAAAACTCCTAAAGGAAATATTGTATATATCAAAGATATTATCGACAATGCCTATGTATGCCCTGAAGATGGTTATCATATGCGTATAGGGTCTCAGGAGTATTTCAAAATACTTTTTGATATGAATACCTATACGGCTATTCATGATACATGTGCTGCCAAAGACCTACTGCATTTTACCGACAAAAAAACATATAGTAGCCGTTTAGCCTTAGCGAAGAAAAAAACAGGCCTACAAGAAGCCATTCGTACAGCTCATGGTAAGATGAATGGTTTGGATATTATGATTGCTTGCATGGATTTTTCTTTTATAGGCGGATCGATGGGCACTGTGGTAGGAGAAAAAATAGCTAAAGCAGTTGATTTTTGTTTGCAAAAACAAATGCCTTTACTTATCATTTCCAAATCAGGAGGAGCTCGTATGATGGAAGGAAGTTTTTCTTTGATGCAGATGGCCAAAACAGCTGCTAAGCTTTTGTTATTATCTCAAGCCAAAATTCCTTACATTTCTTTAATGACAGATCCTACTACAGGAGGGGTTACAGCCTCTTTTGCTATGCTAGGTGATTTTAATATAGCAGAGCCAGATGCCTTGATTGGCTTTGCAGGTCCTCGGGTGATCAAAGAAACTATTGGCTGTGAATTACCCAAAGGTTTTCAAAAATCTGAATTTTTACTTGAAAAAGGATTTTTAGATTTTATTGTAGATAGAAGGTATTTGAAAACTAAGCTTACTACCCTTTTGAAAATGTTACAATAAAAAATTTATGGCAGGTATTTATATACACATTCCATTTTGTAAGCAAGCCTGTTATTATTGTGACTTTCATTTTAGCACGCAGCATGGTTATTTTTCACAGATGCTGGTGGCAATGCAAAGGGAATTATCTTTACAGCAACATTATCTTACCAAGCATTGTATTACCACTATTTATTTTGGTGGGGGTACTCCTTCCTTATGTAGTCCAAAAGACATTTATAAATTGCTAGAAGAAGTAGCAAAGTATTATATGCTTTCCAAGCATCTTGAAATTACTTTAGAAGCCAATCCCGATGATTTAGATTTTGAAAAATTGCAAGCATTTAAAAAAATAGGCATCAATCGATTGAGTATTGGCATACAATCTTTTCAAGATATTTTATTACAAAAAATGCACAGGGCACATAATGCCCAAGCAGCCATACGTTGTGTAGATGATGCACGTCAAGCAGGCTTTGACAATATTAGCATCGATTTGATATATGCTATTCCTTCTCAAACAAAAACTATGTGGGCTGATGATTTACAACAAGCCTTCCGGTTATTGCCTGAGCATATTGCTGCTTATATGCTCACTATAGAGCCTAAAACAGTATTTGCTCATTGGCAAAAAATAGGCAAGTTGCCAAAGATGCCAGATGATTTATGCGTACAGTATTTTGAAATGCTAACACAGGCATGCAAAGCAGCAGGATATGTGCATTATGAAATTTCTAATTTCTGCCAGCCCCGTTTTGCTTCTCAACATAACAGTCATTATTGGTTACAAACGCCTTATCTTGGGATTGGTCCTAGTGCCCATTCCTATAATGGGTCATCTAGGCAATACAATGTGTCAAATAATCATCGCTATATGCAAAGTATTGTACAAAATAAAATTCCTTGTACAAAAGAAATATTGACACGTCAAGATTTAATCAATGAGTATATACTCACACGTTTACGAATTATAGAAGGATGTGATTTGCTTTGGTTACAAAAGACTTATCGTTATAATTTGTATCAAGAAAAAGGAGAGATAATTGATTTTTTTTTACATAAAAATTTTATAACAGTCAAGAATGATATTTTATGTTTAACACATCAAGGAAAATTATGGGCTGATAAAATCACTGCTGATTTGATGTTATAAATATTGATGTTGTTTTAATATTTAGAGTTCAAAAATGATGTAATCTTGTGCAAAAATTTGAAACAGAGCAAAAAATTATGTTGATCTGCTTTATTAACAACATACAAAGTTTAAAAAAATGATTAATCACTGATGTGGTCTATTTTAATCTGATTTTAGTTTAAAAAATTGTGTATCAAAATACAATTATAGTAGATATTCTATGTTAATTCTAGAACGGAAATTAAATAGTAGAAATATAAATTTCTCCTCAAGAAAATTTTAAAAGTACATTTTTTACTATGCTTCAAAGTCTACTTCTGATAACTTCAAGGAAAAGAGTGCTAATACTAAAAATTAACAATTATGATTTTTATCGAGATTTTGAAAAAATTTGTTTTTAAGAAAAAGACTACATTTTTTATCGAAAAATTTTTGACAAAAAAGTTTATGAAAAGGACTTGTTATATTTTTTAAACATCATTAAATTTAAAAGACTTCCAAGTGTTCTTGGGGGGAAAAGAATAAGTACGATAGAAAAATAGCGTTATTTTTCAAGGAATTTTCCATCGACAAATATGAAAATAAAAAAATATTAAAATTATTTTTTTGATTTTACCCTGGAGCAGATTGTTTAAATGACAGCTTTATAGAGGATGAAGATCATAGCTTATACAAAGAAAAGAAAGAATAATGAAGAATTTTAATTATGATAGTATTTACTTTCTTGCAATAAAGGATGCTGGATAGGAATAATTGGTTTTTTTGCTAGTTGTTTAAAAAATAGATGTAAAAAAGCTACAAAATAAATAATCGGAATACCTAAAGACAAGGTATTGATAGCACCTGTTTCTTTTAAGAGGCTAGGAGAGATCATTAGGTAAAAATCTAACCAATGTCCTATCAAAAGGACGCATGAGACAATTTTTAAAAAGGCTGTATATTTTTTTGCATTTTGTTTCATCAAAGCAAGAAAAGGGAATAAAAAATTGATGATAATATTAGAAAAAAATAAAAAACGATAGGGACTGACTTTCATTCTTTCTATAAAATAAATAGTTTCTTCCGGAATATTGGCATAGTAAATCAATAAAAATTGAGAAAACCAAAGGTATGCCCAAAAAATACTAAAAGCAAAAAGATATTTTCCTAAATCATGCAAGTGGTTGGTATTGACAATAGTTAAGTAGCCTTTTTCTTTGAGCAGTGTCACACAGAAAGTAATCATCGATAATCCAGCCACTAGCCAGCTAGCAAATACATACCAGCCAAATAGTGTGCTAAACCAGTGTGTATCAATTGAAAGTATCCAATCCCATGCTACGGTAGAGGAAGTAATTGCAAAGCATATAATAAAAATGATTGCATATTTTTTAATTTTTCGATACATTTTGATCCTATCCTTCACAAAATCTGCTTGTATAGAAAGTTGGCGCATTTTGACAAAAAGACCAATCCAAAGTATACTATAAATAATGGTTCTGCATGTAAAGAACGGCAGGTTTAAATAGCTTTTTTTTCCTGCAATGATAGGGTCATAACGTATGTCTTGTACATCGTATAAATAATCATGTGTCCAATGAAAAATGGAATGATGTCCTCCTATAAAAATCAATAACCCTGTGATACCACCTACCCATAACCAATAGCCAAAAGTTTCAGGAATGCGTTGTATTCCAACAGCCCATCCTGCTTGTGTTGCATATTGTAATGCGAAGAAAAAAACACCGATCAGAGCAATACCCATAAAATAAACATGACTGATCCAAAGATGTGTCCAAAGGTGCTCAATGTGTAAAGCAATGGTTTTTTTATGGCATAGTATGGCTATAGCTCCTATACTCAATAGTATAAGCAGTTTTTTTTTTGTGTTATGATGGTATATAAAATTATTGTGCATAGTTTTTATTGGTGCCCTATGTGTAAGAATAAAATTTGAAAATATTTTTTTGGATGCTTCTGATGCTTTTATGCCTTTTGTAGATGTTGTACATATTGCACAATCTTCCATCTTTCTGCTATTGAAATTTGTGAAGCATGAGCACTCATTCTGCCGTAGCCATGTGTGATGACATGAAAAATATGTCCTTCGTTTAAAGTTTTTGTTCGGCCTTTGTTATAGGCGGGTACTCCTTTGAGTATTTTTCCTACACTACCATCTCCTTGGCCATTTTTTCCATGACAATGCGCACAAAATGTGTGATAAAGTATTTTTCCTTGTTGTAAAATGTGATTGTTTTGACTGAATGGATTATATATATTTTGTGCTTGTGCAAAATCATGTTTGGATATACGATAAGGCAATGTATTGTTTTGGTTTCTTGGGACAGTATTGAGGGGAGGTGTACGCATATTCATGCGATGAGGATTATAAATATTGCTGTTGTAAAATTCTCCTTTATGATCTGATCGGTTGGAAAGCCATTTGCCTGCTGTGCTATCAGTAATTTGAGATAATGCTTCATATGCTACACTATGATACATTTGAGGAGCATACTCCCAGCCAGTTTGATTTTTATGTGCTTGTATTTTTGATTTAATCATTTGCAAAAGGCCAAGCCCAAACGTTAATAAGATAATTAACAAAAGACGTATGGTATACATGTCTAAAGGGGAAAACTATTGAAGATACTTTTTTAGAGCGTAATATTGGTGAATACCAACAGTAGCTATGATGGATATTTTGATGATTGTTGAGGTTCATACATGGCATCTCTTTCAATACCTGTTAAGTTTTTTAGTTGTGCAAACCATATTTTTTTTTGTGCCTCTGTAGGACATGGTTCACGGCAAAGGATCCATGCCAATACCACATCAAAAAAAAATAGATACTTTGTCTTGCTGTATACAATGGCATAGTGATCATAATCTGTAGCGATGACCTCATATTTTGCTTTGAAGAATTTTTGAAAAAAATTATTGGAAAACTGAATCAGGAATTTTCCTGGCTTTTTAGTGATTTGTCCTTTGCCGTTTACTTGATGAATGATATAGCCCTTTCTTGTTTCTTGGTTTTTAATAGCAAATGTTTTCTCTGTGATTGACTGATAAAATGCAAAGCCAAAGTCTCCTTTTTCAAAACGATTGGGCTTACGAGCAATTTCATACCATTGCCCCATATATCTTGTTATATCAAAGGTTTTTTGTTGATTGGCCAAAGCGTTAAAAACTAAAAAAAATGTCAGGCAATTAGCAAAGAAAAATAAACGCATAAACTTGATAGACAATTTTTGATTTTGAGATGGGAAGATACGATAATAAAGGGTTTTTGGAGAAAAAAAGAGTCGGATTTGTGTTTTGTTTTTTCAATTTATTTAAATTTAGTTGATTAGACAAAAAAGATATATATTAAAAGCTTTAATCAAACATCATCAAACTCTCTTCAATCTACAACCTAAAAAAATATGGCTACTATCGTGCGCATGCCCAAAATGAGTGACACCATGCAAGAAGGCGTGATTGCTTCTTGGTTAAAAAAAGAGGGTGATCATATCCAAGTGGGAGATATTTTGGCGGAAGTTGAAACAGATAAAGCCACGATGGAGTTAGAAGCTTATGAAGGGGGTATTTTGCTTTATATTGGTGTGCCAAAAGATGCATCAGTTCCTGTCAATAGCATACTTGCGATTATAGGAGATGAAACAACAGATGTATCTACCATTTTAAAAGCGGAAACATCTGCTTCAGAAGTTACACCAGTTAGTTTATCGTCGAGAGATGATTTATCATCTGTACAAAACAGTTTTGTACAAAAAAATGATGGCCCTACAAGTCCATCTAAACGCCTCAAAGCTTCTCCACTAGCTAAGAAAATAGCTAAAGAAAAAGGATGTACATTACATGATATCAAAGGTACTGGCAAAGATGGTAGAATCGTTAAAAGAGATATAGATCATTTTTTACAACAAGATGATCAATTTTCATCATTTGATGTGCAAGAAGAAAAATGTTTAACCTATCAGGAGATTTCTGTCTCTACGATGCGTAAGGTCATTGCCCAGCGTCTTACTCAAAGTAAACAAACGATTCCTCATTTTACTATTAATTGTACTGTCAATATGGAAAAAGTATTGACAATGCGTAAAGAAATTAATAATAGCACTGATCAGAGCAATAAAATATCCATCAACGATATTATTGTAAAAGCTACCGCCAAAGCATTGCAAAAACATCCAGAGATTAATGCTACTTGGCTAGGCGATACAATTAGACAATACCATACAGCACACATTGGGATTGCAGTAGCCATTGAAGATGGTCTTTTAGTGCCTGTTGTGAGGTCTGTAGAAAAAAAAACATTGACAAAAATATCATCTGAAATCAAAGCATTTGTCCAAAAAGCTAAAGCCAAACAACTCAAGTCAAATGCTTGGGAGGGTGCTACTTTTACGATTTCAAATTTAGGCATGTTTGGTATAGATAGTTTTACAGCTATTATCAATCCTCCTGCTGCTTGTATATTGGCTATTGGTTGTATACATCAGTTACCGATGGTTATAGAAAATCAAATAAAAATAGCCTATTGTATGCAATTAACTTTGTCTTGTGATCATCGTGTAGTGGATGGAAGTATGGGGGCCTTATTTTTGAAAACCCTTCAAAATTTTTTAGAAAATCCCATGACTATTTTAGTTTAATGTGGAACGAGTATTGTTTGTACTGGTGTTATAATAGATTAGGTTCTCATACATAAAAATTTTATTTTTAGATTTTTTCTTAACAAAAAACTCAAAACCGTGGATTCGATTAGTTATAAAACTCTTGCTGCCAATAAAAAAAGTGTAAAAAAAGATTGGACATTGGTAGATGCAGAAAATCAGACATTAGGCCGTATTGCCAGTCAGATATCAATGATGTTGAAAGGTAAAAATAAACCTTCCTATACACCCCATGTGGATTGTGGAGATTATGTTGTTGTTTTGAATGCTGAAAAAATACACTTAACAGGCAATAAATGGAAAAAAAAATCTTACATATCTCATAGTGGACATCCTGGAGGTCAAAAGACAATCCTTGCAAAAGATTTACAAGCCAAACATCCTACACGTGTGATTGAAAAAGCAGTCAAAGGAATGTTACCTAAAAATAGGTTAGGGCGTAAAATTTTTCATCATCTATATGTATACACTGGTAATCATCATCCACATGTAGCTCAAAAACCCAAAACTATTGTTCTCAACTAAAAAAATATTGTATGGAAACTATCCAAACTGTTGGTAAAAGAAAAACAGCTATTGCAAGAATTAAACTTACTCCTGCAAAAAAAGAAGGAAATATTAAAATCAATAAAAAAAAAATAGAAGAGTACGTCCAGCTCACATGTTTTATAGCAACTATTAAACAGCCTTTATTTTTAACAAAGACAGAAAAAAAATATGATATTTCCGTCAATGTACATGGGGGTGGTGTTAAAGGGCAAGCAGAAGCAATCCAGTTAGGCATTGCAAGAGCATTGTGTAAAGTTAACGAAGAATACCGTATTCCTTTTAAACCACATAAAATGCTTACCCGAGATACAAGAAAAGTAGAAAGAAAAAAATATGGTAGAAGCAAAGCAAGAAAAAGATTTCAGTTCAGTAAGCGATAATGATCTATATATTCCAAATATTTAATCCTTCCTAAAAAAGCTATTATAAAATATATGACACTTAATCAAGAAACATTGATCAAATCTGGTGCACATTTTGGTCATCTGACACGCAGATGGCATCCAAATATGGAACCATTTATTTTTACAAAAAAATATAATACACATATTATTGATGTCAATACTACATTACAGTGTATTCATCAAGCAGGAGAAGCTATACAAACAATGGTGGCCAAAGGAAAAAAAATATTGTTTGTAGCCACAAAAAAAGAAATCGCTAAAACAGTAGAAGTAGAAGCACAAAAGGTCATGATGCCTTATGTAACTGAAAGATGGCTAGGAGGTATGCTCACAAATTTCATCACAGTACAAAGTTCTATAAAAAAATTAGTGTATCTCGACAAAATTTTTAGAGATAAAAAACTTTTACAAAATTATGCTAGAAGGGAAAAATTATCATTGGCCAGAGAAAAGGAAAAACTAGACCGTATTTTTAAAGGGATCACACATATGAACCGTCTGCCAGGAGCATTATTTTTGGTAGATGCTAAGCGTGAAACAATTGCCGTATTAGAGGCAAAAAAATTAGGCATTCCTGTATTTGGTATAGTAGATACCAACACTAATCCTGAATCCGTTGACTATCCTATCCCTAGCAATGATGATAAGATTAGTGCCGTACGTTTGATCACACAAACTATGTCAACATACATACAAAAGGGGCTTGATCTACGTAAACAAGAAAAAGAACTTGTTACAAAAACAAAAAATAATCCAAGAAAAATACTTAAACCTAGGGCCAAAAATAAAAAAATATTAAAAGTCAATATCCAACAGTAATTTTTTGTTAAAAACAGTAAATCATTATTGTTTATTTATTTTATTCCAAATACATCATGTCCTCTACAATAGAAGCCATCAACGCATTAAGAAAAAAAACAGGTGCAGGCATTATGGATTGTAAAAAAGCCTTGAAAGTTTCTGAAGGTGATTTTGAACAAGCCATTGCCTTTTTAAGAAAAAAAGGAAAAAAAATATTAGAAAGTCGTACGGATAGAGATACTAAAGAAGGAGCTATTTTTATTGATATTAATCCTCAGAAAACAGTAGGCGTAATGATTGCTTTAGGCTGTGAAACAGATTTTGTTGCCAAAAATAGTGACTTTAAAAATTTAGGACAATGGATCAATGATGCCATCTTGCATCATTTTAATCCTCATACAGCTTTAGATATCCAAACCATTACCTCTTTTACAAAAGAGTTGATGACAGTACAAGAAAAAATGATTGAAGTGATGGGTAAGATTGGAGAAAAAATCACACTCAATGATTTTGCTATTATCCAAGAAGATCTTGTCATTCCATACATACATACAGGTAACACTATAGGTACATTGGTAGGGATACAAGGAGGAAAAAAAATAGAAAATATTTTTGAAATAGGTCAAAATATAGCCATGCAGATAGCTGCAATGTATCCAATCGCTGTGGATGAGCATGGGGTAGAACAACATATTTTACAAAAAGAATTGTCCATTGCCAAAGCACAAGCACAAGAAGAAGGAAAACCACTAGCCATTATAGAAAAAATAGCCCAAGGAAGAATAAAAAAATTTTTGCAAGAAAATACTTTACTCAACCAAAATTTTGTTCAAGATAGTACATTAACTGTCCAACAATATTTAAAAAAAATAAATCCTAACTTACAAATTACCACATTTAAAAGACTGGCGATTACATAGTCAGTATTACAACAAACCGTAGTGATGACGAAAAAATATATATTTTATAGTACTATCATCACAGCGGTTTTTTTACTTGTTATTTTTTTTTATCGCTTGCTCAGCACTCCTTATTATTTGCCGAAGCCCAAAGGGTATATCAAAATTAACCTTCCTGATCATCAATATGTACAACTAAAAAATTACTGGTCGCATTTTCCCTATTCTTTTGCCTACTCCAAACAGGCTGAAGTCAACCAAAAAATAGAAAATATACACAAAGAACCTTTTTGGATGAATATTGTATATCCAGCATACAATGCCATTATACAATTGACCTATAAACCAGTACCCAGTATTTCTACTTTACAAGCCTATATACAAGATGCCCACCAGTTAATTGCCAAGCATTATATCAAAGCTGATGGTATGATTCCTCAGAAAATATATACAATTCATGGTAATGAAGCCTTTATAGCTGAAATTTCCGGGGAAGTAGCTACACCTATGCAATTTTATATTACCGATGGCAAAAATCATTTTTTGCGTGGTGTACTATATTTTGATAATGCTACACAAAATGATTTTTTAGCGCCCATCATACAATATATAAAAAAAGATATGCTTCACTTGATCCATACTACACAATGGATATAAAATTTTGTCAAAAAATGTCGATATTTTCTGACTAAAGAGTACAAAATTATACTATAAAATTTTTTTAGTGGTAGCTACCAGGCAATAAGTTAATCCAGTATATAAAGTTAATCTGATAATCGCAGTATATTGTTAAAAATTATAGACTTAATACCTATAAATCTATAGAAAGGCTTAAAATTTTATTTTTAGTGGAAAGAAATTTTATTTAGAAGGATATATTTGTAACCTAAAGGTTATACGGCGAGCAATGGATAATTTTTAGTTATAGCCATTAAAATTATATGCCTTAGATAATAATAATACTACATTGGGTGTTCTGTGATGAATGTTTCTAATTCATAGAAAAGTTTGGAAAAATATACTCTAAAAATTTCATTCAATATAGTTTTTAAAATAAAAATGCTCAATTAAATTGAATATTTTAAACGAATAGTTTAAAATATTTTTTCATTTTATGATAAACAAGAGGCTTGTTTGATGACTAGGCCTTGATCCTTACACGCCAACAACATTTGTTCTTGTGATAAAGCTGTTTGTGGGTGTATTAGTTGTGGTGCTATGGCACACAGAGGCACTAAAACAAATCTGCGTTGTGCAATATAAGGATGTGGAATTTTCAGTTGAGGGTGATAGATGATGCAATGATTGTAATACAGCATATCAATATCTATAATACGCGGCCCCCATTTTTTTTTATATTTTTTACCCATCTTTTTTTCAATCACTTGTAGTCTATATAGTAAATGATGAGGTGTTTCCTGACAATCAATTTGAATCACTTGGTTGTAAAACATACGTTGTGCAGTATAGCCCCAAGGGGAAGAGCAATAGACAGGGGATTTTTGTTGTACTATAGCCAAGGCTGTAATATCTTCTATTGCTTTAGATATATTTTGTGGTGCATTGCCTATGTTACTGCCCAAACCGATATAAACTTTTGGCATTTTGATTAACAGATTATTTGTCAAAACATTAAGATAGCAAGACTCATGATTTTACTATTCGTTGCAACTGTTAGGTATGTGCTTTGCGATGGCTTGTAACACTGTTTTTGCTTGATTGATATTCGCTATATTTTTTACTGTGAAGATGAGAGATGATGAATGCTCTTGGATACGACATTTTTCAGGATGTTGTTGTGTGTAAAGGATAATTTGAGTAATACAAGGGTGATTTTTTTGAGCAATATCCTTTGATAAAAATATCTGCATGGTCTGATTGCGCAATCGGACTTTTCTCATCTGTAATTGATTAGCAAAACATCGCAAACGTATCACCTCCAAATAATCCATCAACCTGACAGGTATTTTTCCAAATTTATCTTCAAGTTCTACTTGTAAATTTTTGATTTCATCAACTACTTGTATAGTATGCATCCATGTATAAACACGCAAGCGTTCTTCTGTATTGCTTATATAGTTTTTAGAAATATAGATTTCCTCTTCTGTTTCTACAGTGGTTTGTATGTTAGTAGCGTTTTCTGTTTCTTCTTGAAATAATGTTTGGAATTGATTTTGTTTGAGATCTGCTACCGTTTCATTTAAAATTTGATGATACGTTTCAAATCCTAAATCATTGATAAAGCCACTTTGTTCTCTTCCTAAAAGGTTCCCAGCACCTCGTATATCTAAATCACGCATTGCCACTTGAAAACCGTCTCCTAAGTTTGAAAATTCTTCCAAGATTTTTAATCTTTTTTTTGCATCCGTTGTCAGTGTATGCATAGGTGGTGATAAGAGATAACAAAATCCTTGCTGATTGGACCTGCCCACTCTTCCTCGCATTTGGTGTAAATCAGATAAGCCAAATGTTTGTGCATTGTTAATCAAAATTGTATTGGCATTTGGAATATCCAAACCAGATTCTATAATGTTTGTAGAAAGCAAAATGTCCAAGTCTCCTTGTATAAATGCTAACATGATTTTTTCTAACATTATCCCAGGAATTTTTCCATGGGCTATAGCCATACGTGCTTGAGGCAATATTGTTTTCAACATATCTGCTATGTCTTGTAAATCATGAATCCGATTGTGTACAAAAAATACCTGTCCCTGTCTGTTCAATTCATTGGTGATTGCTTTTTGTATTTTTTCTGGATTTAAAATTTGTACTTGTGTAATTACAGGCTGTCGGTTGGGTGGTGGTGTATTGATGATGCTCATATCTCTAGCCCCCATCAAAGAAAAATGTAAAGTCCGTGGAATGGGTGTTGCCGTTAGGGTGAGTACATCTACATTTAACTTAAAATCTTTGAGTTTTTCTTTGGCTTGTACGCCAAATTTTTGTTCTTCATCTACTATAAGCAGTCCTAAGTCATGAAACTGTACTGCTTTGTTCAAAATACTATGTGTGCCTATGAGCAACTGTATTTCATTTTTTTTGACTTTTGCTTGGATATCTTTGATTTCTTTGGCTGTTTTAAAGCGGTTGATGTATGCAATAGTGATAGGATATTGTGTAAATCTTTTTTGAAATGAGCGGTAATGCTGCGATGTGAGTACTGTAGTAGGTGCTAGCAAAGCCACTTGTTTACCATTTTGAATTGCCTTGAAAGCAGCACGCATGGCAATTTCTGTTTTGCCAAAGCCTACATCTCCACAAATCAGCCGGTCCATAGGATATGATTTTTCCATGTCTTGTTTTACCTCAGCGGTTGCTTTGGTTTGATCTGGTGTATCTTCATACATAAAAGAAGACTCTAAAGCTGTTTGTGCTACTGTGTCAGGGGCAAAAGAAAATCCTTTGATATTTCTTCTTTGGCTATACAGCGAAATTAATTGTGTTGCGACATCGGTAATTTTTTTTTTTGCTTTTTTTTTTTTGTTTTCCCAAGCTGGAGAGCCTATCGTGTCTACTTTAGGAGTTATATCTTCCTGCGTATGGTATTTTGTAATTTTGTGCAAAGTTTGCATGCCTACCAAAATTAAATCATTGTTTTTATAAACCAGTCGCATGGCTTCTTGTGGCTGTCCTTGGATATTGGTTTGTGTTAAACCTGTGAAGCGTCCTATGCCATAATCTTGATGTACTACATAATCTCCTATTTGTAGCTGATGATTTTTTTTTGCTATTTTTTTTTTGATTGTTTGGGGTGTCAATGGCTGATAATGTTTATCAAAAATTTGATGATCGGTATAGCAAGTAATGCCCGCTGTTGAGTCTATAAAGCCAGCGCTTAGGCTCAGGTGTAATGTTTGAAATAATGTATTTTTTTCAGCAGCATGGAATATTTTTTGAAGACGTTCTATTTGATATGTAGAAGTAGCTGTCACTAGGTTATATATTCCTTTTTTCTGGTTATCTCGCCAATGATTAGTCCATAAATCAAAGTTTTGATGGAATATAGGCTGAGGAACTGCTTGATGATATATTGCCTTGTTTGTTTGTAGATCAGTATCCGTAATATAGATATAAGAGGCAAGTTGTTCTATAATTTTTTTTCTCAAATGAGAGGCCTCTGTGCTATTGTGTAGTATTTTTTCATTTGATTCTATGGCTGTTGTTGTGGTATAATGCCAAATCCAACACATATCTTTTGTACAGTGCTGCCATAGGAAATGGCCGTTATTTTTTTTTTTTTCTGGATTGTATGTGATGAGTAGTTGAATTTTTTTGACAGCTTTGATTGTATTTTGCGAGGATCTTTGTAAGATTTTTATTTTTTCTATATAATTTTCTGCTTGCTGTATACGAATAGGCGATGGATTGGCATAATCAAAAATATCGATAATATGATTTCTTACGGCAAATGTACCCGGTTGGTTGGCAAAATCTTTTTGTGTAAAATCATTATCAAGTAGTGTTTGTATGAATTTTTCGCTGTGTATAGCTGTATTGATATCACATGTGATTGTATTTTGCAGGATAGTTTCACGAGATAAAACAATGCTATTCCATGCTTCTGGATAGGTGACGATATAGGCTGGCAAGGAGGATTTATAGGTAAGATGCCATATAGTGGCTATTTGATTGAGTTGTGCTGCTGTATAGGTTTGTATATTAGAAGAGGGCTTTGTGGAGGGGAATAAAAATACAGGGGTGTGAGGGAGTAAGTTTTGAATGTCTGTATAAATATAGTTTGCTTCTTGCGGGTTTTTGGCAATGATAACTTGATGTTTTTTTGTCAATAAGCCTGTAGTAGCAGGAATGATTGCCTTGAGACTCCCAATGAGCGGAGGGATGTAGTTTTGTTTTTTTTTGTTGTGGAGAATACTTTTTACTAAAAGTTGTGTTGTACGGTGTGTACAATAGTGGTGGAGTATTGGGTTGTCTGTCAAGGTATTTTAGGAAGGATGATGATGAGAAATAATGGAGTTTGATCTAGGCTTGAACTACAGATTGTTATATGATTAGTGTTGTTAGCATTTTCATCGAACTGAACTGTTTTTAAAAAATATTAGAAAATAAAAAAGAACCAGAGGTTAAGTTTTTACCTTTGGTTCCTATAATTTTATTTTTTGAAGATAGCTTTTTTATAGAAAAAATTTAAATTTCTGTCATCACAACCGATTGACACATTTAAATTATTTTTTTATGAAGACAGTTGAGGATTGTTTAAACAATATTCAGGCATTTCGTTTTCTATATTATTTTATTATTTTTTTTGATTAAAAATAAAGATCTAAAAAAACAGAAAAAGTTGTTTTAGAAATACAATATCAAAAATTAAACCCCTCATTCCATTTTTCCAATTTTTTTGATCAAAAAAACACTGCCATAGAGCATTGGCGTACTGATCCACATAAAGATCATCTTAAAAAACAACTCATATCCCGTAATAGTCCACCAAATAGATGTCTGGATAGCATTACCACCTAGTCCGAGCCAAGGGAAAAAAATCCAAGCAAAAAAACCAAAGACAAAAGTATCTACTACCTGACTCAACAAAGTGGAAATATGACTGCGTAACCATAAAAGTCGTTTTCCTGTGTACCGTTTTACTTTATGAAATAAATAAATATCTAAAAACTGTGCTAGAAGATAAGCTACCAAAGAGCTCAAGACCAATCCCGGCATAAAACCAAAAAATTGTTGAAAATTTTTTTGATTCACAGGAGAATGTATATGCACAGGCAACCATACGACTCCTTGCACACAACACAACATTAAAATATTAGCCCCAAAGCCAAGCCAAACAGCCTGTTGAGCATATGCCTTACCATATAATTCTGTAATCAAATCCAGCAATAAAAATGTAAAAGGATATGTAAAAGCACCTGCTGTGACCGCAATACAAGCTACTGCACAGTATTTAACTGTAACAATATTTGTGACCAAAAACATAACTACAAAACCAATGGTTAGTATGATAAAAATGTGCTGCTGTCGGTTCATGAAACAACAGAAGATGATGTTATAAAAAGCTGTTGATCTTCACAACGAAAGATTTTTTTTTTAGAAAACAGATCTAAAAAGGTATAATTATGCGTAGCCATGATTATAGTAGTGCCTCCCCAATGAATGTCTAAAAACAGTTGCATAATCTCTTGTGCTATAGCTGGATCTAAATTACCCGTAGGTTCATCAGCCAAAAGGATATGCGGATCATTGAGTAAAGCACGCGCAATGGCTACTTTTTGTTGTTCTCCTCCAGAGAGTTCATGAGGCATTTTATCTATTTTATTTGCCAAGCCTACATGAATTAGTGCTTCTGTAATTTTTGTATCAATCACTGCTTTAGAACAACCTACAGCTTGTAGCACAAAATAAAGGTTTTCCGCTACCGATCGATCAAATAAAAGTTGGAAATCTTGAAAAACAATGCCCATGTTTCTACGCAAAAGCGGAATTTTTTTTCTTTTTAAACAAGACAAATCATAACCTAAAACTGTGGCTTTTCCTGAATGCAAAGGAATATCGGCATAAAGCGTACGTAGCAAAGAACTTTTGCCACTGCCTGTTTTGCCTATCAAAAAAATAAAATCACCAGGCCATATTTCAAAAGAAACATCTTGAAGAATTATTTTTTTAGTGGGTGCAATATTGGCATGCTGTAGATGGACAATAGGGGAGGACATATCATTAATGAACTCTCCCTATAAGGCTTGTTGTGGAAAAGCCGCGCGGTAATCTGCTAAAAAAGTTTGTAAGCCGCTATCTGTCAGTGGATGATGGATCATTTTTTTGATCACAGACAAAGGGCAAGTAATCACATCAACCCCTTGCTGCGCGCATTGTATGATGTGCATAGGATGTCGGATAGAAGCGGCTAAAATTTGTGTGTTGAAATAATTTTTTTGAAAAATAATACTCAGCTGTTGTATTAGCTGTGAGCCATCGGTTGATAAATCATCGAGCCTGCCAATGAATGGAGAAATATAAGAAGCTCCGGCTTTTGCTGCTAAAATAGCCTGTCCAGCAGAAAAAACTAGTGTACAATTGGTACGAATGCCATCTGCTTGAAGTTTGTGGATGACCTGTAAGCCAGATTTTGTCATAGGAATTTTTACTACAATTTTGGCATCAATCGCTGCCAGTGCATGGGCTTCTTGAAGCATACCTGTTACGTCTGTAGAAATAACTTCAGCACTTACATTATCATCTACAATGGCGCATATTTTTTTATAATGATCATAAATGGCTGCTTGAGGGATATTTTCTTTGGCTAATAAAGAAGGATTGGTAGTAACGCCATCCAAAATCCCTAATGCTTTGGCTTCTTCGATTTCTGCTATGCAAGCTGAGTCTAGAAAAAATAACATAGGATGTTTTTAGGATAAAAAATAGGAAGTGATGAATGAGAAAGGTATAAAAAAAGGCAAATCAAGTATCGAACTGCTACAACCATCTTACCTTTGCTTCTTTCCAGACCTGGAGGATTCAATAGGAGACTATTCATACCGATTTGCCTTTATAAGGATACAAATATGTCATTTTTTTTTAACAAAAAAAATGCATTGAAAATGATATATTTGCTCTCTTTTTTCAAAAATCCCTGAAATATTGACGATGCTGTCAATTACAAAAAGAATTTAACCCAGTATTTTTTATAATTTTTTATTATGTATTGGACACTCGAGCTCATATCTTACCTAGATGATGCCCCATTCCCTGCCACTAAACAAGAATTGATAGAATATGCCCATCGATCAGGATTGCCTGCAGCAGTGATAGAAAATTTAGAAAACATGGATGATGACCATACTATCTATGAAAGCCCTGAAGAACTTTGGCCAGAATATCCTACCAAAGATGATTTTTTTTTCAACGAAGACGAGTATTAAAGCATAGCTAAACAATATAAAAATCAATTGAAAATAGTGTATAGGCTATTTTTTGTTGCTAAGATGATTTGAAAAAGTCATGTACATCATTGTTCTAATATCTCAAAGTATATCATCAGTCACGCAGTTAAAAAAATGGTGAAATCAGTTATCAAAAATATTTGTGTAGGGCAATTTTTTCATGGAAAATTAATGCCATTATTTTTTTTAATAAAAAGAGTTTTCAGTAGACAGGTTTGGAAATTAAATTTATTGGCAAGCACATAACAAATTCATTTTGTTTGTTCTTTGTCAAGAGTAGATTATCAAGCAAACGATTGATGGTATCATTATTTGAGCGGCAAATTACAACTGCTCCTTGGATGATAAGTTTTGACGGTTTCTTTCAGATAGGTTGTATCTAGATGTGTATAGATTTCCGTTGTTGTGATGGCACTATGTCCCAACAACAGTTGCACTGCCCGTAAATCAGCACCTGCTTCCAGTAAATGTGTTGCAAAAGAATGTCGAAAGGTGTGTGGACTTACTGACTTTTGAATGCCTACTTGCAGGGCTATTTTTTTGATGATCATAAAAATCATTATGCGTGTAAGCGGCTGTTTTCTATTATTCAGTAATAAATAGCTTCCTTTATTGCTCTGTGCACGTATTTTTTGACTACTGTTTATGTAAGCTTTGATGGCTTCTATAGCCTTACTACCCAATAGCCCTATACGTTCTTTATTGCCTTTTCCCAAAATTTTGACGCATTTTTCTTTTAAATAAATATCTGATATCTGTATTTGTGTCAATTCAGATACTCGCATGCCTGTGCTATATAGAATTTCAAGGATGGCTAGGTTTCTAAATCCGTTTGTTTTTTTTAGATCAATACTGGACAACATTTTTTCGATTTCATGAATCGCTAAAATATGTGGTAGGTATTGCGTGGTATGTGGCTGTACAATTGATTGTAAAGGATGTTTTTGTATTTTTTTATTTTCAAATAAGTATTGATAATAGCATTTTAAAGAAGAGATCATACGTGCTTGACTGCTGGGCTGTATGCCTAGGCGGTATAGATATTGTAAGAATTGTTGGATATCTGTTGACGTGATGGCAAAGGGTACGGGCAATTTTTTTTGGTATTGGGTATTTTCGTACACAAAGAAATCATACAATTTTTTTAAATCTTGTAAGTAGGCCATCACTGTGTGTGGAGATAAACCCCTAATTAAATGCAAGTAAGTCTCATAATCTTGCATGGACTGTTGCCATATCCTTGAATGATCCATAATTTAAAAAAATAGGTCAGGTGATTTTAGTAATTTTGTCGCACTTTCAACTTATGCACTATCCTTATTTGGTCCTTCTATGTTAAGAACACATACTTGTCATGCGCTTAATAGCCAACACCTTCATCAAAATGTTATCCTCTGTGGATGGGTCCAAAATATTCGAGATAAAGGCACTATTCTTTGGATTGATTTAAGAGATCATTACGGTATTACTCAGCTTGTTGCTGAAAAAGATAAAAATTCCGTCAATGTGATCCAAGCTATCAAAACACTTTCTAGAGAAACAGTGATTCAAGTGAAGGGTCAAGTGATCGAACGCGCTTCTAAAAATAAAAATATTCCTACAGGAGATATTGAAGTCAGTATTGAGTCTATAAATATATTAAACCATGCGACTTTATTACCATTTCCCATTCATGACAAACAAGCAGTGAGTGAAAGCTTGCGTATGCAATATCGTTATTTGGATTTGCGTCGCAAAACCTTACAAGATTATCTCCGATTGAAACATCAGGTGATACAATCTGTCCATCAATTTTTAGATCAACATCAATTTTTACATTTAGAAACTCCGCATTTGATCAAATCAACGCCTGAAGGTGCTAGAGATTTTTTAGTGCCTGCACGGCAATTGGAAGAACATTTTTATGCCTTGCCTCAGTCGCCACAAATGTTAAAACAATTGTTGATGGTGGCAGGTTTTGATCGCTATTATCAAATAGCAAAATGTTTCCGTGATGAAGATCTACGGGCTGATCGGCAGCCTGAGTTCACACAAATTGATTGTGAGATGGCATTTATAGAACAAGAAGATATTTTGGTTTTGTTTGAACAGTTGATCAAAACAATTTTTCAACAAACAAAAAATATTACTTTACCAAAATTTAAGCGTATGCCTTACACACAGGCAATACAACAGTATGGCACTGATAAACCAGATTTGCGATGGGGTATGCCTTTCTTTGACTTGAAGCAAGCAATACCTCCTAATGATTTTCCACTGTGGAAAAATCAAACTCATATCAAAGGTATTATAGTAGATGATTTAGATGGGATGTACACACGTAAAAAAATAGATCAGCTCAAAGGTGCACTTCAAAAATTTCATCCTGTGGTGGGTAGTCGTTTGGTATATATTAAATACAAAAAAGACAACACTATTGTATCTTCTATCAATCGATTTTTTACATCAGCGCAACTTCAAGCATTTTTACAAACTATACAAGCAAAACCTGGACATTTGGTTTGTATATTGGCAGGAGACGATCAACCAACACAAGATGCTTTGGCTATGTTACGTCAAATAGTCATTCAAAATAAAATAGACGCGCAATCATTACCACTACAGGATTTTATTCCAGTTTGGATTACTGATTTTCCGCTTTTACATTGGGATGGTGATGTACAAAAGTATACTGCTATGCATCATCCTTTTACAGCTCCTCAATTACCAGAAGAAGGTTGGGGTCAATTAGATTTATATCCTGAAAAAGTTAAAGCACAGGCATATGACCTGGTAATCAATGGGGTAGAAATTGGTGGAGGGTCTATCCGAATACACCAAAAACAGCTTCAAGAAAAAATATTGCAGCTTTTGGGTTTTACACCGAAAACCATGCAACAGCAGTTTGGTTTTTTTTTAAACGCATTGCAATATGGTGCGCCACCGCATGGTGGTATTGCCATAGGGTTAGACAGGCTTTGTGCAACGATGCAAGGCACTCATACGATTCGAGATTTTATTCCTTTTCCAAAAAATCATCAGGGAAGAGATGTAATGATGGAAGCGCCCTCAAGATTAGACCTTGTATAGTATAGGCATGTTATTTATTATAAAAATGGAAAAGGTTTTATAACCTGTTAATTTTTAACTGTTGTACTTGGCATTATATTCATTTTTTCATTCAATTTTTTTACATGTATCCAACACAAAACAAACAAGTAGCCATCCGGCTTGAAAAAAAAGCAGGTTTAGAAAAACTAGGGATTTCTCCTTATCCTTCGGTACATTTTTTGACGAATACTACTACTGTAGCTATTATTCAAAATTTTAAAAATGCTCCAGAAAAATTTCAGCAAATTAAGATAGCAGGCCGGTTGATGAATTATCGGATGATGGGTTCTGCTGCGTTTGCAGAGTTACAAGATGCACATGGAAAAATTCAGCTTTATATTAAGAGAGATCAAATTTGTCCTGAAGAAGACAAAACTTTATACAATACAGTATTTAAAAAACTATTAGATATTGGAGACATTATAGGCGTGCATGGAAATGTATTTACCACTAAAGTGGGGGAAATTTCAATCAACGTAAAATATTTTATTTTATTAACAAAATCATTAGCACCTTTGCCAATCGTAAAAACTAAAGATGATGTTACTTTTGATCGTTTTTCTAATCCAGAACACCGTTATCGGCAACGTTATGTAGATTTGATTGTAAATCCTGAGGTCAAGCATGTATTTAAACAAAGATCAAAAATGATACAAACTATTCGGGGATATTTTGATCAACAGGGGTATTTAGAGGTTGAAACACCTATTTTACAACCGGTGTATGGTGGGGCTACGGCACGTCCGTTTAAAACACATCATCATACATTGGATATGCCGTTATATTTACGTATTGCCAATGAGTTGTATTTAAAGCGTTTGATTGTAGGAGGGTATGAGGGGGTATATGAGTTTGCCAAAGATTTTCGTAATGAAGGTATGTCTCGATTTCATAATCCTGAGTTTACACAAGTAGAAATTTATGTAGCATATAAAAACTACCATTGGATGATGCATTTTGTGGAAGATTTGGTGGAAAAAATTGCCTACAATTTACATAGTAGTACGCAAGTAAATGTAGGGGCACATGTGATTGATTTTAAAAAGCCTTGGCAGCGTTTTACGATGTTTGAAGTGATTGAGCATTTTACCAAGATAGACATTCGTTCAATGGATGAGGAAGCTTTAAGAGGGGTTGCCAAGCAATTGGATATTTCTTTGGATGCATCGGCACATAAGGGAAAAATTATAGATGAGATTTTTGGAAAAAAATGTGAACCATATCTTATACAACCTACGTTTATTACAGATTACCCTGTGGAGATGTCTCCTTTGGCAAAGCAGCATGCAGATAATCCAAGTTTGGTAGAACGTTTTGAGGTAATTTGCAATGGAAAGGAAATTTGTAATGCTTTTTCTGAGTTGAATGATCCTGTTGAGCAAAGAAAACGTTTTGAAGAGCAGTTGTCTTACGCTAAGCGCGGTGATCAAGAAGCCATGGTATTGGATGAAGATTTTTTGCGAGCGCTTTCCTATGGTATGCCTCCTACGGCTGGTTTGGGTATGGGGATTGATCGTTTGGCTATGATTATGACGAATATGCCTTCTATACAAGAGGTGATTTTTTTTCCGCAGATGAAGTGTGAATAATAATAAAAAAATCAGTTGATTTGCAATCATAATTTTTTTATATCATAAAAATTTATTTGTCACTATTTTTTTTATTAATTGTAGTAAAAAAACAATACAAAAAATGGAGAAAAAGTGTGGGTGGGTGATGGGAATGAAAAGAAATACAAAGAACTAAAACACCCTTATACGGCGAAAGCAAAGAAGTAGTGAATCAATCAGAAGCAGTTTCTATACAGGACAATATAGGAAATTTACTCAGGAAAGACAAAATAGTGCCACGTCAAAGAGATGAGACGATAAATGCTTTGGGCAAGAAGCTTGGCAAAGGGACAACATTTGAAAAATATGAAGATAATGAGTGCCAACTAAAAAATTTAAAGAAAAACCTAGAAAATATAGATAATAAAAATCAAGATTGTGGTATTTTTGTAGACCCACAATGGCTAGAAACATATCAAGTTGCACACGATACGATATTGCTCAAAAATCAAGTTTTTGATTTGTTTAAGAACAAAAAAGTAGGATCAGATCCTAAAGAGGATAAAAATTCAAATGAAAATGATGATTATTATCACCAAAGAAAAAGTGATAACATGACAAAGAAAAAAAGAGAAAAAATGAATAAGCAACAAGAATTTAAAATGAAATTTAATGAAGTAGATTCAAGTAAGACTGTATACACAACAAAAAATGATAATAACAATAAAAATAATGAAGATAGTCGTTCGTCTTTTTATATTTATAATAATCCAAGAAAAAAAATATACAAATAAATAAAAATGACAACAGTGTATTTAATAAGAAGAATAATAAAAAATCTTGTTGCAAAATATTTTAAAATATTTACATAATAATTAAGCCTATGATATATTTTTAAAATGTATTATAGGCGCTTTTTTTCAATTCGTATTGAATTTACCGTTATTTAAATTAGAAATTTTTTAAAAACTATTTCAGTAGCAATATTCCCATTGAAGATACAACACCCTATTTTCAAGTACTACAGCAACAAATATCTAGATTCAAAAATTGATATCTTTTTTTGCAAGCTCTTTGGCAACGAAAGTCAAAAAATTTTACAACATTTCATATAACAGTATTCTAAAATTTTAGTTTTCATAAATAAATTCATTATAGCAGCCTTAAGTTTATTTTTATAGAAATTTTCAAGTTTAAAAAGACAATCTTCTATCGAAAAGAACAATCATTATAGAAAAATGGTGTTTTTTTGAAATACGCTTTCGAAAAAAATTATTTAGAACTAGAAAAAGAACTCAACAAATTTATAATTATTCAATCCTACGAAGGCTTTAGCCAACTAAATAATTTTCATAAACCTTTACAAGAATTTAATATTTCATGTATGACCATGGATTTTTTTAGGCATTGATCTGAAAATTTTTTTTTAACCGTATTATTTTTCTTTTGCTTTATCGGAGTAGATATTCCAGGTGAAGGTGACTGTATATTTTTGATGGGTATAGAAGGTATTGAGAATATTTTTTTATGCTGTGTATTTTTTTTTTGTGCCGTAGGTGGTTTGTTTTTTTCCTTTGTTTCTTCCAGTAGATCTCGCCAAGAAGCAGGACGTTTTTTTTTGTGTGGGCTACTTTTTTGTTCTCTTACTTCATTTTTTTTATACTGTCTTAAGATAAGATAGGAGATGCCCATGATCAGATATAAAATGACTTTAAAGTTGTCTGGCATAGTATTCTATTGCTGGTATTTTTTGATTTTTTTTTCTCCAATCCACACTTTTTCATTGGTGTCAAGATGGATAAGTTCTAGATCCACTTGGTAAAAAATGACTTTTTTTTTTTTTTTCATATCCACAATACTATGGATACTCCCTAAAAGCATAAAATTTGCCCCTAGTGTTTGGCCTACTTTTTGTTGTGTATCTACCGATACATAGCCTGCTATGTTTTTTTTTTCTTGTTGTAGTTTTTCTCGAAAGATGCCATTGGCTACGATGCGAAAAGCTTGTGCATTGATTACAGCTTTTTCTATATGTTTGATAAAAATTTCTGCAGCAATATGTTCATGTGTTTTATTATAAATATCCCCAACAATGATGACAGGCTTTTGTTGTTGATGTGTATTTTTATAATCTGTGAGCCAATGATGCTGCAAGATATCTTTTGCTAGGGCTTCTGCTACCAATCGAGCATCAGTATCATTCCAATCGCCACTTAAATCAATGTTTGTACTAGAACTTATACGTGTAATGTTTATACAATGGGTAAAAGACATACATATGATGAGTATAAAGACATATTTTTTAAAGTAAAGCATAGGTGTAGTATTAATTATAATATCTTTTAATTTTATAAAAAAATTTGATTAAATCATGAAAATAAAAAAAATATGATAAGCGTGTTTTTTGTCAAATTTTTTCTTTTTTATTAAAAGTATTTATGATTTTATCCCCTTCCATACTTTCTGCAGACTTTCTTCATTTAAAAAAAATAATCGACTTGCTCAACCAAAGTGCTGCAGATTGGATACACCTTGATGTAATGGATGGTATGTTTGTACCAAATATATCTTTTGGACTACCTATTGTACAAAAAATTGCATCCTGCACACAAAAATTTTTAGATGTACATTTGATGATTGTACAACCCGAACGTTATCTGGAAGCATTTGCACAAGCAGGTGCTCAAATGATTACAATACATTATGAAACTTGTACGCATTTGCATCGTACAGTGGAACAAATTCGTACGTTAGGATGTCAGGCAGGCGTGGCGATTAATCCACATACACCAGTGTCATTTTTAGAAGATATTTTGCCTTATGTAGATCTTGTCTGTATGATGTCTGTCAATCCTGGTTTTGGAGGACAAAAATTTATACCAACAATGTTTAAGAAATTACAGGTTTTAGATCAGATGCGTAAAAGAATAAACAAAAGTGTAAAATTATCTGTGGATGGTGGTATTACTTTAGATCATGTGGCATTACTTTTGGAAGCAGGTGCAGATGTTTTGGTAGCAGGTCAGTCTATTTTTCATACAGCATGTGTAACAACGAGTATACAAGCATTCAAAAATTTTTCAAATGCTTAAAATTAAAAAAAAAATTATAGGAATTGTTTTTTTTTCTGTGTTATGTACTACTTTTTCATTATACTTCTATCAGGTATTATATCAGCCAAATATTTTGGTACATCAAAAAGATCGGTTTTTTGTAATTCCTTATCACTCAACATTTCAACAACTACAAAAAAAGCTACAGAAAGAAAAGATTGTTCATCATCTTTTGTCTTTTAGCCTTTTGGCGCGCTGGATGAAGTTGGATCAAAAAATCAAGCCAGGGTATTATTTTTTGAAGCAAGGTATGCATAATTTAGCGATGGTCCGTTTGTTGAGGTCTGGTAAGCAGCATCCTGTGAATATTACTTTTCATAGTGTAAGAACATTACCTGAGTTGGTCAAAAAATTGACGAAAAATATAGGAATCTCTTCGCATCAGTTACTGACTCTTTTACAGGATGAAAATTTTTTATCTCAGTATCATTTTGATTCACACACAGTAAAAGCCATGTTTATTCCTAATACTTATCAAGTATATTGGACATACAGTGCAGAGCAGATATTCATCAAAATTTATACGTATTATCAGCAGTTTTGGAATGCTGAGCGTCGGTTGCAGGCTCAAAGTATAGGATTAACGCCTATTCAAGTGAGTATACTGGCTTCGATTGTAGAAGAAGAAACCAATCAAGTACAAGAATATGCAATGATAGCGGGTGTGTTTATAAATCGGCTTAAAAGAGGTATTCCTTTACAGGCTTGTCCTACGCTGCGATATGCTATGCAAGATTTTACGTGTAAACGTTTGTTATATAAGCATCAAAAAATTCCATCTCTCTACAATACTTATCTTCATAAAGGATTACCTCCAGGGCCTATTCGCATGCCTTCTGTGAAGGCTATAGAGGCTGTGCTACATTTTAAAAAGCATCTTTATTTGTATTTTTCTGCTAAAGAAGACTTTTCTGGTATGCATTATTTTTCAAAAACATTGCAAGCACATAACCAAAAGGCTAGACGATACCAAAGTATACTAAATCAGAAAAAAATTTTTAATTAAGATTATATGATTACCCCTATCGACATCCGCAAGAAAAAATTCAAAAAAAAATGGCGCGGATATCATCCTAAAGAAGTAACTCATTTTTTACATATGTTATCAGAAGCTTGGAAAAAAATACTGATAGAAAATAATCAATTGCAAGAAACCATAAAAAAAAAACAAATCACTATAGAAAAGTTACAGGCTATTGAGAATAAGCTCTTGTATGCTATACAAAATATAGAAGCCACACAAAACCAAATGATTGGTCAAGCAAAAAAAGAAGCTTCCTTAATTTTACAACAGGCGAAAATTGATGAAGAAAAAATACGACAAGAGACTGCGCAGTATAGAGATCAATCAAAAGACAAGATTGATCAAGAAATGCAGCATATGCGGGAAGCAACCAAAAGGTATGCGTTGGTTTATGCAGAAACTAAAGAGAAAATTAAATATTTAGCTAAAAGTATGTTGGATAACCTAGAAAAAAATGAAACTTTATCGTCAATTATAGGCAATGATCATGATAAAGATAAGTCTTGACGCCATTTTTTGAGCTGCTCGCAAGCTTTCGGAAGAATATGTGTGGTGGCAATGGCTTGTTGGATGAGGATGTCAAAATTTGATAGGCTATATAATGGAATATTAGCTGTTGCAAATTTTTCTTTACTGATTGCTAAGCCATAGTTGATAATTGTAACCACTCCTAGCACTGTTGCGCCTGCAGCTTGTAAACTTTTACAAGCATTAAAAGCACTATTGCCTGTAGAGATAAGATCTTCAATGACCAATATTTTTTGGTGAGGGACAATTTCTTTTCCTTCGATATTATTTTTTAAGCCATGTTTTTTAGGCTGATTGCGGACGTAATAAAAAGGTAAATCCAATACATCAGCTACTAAAGTACCATGCGATATGCCCGCAGTAGCAACTCCTGCAATAGCTTCTAATGCGTCTTTTTCAAAATTTTTTTGAATACAAGCTATTAGGTTTTTTTTGATATAGTTGCGTATTGTAGGGTATGAAAGTAAGGTTCTATTATCACAGTAAATAGGAGATGCAATACCAGAAGACCATTGAAAGTAGTTATGAGTGTTAATTTTGATTGCTCCTATAGATAGTAAATCTCGGGCAATTTTTTGAGCAACATCAGTACGAAAGTTGGTATTCATGGATTTTTTTTTTGATAAATTCTTGTAATATTTTTTCTTTTTTTGCGATCCATGCTTTTTGATAGAGCAGGGTGTAATCATCTGTATAATTAATACGATGTGCTGGTATTTTTTTTTCTAAGCAGATAATTTGTACTTGCTTGTTTGTTTCACCTTCTACTATAAGAGGTAAGGTAATTTCGCCTACTGACATAGCCATTAATAGAGTACCCAATTGTTTTTTTTCTCCTTGTGATGTATCAACTGTTTGACATAAAGATTCGTCTGTAATACTTTTGCAATACCGTTGTTTTTCATAGTCACTGTCTAATAATTTATAGAGGTGCCCTTTTTTTTTTTTGTATTTCAGATGTTTTTCCTGTGCTGCTGTGTCAATGGTTTGGCTGGTGAGTTGTTTTTTTTTGTTTAAAAGTGTTTGGCGAAAACGGTAGAGGCCTTGCAAGCGGTCTGTTTGGCAGATACCTTGATGGGGTATAAAAATATGTTGGTGTAGTACTTTTGACTGTTTTCTTTCTAATAGCTGTATCAAATAAAATCCTTTTTTATTTTCCAATATATTTGAAAGTTCTCCTGGTGATAGTGTACGCAAAACATTTGCATAGCTTTCTTCCAATGCTTCAAGTATTCCATCATCAGGTGCTGTATAATATGGTTTACCATAAGAATCTTCGAAAGAGTAGTTTTGAGCAACTGTAGCAAAATTTTCTCCCTGCAATATTTTTTTTTTCATTGCTAGTAAAGTAGTGTGTGCATATTGTTTATATGTTTCTAAAGCACCAGGATAAGGTATAGCATACACTGTATAGTGTATTTTCATGGGGATCCATGCTAATGTTTCTTCCGAAAGGGTATGATAATAATTTTTCACCTCTGCTGGTTGTAAAGTAATTGCTGCTGTGATTTCGTTTTGCATTTTTTCTATCAACAGCTGTTCCTTACAATTTTCATATAGTTGTTTTTTGATAGCATACATAGATTCTTGGCAATAGTCTGTGAGGGTCTCTTCAGAGCCTGTTTGTTTGAGCATATGCTCTAGCCGCATTTGTACATGACTTTCTATGACTTGTTTAGTAAGAGGGATATTTTTTTTTTTAGCTTCTGCAAGTAATATTTTTTGAGAGATTATTTCTTGGATTATGGATTGTCTATCGTTGTTTTTTGATGCTTGAAAAGCCGTTTCTATAGCAGTGTGGGTGATGATTTCATCTCCTATTTTATATAATATTTTATCTGCTAAAATGGCTTTAGGCTCTGTATTAGCATTGATGCTATGACATATACAAAGGGTCCAGAAAAAAATTTTGAAAGATGTTTGCATAAAAAATTAGATGATTAGCGAATTTTTAACGTGATAAAGGTGAATATAGCGAGTAAAATATTAATGATGACAAAGCGTGTAACGATTTTTGCTTCGTGATATTTTTTTTTTTGATAGTGATGATGGAGGGGAGCCATCAACCATAATCTTTTGCCAATACCTCTTCTTTTTTTGGTGTATTGAAAATAAAAGACTTGCAAAATTACAGAGCAACTCTCAATAAAAAAAATACCACACAATAAAGGCAAGAGCAGTTCTTTTTTTATAGCCAAAGCAATCATGCCAATCAGTCCCCCCAAAGTAAGGCTGCCAGTATCACCCATAAATATGGCTGCAGGATAAGTATTATGCCATAAAAAACCTATACAAGCACTAGCCATGGCTGTACATACAATCACAAGTTCCCCTGCATGGGGTATATACATGATGTTGAGAGACTGTGAGAAAAAATAATGTCCTGATGCATAAGCCAAAATAGCTAATGCAATGCTCACTACCACAGACGTACCTGCTGCTAACCCGTCTAGACCATCTGTCATGTTGACCCCATTTGAAACAGCTGTAATGATGAATATCACAATTCCTACATAAAAAATCCAAATATATGGCAAAGGTATAAAGTGTAATACAGTACCGTAGTCCAATGCATTGTGCTTAAAAAAAGGAATCGTTGTTTGCATAGACTTGGCATAACCTTCATGTATTGTTGGATCAGTATTATTATAGATTAATACATCTGGATGATAGTATAGCGTAAGCCCTACTATGATGCCCAAGCCTACTTGTCCTATAATTTTAAATTTACCAGCTAATCCTGCTTTTTTATTTTTGAACACCTTGATATAGTCATCTAAAAATCCTAAGAAACCCATCCAAAGTATCGTTATACAGGATAAAAAAATATATACATTATGTAGCGGTGCAAATAATATTGTGGGAATTATAATTGCCATGATGATAATACCCCCTCCCATAGTTGGTATATTTTTTTTTTGATTTTGTCCTTGCAAGTCCAAATCACGGATGTTTTCATTGATTTGGTATTTCTTAAAAACCATAATCATTTTTTTTCCTCCTATAATACTAATGCCAAGAGCACATACTGCCGCTAAAAAAGCACGAAAAGAGACATACTGACACAAGCCTAAGCCAGGAATATGAATGATACGTTCTAAATAAGGATATAAGTAATAAAGCATGTGGAAAAGTAAATCAGTGTTAATTTGGATAATTGATTTGATCTTTCCATCTTTTATGTGACCAAAGCCAGCCACTGGGTGTTTTTTGGATATCTTGCGTCAATTTTTGTACACAAGCCATCATGATATTTTGTGGGTTGGATGTTTGTGGGTTTTCTTCAATTAAAGATAAGTCAATAGTGTAGTAACCTCTTTTTTTTTTATCAATGCGTACATACACCACAGGGTAGTTGAGTTTTTTGGCAATATTGGCAGGTCCTAAAAAAAAACGGGTTTTTTGGTGTAGAAATTCAGTGGAAAAAGCCCCTGTAGGATTGCTTGGATATTGATCAAATAAAAAAACAGTTGCTTGAAGGTCAGATTGATTCTGTAGCATAGTTTTGAAAATACGTTGTAAAGGAATGGCTTTCCGATGAAAACGTGATCGTAGTTGATACAACACTCTATCAAAAAATAAATTTTTCAAAGGTTTATATACCGCACATAAGCGATATTTTGTAAAAAGCATCAAGCTATTACCAGCCCATTCCCAGTTGCCATTATGTGCCATAACCAAGATAATATGCCTTTTTTGGGCATACAAACGGTGCAAAAGCGATACATTGTTGAAAACACATCTTTTTCGTATTTGTTTTTTAGAAATGGTAAGAGCTTTAAAAAACTCTAAAGTCAAATCACAAAGGTGACGGTAATATTGTTGAAGTATTTTTTTTTTTTCATATGCTGTTTTGTTTGGAAAAGCTTTTTGCAGATTACACCAGATGACTTTTCTACGGTATTTCAAAATATAACAAACCCAGCAGTATAGAATATCTGAAAAAAAATAAATGATCCGGAAGGGCAGAAGTGAGAACAGGCGTAAGTTGAAGTACAGAAAAAAGTAGACTGTACTACGTATACACGATAGTACAGTCCATTTTTTTTCTTTCTTAAACATAAAGAAAGAAGTTTGGTTAAAAAATAAAAAAAGGAAAAATTAGAAATGCATTACGCATCTAAACCCAATATCTGCAGAAGAAGCATCTTCTTTCCAGTATCTTCTAGTAGCCATTTGTAGATAATAAGGACTATCTCTCCAAGATGCCCCTTTGATGACTCTTACTTTATCATTAATCAATGAGTTTTGCGGATCATAATTAGCTGCTGGATCTTGTGTACCATCTTTACGACATGGGTTCAAGTCATTGGTGTCTAGCAATGTATCTTCTCGATAGATATCACAAGTCCATTCTCGAAGGTTACCCCCTACATAAATTCCAAAGTCATTGGCTGGGTATTTCATCACTGGTGCTGTAGGATAAGCATCAATTTCACCATAATTGCCAGGTCCTTTTTTGAAGTTAGCTTTGTATATTCCTAAATGAGGACCTCTGTCAATGACAAAAGATTTGCCATCCCATGGATAAATTCTTTTTGCTTTTTCTCTTGGCAGTCCTACATCCATATCATTGGCAGCTGTGGCATATTCCCATTCAATTTCTGTAGGCAAAGCATATTTTCTAGTCACAATTTCTTCTTTACTCACTGTTCTTTTTCTTTTTTTGGCTTGAAATGCTTCTTCTGTAGCTTGATATAAGGTTGTTTTCCATGTACAATAGGCAGTTGCTTGTACAAAACTGACCCCTACTACAGGATAGTGACTGTATTGTTCGGCATAAAAATATCGATTGCCTTTGTCATTATAGTCAGAAGAAAAATTATTGTTCCAAACCGTAAAATCAGGCAATGCTTCTTCGTAAGTTTTTTTAGGATCTTTTTTTAAGGGACTTTTTTTTTGATTTTTAGACTTTTGTTCAACGGTGTTGTTTTGTGTAGGAGTAGTTTTTTGAGTGTCTTTTTTGGTTGGTTTTTCGGGCTGTTTTGCATCTTGGGGTTGGTCAATGGCTTTTTGTAATGTTTGGACGTACGTACGGTATTCTAAATTGGTTGTCAAAGTAGCATTGACATAAAATTCGGATATCTGTATTTTTTTGATTGGTCTTGTCTGTGGTTTTTGTGCGTTGCTCATTTGTATACCTGAAGCATAAGATCCTCCAGGTATTTTTACCAAACAAGGATCTACCAGTAGTTTTTGATCTTTGATTTTTAAATTTTTGGGCTTGCTAAAGATAATTTTAGCTGCTTCGTTTTTTTTATTACCAAACAAACTACAGCTTGCCAAACAAAAAATAATTGGCAGGGCGTATATCAGACGATAAAATTTTTGTGAGTGCATTATCAAAAGATTAGAGTTACAGATTTTAAAAAGAAAGGTATGAGCTTGCAGCAAGGACATGCAGTTATATGAAATCTGACAATATATACATTTTTTGTAAAAAAATATTGCTTAAAATAACAATATCGTAGTTTTGCATTCTATTTTTCAGTATTAGTTTTCTTATGTCTTTTTTTAAAAAAATTTTCACTCGTCACAGAAAATCAGTCCATATCCAGCTAGCACCTCATAGCATAGTAGATCATATGATGAAAGATGAACGGTTTTATTACGAACCAATGCTGGCATCGCATCTGAGAGATGTATTAGACCATGCACCTATGCAGCAAATATGGCTCAAAAAATCGATGCGGTGGCCTTTATGGATTTCAAGTATGACAGGAGGTGCTGATGCTGCTTTTACCATCAATCAACGTTTGGCAAAGGCTTGTAAATATTTTGGTTTGGGTATGGGTTTAGGTTCTTGTAGAAGTTTATTGACTAGTGAAAAATATCTCAAAGATTTTGATTTGAGGCCTATTTTAGGGGAAGATATATTGTTTTTTGCGAATCTAGGCATTGCACAAATTGAAGAAGCTGTTCAAAAAGAAAATATACAGCCTATTAATCATATAATACAACAATTGAACACAGACGGACTAATCATTCACATCAATCCTATACAAGAGTTTATACAGCCAGAAGGTAATTTATTTACTCAATCGCCTTTGCTTACAGTTCAAAAATTTTTGCAGTGGGTCAATTATCCAGTCATCATCAAAGAAGTAGGGCAAGGTTTTGGTCCTAAAAGTTTAAGGGAGCTTTTGCAATTGCCTTTGGCTGCGATCGAATTGGCTGGTTTTGGTGGAACAAATTTTGCTTTGTTAGAAACATTGCGGTGTAGCCGTGCACAACAAAAACAATATTTACCATTGGCGAAAATAGGCCATTCTTCAGAAGAAATGATTGCTTTTTTGAATTATCAAAAAGGAGTGCTTGAGCCACATGTATATTGTCAAAAGTTGATCATTTCAGGCGGTATACAATCTTTTTTAGATGGATACTATCTTATGGGTTTATCTCAAATGCCTGCTATCTACGGGCAGGCTGGCAAATTATTGCAACAAGCAAAAATTTCATATAAAGCTCTTTGTCAATATCTTACTTTAGAAATTAAGGGTTTGGCTTTGGCAAAAAATTTTTTTCAAGTAAAAAAAGACCATTGATGCAAATGCTATACAATAATTATCATGTTACCTGCTTTTTCAAAATGGCCTAGAGAAAAAAAAATCCAATGGATTTTAAAAGATTTACCCCAGGCAAATCATATCAAAAAAAAAATCCAAGAGTGCCTACACCCACAAGAGCATATCCAAAAAAATATGGAAGGATTGAGCGAGAATGTATTGACCAATTTCATACTTCCTTATAGTGTAGCGCCTCACTTTTTAATCAATCAGAAAATATACCACGTGCCGTTGGTGACAGAAGAGAGCTCTGTGGTGGCTGCTTTGGCCAAAGCAGCTAAATTTTGGTATACCCGTGGAGGATTTCGAACAAGTGTTCTCAGTACACAAAAAGAAGGACAAATCCATTTTCGTTGGTATGGAGATATACAAAAATTATATGATCATTGGCAGTGGATCAAAATAAAAATGCTTGAGGCTACGCAGTCCATTACAGAGGACATGAAAAAAAGAGGTGGAGGTATTCAGACGATACAACTGAAAGAAAAAAAAAATATTGCCAGTTTTTACTACCAAATACATGTTACGTTTGATACATGTGATGCCATGGGTGCTAATTTTATCAACACTTGCTTAGAAGCTATGGCAAAAGCATGTCAAATATATGTCACTGCCCAATGGCCTTGCATTGCTTTTGAAATTATTATGAGTATTCTTTCCAATCATGCACCTCATTGTATGGTCATTAGTCGTGTATCTTGTGCTATCAAAGATTTAGGATATATTCATGGTATAGCACCTCCTATTTTTGCTGAAAAATTTGCTTTGGCTACGCATATTGCACATCATGATATATATCGTGCAGCTACTCATAATAAAGGTATTTTGAATGGTATTGATGCCCTTGCCCTTGCGACAGGAAATGATTGTAGGGCGATAGAAACAGCGGTGCATGTTTATGCAGCTGCAGAAGGATGTTATCAAGGGTTGACAAAAGTAAGTTTAGAAGAGGATGTATTCACTGTTCAGCTCAAATTGCCTTTAATGATCGGCGTTGTGGGTGGTATGACACGTTTGCATCCTTTAGTAGAGACATCTTTGAGATTATTACAAAAACCTAATGCAATAGATTTGATGCAAATTATGGCAGCGGTGGGTTTGGCTAGTCATTTTAGTGCGCTTACAGCTTTGATTACTACAGGAATTCAACAGGGACATATGCGTATGCATTTGCATAATCTTTTGAGCTGCTATAAGCTTACATTAGCACAAAGAGAAAAGGCTATGGTTTATTTTCAAAATCAAGTAGTTTCTACACAAGCGGTGAAGGATTATATCAGAAAAAATGTTTCTTAATGCAGAGGCCTTGTTTGTAAAAACAAGAGTAGCATATGGTCAGTTATTGCTTTCTGGAGAATATTTAATTATGGATGGGGCAGTGGGTTTGGCTTTGCCTTTGTGTTATCAACAAAATTTTACCGTTCGTCCGTGGGTAGAAAAAACGTTTGATCGATTTGATTTCCCCAAAATTGTTTGGCAGCAATTTTATGACAATCGTTTGTTGTTTGAGGCAATTTATGATGCCAATAGCCTGGAATGTTTGTCTTCGAATGATATGGCAAAAGCTCAGTTTCTACAAAAAATATTTGTTACTATACAGAAGTTACAGCCTGGCTTTTGGAGCATACGCCATGGGGTATATGTGCGTACAGACCAAAACTTTTCTCCTGCATGGGGCTTAGGGAGTAGTGCGACGTTGGTATATCATTTGGCACAATGGGTACAAATAGATCCGTTAAGGTTATGGCATATACTTTTTGATGGTTCTGGCTATGATATTGCTTGTACAAAGATGCAACGACCAATTCTTTACAAAAACTGTCCTCAAAAAGGGATTGTTTATACAGCTGTTTCTTTTCATCCAACGTTTTCAGATCATTTATTTTTTGTGTATACAGGGCACAAAGTATCTTCTGAAAAGGCTGTACAGCAGTTTCGAAAAAAAAATTATGGATCAAAGGATATTCAGTATATATCAAATTTGACGCAGGCAATGCTCGTTTGTGATGTTTTGTCTGATTTTGAAATATTGATGCAAAAGCATGAGGCAAGGATGGAAAAAATATTGTGCAAGCCTTGCATTGGCCGTTTGTTTACGGATTATCCAGGGGCTTTGAAGTCTTTGGGTGCTTGGGGCGGAGATTTTTTTTTAGCTACTGGTGATTGTGTGGTGGAGGTGAAGGATTATTTTCAAAGGAGGGGTTATAGTATAGTGAAAAGGTTTGATGAGATGGT
>JAHDDH010000002.1:122522-153355 GCA_020629455.1 Cytophagales bacterium | reverse complement strand
GGGTGTCATAACGACGAAACTTATGAAAAAATAAAGGATGAATATACAACTATTCACCCTTTGTGGAAGGGGAAAAATTTTGATGATTATTCTAAGGTGCTGTTGTCATTTTTTGATGCTTGCACTTTATTAAAATTTTTCAACAGTTATATAAATTAGTATTCAATATTTTTAACTTATCCTCCACAACAAGCTCCTTTGTGTGTTTCTTTAAGTGCCTTTTCCATTAATTGATAAATACGTGGGTTTATATTTTTTACTTTTTGTAAATCTTCTGGGATTTTTTTAGGAGGATGATGACCATCAAAGTAAAAAAACCAAAATCCTTCAATAACTTTATCACTCCTTTTGGATAAAACTTTACAAAACTTTTTTAGATTTTTTTTTACTTTTTCTCTTTGATAGAGAAGATACTCAGTGATTAAATCTGCTTCCCATGTTCCCTCATAACCAATATCAATTAATCGATTAAAAAATTTGTCTTGTTTTATGGCATCTAGATTAAAAAAGGTATCTATATATTTTTTTCCATGGCTACAATGATAGAAATATAATTTTTGTTTAAGTGATTTTGGATATTTTTTTGCTTCATCTAAGCCCAAGCTTTCATAACCAAATAATCCATTTAGTTCAAAAAAATTTTTAGGAAATGCTTGAAAATACATTTTTTGTAATTTTTTTGATTTTTTTCCTTTAACACAACTAATCTTTTTGTAAGATTTTTCTAATTGTTTTGCTCTTTTTTCTAAAAGCACTAATTTTTTTTTAATTTCTTCAATATTCTCTTTTGTAGTAGTGTATGATTTTTTGATTATAAATATTGCACATATAAAATATGCGATTACAATTTTAGCTTTTTGCATAGTTTATTTATTTGGTTCGTAAATGAGTAATGAAGCTTCATTGCTTGTTTTTCTGTACCATTCTACTATTTCTTTCACAAGATCTCTACTTTTTGAAACCATTTCTCCATATTTTTTATCTGTTCCTCTTTTATTTCCTGGTAATAGACAACCTTCTGTTTGAATAGGATAATTACCAGAATGAATTAAAATATTTCTTCCATATTTAGATACTGCTTCATTAAAAACACGTAAGCCTCCTTTTTGGCCTTCTGTATTAATAGCAAGTTGGTATCTTCCTGGGGGTATTCTTTGATTCTGATTAGCAACAGTAGTATATGGTCCTTTGGGTTCTAGAAAAAAACCTTTGATTTCTTGTCCTATCATGATATCACTATCACTGCCTGGTATTATGAATGGTCCACTGGTAGATAAATTTGTTTCCCAGTGTCTTTGATAGACGATTGTATTGATACAACTATAATCTTTGGGCGTAAAATATATTTTCCATGGCATACTATTGAAGGTTTCTGTGTTTTGAAGTGAAGGTCTTTTTTCAATAATTATGTGCGAGTCTATTGGTATAGATGTTAATATTTCTTCAATTTTTAAATACCCATTTTCCTCAGCGATATCTACAGCTTTTTTTCTATGCAAATTTTCTACGGTGACCCCAACGCCTTGGTTAATTAACCACTGTACCAATTGAGGACAATGCATGATAGTAGCCCAATGCAAAAAAGTATTGCCTGTTTTATATCTAAGCCATTTTGTACTAAAAGATTCAATCCAGCAATGACTCTATCTTCATCATCTTGTATCATACACAAGTTGATCCCATGCATCATTCATGTTGGAAAGTATTGATCTGTAGCTTCAGGATAATCTTCAAAAATAGCATCAATCAAATTTTGTTCTTCTATCGAAATTTTAAAGAAATTTGACAAAAAATAGATGATAGGATCTCCCTTGCCTGTAATGGCTAAATGATGATCCGTTAGTTTTATGATATGTTCCTTCGTTTTATAATTGGCACATGAAGAAAATAATCCGATAAGAATAGAAACAAAGAAAAAATGTTTTTTCATAGCATCGATATTTTAATAGCTTAATAAGATATCGTGAAGAATTATATAATTATTTTATTGTTTATAAGATTAAAATCTAAATATTATTTTTTAATTAAAAAATAACGGATGTAAAAAGAATTTTTTCTCCGAAAATTTATCTTGTTTTTTTATAGCAACCCATGAACAATCCGACCGATATCTTTAAAATACAAGGAGGAAAACCTTTACACGGAAAAATACAACCACAAGGCGCTAAAAACGAAGCCCTACAAGTCATTTGTGCTACACTTTTAACAGATCAACCGGTAATTATCAAAAATGTTCCCGACATTCTCGATGTGCATTATCTCATTGAATTGATCACACTGCTTGGCGTATCAACCAAAAAAATTGCTAAAAACACTTATCAATTCCATGCCAAAAACATTGATTCTATGGCGATGAATACGCCGGATTTTATCCAAAAATTCAAAAAAATAAGAGGCTCTGTGATGTTGATAGCCCCTTTACTAGTCCGTTGTCGGCAAGTGATTGTGCCGCCTCCTGGAGGGGATAAAATTGGCAGAAGAAGTTTGCACGTGCATTTTGAAGGGTTACAAACCCTGGGCATTATTTGCACGTATCATAGTAACCTTGGGTGCTATGTCTTGAAAACATCTATACTCAAAGGCAGTGATATTTTATTAGAAGAAGCCTCAGTAACTGGCACAGCCAACATGATTATGGCCGCTGTTTTTTCAAAAGGCACTACCACACTTTATCATGCTGCTTGTGAGCCTTATATTCAGCAATTATGCAAAATGCTCGTGCAGATGGGAGCAAAGATAGAAGGGATAGGATCTAATTTTTTAAAAATAAATGGGGTCCAAGCACTCGAAGGCACTATACATACACTATTGCCCGACATGATAGAAATTGGCAGTTTTATAGGTCTTGCTGCAATGACAATGTCAGCCATTACAATTCAAAAAGTAGCCATTCCACAGCTTGGTTTATTACCCAGAATTTTTGAAAAATTAGGCATTATTATTCAATGCAATGTTGAAGAAGATAGTCTTTCGATTCCAGTACAAAAAAATTATGCCATTATCAAGAATATTGACCAAAGTATTTTAACAATTGCTGATGCTATTTGGCCAGGATGTTCTCCAGATTTGCTGAGTATCCTTCTCGTGACAGCGATTCAAGCTACGGGTACAGTTTTGATTCATCAAAAAATGTTTGAAAGTCGGTTGTTTTTTGTTGATAAATTAATTGATATGGGTGCTAAAATTATTTTGTGTGATCCGCATCGAGCTACAGTGATAGGGCTGGGCCGGCAATCTATGTTGAGAGGCATTGCTATGTCTTCTCCTGATATTAGAGCAGGTGTTGCCTTGTTAATTGCGGCACTTTCGGCACAAGGCGAGAGCATTATTCATAATGTACATCAAATCGATAGAGGTTATGAAGCTTTGGATATCAGATTAAAAACTTTGGGTGCTTGTATTGAAAGGGTATAAAGTCTATGATAACAGGTTTTGCAGATGATTTGTATTTTTTAGTCAAGACAGGGCAGGGATGGTTGATCAAAATATTTTCTATAGATTCTATATGTTTTTTTGTTGAAAAAGTACTATTTTTTCTTATTTAATTATTTTATTTCTCTTTCAATTTGCTATTATCCCATGCATAAAAAACACATCACCTTCACGGTCTCTTCTGGTGCTTTGTTCAAAAAGATCTCATCTGTTAGTAGCATCATTGCTACTAATCCTATCATGCCTATTTTAGAAAACTTTTTGTTCGAAATTACCCCCCAACAGCTTAAAATTACAGCCTCTGATATACAAACTACTTTGTCTACACAAATGTCTGTTGATATCAATAGCCAAGCAAAAATAGCAGTGCCTGCGCGTATGTTGCTTGACACTTTAAAAAATATTTCAGAACAACCCATTACATTACATATTGACGAAGAGAGCTATCGTATGACCATTCATGCACATCAGGGAAATTACAAACTAGCAGGCGAAAATCCAACAGATTTTCCAGAAGATATTGTACTCGACTTGGCAGAAACCCATCATATACCGACAGCAGTTTTTCAAAAAGCTTTGTCTTACACACAGGTAGCCATTAGCAATGACGAACTCAAGCCAGCACTCAATGGGATGTATATTACGCGTCAGCAAAGTGAAATTATGTTTGTAGCGATTGATGGTCACAAATTAGTGCAATATATATACACTGGTATGCAAGCAAACGGATCGATTGATGCAATGATTTTGTCTAAAAAAGTGTGTCATTTGATCCATTCTTTAATTGCTAAGAGTACAAAAGAAAATATTGCCATGCAATGCAATCAAAAATATGCTGCTTTGGCAGTAGATGATGTATCGATTATTACCCAGCTTATTCATGAGCAGTATCCTGATTATGCTAACGTCATTCCTCAAACATCTACTATCCAATGCATTGTAGGCAAGCATGATTTATTGGGTGCTCTCAAGCGTATAGGAATTTATGCTAATAAATCTACACACCAAATGAAAATGGTGATAGAAAAAAACAAAATTAATATTACAGCAGAAGATTTAGACTTTTTTAATGAGGCACACGAAGAAATTGTTTGTAAACATGAAGGAGATGCTATTACTATTGGTTTCAACGTAAAATTTTTTATACAAATGTTGCAAGTAGTACCCTATGAAACTTTGACAATAAAAATGATAGACCCCTCTAAAGCTACTTTAATACTTCCTACAACACAAGCGGAAGAAGAAACACTTTTGCTATTGATCATGCCTATTATTTTGCAATAGTTTTTATTATTTGTAGCATGTATCCTTTAGAAAACATTTTATTTTTAGATATTGAAACAGTGGCAGCAACTGCCAACTATGAGCAACTATCTCCTGCATTACAAGTGTTGTGGAAAAAAAAAACAGAAAAACTGACAAAAGACCCTACAGTTAATGTATCAGATTTTTTTTTTGAAAGAGCAGCAATTTATGCAGAGTTTGGTAAAGTGATTACTATTGCCTTGGGCATGCTCAAACAACAAGTAGACAAACGATATACACTCTACACAAAAATTTTTTCCGGGCATGATGAAAAAAAATTACTCACACAATTTAAATCACTTGTAGAAAAGAACAAAAAGCTTCTTTATTTATGTGCACACAATGGCAAAGAATTTGATTTTCCCTATCTCTGTAGGAGGATGTTGGTGCATGATATTACTCTCCCCTCAATTTTTAATTTACAAGGAAAAAAGCCTTGGGAGATAAAACACATTGATACAATGGACATGTGGAAGTTTGGCGATAGAAAAAATTTTACTTCACTCGATCTTTTAGCAGCTATTTTTAACATTCCTTCCAGTAAATATGCTATGGATGGAAGTCAAGTAAACGCTTTTTATTATCAAAAAAATAGATTGGAAGATATCCAACAGTATTGTTTGGCAGATGTAGAAGTATTGGTAAAGGTATACCTTAAAATACAAGGGATACAAGAAGAGATTACCACTACTACTATTGACTGATGAAGTTTTCTAATATTTTATTGAAGAGTATAGGATGTTCCATCATAGGTGCATGACAACATTGATCAATAAATCGAAGTGTGGTGTGTGGTATTAAACGACTAAATTCATAGGCTACCATTGGTGGTGTAATAGTATCATTTAGGCCCCAAATAAGCAAAGTAGGCGCAGTGATAGCAGTGATAGCAGTGGCCATATTATGCCTTTGTGCTGATTTTGCTACTGCTACAATACGGATTGTTTTCATGATATCATTGACTGTTTTAAAGATATCATCCACAAATTTTTTGTCTATCACACGCGGATCATAGAATGTATATTCTACTTTTTCTTTGATGTAATGATAACTTCCTCTTCTCGGAAAAGTACTGCCCATACCGGCTTCAAATAATCCTGAACTTCCTGTCAAAATAAGCTTTTTTACTTTTTGAGGAAATTTTAGTGTATATATCAAAGCTAAATGTCCTCCTAAGGAATTACCGACTAAAATAAAACGATCAATTTTTTTATATGCAATGAACTGCTCTATATGGTGCGTTAAACCATTGAGATTTGCTTCTTTCACTGGTATTGTATAGATCGGTAACACAGGTACTATGACTTGATGCGTTTTAGAAAAATAGTCTACAATTGGTTTCCAGTTGCTAAGAGACCCAAATAAGCCGTGTAAAAAAAGGATCGTTTCTCCTTGCCCTTTAGAGATATATTCGAATGGAGAGTATGTTTTTTTCATGTTGATGATTATTATAGACTACTATTTGAGGATGGACTATATTAAGGTTGAAAGTTGGTGATGACCCATGCAATATAGTGGATTAATTTTTGGATCGGAGAAGCCAGTAAGGTGTGTTGTATGTATGTTTCGATAAATGATGTATGGAAATGTTGTATTGCATAAATACCACCAGCAATCATAACCAACCAGCGGAGCATACCTAAAAATAGGCCCAATATTTGGTCAATATATCGTCCCCAAAAAACCCCCAGAAATTTTCGTAAAATATTTCCCAGAAAAAAAACGGCTACAATGGAAATAAAAAAAAGCATAAAACTAAAAAGAAAACCAAAAAAACGATGATTAAAAAAATGTATTAAACTAATGGTCTGTAGCATTAATATCTGTAGTTTAATACTGATTAAAATGGTTGTTGGCAAACTGATACATAAAAAAATTTCTACGATTAAACCATTTCTATACCCCATCCAGCAGCCCCATATCAGCATACAAAAAATGAGGATGTCTATGTTTGTCATTAGTTGTTTATGATTATGGGGTGTTATTTTTCGATAATAATTTTTGATAAATATTATTGCTTTGCATAAGCGTTGCATGATTACCTTCAGCAATTAATTGCCCTTTGTCTAATACAAAAATTTTGTCCATGTGGCGAATAGTTGCCAGCTGATGTGTAATCATTATGACTGTTTTTTGATACATCAATTTTGAGGTTATTGCATATATTTTCTGGGCATTTTGTTGATCTAGCGCACTAGTTGCTTCATCCAATATCAATATTGTTGGATTTTTCAAAATGACCCGTGCAATGGCAATTCTTTGTCTTTGTCCGCCAGAAAGCTGTACTCCTCTTTCTCCTACAATTGTTTGAAAACCCTTTGGAAAGGAAAGAATAAAATCTAATGCATTGGCTTGTTTTGCTGCTTGGATAATGTCTGCTTGTGTAGCATATATGTTGCCATAGGCAATATTTTCTTGAATAGAGCCGCCCAAAAGCAATGTTTCTTGTGGTACCCATCCTATGTTGTGACGTATGGTATAGAGGTCATAAGTTTGTATTGTTTTGTTGTCTATAAAAATATTTCCCTGTTGTATTGGGTAAAGCCCTAAGAGTAATTGTACAATAGAAGATTTTCCTGCGCCACTAGCGCCTATAAAGGCTACTTTTTCTCCTGGTAATATCTCAAAAGAAAGATTTTGCAAAGATTTTTGACAGGACCTTGTAGGATATGTTAAAGAAACTTTATCAAAAACAATGTGCCCTTGGAATATTGGTATATTTTTTGTGTGGGTATGTTGTTGGAGGATTTGTTCTTCTTTGGCTTTTAAAATATCCATAATTCGTTCTGCAGAAGCACCTGCTTTTTGTATCTCTGCCATAGAGCTGCCAATACCCATCAACGAACCAACGAGAAAAATAATGTAAAATACAAATGAAAAAAGTTTTCCCATATCGATAGCATTATTTTCTACCAACCATGTACCATACCAAATCACACCAATCATAGCACCAAAAGCAAAAAAGATAATTGTACTAATAAACATAGCCCGCCAAAAAGCATAGGTTGAGGCAAAGGTCAATATTTTTTGAATGGTTTTTTGGTATTTTTTTGTTTCATAGGCTTCGTTTGTAAAGCTTTTGACGGTGGTGATGGTTTGTAGACTTTCTTCTAAAATCACATTGCTTTGGCCTAAGTATTGTTGTATGATTAAATTTTTTTGTTTGATGATACTACCAAAGTATTTCATAGCGACATACATGAAAGGAAAGCAGATAAGAAAAATAAAGCATAGCTGATAAAAACTACACACCAAAAATAAAAATGTAATAGCAATGGTAATGATCTGTCGTAGTAATTCAGGAAAAGTACCAGAGAATAGACTATATAACATACTAACATCTGCTGACACACGAGAATGCAAATCACCTAGTCTTTGGCTATCAAAAAAAATCATGGGTAATTTGAGCATTTTTTGGTGTAAACAAATGCGGATATGGGATAGAATTTTTTCACTAGTTTTTGTAAGCCAATAAACTTTTAGCCAAGAAAAAATTATTTGTAAAATAAGTATCAAACATAAAAAAAAGCCTATAAAGTGCATATGATGTATGTTTCTCCAGTTAATAGGCAGGTGATTTTTTATTTTGGAGAGTATAGGAAAGTTGTCTTGGGCAATGCTTTTTACTAAAATATTAATAAAGTAGGGAAAGCACATGGTGCATATACTTGATAATAATAGAAATGTGAAGCCTATGATGAGTGATCGATGGTAAGGGTGTGATAATTGGTATAAGTCAATGAGGGCATTTTTTTGGGTGTAGCTATTTTTTTTTTTTGAAATCATAAAGAATTAGAAATTATACTATAAAACATAAAAAAATGAAATATATGTTTTAGATTTTTGTTAGTCTTAAATTGGCATGAATAATATTATTTTTTGAAAAACTGCAAGGAGCATATGTTGTTTAACCATCAAGTTGAGTACTTGTATTTTTATTTTATATATCCTATTCCTGTTGCTATTATTTTAGTCAATAGACGGATAATACTTTTGATTTTTGTGTCAAAATTTTTAAAAATGTACTCTACTATTGGAGCAAATACTTTATGTCTTATAGCATCAGTTTATTTGACTTTTTTGTAGGCCTTGCACTAGTCAAAGAAATGTTTGGTACTTTAAATTTAATAGACTTAGGACAACTGTATTAACAAATTTTTAAAGACTATCATGTTGTGCTTGTTATTTTTTTAAACATTTAGACAAAGTAAAATTTTTAGAGCTGATTGTTACTTTTAATATTAAAACAAATATAGGAGAGGAAAAGTATATCAATTAAATGATCAACATACTACGAAATATGAAAAAAGAACAGTGATATTATTTTTTAAAAATTGCCTTGATAAATGATCATTGTTGAGAGGAAGAGCAAGACAAAAAACCATACCATTGTACACTAAAAAATAAAGTAGTTAGCATCAAATGCAAGGGTTGAGCCCAAACTGGTAATTGACAGTAAGCCAAAATCATACCTAAAATAATATTTAATACAAGCATAAAGCCAAGAGCAATAGCCCAATAAGTACTACGCCATTGTTTTAATTGTAAACATCGAAAAATAATGTAGCCATTGCACACAAGTATGATAAGAGAAAAAAAACGATGAAATAAAAAAGTATTGCCTAATGTAAGGATACAATGGGTTGCTCTCCAGTCAGGTATTATAAGCATCTGATCAACTAAAGCCCTGACTTTAGTTCCCCAAAAAATTTGTATGCCTGTTAATAAAAGGCTTAAAATTATCCAAGGCTTATAACGATGTGATAATAAAATGCAAGGACGGTTTCTATGGATAATCAACAACATACAAGCAATGATGAGCAAAGCTATCAACATATGCAATGTCACTAATCCTGCCAAAAGATGCGTAGCTACTACCCATGCGCCTAATCCTCCTTGTAAGATAACCAAGCACAAGACTAACAAACCCACCCAACGAATATTTCGATAAGGCCAAGACAATACACAAACAATTGTAATACAAATACCTACAAAAATTCCTAAAATACGGTTGATATACTCTGTCCAAGCTTTTGCAAAGTTAAAAGGTATTGCTTGTGGTTGTTGTTGATTTTTTTTTGTGATGGATTGTGCTATTTGTTTTAAACCTAGATAAGACATCATTTTGGCTATTTTTTTACTTTTTTTAATTCTTTTTTCATGAAAAATGTTTTGATAGTTTGTTGGCAATTGATATTCTTGTGTAGGCGGTATCCAACATCCAAAACATTTCGGCCAGTCTGGACATCCCATGCCTGCTCCTGTACTGCGTACAATGCTGCCGGCTAAGATTAGGCTATACAAGGTTAGCAGTGTTACTATACTCCAGCGTTGTAATTTTTTTGAAAGAGAAGGCTTCAAAATAGGAGGATGAAAATTTGTATACTCCACAAATAATATTTGTAATTTTTTATGCGTAATCATTACGACACAACAGACCGTCAAATTATTGAAATTTTACAACATAAGTCCAATATTTCCAATCTTAAACTATCCAAAAGTATTGGTATGTCTCCAGCTGCTACTTTAGAAAGGGTACGTAGATTAGAAAAAAAAGGATTGATCAAAGATTATACACTATCTTTAGATATTGAAAAAATGCAACTGTATACCCACGCTATTTTGATGTTGTCTTTATATGATCTTCATCAAAATACACTACAAACTGTACAGCAGCATATGGAAAAATATACAGAGGTGATTACTTGCTATCAAGTATTGGGAAAATGGGATTTATATTTATATGTAGTTGCACAAAATGTAAAAAATTTACAAAATTTTATCACCCAAAACTTGAGTACTTTACAAGCAGTCAAAACTATTCATACTGCTGTGATTACCCATACATTAAAAAAAAATGGTATTGTGCGTTTTCCTCATCATAGCGCATGATTATCAAAGGTTTATCTAAAATATTTTTTTAGATTCACAGCCTTTGATTTTTATTTTTAAAATCTACTATACCTTCCTATGAAAATTTCACTTCAATGGCTCAAGCAGTATATTCATTATACACAATCGCCTGCAGCTATTGCTGATTTGCTTACCCACAGTGGCCTAGAAAGTACATTACAGACATGGCAACCTATCAAAGGTAATTGGCAGGGCCTTATTGTCGGAAAAATTATTAGCTGTATGCCTCATCCCAATGCAGATAGATTGAAAATTGTCACTGTGGATGTGGGAGATGAACAATTATCTATCATCTGTGGTGCATCTAATGTGGCTTTGCATCAAAAAGTAGTAGTAGCGCCTATGGGCACTATACTTTATACAACAGAAGGCAAACCATGGAAAATTAAAAAAACTAAAATACGAGGTATTGATTCTTACGGCATGCTTTGTAGTGCTGAAGAAATTGGTTATCCCAAGGCAGTAGAATTATTTTCTCAAGGTATTTTGATTCTTCCAGCAATGTGTATTCAAGGAACACCACTCAAAGAGTATTTATCAATTCCTTCAGATATTGTACTCTCTATTGAAACCACTCCAAATAGGGCCGATGCCCTTTCGCATATAGGCATTGCCCGAGAATTGGCAGCTCTATTAGATTGTACTCATAAATTACCTGACAAAAAAACATTATCTGTAGTGACTTCTACAGATAGTATGCCCTATACAATAGTGACACACACAAAAGCCTGTGTAAGGCTTGCTAGCATGTTGGTTAGGATGGATATACTATCAAAACAAATTCCTTTATGGCTACAAAATTATTTGCATGCCATAGATGTTTATCCTTCAAATATTTTATCTGCTGTGCTTTCTTTTGTTTTATATGAAATAGGACAGCCTTTATTTGTTTTGGATATGACGGCTATTCAAGGTGAGATGGTAGTGAAACAAGCACAGGAAAATACAATTTTTGTTACTAGTCAAGGTCAAAAAATAGTACTAACAGGGCAAGAATATGTTATTGTAGATGATCATGGACCTATTTTGTTAATTGGTATAGATATTCATACTCGTGTGCAGATAACCGATCAAACGAAACAGATGTTAGTTTTAAGTTATTATATACCTGCTGTGCTGGCACAGCACACTTTACAAAAACATACTGTGCATACGCCTGAGCGTTATCGTTATGCACGTGGTACAGATCCTGATACAGTAGTAATGGCTTTAGAAAGAGTGGCTTACCTTTTAGAAAAATTTGCTAGTGTAGTAATTGATCAACCCGTGGTAGACATATACTCTACACCTGTTCCTGATCGGACTATTACGATTGCATACCAGTATATACAAGATACTATTGGAGATAAGCTGCCTAAGGCTACTATCCAACATATTTTGCAAAAATTAGAAATGACAATAGAAGCGGAAGATTTTTATGGTTGTACAGTACGCGTGCCGCTTTATCGAGTAGATATTCTACGTCCTATAGATATTATTGAAGAGATCATGCGTATCATAGGCTATCATTATTTTGATCCCTTGCCTGCTATTGCTATGCAACATACACCTATTCCCCATGTAATATCACAGTATGATCGTATACAAAATCAAATCAAGCGATTGTTTGTTTCTAGTGGTTATTATGAAGTATATACCCATGCTTTTACACATCGAAAGTATGCTATGTGTACAGATCAAAAACCAATTGAAGTGTCTAATCCTTTATCCGATGTTTTTGATTTTTTAAAAACAGATTTGCTTTTTGGTGGACTAGAGGTATTGGCATGGAATGTACATAGACAGCAAAAGGATGTTAAAATTTTTGAAATAGGCAAGGTATATAATCAAAACCAAGAAAAATATACAGAAAATAAACGTTTAGGTTTGTGGATAACAGGCCGTTCAAAGGAAAAATCTTGGGATCATACTTCAAAATTAGTATGCTGGAAAGATTTAAAACAAATGGTTTTTAAAGTATTGCATTATACTTTAGGAGACCATACTTATGAGGAAGAGATGATTTTTGACAGTGCATATTATACAAATCCTAGTCTCAAAATAATGTATCGTGGACAAGCGGTTGTTTTTTTAGGAAGAGTAGAGTCTACATTTGTGGAAAAGTTTCAAATTGAAACGCCTGTTTTTTATGCCCATTTTGATTGGGATTTGATGTTGACGTTGCACACAAGAAGTGCATCCAATTGTTTTTATCAACAGATATCAAAATATCCATGGGTGAAAAGAGATTTATCGATCATTATTTCCAAAGACCTTGCATTTGCAACGATACAAAAATATTTATATCAAACGCAACATATGTACTGCAAAAAATTTAAAGTGGTTGATATTTATCAAGGAAAGCCTTTATTGGATGATCAGAAAGTATATACTTTGTCTTTTATTTTACAAGCCAAAGATCGGACGTTGGAGGAAAAAATAATTGAAAAAATTATGCAAGAAATCATGCAGGGCCTTACGCAAAAATTTGGTGCTATCATACGTACCGCTTAATGTTGTTTTATGATTTTGGATGCGCAGCTGGCGTTGCTCAAGCAAAAAGTACATGCATTGTCAGCGGCTTATGTACAACAAAAAAAAAAAAATATTCAGTTAGAAGCTGAAAACAAAAAATTGAGATCTATCGTTATGCATTTCTCTAAAGAAAAGACAACAGATGCATCAGTTATATCGTTGTTTTTATCACAAGAAAATTTAGATTTAAAAAAAATCAATAGTTATATTGTCACAATAGAGGAGTGCATAGCACAATTAAAAAACATGCATGATCAATGAACTTTCGATCAAAATCAAAATATGTGACCGCCTATATCCTATGAAGGTGGGTGTAGGAGAAGAAGCAAGAGTACGAAAAATGACCCAGCAGTTGAATCAACGTATTGAAAATTATCAGCAGCAGTTTGGTATACAAGATTATCAAGATTTATTGGCAATGGTTGCCTTTGACTGTTTGATTGATTTACAACAAGCACAAGAAGGTTCTCAGACATTTGTTGTACAAAAAGTAGCTGATCTTACACAGCATATTCAAAAAGTATTATCATCATAAAATTTTCTACAAAAATCATATTTTTTTATGTTTTCTCATTATTCATCTCTGCATATTCCAGATACACCTTATCCGCGTATAGTGATTATAGGAGGTGGCTTTGCTGGTATTCAATTGGTGAAAACATTGAGTCGTCAATATGCTTCTGTACAGATTGTACTGTTAGACAAGCATAATTACCATACTTTTCAACCTTTGTTGTATCAAGTAGCTACTTGTGCTTTAGCGCCTGATACGGTTGCAGAGCCTTTGCGTGATATTCTTAAGCAATATCCTCATTTTTATTTTAGACATGCTAAAGCATTATATATTGATCCTACAAACCGAAAGGTAACTACTACCAGTGGGGTGCTTACATATGATTATTTGGTGATTGCCAATGGAGCAAAAACTAATTATTTTAACAATGCTTTGATTGCCAAATATAGTTTGCCCATGAAAAACTTAAATGATGCAATGCATTTAAGGCAACATTTGTTAAAAAATTTAGAAAGGACGACTATTATTCATCATCCAGGCATTTTGTCTTCTCTACAGCATTTTGTGGTGGTAGGAGGTGGGCCTACAGGTGTAGAAATTGCAGGTGCTTTGGGGGAATTACGTAAAAATGTATTGCCACATCAATATCCAGAAATTGATACTACACGCATGCAAATTTCTTTAATAGAAGGTGCTGATCGTATTTTGAACACTATGTCGCAAAGGGCTTCAAAAAAAACACTGCGGTATTTGGAGCAATTGGGTATACAGGTAATCTTAAAAAAATTTGTGCAGAGTTATAATGGAAAAACTGTGATTTTTGATGATCGATCCACTTTGTCTACAGCTAATTTTATTTGGGCTGCAGGTGTCAAAGGGAATATTATCAAGGGTTTTTCTGATCAAGTAGTAAAAGATAGTAGATTACTAGTTAACGAATATAGTCAGGTGAAGGGTTATGATAATATTTTTGCAGTAGGGGATGTTGCTTGTATGGTTGGTATAAAATATCCAAAGGGATATCCTATGATAGCGCCTGTGGCTATGCAACAGGGAAAGCTTTTAGCACAAAATTTATTGAGATTGTTAAGGCATCAGCAGCTCAAAAAATTCCGGTATTTTGATAAGGGTATGATGGCTATTGTGGCGGAACATCAAGCTGTTGTTGATTTGCCTATCAAAGGTTTAGGTTTTAGTGGTTTATTGGCTTGGATGGCTTGGCTTTTTATTCATGTATTGTTTGTAAGAGGTAAACGGAATAGAATGGTTATTTTGAGTAATTGGTTGTGGAGTTATTACACCAAAAATAAGGGTGTGAAGGGAATTTATTATACTAAAAAATATTAATAAAAAAAGGCAGGAGTAATATTTTTATTATTACTCCTGCCTTATACATTATTTGTACTGTGTAAATTAGTGTTTTTTTACATCATACATTTTTTTTTTTGACTGGTAGGGAATGTTTGTATCAATATATTTATTTTCGCTAATTTCTTCACTCATTGGATCATAATATTTATTTATTTTTATTTTTTCATACATATTATTTTTAATTTTTTCTCGATGCTCTTCTTTGATATCATTTACGTAATCATTCATATTAGGTAATTCTTGCACTTGTTTGTTATATGGATGCATATATACTACTTCTTCATATTGCTTTTCTTTTTTATTATTTCTGATTATTCTTATTTCGTAATTGTGTAGCTCTATTGGATCCATGATTCCCTTTTCTTTTAGTTCTACATTATAATTTTGATAGCTTTCTATACCTGGAATTTCATAGTTTGCTTTTTGATTAAACTCAGCTTTTGTATAACTACCCGGCGCACTATTAATTTTTGTAGTCATATTTTGGTGTTGATACTTATTACTTTTATGTATAAATCTTTTTTTATACGTATAGTTTTTAGGTACTGGTAGTAGTTTGCTATTACTATCATGCCCTAATTTTTTACTATTACTATCTATATTATTATGAATACTGTTATCATCAATATTTTCATCGTCTATACAGGAAGATAACAGTTTTTTCCACCAAGAATTTTGTATTTGAATTATTTTTTTTTCTTGTATTGTATATTTTTTTTTACAACCAATAGTCACAAATACTAAAGATAATACCGTGATTATTTTTGTTAATTTTTTATTCATAAATATATAGATTGAAATATAATTCGTTTTTTTAGAATTTATGGCAGTATTTTTTTGATATGAGAGTATATTCTAACTTGCCTATATTCTCTTTTTATTTGTAATTCCACAAGATCTTTCAGTGTTCCTGTTTTTAAATTTTTAAATTTTTCTTGAACTTCATTTAACTTTTCCTGATGCCTTTTCAAAGAATTTTGAATTTCTTGCAAATCATTTCCTGATAATTCTTTATTTTGATCGTTATTCAAATATATATCTATACTGTGTTTTAAATTTTTTTGATTTTTTTCTAATCCAAAGTGGTTCTTCTGTTGTTTTTTTGTAGACTGAATTTGATCTTCTTGTGGTTTAGAAAAACTTTCTTCAAAAATGCTACACTTACTATCACTTACACTTTCCTCTTTTAGTTTTTCAAAGCCTAGATTGCTATGTTGTTGGATGATCTTACTATCATTGTATTTACCTTCTATACTCTCATTAATATTTTTTTCCATATCGTATTCCTGATCGTTAGGATTAAATTTTAATAATTGATTGATGTGTTCATCTAAAGCTACTCTTAATAAGTCACATCTTAAACATGCCCATGATAGATACATTGTTTTTTGAGATTCTTTTTTTAAAAAAAATTTTTTTAAAAAAGAAGTAAATGAGCTAGGGTTTTCTCTCCAAATCTCGTAGATTTTTTTCAAATTGTCTACTATGTTGTTTTTGAGATCTTGCTTGTATTGTTCTTTATACTTAGTACTACTGTCTTGACAACAAGATGGACAAATCCAGGTGGTCACATCAATACACAAAGTATCATCATTGTGTATTTTTTCATGTCTAAAATCTTCGAATGGTCTAAAGGACTCTTTCTGATATTGGAGTGTTTCTATAAGTTTATTTATTTCTGTATCATTTTTTTCTGAGCTCATCATAACGACTTCTAGTTTTTTTTCTTTGATTGTATCAATTTCATAATTTTTTTTACAGGAAGCAATTGTAAAAGTGAGTAAAAAAGTAGCGAATGCTTTTTTATAGTGCATGTTTTTCATTTTTATATAGTTTAAAATTTTACAAAAATATTTTTTTTTCTTTGCAAAATGTCAAAAGATAAGAAGAAAACACAATGATCATACCTCCGATGATCGTGTATAGCGCGGGCACTTCTTGAAAAAAATACCAACCTATGCCTATACCAAACAACAATCGACTATATTCAAATGGTGATATAAAAGCTGGATGTGTATAACGAATCGATTGAATATTTGTAAAATTTCTTAAATAAGCTAAAAAACCAATCAAACATAAAATCAGCCAATTTTTGTTGTTTAGTGTATGCCAATAAGGAATACATAAAAAAGAGGTGAAACCTATCACTAAAATATTATTATAAAAAATGATAGCTGTAGTAGGCATTTTTTTAGATAAAATTTTGGTGATATGCATATTACAGGCCACTAATATATTTGCTAATAAAGATGTAATAATTCCCCAAGAAAATACTATAGTTGTAGGGCAGATCATTAGTATTACACCAAAATAACCTAAAAATAAACTGATCCACATAATTTTATGAATAGGGTATTTAAAAAACAAAAGAGATAAAATTGTTGTAAAAAAAGGACCTGTCATGCCGAAAGCAGTAGCAAAAGCCACGGGTAGATTTCTATAAGTATAATAAGTACAAAACATAGCACATAAACATAGTATAGCACGTATAAACTGTAATTTTTTGAATGGAATTTTTTTGAGCTGTATATGTTTTTTTTTTATGGTAGGGAGTAAAAGTAACAAAGCAAATATATTCCTAAAAAAGACCAAGAATATAGTAGGAAAATTTTGATCAAGCATTTTAGCAATTGCCATGATAAGACTCAGGAGCAAGGATGAAGCTAATGCAAGGATAGCACTTTTCAAGACATTGTTAAAATACATCAGATTATTTTTTTTGAACTGTTGTCATGAAGATTCAAATTTTTTTAAACATTACTAAGCAGATCAAACAGCCAATACAAGCAAAAAAATAAGTTTTGGTTTTAGAAAATATCATTATTGAAATTATTGATGATGGCTTGTAGTAATTAAAAATGAAAAACATGATGAATTTAAATAAAATAAGTTTTGGTTTTAGAAAATATCATTATTGAAATTATTGATGATGGCTTGTAGTAATTAAAAATGAAAAACATGATGAATTTAAATAAAATGCATATACAAAATCCACGTCTGATTTTGGGAGTAGATCCAGGAACTCATATTTTAGGCTATGGTATTATTCAATACCATCATCAAAAGATTACTCTGAAAAAACAAGGTATTGTCCGTTTACAAAAAAACAAAACAGCTTATGAAAAGATGCGTATGATTCATCAAAATTTAGTTCAGCTTTTAAATGATTTTTTAGTGACAGATATTGCCATTGAAGATCCATTTTACGGAAAAAATGCCCAGTCTATGCTACAACTAGGCAGAGTGCAAGGTTTGATATGGGGTTTGGCCGTTGCAAAAAATCTTATTATGAAGACTTATGCTCCTGCAAAAATAAAAAAATCTCTGACAGGTCAGGGAAATGCCACTAAATCCCAAGTAGCTGCTATGGCACAAAAAATTTGCCAAACAGATATTATATTTGAATCTATGGACGCCTCCGATGCATTAGCCATTGCCATTTGCCATGCTTACCAACCTTATGAAGATTTATTTCAAAATAAGCAAACAAACTCTTGGGAAGCATGGGCTAGAGTGAGAGGGCTGTGAAAAATTTTTAGTTTTTATAAAGAAAAAGGATTACCCAAATATTTCTTAATTTTTACCAAAAAAGCTCAAAGTAAACCTATAATTATATGATTTTTTAAGCAGTGGACTTTATAAATTTTTATGTCTTTATTTGTTTGTATAGATTCAGTAATTTTTGTCCAAATGAAGAAGGGAAATATTTTGCGGCATCATTTGCTAATGTATAATCACTGGCATGCATTACCATTTCAATCAGAGTTTTGATGCCATCCATGTTATTTTTTTGGAAATATTCAGCTACTTTTTGGCGTAAATCAGCAATTTTTTGATTATCATTTATCAGTTTTTTTTCTTTTGCGCTCAATGCTGACCGAAATATACAATGACCATCGCCAGCGATTGGTTGAGGCTTGGTTGTTGCTTGAATAGTTTGTTCTATAAAATATTGATAATGATTAATACCGTCGTAGTATATATTGATAGTTTTAGTTTGTTGTTTTTTTGGACTTATTTCGAATTTTATAGGTTCAAAACTATTGTTTGATGTATGTTGCCAAACATAGATGTTACAATTCAGGATTTCAGCAATAGCGTTTAATTCAAGCTCACCTCCCCACCATGCTTGCTGCATATCACCCATTCCTTGGATGTATTCTTGCACTAAATCATCTATACTAATTTTTGGATTGTGTTGTTGCTTCTTTTTAAAATGTTCTTTTTCAGGATTTTTTTTTCTGTCGTTGAGTTGTTTTTGTGTTTGTTCATTTTTTTTATTACATCCCCCAAATTGTAGAACGTAGCCAATTATTAGAAGATAAAAAAAAATGTTTTTAAAATAATATTGCATATTTTTAGTAAATATAAAATTCTTCCTGCAATTTTTTTACAAAAAAATGCAGTTCCATACTGCCTACATCACCTTCTCCTTTTTTTCTTACAGCAACGGTATGATCTTTGGTTTCTTTTTCACCGATGATGAGCATATACGGTATTTTTTGTATAGCGGCCTCGCGAATTTTTTTTCCTATTTTTTCATTGCGGTCGTCTAGGTTAGCATCTATCTGTTGTTTTTTCAACGCAGTGCAAACTTTTTGTGCGTATTCATTGTATTTTTCAGATACTGTCAACACGATGACAGGTGTTGGCGCAAGCCATAAAGGAAAGTTGCCTGCTGTATGCTCAATCAAGATGGCAATAAATCTTTCTAAAGAACCAAATGGCGCGCGATGAATCATCACAGGTCTATGTTTTGTGTTGTCTTTTCCTGTATAAGTCAGCTGAAACTTTTCTGGTAATTGATAATCCAATTGTACAGTGCCCATTTGCCAAGATCTTCCAATGGCATCCTTTACCATAAAATCTAATTTAGGACCATAAAAAGCAGCTTCGCCTAATTTTGTGGTGGTTTCTAAGTATTTTTCCTGTGCTGCTTGTTGAATAGCAGCTTCAGCCTGTAGCCAATTTGCTGTTTTTCCAATGTATTTTTCAGGATGCTGAGGGTCATGCAATGAAATTTGGGCAGTAAAATTTTGAAATTTTAATTTATCAAAAATATATAATACCAAGTCAATGACTTTTTTAAATTCTTCTTTTACTTGATCTGGCCTGCAAAAAATATGAGCATCATCTTGGGTAAATCCCCGTACACGTGTAAGTCCATGTAATTCTCCATGCTGTTCATAGCGGTATACAGTGCCAAATTCTGACAATCGGATGGGTAATTCTTTATAAGAGCGTGGTTCACTTTGGTATATTTCGCAATGATGGGGGCAGTTCATAGGTTTGAGCATGAATAGCTCATCATGAGGGGTTTTGATAGGCTGAAAAGCATCTGCGCCATATTTAGCATCGTGTCCTGAAGTCACATAAAGATCTTTTTTTGCAATATGTGGTGTTACGACAGGGGAATATCCTCTTTCATTTTGGGCTTTTGTAAGAAATTTTATAAGTTTTTCGCGTAAAACAGCGCCTTTGGGTAACCATAAAGGCAATCCCATGCCTACTTTTTGGGAAAATGTAAAAAGTTTAAGATTTTTTCCTATTGTTCTATGGTCTCTTTTTTTTGCTTCTTCAAGAACAGTTAGATAGTTTTGTAATTCTTTTTTTTGAGGAAAAGTGATAGCATATAGCCTTGTCAACTGTTGATTTTTTTCATTTCCTTGCCAATAAGCACCTGCTACATTGAGCAATTTTATTGCTTTGATTGATCCTGTGTGTGGAATATGTGGTCCTTTACATAAGTCTGTGAAATTGCCCTGGGTGTATAAAGTAATTTGTCCATCTTGTAAATTCTTGAGTAATTCGAGTTTATATTTTTCTTTTTTTTTTTCAAAATATTGTATTGCTTCTTTTTTTGAAATATTTTTTCTAGAGAAAATATTTTTTTGACTTGCTAGTGCTAACATTTTTTTTTCAATAGCAGCAAAATTTTGTATGTCAAATGTTTCTTTCCCAAAGTCTATATCATAATAAAAACCTTGCGCTATGGGAGGACCAATGCCTAGCTTAGCCTTAGGATAAAAATGTAGTAAAGCTTCTGCCATGAGGTGTGCAGAAGAGTGCCAAAAGGTGTTTTTTCCTTCAGCATCGTCCCAAGTAAATAATTTTACCGTGGCGTCTTGTGTGATGGGTCTTTCTATATCCCACAAAGTATCATTGACAGATGCTACTAATATTTTTTGAGCTAATTTATCGCTGATGCTCTGAGCAATGGATAAGCAGGTGATGTCTTTGGGAAATATTTTTTTTGTTTGGTCTGCTAAAGTGATAGTAATCTGCATAAGATAGGAAGGTAGTATTTTTCAAGGAAGGCTTTGTATGGCTAATCGTATGGATATCAGGCCTTGTAAAATTTTTTTACGCATCAGTGGTTGTACTTGTAATGTGTAGGGTGTTTGATGTGTCAGCGGATAATCATCTAAAAAAATAATGGTCTGTGATTTATTTTTTAGGAATCCTTTTCCTAAGGGATTACCAATGATTGGATGAAAGAGTTGTATTTCATGTACAGCGTCTGTGATATTTTTATTTTTGTTTTGTAAGGTGCACTGGATGTAAAGATTTTGAAAATCATATTTTTGGTTGTAGGTGAGCACAAGGGAAAGGCGATATTTTTTTTTGTGGTCTTTTACAGTAAAAGAAAATGATGGCGAAAAATGTGCTTGCCATTGCTGTTGAGGAAAGTATATTTTTTGCTGCTTTGGATTGACATAATATTGTACAAAAATGATGGCAATGATCAGTAGCAAGCCACTGTTGAAAAGAACAATTTTTTTATACAAGTGATTAAGTATTTTTTAAAAATTTTCTACAATAATTTTAAAAAAAAATAAAATAAAAGGAATGGCTACTAGCAAGCTATCAAATCGATCAAGCATTCCTCCATGCCCTAAAATAATTTTTCCTGAATCTTTTATTTTCATACTGCGTTTAAAAACAGACTCTATTAAATCTCCATAAATTCCTGTAATGCTTACTACAAAACCAAGCAACAGCCATTGTGTTGTAGAGAGTATATAAATATAATATCCAATTCCTATGCTGGCGATGCTCGTGAGTAAGATGCCACTAATAGCTCCTTCCCAGGTTTTTTTTGGAGAAATTGAAGGAAATAATTTGTGTTTTCCCCATTGGCTACCCACGAAATAAGCACTGGTGTCATTTGTCCAAATGAGAATTAAAATGCTTATGATGAGAAGAGGCGTATATTGGTTCTGAAAAAAAGCGATGCAATGCAACAAACAAAAAGGAATGTTGATATATAAGATACCTAAGAGTGTGTATGTAAGGCTTGTGAATGCTTTTTTCTGATAAATGTGTAGGATATACGTAAAGGCTACTAATCCAGGCAATGTATATAAATATTGAGCAGCAATTGTTTTTTTGATCACTAAAAAAGATACTGTGTACAGAATACTAGCGCAACAGAATCCCCATGATTTTAAAGGAGGGAAATCATTTTTTTTTGCTAGTTGATAAAATTCTATGAGCATGCCACTTTGAATCAATAAAAAAACACCAAAATAAGCCCAGGAACTATGACTAATAGCCATGATTAGTAGAGGGATGCCAATAAGACTGGTGAGCGTGCGTTTGAGCAGGTTTTTTTTCACAAGATTAGTAAGGTTTTTAAAATAAAAATGCCTTTGTACAAATTTGTACAAAGGCAGAACATGGAAAGAAGCTTATTTATTATTCAATTTATTTTATTGTTTTAGTGTTCTCCTTGAATTCTACTGTATTAGAATGTAGGGATTCAATCTTAGGATAATTTCCAATAATTATTTCTTGTATTTCTTGTACAGTAGCTGTGCCTTTTAGCAATTTACTGAGGATATTGATTTGTTTTTTTATATCAATATAATGTTGATTTTTTGTTAAATCTTGATGCTCTTTATATGCTTCTACATCTTTTTGAATGGCTTCAAATGCTTTCTTGAAAGCTTCTATATATTCTTTGAAAGACTGGTATTTAGGTTTAGGTTTGTTTGATTGTCCTGAAATTGTATGTAACCCATATTTAAATCCTTGTTCAAATCTTGCTAAATCTACGGAATCTGTGAAATTATTGAGTTGATTTTCTTGATTTTTCGTATCCGTAGTATTTCCATTTTTCGTACCGTTATTATTATTCTGTGCAAATGGCTTTTCCAAGACATCTGATATTTGAAGATTATTTACATCGTTATATAAACTTTGTGTATTGCTTTGCAAAGACTGCAAAATAGCTTCTTGGTCTCTTGTTTGATTGTCAGACTTTGTTGCTTCTTGCGTAGCTTTGTTTGTTTTGTCTTTGTTTGTTTTGTTTTTTTTGCAAGCGCAAGTAAAAAGTGTAATTGCGATTATTTTTGTAATATTTTTCATTGATTTTTTTAATCAAATAATATAACAATTTTTTTATATTCAACTGTTAAATTTTTTATATAAAAATTTTTATTCTTCTATATTATTTTTTTAAAAGCTATGTATAATCGGCACAAACGAGCGTATACTTCGATTATTCCACCAAATCATCAAAAAATAAAAAAAATATGGCGTATTACGGGCATTATTAGTGTTTTGACTTTGCTCGAATATTTGTGTGCTTTTGTTATGGCTAGAGGGGTGCTTTTGTATAGTATTTTTATCTTACTCACGTTGTACAAAGCATTTTATATTATTGGTACTTTTATGCATTTGCGTGAAGAAAAAAAAATTTTGATATATGCTACTATGCTTCCTTGTTTGCTATTGCTTTTTTTGTTTTTGGTGCTATGGTTAGAAGCCAAAGCAATTATGGCTTAAGATTGAGTGGCCTATGAAAAGACTGATTATTCCTACTTTTTTATTCATTTTGCCTCTTGGTTTTTTTTTGTTTTTACAATTTTTTGGTGAAAACGAATATAAAATTCCTGTTTATCACCCAGCAGATCATCCTGTACATATATCCTACAAAGTATCCACTGCACTACATCCTTATTTATCCAAAAATCATCAAACTTTAGTGGGATTTTTAGATGATATAGCAGTGATTCCTGTACTTTTGGATAAACTGTTAGCGCAGGAAAAAATTTTGGTATTGCACAAAAAATGGAATCTTAAGGCGATTTTGATAGTGTCCATAGAAAAACAACAATTGATACAATCATGTTTAGCTATTCATCAAAAAAAAATAAGCATACCATACACTATTGTATCTTTTGCAAAAGAAAAGTTTCAACAGCTACGCCGTTCTATTTTATTACAAACAACTCAAAAAAATACACTAGCTTTGATTGATCATCAACAACAAATCAGAGGTTATTATCACTTTCCATACCGTAGCAAAGCCATTCGGCAGTTGATAGCTGAAGTACATTTGCTCAATAAGCAAAACCATATAGCATACAATTAAAAATTGGCTATTTATTTTTTAATTTTTTTTATGATTTTACAATACATCATTTGGCATGGAAGTCCTTCTATTTTGCAACTTAGCGACAATCTAGATATCCGTTGGTACAGTCTTTTTTTTGCTCTAGGATTTATTATTAGTCAACAAATAGGTGCTTATATTTTTAAAAAAGATGGATTATCAACAACAGATTTTGAGCGTCTTACGTTGTATATGATTTTAGCAACAATTCTTGGTGCTCGTTTGGGACATGTGTTATTTTATGATTTTGCTTATTTCATGAAACATCCCATTGAGATTTTTTTGCCAGTGACCTTTACACCTACTTTTAAATTTGTAGGCTATCAAGGATTGGCAAGCCATGGAGCAGCTTTTGGAATTTTGACAGCTATTTTTTTGTTTGCTTCTTATCGTATAGTCTATCGATTTCCTCTAAAGATTATTTTTCAAAAACAAAAACAGGCTTGGCAAAAGTTTTTTTGGGTAGTAGACCGTGTGGTGATTGTTATTTTTTTAGCTGGAAGTTTTATTCGTTTAGGTAACTTTATGAATTCAGAAATTATAGGAAAACCTACAAAAAGTAATTATGGTGTATTATATTTTCATGATGTCAAAGAACGTTTGTTTGCACTTTCGCCTGCTATCCGTACAGTATCTTTGGCCAAAAAAATAGATAATGGTCATAGAGATTATCCACCTGTACAGTTGACACTTGTATTTGATGACCCCCGGTTAGAAAAAAGTATACTTGAACACTATTTAAGCACAAACCTAAGGGAATATTTATCTCAAGATCCTATTATTACTTCTCATATTTACCAAAATCTAGCAACACCCCTACAATACACATTGCACAAAAATAGGCACCATGCCTACACCGCAGTGATTGATATCCAAGGAATTCCCCGACATCCTGCACAGCTTTATGAAATAGCATCTTTACTGCCTTTTTTCTTTATTTTCTTTTTTTGGTGGAAGAAAAAACGTCATCAAATAAGGCCCGGGATATTGTTGGCTTGTTTTTTAGTCATTGTGTTTGGTTTTCGTTTTTTTTATGAATTCTTTAAAGAACATCAAGTAGATTTCGAAAAAAATCTTGTCTTAAACATGGGGCAAATTTTAAGTATTCCACTTGTTTTGGCAGGGATTTGTTTTTTAGTTTACGCTTGGTGCTTAAAACAACGAAAGACAATTGCTTCAATCAAAGATTAGTTTGTTTTTTTAAAGTAATCAAAGTGATCTCTGGCAAAATACCAATCCTTCCTGGATAACCGATATAGCCAAAACCACGGTTGACATATAAATATTGAGTACCTTTTTGATATAAACCTGCCCATTGTGGATATCGATATTGGGCAGGACTCCAACGGATAGGGCCCATTTCTATGCCAAATTGAAAACCATGTGTGTGTCCTGAAAGTGTCAGTGTAATATCTTGAAAATTTTTTCTAACCACTGCGTCCCAATGGCTTGGATCATGTGAAAGCAATATTTTGACAGGTATTTGTTCTGTTCCTTGGTATGCTTTCGTCAAATCACCATATTTTGAAAAATGTCCATTGCCCCAGTTTTCTACGCCTATGATGGCGATGTTTTCGTTGTTTGAGGTTAAGATATGATGTTCATTTTTTAATAATTTCCATTTTAATGTGCGATGTATAGCACATAATGCCTCTATATTTTTTTGTTTTGCCTTTGGTGATGACCATTGTATATATTCACCATAATCATGGTTTCCTAAAATAGAAAATACACCCAAAGGTGCTTTGATTTTTTGGAATAAAGACACATAATGTTTCATTTCTGAGGCTCTGTTATTGACTAAATCTCCTGTAAAAAAAATGATGTTTGGTTTTGTCTGTAGAAGCATATCAATGCCTCCTTGTACAGCCGTTTTATGCCAAAAGCTACCGCTGTGTATATCAGAAATTTGTCCTATCGTAATACCATCCCATGTAGCGGGCAACTGAGGAATTTTTAAGGTTGTTTTTCTAATGCTATAATCATGAGCACCTGATATAATACCATATCCCATGGTGGTGAGGGGTAGTGTAGTGAGGATAATACTAGTATTAGTAAGAAATTTTTTTCGGTCAGGATTTTTTAATGGTTGACTGAAATTTTTTTGTTTTTGGTATATCCAATCTACAAAGTCTACACAAAAAAAAAATAAACATAGAATAATTTTAGAAATGTAGACCATAAAAAAAATACCCATTATCACAGGCATAATGACATTGAATGTTTCGATATATCGAACTAAGATAAAACCAATCCATAAGAGGCTATTGCTGATCCAGTAGCTATAAAAGTAACTCGTTATATGACGAAAAAATAGTCGTGTTTTTCGATAAAGATATTGATCTATGCCTATTAACACTAAAAAGATAGTCAGTAGCAAATGTTTTTTCATAGTCAATATTCGTATTTTTAGCAACAGCCTTTAAAAACTGTTAAAACCAATTTTTTTCTTGTTGAAATTTATGCAAAATAAAAAGATTGACGCTGTCTTAAAAGACTATCAACTGGCGTATACCAGTCGAGTGATGAGCATCATGGCTCGCAAAGAAGTATTTATGGGCAAAGCAAAGTTCGGTATTTTTGGCGATGGTAAAGAGGTGGCACAGATTGCTATGGCAAAAGTTTTTCAAAAAGGAGACTTTCGTGCAGGCTATTACAGAGACCAAACATTTATGTTGGCCATTGGCGCGCTTACGATACCACAATATTTTGCTCAATTATATGCTCATGCCGATGTTTTGGAAGAGCCTGCTTCTGCAGGCCGTATGATGAATAGTCATTTTGCTACGCGTATGCTGGATGATCAAGGAAATTTTTTGTCTTTGCAACAAAAAAAGAATGTTTCGGCAGATATTTCTCCTACAGCAGCCCAAATGCCTAGGCTTTTGGGCTTGGCCTATGCTTCTAAGCTATTTAGAGGTAACAAAAATTTACAAGAGTACACCAATTTTTCCAATCAAGGCAATGAAATTGCTTTTGGCACTATTGGCAATGCTTCTACTGCCGAAGGGATGTTTTTTGAAACAATAAATGCTGCAGGTGTTTTACAAGTGCCTATGCTCATTTCTGTTTGGGATGATAATTATGGTATTTCGGTATCGCAAAAATATCATACCACCAAAAAAAGTATTTCTGCAGTTTTAACAGGTTTTCAAACAGATGATATTCATCAAGGGATACGTGTATGGACTGTTAAAGGATGGGACTATACAGCGTTATGTATGGTATATGAAAAAGCGGCTGCAGTGTGTAGAAAAATGCATACACCAGTGTTGATACATGTACAAGAATTGACACAGCCGCAAGGGCATTCTACCTCAGGTTCTCACGGGCGTTATAAATCAGCTCAAAGATTAGCTTGGGAAAAAACATACGATTGCTTGCAGCAAATGCGTTCCTGGCTGCTAACGCACGAAGAAATTTCTTCTGAAATTATAAAAAATATTGAAAATGAGGTGGAAACAACAGTCAGGTCTGCAAAAACAGAAGCTTGGCAGGCTTTTCGGCAGTCTATAGCACCTGATTTGTCTTTGACAATACAAAAATTAGAAAAATCGCAGAGTATTCGTCCTTCAGAATTATTGGAAACAGTTATTCAGGATATAAAATCAGTTACATATCCAACGAAAAAACATATAGTACAAGCACTTCGTAGGGCATTGTATAGTCTTTTTAATGATGCTTGTAAAGCAGATTTAGAGACATGGTATCGTACGCTACAAAAAAAATATCAACTTTGTTATCGATCACATTTGTATAGTCAGTCATGTGATGCAGCTTTGTATATCAAAGCTATATCGCCTGTTTGGGATACAGATGCGTTATGTATGAATGGTTATCAAATTTTACAACAAGGCTTTGATGCGATTTTCAAAAGAGATGATAGAGTATTTCTCATAGGGGAAGATGTAGGAAAAATAGGGGATGTCAATCAGGGGTTAGCAGGGTTACAAAAAAAATATGGAGATTTACGTATCACAGATACAGGTATTCGAGAGTGTACGATTGTTGGTCAGGGGATAGGTGCTGCTATGCGTGGTTTGAAGCCGATTGTAGAAATTCAGTATCTAGATTATTTATTATATGCGCTTCAAATTTTGTCAGATGATTTGGCAACATTGCAATACCGTACGCGAGGTGGGCAAAAAGCACCATTGATTATCCGTACACGTGGCCATCGATTGGAGGGTATTTGGCATTCTGGTTCTTATCTAGCGGGTATTATACATCATTTAAGAGGTATTTATGTGTTAGTTCCTCGTAATATGGTGCAAGCTGTTGGTTTTTATAACACCATGCTTTTGTCAGATGATAGTGCTTTGATCATTGAATGTTTAAATGGTTATCGTTTGAAAGAGCAACTGCCAAAAAATATAGATACTTTTCGTGTGCCTTTGGGAGTGCCTGTAATTTTAAAAGAAGGAAAAGATATTACGATTGTCACGTATGGTGCTATGTGTAGTATAGTATTGGAAGCAGCTGTTTTTTTACAACAAAAGTGGGGTATAGATTGTGAAGTGATTGATGTACAAACGCTTTTGCCTTTTGATCTTGATCAGATTATAGGACAATCTTTAAAAAAAACGCATAAAATTATTTTTGCTGATGAAGATGTACCGGGAGGTACTACTGCCTATATGATGCAAGAGGTAATAGAAAAGCAACAAGGGTATTATTATTTAGATGCTTGTCCTATGACGATTACAAGCCAACCGCATCGTCCGGCGTATGGTGATGATGGAGATTATTATTCAAAGCCTCAGATAGAGGATGTGATAGAAGTTGCTTACCAGATGATGCATGTTTATCATCCTAAGCAGTATCCGAAGTTATTTTTAGAAAAATAGAGATTGATTGTTGATTGGTAGGGGTTGGTATAATGAGGGATCTACTGTTTCATTTTTCAGAAAAAATTATTGATTAAAATGTTTGTATTATATGACCATTTTTAATGGTATATACTTGGTCTGCTTGTTTGGCTAGTTGGGGATTATGGGTAGCAATGATGGATGTTTGATTATTTTTTTTTTTGAATGTCATGAGTAGTTGGTGTAGTATGTGAGCATTTTCTTCATCTAAGCTACCACTGGGTTCATCTGCTAAGAGGATACTCGGTTCATTGATTAGTGCTCTTGCAATGGCTACACGCTGTTGTTCTCCTCCGGAAAGTATGCTGGGTTTTTCGTGCATTTTTTTTGATAGGCCTAAATCAGTGAGTAAGTTTTGAGCGCGTGTTTTGATTGTTTTGGCTGTATATTTTTTACGACTGCCAGGGATACACACATTCTCTAAAACAGTAAATTCTGATAAAAGATGATGAAATTGAAAGACTATTCCTATATGTTGATTCCGAAAATCTGCCAATTGGTTGCCCTTCATTTGGAAAATTGATTGCTCATGTATATGGATTTCTCCTTGATCCGGTTGATCAAGTGCTGCTAGGAGATGTAGAAAAGTACTTTTGCCAGCTCCTGATTTTCCCATAATGGCTACTAAACTTCCTTTTGCTACACTTAAGTGAATATTTTTTAAGATTTTTTTTTTTGCATAGGATTTAGAGAGGTTGTGAATCTTAATCATTTTTTTTTTAGAATATCTTGAATTAACTCATTTCTTTTTTCATTTTTTTTTTCTTCTTCTTCTCTAATGATTTTTTCTATTTTTTTTGTTTCTATTTCATAGATCAAGTTAGTATTCGTTGTGCAATTTAAGAGCAAAGCAGCTGTATTGTTTATTTCAATGTAAATATCATTCCATTTAAGAGATTTGTTGTTCCCTATGCTGAGCGTGTTAAAGCCTTCTTGTAAGTACAATTCACAAGTCTTTAATAAAATAGCATTTTTTTTTATGGAGCTATTGTCTTTTCGTGATATATTTTGTAGTGCTTGTTTGTCAGATTTAAGCTTGTTGATACATTTTTGAATGTCATCTTTGTGGACTTTATCATTGAACATTTTTGATAAAATATTATTGTGGTTTCTATTTATTTTTTCAACCACATCGGTATTTTGGTTTAATTTATTGAGCATGCCTAAAATGTCGTTAAGTTTTTTATTACTATCATTTTTTTCTTGATTTATTTGAATATTAATGTTTTTATTGATGTTTTCTATTGCTTGATTTAAATCTGCTGGTTTCAGTTGAGTGTTTTTTATGTTATTTAATTCTTGTATTACAAAATCCACTTTTGTATCTACCTCATTTATTTTTTTTTCAAGGACATTGACGTTTGTGTCTACTTTATCAACTTTTGTTTCAAGATCACTTTTCATATTTTGTAAGTCCTTTTTCAAAGGAATTAATTCATTTTTTATATTATTTAAGTCTGCTTTTTTCAGTTGGGTTTGCTCTATATTTTGCAGTGCTTGTATTATGTCATTTTTG
>JAHDDH010000002.1:0-122422 GCA_020629455.1 Cytophagales bacterium | reverse complement strand
TTCTTCGATAGCATTCGTTTTTGGCAGACTGTTCAAAATATTTTTTATGTCATCTAAATTTGTTTTTTTCAGTTGGGTTTGCTCTATATTTTGCAGTGCTTGTATTATGTCATTTTTGAGCGTTGCTAGGTCTTTTAATTTTGCAAGGTTACTTAAATCGATGCCATCAACTTTGTTTTTGATTTCTTCGATAGCATTCGTTTTTGGCAGACTGTTCAAAATATTTTTTATGTCATCTTTGAAAAGTTGGAGATCAAACGTTGTAGCAAGCCTTTGAAAAGCACTTTCTAAATATTTTTTGGCATCTTCTAGTTGTTTTTCTTTGGCAAGTCCATTGAGATCTGCTTGATGGAGGTGGTTTAAATTATTGTGTTGTTTTTCTATCTTTTCTAGCTTCTTAAGTATTACTTTTTTATAATTATTAGAAGAATGCTTAAAGGGTATTTTTTTGTTACATGTACATGAAAATAAATTGATAGAAAAAAGAAAGGAGAGAAGGCTAGTTTTATAATATTTCAAAGCATCTTAACTTAAAGTTTCCAGATCTTCCACGCATATTTTGCTTGTAAACATAGCATTTCATATCCATTTTTTACTTTAGCACCCTTTTGAAGTCCTTTTTTTAAAAAAAAAGTTAGTCTAGGATTATAAATAAGATCATACAGATAATGCATATGCTGGATATATTTATATGGAAAAGGAAGAAATGGTGTACTATTTGGATACATCCCCAGAGGAGTACATTGTATAACCAGCTTATAGCGTTGTATGAGGTTAGGATTTTCCATCAAATTTTGATAGCTATACTGTGATGATTTTGGATTTCTAGAAACATATTGATGAGCTATACATAAATTTTTACAAGCCTGTCCTACAGCTCTTGCTGCTCCTCCTGTACCCAATATCAAAGCTTGAAAAGCTGTGTAAGGTTTGGGAAGCCAGGTTTTTAAAGAAATTTCAAAAGCTTTGCTGTCAGTATTATAGCCTATGTATTTTTTTTCATGTAGGGTAATTGTATTGACAGATTGTACATTTTTGGCTGAAGAATCCAGAAAATGTAAATAGGGAATAATTTTTTTTTTGTAGGGTGTGGTCACATTAAGCCCTTTTAGGGAAGGGTTATTTTTAATGAGTGAGGGGAAAGATGTGATGTTTTTGATTGAAAAATTTTCATATGTTGCTTGAGGTATATGATTGGAAAATTTTTTGTCAAAAAGTTTCTTGCTAAAAGAATGTGTTAAAGGATAGCCTATCAATCCAAAATGCATTGTTTTTTAAGCAATGGTGATTTTTTTTTCTAAATAAACTGCTTGAATCATCTGTAAAAGTGCTATACCTTCCTTCATTGGTTTTTGAAAAGCTTTTCTCCCACAGATAAGCCCCATGCCTCCAGCTCTTTTATTGATCACTGCTGTAGTGATAGCATCGGCAAGATCAGAAGCACCATATGATGCACCACCAGAGTTGATCAAGCCAATGTTTCCCATATAGCCATGGGCTACTTGATATCGACATAAATCTATAGGATGTTCTTTAGCAAGGTGACTGTACATTTTAGGATGTGTTTTTCCAAATTTTAATGCTAAAAAACCACCATTGTGTGTCGGTAATTTTTGTTTGATTATATCTGCTTGTAACGTAACGCCTATATGATTAGCTTGTGCGCTCATGTCAGCTGCTGTATGATGGTCTTGGTCTTTTTGTTTGAAAGCATCATTTCTCAGATAGCACCATAGTATAGTAGCCATGCCCAGGGCATGGGCTGCTTCAAATATATTTGCTATGGCACTGATTTCCTGTGAAGTATTTTTTCCTCCAAAATAGATTGTAGCGCCTATGGCTACTGCGCCTAAATTCCACGCTTCTTTTACAGAGCCAAATAATGTTTGATTGTATGTGTTGGGGTATGTGAGGAGCTCATTGTGGTTGATTTTAACAATGAAGGGAATTTTGTGTGCATATTTTCTTGCGATGAGTCCTAGGTTTCCAAAAGTGGTAGCCACGGCATTACAGCCTCCTTCTATGGCCAATTGTATAATATTTTCTGGATTCAAATAAAGAGGATTAGGAGCAAAAGAAGCACCTGCGGTATGTTCAATACCCTGGTCTACAGGCAATATGGATACGTAGCCTGTTTTTCCTAAGTTGCCATGATGTATAATAGTGGCTAAACTTTTGAGTACTTGCGTATTTCTATTGGTCTGCATCCATACATCTTCAATGCAGGAAGGTTTTGGTATATACAGTTGTTCTTGAGGGATGCCTGTACATTGATGTGATAAAAGATTAGTGGCTTGATGGCCTAATAATTGAATAATTTTTTCGTACATGTGTTGTTGGTAAGCATTTGATTATCTAAAAAAGGTTTAGGTTTTGAATTGGCATATATCAAATGAATGGCCTTGATATGCATCATGCCAAAAGTGCCACTCTAAAACGCTGCTGATATAAAATGCTTGCAACATTTTTTCTTGGGTTTGTTTTGTTTCTTGAGCAGCATATGCATCATAAAGATCAATCATTGTCTGTACACTTTGATGAAATTTTTCACCTGCATAGGTTACTATCCATTTTTCAAAAGGATTGGGCATGTTTGCATTTTTAAGAATGTTTTTGCCTACTTGTGCGTATATCCAAAAACAAGGCAGTACTGCAGCAATTCCTATAGCAATTGGATCCATTAAACAAGTACGTAATAGATAGTTTGTATAGGTTAGTGTTGCTTGTGTTGTTTGATGAGTTGAAATAAAATCAGGTTGTGATCGAAAATATTGGTGTACAATAGTTTCTTCTGCTATGAGGGCTTCTTGGGCAAACTGTAGTAAATTTTTTTGCTGTGTAGATATTTCGCTTTTAGCAGAAAGTATTGCAAGTGCTTTGGAAAATTCTTTGAGGTAGTGTGTGTCTTGTTCTATATAATAATAGAAGGTTTTTTTTGCTAGTATCCCTTGGGTGAGTTCTTGGTTAAAAGGATGGTGAATAATATTTTGAAATATTTTTTCAATGTGCTGCCAACTTTTCTGAGAAAAAGACATGGATGATTTTTTGAAGAATTATTTTTAAAATAAATTGAGGATAAAATCATAATAGCCAAAGAAGATTATTCTTCTTTGGCTTTAGCTGCTTTTTTTTTTGCTTTTCTTTCGGTTTTTTTAGCTGCTTTTTTCACGAGTTGTTGTTGTTTATCTTCAATCCATTTATCAAAACGGGCATTGGCTTCTTCTTGTGTGATAGCATTTTTATTGATACCTATTTGTAGATGTTTTTTAAGCATTACTCCTTGTGAAGATAAAATATGACGTGCTGTTTTTGTAGGCTGTGCACCGTTCATCAAATATTTTAAGGTTGCTTCCATATTGAGGCGTACGGCAGATGGTTTACTATGAGGATTGTATGTTCCTAGTTTTTTAATAAACTTTCCATCTCTTGGTGCACGTGCATCTGCTGCTATAATATCATAGAGCGCGTGATTTTTTTTTCCTCTTCTTGCTAAACGTATTTTTACCATAAGTATTTTTTTTTAATGTAAGGATCACGTCCTTTTTATAAAAATTAAGATATTATAAATATAGTAGTTTAGCTATTAATTGTTGTTTTTTTATTTGTTTTTCAGGATTTTATTTTCAAGGTAGTGCTTACCTTGTTTGTTGATGTTGCTGGTTATTATTTTTGGTTTGGTGGTAGGGGTTTTGTTAGATTCTATCAAAGTGCATTTTTTGCAATTTAATTTAAGCCTGTATTTTTTATACAATTTTTACATTTCAGCATACTTTAGTATGGTGGCTGATGGATAATTTTTTAAAATGCTCTATGTCTTTGGTATGTATGATATATCTTCAAATATATGCTCTTTTGCAAGCGAATTGATGTTTTATTGTATACAAATGATGTTGGCTTTACACTGCTCTAAATTTTGATCGGTTTTATAAAAAATATTGTCTTCTCTATAGATGAAATGGGTTTTTTAAGAATGTTATCATCGATTTGTTGTATTGTTTTTTATAGGCTTGGGTATTTTTATTTAAAAATCAATTATTGTTAGAGGGTTGGCTTTGGGAATATTTTTTTGTAAAAAGTTATTTTTTTAGTTTCAATCAATGATCTATGTTGTAATGTCCTCCGCAGTTTTTTTTTCTTTCGATAGCCTGTTTGATAATAATGTTGGCTACAAAACATAATTGCTGGATATGATTTATTTGAAGTTGAAATATTTTTTTTTCTGATTGTGTTGTGGTAATTTTTTCTTGAATTTTTTGAATGCTTTTTTTTGCCGCTGTTAAATTTTGATTTGATCTTATAATACCTACTTTTTTTTGCATTATTTGTTTTATTTCTTTTACTATCAAAGTATATAGTTTTGAATGATCAGAAGATATTACTTTGGGCAATATTACATTTGTTATATGCTTTTTATCAAAATATTCTTCACTTGTTTTTTTAAAACAATAATGTGCAAAAGTGATTGCTTCAAGCAATGAATTAGATGCCAGTCGATTTGCTCCATGTAAACCTGTATAGGCTACTTCTCCTAAGCAATACAAATGTTGTAGATTTGTTCTAGCATGTGCATCTACTACAACACCTCCGCATTGATAATGTGCTGCAGGGATAATCGGAATTAATGATTTGGATGGATCCACATGTTTTTTTTGGAGATATTGCACAATTTTTGGGAATCTTTTTTGTAAAAATATAGGAGAGATATGTCTACAGTCTAGCCAAACATGTTTTTGATTTTGTGTTTGTAATGTTTGTTCAATGCCTCTGGCTACAATATCTCTCGTAGCCAGAGCCTGATTTTTATTGTAGTGTTTTAAAAAATTTTCTTTTTTTTCATTGATAATATAAGCCCCTTCGCCTCTCATGGCTTCTGAAAGCAAAAATAATCTTGACTTCTCTGGCTCATAGAAAGCTGTTGGGTGAAATTGAATAAATTCCATATTTTTTATCAAAGCCCCGGCTTTGTGTGCCAAGGCAATACCATCTCCCGTAGCAATGGTAGGATTTGTGGTGTATTGATATATTTGTCCACAACCTCCTGTAGCCAAAATTGTACGGCTAGCATATATGACATAGCATGTTTTCAGCTGTTGATCATACAAAATGGCTCCGGCGCATTTTTTTTGTTGTACTATCAATTCCACCAATGTTTGGTGTGTCAATATTTGAATATTGTCATGTTTTTGTGTTTGATAGATGAGTGCTTTTATGATGCTTTTACCTGTAAAATCTTTGCAGTGTAAAATTCTATTTTGGCTATGCCCTCCTTCAAGCCCTAAAAGAAATTTACCAGATGTTGTTTGATCAAACTTTACACCCCATCGCATCAAATCTTTGATCATTTGAGGAGCATCTGTGATTACTTTTGTTACAATATCTACATTGCATGAACCTTCTCCTGCTTTTAATGTATCTTCTATGTGTTTGGCTACTGAGGTGTTGTCTTTTTCTAAAGTAGCGGCTATACCTCCTTGTGCATAGTATGTATTGTTTTCTTGAAGGGTTGTTTTTGAAACAATTGTAATGGTTAAGTCTTTTCTGGCTTCTGCCATTTTAATAGCATAGGCCAATCCTGATAACCCTGTACCAATAATTAATACATCTGAATGATTCAATTTTCGACGTGACAATGGCATGTAAAATTATAGAGTGCTAAATATTGAATGTGATGAAGTTTGATGTAATATTTTTTGAGAAAGACTGTTGTTGAATCATGCATATGCTTTCAAAGACGATCAAAAACTATCAACTTAGACCAACTATTGTCCATAGTTTTTTATGGTTGATACTCTAAACCAATATAAATTTTTGATGATTAAATGCTTTGTTTGCCATATTTTTTGTGAAAAGGCTGCCTTTATTGATTGTCCAGCATAACTTTGATTGTATTTTCTGTTTTTGTATTAAAAAATGGATGGATCAATGCATAAAAATTATTTTTTCACTCAATTTTTATCTCTTTATTATAGAGGTTTCATCATTTGCTAAACAAATAGTTTAAATTTTTTTCCGGGGATTGCCTGAATAATAGATTTTATTTCTAAATCAAGTAAAATGTGTGGTAATTGAGTAATAGAAATTTGTGTTTTATAATGCAATTCATCGATGGATAGTGTTTTATATTTTTCTAAAGTATGAACAATGCTTTTTTCTGCTGTATTCAATGGTGGGTAAGTTATTTTTTTTTCTTTTGACAGTTTTTGAGGCCAGTTTAAAATATAAAATAGATCTTGAATATCAGTGAATATATGAGCTTGATGCGTTTTAATCAAATGATTACACCCTGTAGAGTATAAGTCATATAAATTTCCTGGCACTGCAAACACATCTCGATTATAGTCATTAGCTAATTGTGCTGTAATCAATGCCCCGCTTTTTTTTTGTGCTTCTATCACAATTGTTGCTTGACTGATGCCTGCAATGATTCTATTTCTTGCAGGAAACTGATGTGTGTTGGGAGGTGTGCCGAGAGGGTATTCGCTCATCAGTCCTCCATTTTGGATCATGTTTTGTGCGGTATTTTTATGTTCCGCAGGATAGGTTATATCCAATCCATTGGCTAATACCCCCAGGGTAGGGATACCATAGGACAGTGCTAGTTGATGGGTATATATATCAATACCATAAGCCAATCCGCTCACCAGCAAAATATTTTGATTACATAATGTATGCACTATTTTTTCTACTACTTTTTTTCCATAGGAAGTAGCTTTGCGTGTGCCAACAATGCTCAGGAGTTGATACTGATTCAGGTGGCATTTATCGCCTTTGTAAAAAATTATTGGGGGGCTGTCGGGAATATTTTTTAATAACTCTGGATAATCAGCATCTTGATAAGAAATAACTTCAATTTTTTTTTTTTGATGCTTGATCAAGAGATCTTCTGCTGCTTTGATATTTTTTTTTTGTGTAATGGCTTGGGCAGTAGATATATTAATGCCTGATATTTGACAGATGGCTTGTGTAGAAGCTTGTATGGCATGGGTGGCTGAGCCAAAGTGATGGATGAGTTGTTTAAAAGTTTTGCTGCCCACGCCTTTAGTGAATGAAAGGGCTATTTGATGTATTTTTTCTTGTTGAGGGTCTATCATTTTTGATGGTAATATTTTTTTTGCTGCATACAAAAAAATTATATTCAAAATAGTGTGTTCTTTATTTTTTGTAGCACATTTTTTGCAAAAATTAGGCGCTATAAACTATAGCCTAAGGAGAAAAATTTTCATTTTGTTATATTGAAAACAAATTTTAATCTTACTACCATGCAAAAAAAATATTCTACAGAAGCATTGGAGGACTTTAAAAATAATATTCTAAAGAAAAGAAAAAAGGCAACACAAGAGTTGATATTTATAAAAACATCTATCAAAAATTTTGGTACTAAAATACAAACAGAAAATAATAATTTAGAAAACGGACCTGAAACTTTTCAAAAAGAAAATTTGAATCAATTGGCTTTAAGGCAAAAAAAATTTATTGATCAATTGGATGCAGCACTTATTCGGATTGCCAATGGCACTTATGGTATATGTATGGTTACCAAGGAATTGATCGATGAAAAACGTTTGCAAGCTGTACCACATACCCGTTATTCTATGGAAGGAAAAAATGCGCTTAAATAAATGGATTGCTCAGGCAGGTGTATGTGCACGTAGATCAGCAGATCATCTGATTTTATCAGGAAAAATTCTGATCAATGATCAGGTAATGACAACATTAGGATATCAAGTAAAATTAAATGATACAGTAAAGTACAAAGGACGTCTACTGGCTGCAGAAAAATTTGTGTATATATTATTGCATAAACCTAAAAACACTATTACTACAAGACAGGATCCTCAAGGCCGTAAAACAGTCCTTGACCTTATTACACCTAAAGTACATCAAAGAATTTATCCTGTGGGTAGATTGGATCGTAATACAACAGGGCTTTTGTTATTGACCAATGATGGCAACTGGGCACAAAAATTAGCCCACCCCTCTTTTCAAATTACAAAAGTATATCACGTGACTTTGGCTACACCTTTATCAAAAATTGATTATCAAAAAATTCAGCAAGGCATTGTATTGCCTGACGGAAAATTTTTGGTAGATCAAATAAAATATTTGTCACCAGATAAAAAAAAATTGAGCTTAACAATTCATAGCGGAAAAAATCGCATCATTAGGCGTGTTTTTGAGCATCTTCATTATAATATCCAAGTACTTAATCGTGTACAATATGGCTCATTGACACAACATCAATTGCCTTATGGGCAATGGCGTTATTTACAGTCATTCGAAAGAAAATCTTTGCTATTTTTTAAGTCTTCAAAAGTATTTGCATCCAAAAAAACATTTATTTAAATTTATAGACATTCGTATTTTTTAGATAAAATCATGCCAACTATACAACAACTCATTCGAAAGGGTAGAAAAAAAAAAGTTTACAAGTCAGACACACCAAGCTTAGAAAAATGTCCACAAAAGAGGGGCGTATGTGTAAAAGTATACACCACAACACCTAAAAAACCAAACTCAGCGATGCGTAAGCTTGCTAGAGTAAGGCTTGTCAATAACAAAGAGGTAAATGCATATATTCCTGGAGAAGGGCATAATTTACAAGAGCATTCTATCGTTTTAATTCGAGGAGGCAAAGTAAGAGACTTGCCTGGAGTACGGTATACGATTATTAGAGGTGCTTTAGATACTGCTGGTGTAGAAGGAAGAAAGCAAAGCAGATCAGTATACGGTGCTAAAAAATCACAAAAAAAGAAAAAATAAGTTTTTTCCCATCAACAAAAAATCAATTCATTCTATCTTACTTCACCATGCGAAAAAAAAAAGCTAAACCAAGAGTGATGCTACCTGATGAGCGTTATCAAGATGTTTTAGTCACTAAATTTGTAAATAACTTGATGCTTCAAGGAAAAAAAAGTATAGCCTTTAGTATTTTTTATAAAACATTGACTATAATATCAGAAAAAACAGACCAAGAAGGTTATGAAGTTTGGAAAAAAGCATTAGAAAATATTTACCCTAAAGTAGAAGTGAAAAGAAAGAGAGTAGGAGGATCTACTCTGCAAATTCCCATTGAAGTACGTCCTGAAAGAAAAATATCTTTAGGTATAAAATGGCTTATAGAGCAAGCAAGAGCAAGGAAAGAAAAAGGTATGATAGAAAAATTATCTAAAGAAATTATAGAAGCTTCTCAAGGAGCAGGAGGTGCTGTAAAAAAGAAAGAAAATTTACACAAAATGGCTGAATCTAATAAGGCCTTTGCCCACCTTAAATTTTAATTTCGTATGGTTGAAAATTTAAAACTAGTAAGAAATATTGGCATCATGGCACACATTGATGCTGGTAAAACCACCACTACCGAAAGAATTTTATACTATACAGGGCTTACACACAAAATAGGAGAAGTACATGAAGGCGCTGCCACCATGGATTGGATGGAGCAAGAGCAAGAAAGAGGGATTACTATTACCTCTGCTGCTACTACAACTGCATGGAAATATCCTACAACAAAAGGAAAAACAATTGATGACACAGAAGAATATAAAATTAACATTATTGATACGCCAGGACACGTAGATTTTACCGTAGAAGTAGAAAGATCACTGCGTGTACTTGATGGTGCAGTAGCACTTTTTTGTGCAGTATCTGGTGTAGAACCTCAATCAGAAACTGTATGGAGACAAGCAGATAAATACAAAGTGCCTCGTCTTTGTTTTGTCAATAAAATGGATAGGTCAGGGGCGGATTTTTTTAATGTAGTCAAAGAAATTGAAGATAAACTTAATGCAAAGCCAGTTCCTCTTCAAATACCTATTGGCAGTGAAGAAAAATTTCAAGGTGTTGTAGATTTAATTACCAATAAGGCCATTATTTGGAATGAAGAAGATAAAGGCATGACTTATAAGGTGATTCCAATTCCTGAAGATTTACAAGAAACAGTAGAAGAATGGAGGCAAAAATTAATAGAAGCAATTGCTGAATATGACGATGCACTACTCAATAAATTTTTTGATAATCCAGACACTATTACAGAAGAAGAAATAATAGCAGCCATTCGTAAAGCAGTGATTGATATTGCTTTTTATCCTGTTTTATGTGGTTCTTCTTTCAAAAATAAAGGTGTACAAGCATTGTTAGATGCTGTTTGTGCTTATTTCCCTTCTCCTTTAGATCTACCTGCTGTAGAAGGTATCAACCCTATGAGTGAAGAAAAAGAATTGAGAGCACCTTCTAGTCAAGCACCATTTACAGCATTGGCTTTTAAAATTACAACAGACCCTTTTGTAGGAAGACTTGCCTTCATTAGGGTATATGCAGGAAAATTACCTGCAGGTTCTTATATTTTTAATCCTCGAACAGGAAAAAAAGAAAGAATAGCACGGCTTATGCAAATGCATTCTAATAAACAGAACCCAATTCCTTTGGTAGAAGCAGGTGATATTTGTGCTTGTGTAGGCTTCAAAGATATTAAAACTGGGGATACACTTACCGATGAAAAAAATAGAATTGTTTTAGAGTCTATGACTTTTCCAGAACCTGTGATTGGATACGCTATTGAACCTAAAAAACAAGTAGATGTTGATAAACTATCTGTAGCAATATCTAAATTAGTGGAAGAAGATCCTACATTACGGGTAGAATCTAATCAAGAAACTGGCCAAACAATTTTAAAAGGCATGGGAGAATTACATTTAGAAATCATCATTGACCGATTAAAACGAGAATTTAAACTTGAAATTAATCAAGGAGCTCCACAAGTAGCCTACAAAGAAGCCTTATGTACATTGATAGAACATAAAGAGGTATATAAAAAACAAACTGGTGGTAGAGGAAAATTTGCTGATATTGTTTTTAAAATTGGTCCTAGAGAAGAAAAAAAATCAGGATTAGCGTTTATCAACAAAATTGTAGGAGGTGCTATTCCTAGAGAATTTATTCCAGCCATTCAAAAAGGATTTCAAAATGCTATGGTAAATGGTCCATTAGCTGGCTATCCAGTAGACAGTATGACTGTTGAATTAATACATGGTTCTTTTCATGATGTAGATTCTGATGCTCTTTCTTTTGAGTTAGCTGCTAAAATTGGATTCAAAGCAGCGGCCAAAAAAGCAAATCCTATTATTCTTGAACCTATCATGTCTTTGGAAGTCACTACACCAGATGAATATACAGGGGCTGTAACAGGGGATATTAATAGAAGAAGAGGTATTATTAAAAGTATGGATATGAAAAAAGGAGCACAAATTGTTAAAGCTGATATTCCTCTAGCCGAAGTTTTTGGTTATGTGACTGATTTGCGTACAATTACATCCGGAAGGGCAACTGCTACACTTACTTTTGCTAAATATGAGCCAGTCCCTAAAAATATAGAAAAAGACATTATTGAAAATATATCTTCCAGTAAATAATATTTTATGAAACAAAAAATACGTATCTCTCTTAAATCTTTTGATCATTATTTGATAGAAAATTCAGTAGAAAAAATCATCAATGCGCTTAAAACAACAGGCTCTATTGTAAAAGGTCCTATACCGATGCCTACTAAAAAATCAGTCTATACTGTACTTAGATCTCCTTTTGTTAATAAAAAATCTAGAGAACAATTTCAATCTTGTGTGTACAAAAGAGTTATCGACATTCATCCTAATACTGCATCTGCTAGTAATGGAAAAGCTGTAGATGAATTGATGAAGCTTGAGTTACCCAGTGGTGTAGATGTAGAAATTAAAGTATAATAAATTTCACCTTCTCGTATTTTATGCCCAAAATATACTTCCGAAAAGCACTACAAGAAGCTATGAGTGAAGAAATGCGTAGAGACAAAAATATATTTTTGATGGGAGAAGAGGTTGCATTGTACAATGGTGCCTACAAAGTAAGCCAAGGAATGCTAGATGAATTTGGCAAGGAACGTATTATTGACACACCGATATCAGAGTTAGGATTTGCAGGGCTAGGTATAGGCGCTGCAATGAATGGTTTACGTCCTATCATTGAATTCATGACATTCAATTTTTCTTTGGTAGCCATAGACCAAGTTATCAATTCAGCAGCAAAAATGATGTCCATGTCTGGCGGGCAATTTTCTATTCCTATTGTTTTTAGAGGACCTACGGGCAATGCAGGTATGTTGAGCTCACAACATTCTCAAAATTTTGAAAATTGGTATGCCAATTGTCCTGGCTTAAAAGTAGTAGTGCCTTCCAATCCTTATGATGCGAAAGGACTACTCAAAACAGCCATTCGTGACGATGATCCTGTGATATTTATGGAGTCAGAATTAATGTATGGTGATCAACAAGAAGTGCCTGAAGAAATGTACACATTGCCTTTGGGAAAAGCTCATATAGTTCAAAAAGGGGAAGATATTACACTTGTTTCTTTTGGAAAAATGATGAAAGTAGCTGAATCTGCTGCTCAAGCGATGCAAAAAGAAAATAATATCAAAGTAGAGTTGATTGATATGCGCACAATCCGTCCTTTAGATATCGACTGTGTGATAAAATCTGTAAAAAAAACACATCGTTTGGTCATTGTGGAAGAGGCTTGGCCTATTGGTTCTATTGCTTCTGAGATTGCTTATCAAGTACAAAAATACGCTTTTGATTATTTAGATGCTCCTATCCAAAAAATCAACAGTAAAGATGTGCCTTTACCTTATGCTCCTACATTGATAGAAGCTATCCTACCCAATATATCTCAAACAGTACAAGCAATTAAAGCAGTACTTTATTTATAGATTGTATAAAAGATATCATTCCTTTTTAAATACAAATTTGATATTAAATTATTACTGAATTTTACCAGAAATCCATCTATTTTTTTGATGTATATCTTGATGTACAGCAATATCTATAAAGTTTTCTTTTTGTAATAAATTAATCATTGGTTGATCTAATATTTCGTTGATTTCTAAATAAATTTTACCTTCTGTATGGAGTGTTTTTTTTGCAATATTTAAGATAGCTTTATAAAAAGCTAAAGGGTCATTTTTTTTTGCAAAAAGTGCAATGGCTGGTTCATGATCCAATACTTTGGGGTCCATATATTTTTTTTGGCTTTCTAATATGTAAGGAGGATTACTAACGATGATATGAAATTTTTTTTTTGTATTAAATGTAAAAATATCTTTGTGTAGCCATTGTATTGCCAATGTATTGGTAAAAGATTTTTCATTTTTTTTGGCCACTTTTAGTGCTTGTTTACAGATATCCAGACCCAAGACATGGGCATTTTGAAAGTATTGCTTTAAAAGAATGGCTATACATCCACAGCCAGTGCAAAGGTCTAGAATTTGGATAGGCTTTTCAGCTTGATGACTGTGTTTTTGTTTGATAAATCTTACGAGTTCTTCTGTTTCTGATCTTGGAATCAAAACGTTTTTGTCAACATAAAAATTATAATCTCCAAAATGGCATTCATTTAAAATATATTGTATGGGTTCATGAGTTTTGAGTCTATTGATGATGTTGTCAATAGTAGCCATGGTATCGTCTGATATGAAGATAGGTTCGTTGATGACGATTTTTATTTTATCTACTTTGATGATTTTACTTAAGATTATTCTTATGGTTGCCTCTCGTTCTCTAGGGTCTGTGATGATTGCTTTAATTTTTTCTTCTAAGGATTGAAAAAAAGCTTTGGGGGTAGTTTTAGTCATTTTTATTACTCTTGTGATAGTGTATTATTGGATGCTTTTGCAAGACCTGTTTTGAAGTTGGCGAGGTTTTTATTGATATCATTGTAGTAATTATCTAAACTTGATTCAGCTTGTTCATGGAATGCCTTTTCATTTAACTTTTTAATTTTTTCTATCTCTTTTTTAATGTGTGCATAACTTTTTTTTATAGCATTCTCCAGTTCTTTCAATTCATGATCCATAATTTTTTTTGCCATTTCTATTCTTTTTTTTTTAGGCCTTCCTTTTTCTCGTGAAAAAGTTTTTTCAATAATAGAATCATTCAAATCATAATGATAAGATCCATTTCCTTGCAGAAATCCTAGAAATATATCATTTATTTTATAAGATACATTATATCTTCTAGGACATAAAAAATCAATTATTTTTATTTTTTGATCTACAAATCCAAAATTTGATTTATTATCAATTACATCAGTGATGTTAAATATTCTTGATAATATATCTGCTATAGTAAGGCCTTTTATAACATATTCATCATTTTTATTAATTTTTTTGTTGTCACGTAGTTCTCGATATGTAAAAAATTCATTTTTTTCTCCTCCTGCATCTTTTGTAGCAATGTAACAATTACCGCGTATTTTAGGATCACCAAAAAAATGTACTTCAGGGCCAATACCAATAAACTCTAGAACTTTATACATGAAAATTTCTTTGGGATCTACTGCTTGAGAGCTCTTTTTTGTACTCCGACTTTGTTCTTGTGTACCATTTTGATGTGTTTTGATATAATATTTTTCTTCTTTTTCATTTTGATATTTAATAGTCATAATTTTTCCTGACTGCTTTCCTCCTTCTTTATCTTTAAAGTTAAATAATTGTATTGTTTCAGTATAAATACCATTAAAATACGTTTTGGCCTTATTTAATAAATCATTTTGGTAGGCGTTAATATATGCTAAAAAATTAGTGTGCTCTTTATGATTCTCATATTCTTCTTTTATTCTTGTGTATGTGTACACAAGTGGATAAAAATGAGTAGGGTTATTTTGAATTTTTTTATATGTTTTGTTAAATATTTCGTTTTTTTTTGTACTCGTTTTACATGTACTAACTTCATCAAGCCCATTAATAATCTCCAAATAAATATCCAAAGCTTTGTATTCTTCTTTTTTTACTTGAGGATAATCAGTTCTAGTTTTTTTTATAAAAATTTTTTCTTGTATTTCCTGATTTTGTTTTTTGCTTTTAATTCTATTTTCACTTGATAATACTGGTTTTTTACCTGATTTTTTTGAAAAAAAAAAATTATAATTTATTAAAGTAGATTGCTTTTTTTTCGATTGATCTAGTAGTTTTCTATTTTCTTCAATTTTTTTATTGATGTTTTCTTGTAGCTTTCTAATGTTTTGATTGTTTATATTTTTATTTTTTTCTTTGTATACACAATAAAAAAGGGATGATTTTTTATCACAAATTTTTTTTTCTACAAAATTTATTGTTGTTGTATTTTCTTCATAGTTTCTAAAATACTCGCCATTATAAGCTAAAGTAATTTTATTTTTATTTTTTCCCCAAATGCCTATTTTTTTTCCTTCTTCATTATCTTCTATCACCATAATTTGATAATCATAGTGTTCAGCTAAGGCTTCTAATTCATTTTTTTGCTCATTAGAAAGTTTATATGAAATAATGTTTAGATTTAAATCTTCAAATTCATTTTTTAAAGACTCCATCCCCCCATAATTTTTGACATGTGCTGTTAAAGTATAGGTATTATTTGTATTTTTTTGGATTTTTATCCAAGCGTTTTTACTTAAAAATGTTTGGATTTTTTTTTGTGTGATTTGGGAAGAAATTCCTTTGATTTGATGAGATTGCAACACAATCATTTTGTCATCTTTGGTTTTGAGGTGAATATTTTGTCGGGAGTAGTATAAAATTTCTTTTATTTCGTTAGATCCATCTACAAATTTTTTGATAATGATAGGTTTTATTATGTCAGCTTGTATACTCTGGAGAGATAAGTCCTTTTCTAAAGGATTATTATTAATTGTATTACAAGTTACCAATAAACCTAAGGCTAAAATTTTAGCACTAATAAATAATAAATGTTTTTTTTTCATTGTTAATTATGATTATAATAGTAATGATTATATTTTTAATTTTTTTGTAAAAAATATTTTCGGTTGATCAATCTAGTTTTAAAACTGCCAAAAAAGCTTCTTGTGGAATTTCTACATTACCGATTTGTTTCATACGTTTTTTTCCTTTTTTTTGCTTTTCCAAAAGTTTTTTCTTTCGAGAAATATCTCCTCCATAACACTTAGCAGTTACATTTTTACGCATGGCTTTTACACTTTCACGGGCAATAATTTTTGTGCCAATGGCTGCTTGGATTGCAATTTCAAACATCTGACGTGTGAGCAATGTTTTGAGTTTTTCACACAGTTTTTTTCCCCACTCATAGGCTTTGTTGCGATGTACAATTACTGACAAAGCATCTACTTTTTCCCCATTGAGCAAAATATCCAGTTTTACCAAGTTAGATACTACATAACCAATCAATTCATAATCTAAAGAAGCATATCCTTTGGAAACACTTTTTAATTTATCAAAAAAATCAAAAACCATTTCAGCCAAAGGCATTTCAAAGATAAGTTCCACACGACTGGTGGTAAGATATACTTGGTTTTTTAACAATGCTCTTTTTTCCATACATAATTTAATGATATTCCCAATGTATGCTGCTTTGGTGATAATTTTGGCATGTACAAACGGTTCTTCAATTCGGCTGATTTGGTTAGGCTCTGGCATATCTGCAGGAGCACTGATTTTTTGGATATTTTCTAGTTTATCAATCACTTGAAATTTTACAGAGGGAACAGTGGTAATCACTTGCATGTTAAATTCTCTCTCCAAACGTTCTTGAATAATTTCCATATGCAGCATGCCTAAAAATCCACAACGAAAACCAAATCCTAAAGCTACAGAAGTTTCTGGTTCCCAAACTAAAGAAGCATCGTTGAGTTGTAGTTTTTCCATCGCTGTTCTCAAGTTTTCATACTCACTGGTTTCAATAGGATATATACCTGCAAAAACCATGGGTTTTACTTCTTCAAAACCCTTGATTGCAGTTTTACAAGAATTGTCAACATGTGTGATTGTGTCACCTACTTTTACTTCACTTGCTTTTTTGATACCTGATATTAAATAGCCTACATTTCCAGCTTCTAGATACGTTTGTGGTAATTTTTTGAGCTGTAATATTCCTATTTCTTCTGCTGTGTATATTTTTTTTGTGTTGATGAATTGAATTCTATCATTTTTTTTGATGACACCATTAAAAACACGAAAATATACTTCAATACCACGAAATGGATTGAATACAGAATCAAAAATCATGGCTTGTAGTGGTGTATCAATGTTTCCTTTTGGTTCAGGAATTTTTGATATAATTGCCTCTAAAATTTCTGCAATGCCAATGCCTTCTTTGGCACTAGCCGCTATAATATCGTCATTGGAGCAGTCGATAAGGTCTATGATTTGATCTTTCACTTCCGCTGTTTTTGCACTTGGTAAATCAATTTTATTGATGATAGGAATGATGGTTAGGCCATGTTCAATTGCTAAATATAAATTGGAGATGGTTTGTGCTTCAATGCCTTGTGCTGCATCTACAATAAGCAAGGCTCCTTCACAAGCGGCTATAGAACGAGAGACTTCATAAGCAAAGTCTACATGTCCTGGCGTATCAATGAGGTTGAAAATATAATCTTGATTTTCAAATGTATAGTGCATCTGGATAGCATGACTTTTGATGGTGATTCCTCTTTCTCTTTCCAAATCCATACTATCTAAAAGTTGTGCTTGCATATCTCTTTTTTCAATAGTTTTGGTAAACTCCAAAAGTCTGTCTGCTAAAGTGCTTTTACCATGATCTATATGAGCAATGATGCAAAAATTTCGAATATTTTTCATTGTTTCAAAGGGATACTTTTATTTTGTGCTTGTATTTTTTGTATGATTTTTGTGGTAGAAAATCCGTCTACAAATGGCAATGTTTTGACGATACCTCCATGTTTGAGTACCCATTTTGCTCCTATAATTGTTTGTATATTTTGATAATCATCTCCTTTGACTAAAATTTGTGGTGTAATTTTTTGAATGAGCCTTTCGGGTGTATCTTCATTAAAAATGATGACCATATCTACTGCTTGTAAAGAAGCCATAATTTTTGTCCTGGCTTTTGCTGTATGAATGGGTCTATTTATTCCTTTGATATTTTTGATAGAATCGTCGCTATTCATCCCTACAATGAGTTTATCGCCCAAATTTTTTGCTTGGTTGAGATATTCCACATGACCAAGGTGTAAAATATCAAAACAGCCATTAGTGAAAACAATTTTTTTTCCTTGCCATGTGTTGATTTTTTCTAAGGCTGCATGTTCATTCATTATTTTTTGATAAAAATGTATCATATCATACAATGCATTTAATCTTAATAGTTTCTCTTGGAAATTTTGGATGATTAAAAATTTCCTCTTTTTGAGGAAAATAACTCCCATGTTTTAATAGCAATCCACTGATATAAGGCGCAGCCATTGAAGTGCCACTCAGTGCCATGTGTTGATTATTATTCCATGTAGAAAAAATATTTTCTCCTGGTGCTGCATAGCAATTGCTATAAGAAGCATAGTTAGAGCTTTCGGCTAATGTTTGCTTCTTATCATTTTGATTTTGATTCAATACTACATAAACATTTTGTACATCAAAAATACCTGTAAGCGTTTCCTTTGCTATGATTTTTTTTCCATCATTACCTGCAGCTAATACTACATAAATATTTTTTTTGGCAGTATGTAATACTGCTTTTTCAAAAATAGCATAGTAAGGGCCATTGATACTCATATTGACCACATCACCTTTTTTTCCTTGAAAGGCAGCATAGTCTAAGCCTTTTAAAGCATCTGTAATATTTCCTTTGCCTTGTTCGTTGGTAATTTTGATAGCAACTACTATAGCGCCAGGGGTTTGTCCTGTGTGTTTGCCTGCGATGATGCCTGCTACATGTGTTCCATGGCCGTTATGATCATATGATGAGTGGATTTTTTTTTTTTTAATGTTAGCAATGAAATTTCTACTAAGTTTTTTGTCTATGTTTAGATCTTGATGATTTGCAATTCCACTATCAATTACCCATGCTTTTTTTGTTGTTGAAACTGTATGATTACTAACATTTATTTGGTGGGTTGATGGTTTGAATAACTTGGTTTGGTTTAATTTTTTGTGAGATAAGGCCTCTTTTTTTTTGTCTACATCTACTCTGCTGATACTTTTGATAACATTTAATTTTTCAAAGCTTTTGGCTTTTTTTTGAGAAATATAAGCAGAGAATCCTATGAATGTTTCGTTGTAAGCATGGGTAATATGTTTAGGATTAATCATATAGAAAGTATCTTCTAAATATTGGTATATTTTTTGGTCTCTTAGGTCATAGTCTGTGATTTGTTCAAGTGATTTTTTTAGGTCATCATGTTGGAGTTCAATGATATAAGATTCCAGTAAGATGATTTCTGATTGAAAAGCCGTTTTACAAGCAAAAATAAGTCCAAAGATGAATAACCAGCTGAAGGACTTAATACTTTGTTTGTTCATATTTTTTCATTAACTGTTTTGCAATGATGATTTTTTGAATTTCAGAGGTGCCTTCACCAATGGTGCATAGTTTAGCATCTCTATAAAATTTCTCCACCAAATATTCTTTACAATAGCCATTGCCTCCTAATATTTGTACCGCTTGGTTGGTGACCGCTACGGCGGTTTCTGCGCAGTGGTATTTTGCCATAGAAGCAATTTGATTGACTGGCTGTTTTTGATCTTTTGTTTGGGCTGCTTTCAAAGTAAGCAAATAACCTGCTTCAATTTGTGTAGCCATTTCTGCTAGTTTAAAGGAAATTCCTTGAAAGTCTATTAATCGTTTGCCAAATTGTTTTCTTTTGTGAGCATATTGTAAAGCCATATGAAAAGCACCTTTGGCTATTCCAATACTGAGTGCAGCAATGGATATCCTCCCACCTTCTAAAATTTCCATTGCTTGTGAAAATCCTGTGTTGATAGTGCCAATCATGTTATCTTCATGCACTTTACAAGATTGAAATAATAGGGTTGATGTTTCTGAAGCACGCATCCCCATTTTGTTTTCTGACTTTCCTATGCTAATGCCTGGATTTTTTTTGTCTACAATAAAGGCTGTGATGTTGTGTTGTGTATAGGGTTTTGGATTGGTTTTGGCCATTACAATGGCCAATTGGCTGTTTTTTCCATGGGTAATGAATTTTTTTTCCCCCTGAATAATCCAATGATTTCCTTTTTTTTCAGCAGTGGTTTGCAGTTGAGCAGCATCAGAACCTACATTAGGTTCAGTAAGCGCCCAAGCACCTATACATTTTCCTTTGATAAGACTTTGTGCCCATTGTTCTTTTTGCGCTGTATTACCAAATTGTATTAAGTGCTCCAAAGCCAAAGAATTGTGTGCAGCAACAGACATAGCAATTGCACCATCAAATGTTGCCAAATGTATAATGGCTTCTACGTAAGCTGTATAGTTAAGGGCTTGCCCTCCATATTTTTGAGGGGCTATGATACCTAATAATCCTTTTTGCCCTAATTTTTGAAATAATGTTTTAGGAAATGTTTGTGTTTCATCCCAAGTTCTTGTGTAAGGCAAGATGTCTTGTTCTCCAATGATTTGGATATTTTGTTGTAATTTTTTGAAAGTAGATGCTTTATCTTTTTGCATATCAAAACAAATTTGATAAAAATTATATTAATATTCTTTTCTGATTTTTTCAAATACCCATCATCTATACAGCCATCGAAAAAATAATGAACCAACCATATACTCTTATACAAGATTACATTACACAGTTTGTAGCCAGAGAACCTGATTTACTGCAAGCACTCCGTAAAGAGACCGATGTTTTACCCGGAAGTCATATGATTGCTGGGGTTTTACAAGGTAGGTTATTATCCATCATTGCCCAAATGGTCAAACCTCAAAATATATTAGAAATAGGCACTTATACTGGATATTCTGCGTTGTGTTTACTAGAAGGTTTACAGCCAAAAGGAAATTTATATACCATAGATAAAGATCCTAAGAGTACACATATAGCCAAACAGTATTTTCAAAAATCTGGTATGCAAGAGCATATACATTTATATATTGATGATGCCATTTCTGTATTACAAAAAATAAAAAATCCTTTAGATTTAGTGTTCATTGATGCTGACAAAAAAAATATTGCCATATACTATGATCTTGTTTTTGATCAAGTGACCCAGGGGGGCGTTATATTGGTAGACAATGTATTGTGGAAGGGACAAGTGTTAGCAAAACAAAAAGATGTAGATATCTATACAAAATGCATACAACAGTTTACAAAAAAAGTGCATGCAGATATACGTGTTTCGCCATTGATTTTGCCTATACGGGATGGATTGATGATTATATTAAAAAAATAAATTATGCGTAAAAAATTTTTATGGTTTTTATGTCGATTTTTTTATCTCATGCCATTTTTTTTTAATGTGTTGCAGATACATGCTCGGGAGGTAAAAAAAAAATTACGATTTGCCGGTATGGAGCTTATCTTGACTGATAAAGCTCGAAAAATTATTACGTATGAAGTACAGCAGCTCACAAAAAATGCGGTTTATTTTCAAAATTTGGTTGACAAGGCCAATTTATATTTTCCTTTGATTGAACCTATTTTGCAAGCCCATGCAATTCCACTTGATATTAAATATCTTGCGATACAAGAAAGCGGTTTAAAACCAAACGCTGTATCTAAATCCAATGCAGTAGGTTTTTGGCAATTCAAAGATTTTACTGCGAAAGAAGTGGGATTAAAACTTACACAATTTATTGATCAACGTATGGATATTTTGGCAGCTACGCAAGGGGCTGCGCGCTATTTTAAAAAGAGTCAGGAGCAGTTTGGCAATTGGTGTTATGCTGTAATTTCATACATGACAGGCAGGGGAGGTGCTTTAGATTATATTCAAGATCGATATTTAGAAAAGAAAAAAATGAAAATCACACACAAAAATCATTGGTATTTGTTGCGTTTGTTAGCCCATAAAATTGTTTTTGAAGAGGCCTTAGGAAAAAAATCTCAACATCCAACTTATAGTTTGCAGATTTATCAAAATTCAACATCACAAACCCTACAAGAGGTTGCTGAGCAACTAAAAATTGATTATAAATTATTACAATCTTTTAATCAATGGCTTAAAGATGAAAGTTTTGTATTGCCAGTGAACTCTGTTGTTATTTTACCTATTGCTCATACGACGTTAGCTGTACGAGAAATATTATGTCCTAAACTTGTAGATGATCAAAGCGTTATCACGATGATAGTATGCAAACATCATGAATCTAAAGTATGGATTCGTGGATTACCAGCCATTATTGCCAGACAATACGATAGTATAGAGCTATTGGCTGAAATAGGAAAAATTGCATTGGAGGATTTTTTGATGTTCAACGAAATTTCTATTGATCATACTATAGTGCCAGGGCAGATTTACTATTTTACAAACAAACGTAATTCATTACCCCAGGGGGAGATTCCAAAGTATACTACAAAAAATTTGTGGGCTGTTGCTCAAGCACATGGAGTAACCACTACTGTATTAAAGCGTGCCAATCTTTAGTTTTAAAATTTGGTGACCATTTTTTAAATTTTGTTTATATTCATCAAATTTATCGTTTTCTATAACTTAGTTTAATTTTATAATTCAATATTCAATCACTATGATTACTATTAAAGTTGAAAAGCATCATACGCTAGACAGTGCGTTGAAGGTTTACAAAAAAAATTTAGAGGCACTACGTGTGATCAAACAGTTGCAATACAAAAAAAAATATATTAAGCCAGCACTAAAAAATAAATTGATCAAATCTAAAATCGCACACATAAAAAAGATGCGTTTTCAAGACATGTAGTATTTTCCTAATATGATTATGGTCAAAAGTTTTTTAGATCATCTTTGTTACGAAAAAAGGCTTAGTCCACACACAATCAAAGCTTATAAAAAAGATTTATTATCTCTCCAAAATTATACAAAAAAAAATCTTGTTACCTGTACAAGAGAAGATATTCAGCAGTTTGTTCTGACATTGATAAAAAAGCAATATGCCCATACTACAGTTAATAGAAAAATTACTGCGATAAAATGCTGCTATATATACTTTACAAAAAAAAAATATTTGCCTCATAATCCTGCCCATTCCATAAAAAAAATACCTGTTCCTCAAAGACTTCCACAATTTTTAAACAAAAAAAATATTCATCAGTGCTTAGATGCTATAAAAAATGATACACAAGTATCTATTCAAGAAAAGGTAATTCTTTTTTTGTTGTATCATACAGGTATTAGGCTCGATGAATTGATCCATTTGAAAATAGAGAATATTGATTTATACCGTCGTAATATAAAAGTACAAGGTAAAGGAAGAAAAGAGCGATTAATTCCTTTTGAAGAAGAGCTCTATCAGTTATTACATTTTTTTTTATCAAAAAAAACATCTCATAAAGATTATTTGATCGCTACAAAAAAAGGAGCAAAAGCTTATCCTATGATGATATATCGTATTGTACAGAAGTATTTATCATCTATTCACCTTAAACAAAAAAGTCCTCATGTATTGCGTCATACTTATGCTACACATTTATTGCAAAATGGTGCGCCATTGTATGCCATAAAAAATTTGTTAGGACATAAAACACTTGCAGCTACCCAAGTTTATGCACATCACTCTATAGAATATCTTAAAAATATTTTTGACCAAAAACATGCAAGGGCATAATTTTTAGTTACGTTTTAGTCAATTTTTTTGCTTGTCAGATGAGGTTTTATATATTTTGTTAAAGTTTAAATTTGTTATTTTGTGAATTTGTACTTTGCAATAACATTTTGAATAAAAAAATTATATTTACGAATTGTAAAAAATAATCTTTTAAAATCCATAAATTATAAATTATAAATCAAGTTCCGTTATGAAAGTTCGATATTTTTTACCACTCTCTTTACTATTTCTTTTTATTGTTTGGAAAAAATTATTACAGCCTAGAATAGAAGCTGATAAAATATTGGAAAAAGGTAAAACTTTAGAAGTTTTTTCTAATTCTCCTATTGCTTCTTTAGATCCTATCATGGGAACAGATGTATACTCTGTACAAGCAATGTCTAAAGTATATGAAGGTTTGTATGAATACCACTATCTTAAAAGACCGTTTACCTTATCTCCCAACTTAGCTGAGGCTATGCCTGAAGTTTCAGAAGATCGTTTGACTTATACTATTAAAATTCGTAAAGACGTTTATTTTCAAGACGATCCTTGTTTTGAGAATGGTAAAGGAAGATTGTTAACAGCACATGATTTTATTTATTCATGGAAAAGGCTTTTAGATCCTAAAAATGCTGCTAAACAGGCTTGGATACTGGATGGAAAGATAGAAGGTTTTGATGCATGGCAAGAAAATAGAAACCAAGAAGCAGCAGCAGACTATGATACACCTATCAGTGGTTTGCAAGCAACGGATGACTATACTTTAAAAATAAAATTAGTAAAACCATCTGCACAGTTTGTCAATTTTTTGACTATGACTCCTACATTTGTTGTAGCAAAAGAAGCTATTGAATATTATAAGGATGACTTTAATAATCATCTTGTTGGTACAGGGCCTTTTGCAGTAGAAAGCTATAATCCTAATGACAATAAAATTGTTTATGTCAAAAATAAAAAATTTAGAAAAGTTTATTTTCCTACAGAAGGAGATATCGAGTTCCAAAAAATGATTGATCAATATGGTGGCAAACAAATGCCTTTTGTAGATAAAATAGTAACAAATATTGTAGCAGAAGAACAGCCAAGATGGTTACAGTTTCAAAAGAAAAAAGCAGATTATATAGATTTAAGAGGTGGTACTGTAGAATTAAATATTTTAGAAAAAAATCATCAGCTTAAACAAGAGTATAAAGACAAAGGGATGAAAATTTTCACAAAGGAAGATATATCTGTAGGCTATACTGTTTTCAATACACAGCATGAATTATTTAAAAACAAAAAATTAAGACAAGCAATTAGTTTAGCCTTTGACAGAGATAAACAAAATACCATTTTTAGTAATGGAAGATCTTCTTATCAACATACGACTATACCCAAAGGTTTTGCAGGGCATGATCCAGATTATAAAGCGCCTTATGGTTATTTTGATTTGCTAAAAGCAAAACAGCTACTACAAGAAGCAGGATATCCAGAAGGTAAGGGTTTACCTAAAATTACATACAACACTAGTATTGGCGTAAATTCTAAAAAAGGTGCGGAATTTTTACAACAAAATATGAAGGCTATTGGTATTGACCTTGTCATTGTGCAAGATTTATTTCCTCAATTGATAGAAAAAACAGATAAAGGAGCAACCATGATGCACGGTATGGCTTGGAGTCCAGACTATCCAGATGCAGAAACATTTTTATCTTTATTTTATAGTAAGGGAGAGCTCAAAAGAAGTTATGGAAAATATGATAATTCAATTTATGATGCAATGTATGAACAAGCTTCTAAACTAGAAGATGGTCCTGAAAGAACAAAACTCTATAAAAAAATGGCAGAGCATATTGCAGAAAATGTACCTGTGATAGTGAGTATGAAAAAAGGAGATATATATGTTTATCATGATTACGTAAAAAATTTAATATTTACAGATTTTCATGCTGGTTTAGAAAAGTATGTGGATATAGATATTCTTAAAAAGCATAAAAAATAAATTTTTCAATCTTTTATTTTTGATAGCGATTCTATATTTGATAGAATCGCTATTTTTTATATGTACACCCATTTTTTACCCGGAGAAGTGATATGGAAAAGTCCATCAAATATTGCTTTTATAAAATATTGGGGTAAAAAAAATAAACAAATTCCTCTTAACCCTTCTTTAAGCCTCACGCTTTCTCAATCATGCACACAAATGCATGTCCAGTTTTCTCCTCGTGAAAAAAAAGATTCTATTTTAAAAGGGTTTTTTTTTGCTAATCAAAAGCATTTTTTTTTTGAAAAAAAAATCATTCAATTCCTACAAAATATATACGATCAACTGTCTTATCTTCAAACAGTTACTTTACGTATATCTTCTACAAATAATTTTCCTCATTCAGCAGGAATTGCTTCTTCTGCAGCTAGTATGAGTGCTTTGGCACTTTGTCTTTGTACAATAGAAAAAAAAATAAATCCTTCAAGGTATATAGACAATGTTAGTTTTTTTCGGCATGCTTCTTCCATTGCTCGTTTAGGTTCTGGTAGTGCTTGTAGATCCGTTTTTGGCGGGATTACACTCTGGGGAAATACATCTTTGTATGCTAACAGCAGTGATCATTATGCTATTCCTTTAGAAAATATACATCCTATATTCCAAAATTTATGCGATACAATTCTTATTGTGGATGCCAATAAAAAAAAAATATCTAGTACAAAAGGGCATCTTTTGATGCATGATCACCCTTTCAAGCAGCAAAAAATATCTCTTTCTAATGATCATATGGCAAAAATGAAATCCATTTTATCTACAGGAGATGTAGAAAGTTTTATAGCCATTGTAGAAAAGGAAGCTTTGTTGTTACATGCCATGATGTTGACTTCTCAGCCTTATTATATGCTTTTGCATCCTAATAGTTTAGCCATTATACAACGCGTTATTGCATGGAGAAAGTATAAACAATATTTTGTTTGTTTTACCATTGATGCTGGCCCTAATATTCATTTGATCTATCCTCCAACAATAGCATTACAAGTAAAAAAATTTGTAGAAGAATCTTTGTTATCTTTTTGTGATCATCAAAAAATGATACATGATACTCAAGGCAATGGTCCTACACAATTATTATGAAAGGTGCTATTTTTCCTGTTATCAATAGTAAAATATTGCTTTTTGGTGAATATGTAGTTTTGTACGGAGGCACTGCCTTGCTGATGCCTTATTCAAAATACCAAGGACAGTTGTGTTATACATCTATTTTTACACCCCAAGCACAATTATCTCATGATATTCTTCAAAAATTTTTTCAATTTTTAAAAAAAAAAAAAATATCGCAATATTTTTATCTTAACTCATTTGAAAAAGATTTAGCCAAAGGGCTTTTTTTTAAGTCAACAATTCCACAAGGTTTCGGATTAGGAAGTTCAGGAGCTTTGTGTGCGGCGCTTTATCAAGCATATGGTGTACATACAGAAAATTTATTTTTTTTGAAAAATATTTTTCAACAGATGGAAGCATATTTTCATGGCGCTATTGCTTCTGGGATAGACCCAATGGTTTGCTTTTTGGAACGTAAAATTTTGTACAAAAAAAGATTGTTTTTGATGAAAAATCCATTGCCTTTGAAAACATATTTATTTTTGTTGAATACAAAAATTCAAGCCACTACCCAGTCTGTTCAGTGTATTTTTGAAAAAAAAATAGCGCCACTGCAGAATCATTGGTTAAAACCTATACTGCGTTACAACAATGTTTGTATACAGCATTTTTTACACAGAAAATACGATTTTTGGCATGCGATGTATGGTTTGTCTTATACTACATTCCTTTTTTTCAAGGAATTGATTCCAGTGCATTTACATGCACGATGGCAGTATGGTTTGTCTTCAAAAGCTTATTTTTTGAAACTTTGTGGCTCTGGGGGAGGAGGGTACATATTAGGATTTACCCAGCATAAATCATTGGTATATACCGTTTTTTCCAAAGAGACAATCACATTTTTAAATTAAGATTACTATGAAAAAGCTTATTAAAAATATAGACATCAAAAATAAAAAAGCGAGTTTTTCATTTCATTTTCTTGAAGAATATACGGCAGGGATCATACTGCAAGGCACAGAAGTAAAATCTGTACGTAAAAATAAGGTGAGCTTTCAAGAATCTTATTGTTACCTCCATCAAAGAGAGCTTTGGATTAAAAATATGCATATATCGCCTTATGAACAAGGAAATATCCATAATCATATACCTACTCGTACTAGAAAGCTTTTGCTCAACAAAAAAGAACTGAATAAACTTATGCAAACCAAACAAAAAGGCCTTACCATTGTACCTACACGTTTATTTATCAATGATAAAGGATTTGTTAAAGTGCAAATTGCTTTGGCAAAAGGAAAAAAGCTGCATGATAAAAGACAAGCCATAAAAAAAAGAGACCTTGAAAGAGTCCATCAACGTATTTTTAAATAAATTTTCACAGGTATTCTATTTTAAAAAATGTTTACTGATTCAAAAAAAATACAAAATCAACAACGAAAAAAATGGGGTGCTTTAGCTGAAGCACATGCTGTAAAATATTTACAGCAAAAAGGATATACTTTATTAGAAAAAAATTATCGTTACCAACGAGCTGAAATTGATATTATTGTGCAAAAGGAAAATATATTGGTTTTTGTAGAAGTAAAAGCAAGAAAAAATAATCATTTTGGTAATCCTGAACAATTTGTGAATAAAAAGAAACAAGCCTTATTATTGTCAGCATCAGTACAATATATGATTGAAAAAAAATGGCAGCAGGATATTCGGTTTGATATTATTGCCATTTTAAATCCACAACAAATGCATATACTACATTTGGAAGATGCTTTCTATTGAAAAAAGTAATGATTATTTGATAGCATATCCATAATTCTGTATTATAACCTTTATATTTATTCCACTGTAATGATTCAATCTTCTGAGGTAATATTAAGACAGCATCCCTATATTGACCATCTTTATAGCCGTTACAAAAAAGATCCTACACAAGTAGATAAAAGTTGGCATACATTTTTTAAAAACTTAGAAAAAAAAAATTTTGCAAACACCACATCGAATGCCTTTGCAAAAGAAATGGCCGTTGCACAATTGATCAAACAATATAGAACAAAAGGCCATACCCAAGCCCATGTGGATCCACTAACAGCTCCTACTACACTGGCCAGTTTTGATACATCATATTTTGGTCTTACAGTAGAAGATCTTTCCTTTGGTTTTGAGTCCATTCAGCCTTTACAAATTGCTACTTTAGGACAAGCCATTGAAAAACTAAAAAAAATATACTGTCATACTATAGGTTTTGAATACCAGCACATACAAGATACCTATATAAAAAAATGGTTGCAAGACAAAATAGAAAAGAATTTTTATGCCCTGACAGTTCATCCTTCTATACAAAAACATATTGCGCAAAAATTATTATCAGCCCAAAATTTTGAATCTTTTTTGCAAAAAAGATATTTAGGACAAAAAAGATTTTCTTTAGAAGGAGGAGAATCTATGATTGTAGCTTTAGATACTTGTATTCAGAAAAGTGTGCAAAATTATATGCATACAGTGGTGATAGGCATGGCACATAGAGGCCGTTTGAATGTTTTGGCCAATATATTACAACAACCTTTATCCATGCTTTTTGGTTTGTTTGAAGAAAAAAATGTTACGGAATATGGAGATGTGAAATATCATCTGGGCTACCACCATCATATACAGCAAACACAAATACAGCTTTTACCCAATCCTTCTCATCTTGAATTTGTGAATGCTGTAGCACAAGGCTATGCCAAAGCAATAGCACAAAAAAATTTGATTCCTTCACAAAATGTGATGCCTCTTTTGATTCATGGAGATGCGGCTTTGGCAGGACAAGGGATAGGTTATGAATTGGCACAGATGAGTCAACTGCCTGCCTATAATGTAGGTGGAATTATTCATTTAGTTATCAATAACCAGATAGGATTTACTACAGAAACAACCGTTGCAAGAACAAGTTTTTATTGTACAGATGTTGCCAAAGTAATTGATGCACCTGTTTTGCATGTGAATGGAGATGATCCAGAAGCAGTTTATTTTGCCATGCAGTTGGCTTTTTCTTTTCGACAAAAATTTGCCCGTGATATTTTTATTGACTTAGTTTGTTATCGAAAATATGGGCATAACGAAAGTGATGAACCCCGTTTTACACAGCCTACTTTGTATCAAAAAATTCGAAACCATACCCATGTAGTGCAAAAATACACTGAAAAATTGTTAGCCAATCATGTGATAGATGAATCTTTTGTACAGGCATACAACATTAATGAACAACAAAAATTACAGAAAGCTTTAGATATAACAAAACAATTTTCTTCTATTGAGCCTCATTTAAATGATACACATAAATTTCCATCTTCATTATCAGTTATTCCAACCACTGTTTCTCTAGAAACGATACATATTTTGATTGAAAAATTGACATCTTTTCCTCAAGGTTTTACCCCACTCAAACAAATCAAAAAACTTTTTGAAAAACGAAGATATTTATATAGTCAAGAAAAAAAAATAGATTGGGCAACAGCAGAATTATTGGCTTATGCTACGTTATTATTATCCCATAATCCGGTACGTTTGGTAGGGCAAGATGTACAAAGAGGTACTTTTTCTCATCGACATGCAGTTTTAAAAGATAGTTTAACAAATCTTACTTATCCGTTACTTAACCATTTACATCCTGAGCAAGCGTTGTGCACGATAGAAAATTCTTTGCTTTCAGAAAATGCGGCTTTGGGCTTTGAATTTGGTTATGCATTGGCCCATACACAGGCGTTGACTATTTGGGAGGCACAGTTTGGTGATTTTTCCAATGGTGCACAAGTTATTATAGATCAGTTTATTGGCAGTGCAAAAGCCAAATGGGGGATTGCACAAGGATTGGTGATGTTATTACCTCATGGTTATGAAGGACAAGGGCCTGAACATTCAAGTGCTCGTTTAGAAAGGTTTTTACAACTTTGTGCCCAAGAAAATTTACAAATAGCGAATCTTACAACACCTGCTAATCTTTTTCATCTTCTTCGAAGACAGGCACTATCTCCTCAAAAAATTCCTTTGGTGATTATGTCTCCTAAATCTTTATTACGACATCCAAAGGTATTATCTGCTGTGGAAGATTGTACAACCCAAGGTTTTTTGCCTGTGATTGATGATGCTTTGGTAGCAAAAACATATGTAAGAAAGATTTTATTTTGCAGTGGAAAAATTTATTATGAACTTCTTCAAAAAAGAGTACAAGAAAAAAAAAATGATGTGGCCATTATCCGTATAGAAGTGTTATATCCTTTTCCTCAAAAGAGCTTTGAAAAAATTTTGCAAACATATCCTCAAAAAATTACCTATGCATGGGTACAAGAAGAACCAGAAAATATGGGGGCATGTCATTATATAAAAAATAATTTATCGCATTTCAACGATTGTCAATACATTACAAGAGCTGCAAGTCCTACGCCAGCCACTGGCTATGGCTGCATACACCGTCAAGAGCAGGAGCAAATTCTTAACCAAGCATTTCAATAATTTTATGAAAAAAAGATATCCTTTCATTGATGTTGTGCGTGGAGTAGCTATCATAGCAATGATAATATTTCATTTTTTGTATGATTTACAGTTTTTGTTTGATCAAAATGTCATAAAAAATGATGCTTTTTGGCATTGGGTTCCTTATGGCATCAGTGCTCTATTTTTGACAGTGGCAGGGATAATGTTGTCTATGAATTATCAGAAAAAAAAATATAATACTTGGCGTAAAATTATAAAAAGAAGTAGCAAAATATTTTTGTTTGGGATGGTGATTACTTTAGTGACATTTTTTTTTGATTTTGGAGGAAAAATTTATTTTGGCATACTACATTGCATTGCTTTGTGCTCTTTACTGTCTTTTTTTTTTTATCGTTTTTCACAAAAATTTTTATTTTTTTTTGGTTTTTTGACGGTAATATTGGGTATTTTTCTAGGTCAACAGTCTCTGGTTTTGCAAACACCTTATTTTTTTTGGTTATTCCCCTATTATCCTATGGCTATAGGACCTATGATTGATTACTATCCTTTGATTCCTGCTTTTGGTTTTATATTACTTGGAATTTTTTTGGGAAAAATTTATAGTAAAAAAACAACTGATTTTATTTTTACTACGCATGCATGGTTTGCTTTTACAAAGCCTTTGCAATATTTAGGTCAATATTCCTTGTGGATTTATATGTTGCATCAGCCTGTTTTATACAGTGTTTTGTACTGTCTTTATCCATAAATTTTTAGCCATGCGATTCTGATCATCGCCTTTTTAAATCCTATTTCGAACAAAGTATCATATGAATAGCACGCAACAAGCACCAATGATCACCATGAAAGTACCTCCTGTTGGGGAGTCCATTACAGAAGTAACTATTGCTTTTTGGCATAAAAAATCTGGAGACTATGTAGCAAAAGATGAAATTATTGCAGAACTAGAATCAGAAAAAGCAACTTTTGAAATTAATGCCGAAATTGCTGGTACACTACAAATTTTAGCAAAAGCATCTACAGATTTACCCATTGGCCATGCGATATGTACTATTACACCTGTCGGAAAAGAGCCTTCTTTATCACAAAAAAAGCCTTTGAAAAAAAATATATCATTGGCCATTAATACATTTCAAGAAAAAATACCGCCATTATTTTCTCCTGTAGCTAGCAAAATACTGTCAGAACAGGGAATAGATCCTAGCCAAATACAGGGTACTGGCCCTAAAGGAAAGATTACCAAAAAAGATGTTTTGGCAACTACATCATCTGATTTATACAAAAAAAATACAGTAGCCACGAGCAAATTAGAAAAAGATATTCCTAATGATTACACAGAATCAATAGATGGGATACAACAATACCTTGTCAACAAGCCTATGATGACATGTACGATTTTTGATGAAGTAAATATGTCTGCTTTAGTGGCACTCAAAAGTCAATATCAAAAAATACAACAGCAAAAAAATATAGACACAATGGAAGTCCATTTTTTGTCTTTTTTTGTAAAAGCAGTTTGTACTGCTTTACACACATGGTCTCTTCCAAAATTTTTTGCACAAAAAAAAGAAATTTTGGATGGTGTTGTTGGTATAGATTTTTCTACAAAATATGGCAATGTAGCACCAGTTTTATCCAAAGCCCATCAAATGTCTTTGGATATGATTGAAAAAAAATGTTTGATTTTAGCAGAAAAAGCAGCAAAACAACAATTGTCTTTAGAAGAAATGACAGGTGGTTTATTAACTATTACACATGTTGAAGATATGATGCTTGCTACCCCTAAGGTTTATGCACCACGGCCGTTGAGTATAGGGATGTATCGTATTGTAGAGAAGTTAGTAGTTGTTGATCAATCAATTATGATACAACCAATGATGTTTATAGCACTTGCCTATGATAGCGCAGTTGTGGAAGAAAAATCCTCGATTCAGCTGTTGAAAATCATCAAAAATACGATTGAAAATCCTTTGTCTCTCTTGCTTTAATTGTTAGTGAGAGTAAAAAATTTTATAATTTTATACATTTCAATTTTTTGTGAAAATTAAATTTTTACAAAATTATTAAATATTTCTATTTCTAAAACATGTCAAAAAAAAATACCAATATCGTATTGATCGGTCCTCCTGGTGCTGGTAAAGGAACACAAAGTGAGAATATGATTTATCATTTTGATTATACACATATATCTCCTGGTATTTTATTTCGGAAACATGTGGAATATCAAACAGATTTAGGTAAAAAAATACAAGAGCCTATGGCAAAAGGAAATTTGCTAAATGACCAGCTTGTGATTGAAATTATACAAAAAACGATACAAGGAATCCCCTTTAGAAATGGATTTTTATTCGATGGATTTCCACGTACAATAGCACAAGCAAAAGCTTTAGATACATTAATGAAAGTTGCAAAAGAAAAAATTGATTTTGTGATTATACTAGATGTGTCTGAAGAAGAAATTCAAAGAAGATTAAAAGAGCGTTCCTTGAAACATCAAAGACCTGATGATCAGAATGAGGCGAAAGTCAAAGCAAGAATCCATTCGTACTACGAAAACTTACCTGATATATTGAATTTTTATAGTGAAAAAATAAAAAAAATTGACGCAAATCATGACAGAGCATCGGTTTTTCAACTGATTAAAAATGCTATGGACATAGCTCAATAATTTTTTATGTCTGCTTCATCCAATTTTATTGATTATACCCAAGTCTACATTCGTTCGGGAAAAGGAGGGGCTGGCGCTGTGCATTTTCGTAGAGAAAAATTTATTCCTAAGGGAGGTCCTGATGGGGGTAATGGAGGTAATGGGGGTAGTATTTTTTTGAAAGGAAATCAGCAGCTGTCCACTCTACTACATTTAAAATACAAAAAACATATCATAGCAGATAATGGAAAACCTGGAGGTAAACAATGTTCTACAGGAACAAACGGAAAAGATATTATTATAGAAGTTCCTTTAGGCACTGTAGTGCATACAGAAGAAAAAAAAAATATTATTTCGATTGAAAAAGATCAACAGCAGTATCTTTTGATGAAAGGGGGGAGAGGTGGATTAGGGAATGTTCATTTTAAATCTCCTCAAAAACAGACGCCTAGGTTTGCACAATCTGGTAAGCAAGGACAGGAGGCTTTATTTATTTTTGAATTAAAATTATTAGCGGATGTAGGGCTCGTAGGTTTTCCTAATGCAGGTAAGTCTACTTTATTATCAACAGTATCTGCTGCAAAGCCTGCCATAGCTCCTTATCCTTTTACTACGCTTACGCCTCAGTTGGGTATTGTATCTTATCGTGAAAAGTATTCTTTTGTGATGGCTGATATACCGGGTCTTATACAAAAAGCATCTTTGGGAAAGGGCTTGGGTATTCGTTTTTTACGACATATTGAAAAAAATACCCTTTTGTTATTTCTAATTTCGGTAGAAGAAGAAAATATTTTGCAGCAATATCATATTTTGTTGTCTGAGCTAAAGCATTATGATGATACGCTATTACAAAAGAAAAGAATTTTAGTGCTCACCAAAATAGATTTGTTAGATGAAGCAAAGCAAAAGGATTTATCAGATAATCTTAAAAAGAAGGTATCCTGTCCTATAGTATGTATTTCTTCTGTAACACAAAAAGGTGTTCTTGATTTAAAAGACCAAGTTTTTTCTTTATTACACAAATAGTTTTTTTCAGTGACTCACTATAATTTTTGATTTTATTTTTTTCAAAAAGATCAAAAACACACTTTACTCCAATCAATGATCTTTGTCTAGTTTTTATTCTTGAACTATGCATGATGTAATAATTCATAAAGATTATTTTCTTATTAAGTTTTGGCTTACCTGTACTATAAAAAAGCCTGAAATTTTTTTATAAGCTTTTTTAAAAAATTTGTTATTATAGTGTCCGTTTTAATCTTAGATTAATTCATTTAAATTTAAACTATCTATATATTTAATACTAAATTTTCTATTATGTTTAAAAAATTTTTTTTTGTAACCACTATTATATTTTTTGTAGCCTGTAAGCATTATGGTCAGATTGTAAGACAAGATGAAAAAGAGAAAATAATGGTAATGGGTAATACACAGTTTTCGATTAAAGGTTTTGATGGGGGGTCTGATATATGGAATAATAGTGGCACTGGATTATTTAATAGTAATAGTAATGACCATAGAAATTATAATTTTGATTTAGGAAGACCTTCTTCTGGGGTTTATACTTCCCCAACGATTAATTTAAATAATATTAATCGAGATAGTAGAGAACAAAATAAAGAATTTAATGAATGGCTAAAGTCTTCTTATAAAGAAAGTAAATGGGTGAAGAAAAAAATACCTTCAAATTTTAGCAGTACTATTACAACTAATAATAATGTCCCAGCTTCTAAGCTTTTCAAAAAGGTAAAGTCAGATCCAAAACCATATTATGACGAATTAAATAAAATTGATACAGATATACAGAATGCACAAGTTCACTACGTCAGATATGTTGCAGGTGGTGTTAAGCATATTATACCTGGTACAATAAATTTACAATTCGATACTCATAAGGATGATATTCTCCGTGATACCCTAGACAGTTGGTCTGATATTATGGTGTATAATCAAACTGCAGAAAAATTACATAAGAAAAAAGATATAGTGTTTGAAAAGATGAAAAAGGATAATCTTGAAGATGAAATGAATCAATATAAATCGCAAGATAAATATGCCAGAGGAAAGCCTATGGTTAAAGGAAAACCTAATTCTTCAATGTCTGTATTCTACTATGAACGACCGAAGAAATTGGAATAATAATTTTTTCGATTGAATATTGATTATGTTGTAAAGTTTTTATGCTTTACAACATTTTTCTACCCCTAAACAATATTTCACTTTTATATCCTCAATCTCCAACATACATTCGGTATCATTCAGTGGCCAATGATCTACCACTTGCAACACATTGGCTTGTACTTCTCTACAGATATAATCATTAAATGAAACAATTACTTCATCTAACAACGTATGTGTTTTGCCAATTTGAACGAAAATTTTGTCTTGAATATCCAACTGATTTTTTTTTCGAATATGCTGTATACGATTGACTAACTCTCTAGCCAAACCTTCTTTTTTGAGTATTTCATTCACCTGGATATCTAAAGCTACTGTAATATCTCCTTCTGTTGCAACAGACCATCCCGGAATATCTTCAGAAGTGATACAAACTTCTGCATAGGTAATTGTTATTTTTTCTTTTTGGAGTATCAAATCAAAAGTATGTTGTTTTTCCAAATGTTGAATATCCGTTTGTGACATATTTTTGATGCTGGCAGTAATCCATGGCATCTTAGCACCATATTTTTTTCCCAAAAGAGGAAAGTTTGGTTTGATTTTTTTTTTAACAACATGTGTAGCATCCTCTATATATGCAATAGTCTTTACATTTATTTCTGCTAAAATGATATTTTCTACTGTTTTTAATTGTGTTTTGAAATTTTGATCCTGTATTGGGATTAAAATTTTTGCAAGCGGTTGTCGAACTTTTATTTTATATTTTTTTCGTAGCGAATGTACCAAAGACACAATGGTTTTTGCCCAATGCATTTTTTTTTCTAAAGACAAGTCAATGGCTTTAAAGTCGATTGTAGGAAAAGCACATAAATGTACAGATATTGGAAGTTCTTTTGACGCATGTGTTAGATTTCGGTATAGTTTTTCCATGTAAAATGGTGCAATCGGCGCTGCCATTTTAGCAACATATAACAAACAAAGGTATAAAGTGTGGTATGCTTCCATCTTATCTTGAGAATTTTCACTTTTCCAAAATCTTTTTCGATTGATCCTTACATACCAATTACTCAAATCATAGATGACAAAATTTTGTATACTTCTTGTCACCTGGGTAGGTGCATATTGTTCATAATGTGTATGTACATTTTGTAATGTAGTATGTAATCTTGAAAGAATCCAGCAATCACTTTCCTGTTGAGGAAAATATATATTTTCAGTTGTTTGAAATTGATCAATATTGGCATAAAGTGCAAAAAAATTATAGGTATGATGTAAAGTATCGAAGAATTTTTTTTTGACCTCTTCTACACCCTGACAATCAAATTTTAAATTTTCCCAAGGATTTGCATGGTCAATCATATACCAACGAATAGTATCTGGTCCATATTTATCCAACAATTGATAAGGGTCAATGGTATTGCCTAGCCTTTTAGACATTTTATTACCTGCTTTATCCAATACTAGCCCATGGGCGATTACATTTTTAAAAGCCATACAATCAAAAAGCATGACAGCCAGTGTATGTAAAGTGAAAAACCAACCTCTGGTTTGATCTATCCCTTCTGCAATAAAATCTGCTGGGAAATGATCTTGCAAAATATTTTTATTTTGTTCAGGATACCCCCACTGTGCATAAGGCATAGCACCTGCATCCAACCAAACATCTACAACATCTTTTTCTCTATACATTTTTTGACCAGTATTACTTACCAAAATGACTTCATCAATAAAAGGTCTGTGTAGGTTTATCACTGTTTCAGCAGGTGATTGCATAAAGCCTTTATCTACAGATTGTTTGATAGCAGCTTGTAAAGCTTGTAAAGAACCAATACATTTTTCTTCTTTTTGGTCTTTTGTTCTCCAAATAGGCAAAGGGGTTCCCCAAAAACGATCTCTGCTTAAATTCCAATCCACTAAATTTTTTAACCACTCTCCAAATCTTCCCGTTCCTGTAGTAGTTGGTTGCCAGTTGATTTTTTTGTTCCAGTCGATCAATTTTTTTTTACAAGCTGTTGTTTTGATAAACCAAGCTGATAAAGGATAGTATAAAACTGGTTGATCTGTTCGCCAACAATGGGGATAATTGTGGGTATATTTTTCGATCAAAAAAGCTTTACATTCTTTTTTAAGTTTAATGGCAATGGCCATATCTACAGATCGATACGTACTTTTTTGTCTAACTTCTATAGGCTCATAACCTGATTTGATATATCTTCCAGCAAAATCAGTAATTTCTTGTACAAACTTTCCTTGCCGATCTACAATGGGGACTTCTTCTTGTAAATCATTGGTTACCATAATGGAAGGTATATCATTTTGTTGTGCTACACGATAGTCATCCATGCCAAATGTAGGGGCAATGTGTACGATCCCAGTACCTTCTTCTGTACTTACAAAATCATCCAAGATTATTTTAAAGGCAGGTTTTTTTGGTTGCACATAGGGCATGAGTTGTTCATAGGATTCATTCGCCAAAGTAGCACCTGTGTATTGCGCTACTATTTGCCAAGGCATTGATGCTTTTTCTGTGGGTTTTTGAGGGAAATTTGTTGTTGTGTCTACTTGGCATTGTGGGTTGAAATATCTTGGTATAGCCTTTGCTGCTAAAATAACATGGACTAACTGATGTGTATATGGATGCCATGTTTTAATTTTTACATATGTAATATTTTTTCCTACTGCCAAGGCACTGTTGGCAGGTAAAGTCCAAGGAGTGGTAGTCCAAGCTAAGAAATAATCGTGCGTTGTTCCTTTGATTTTAAATTGTGCTACTATGGCGGTATCTTGTACTGATTGATAACAGCCTGGTTGATTTAATTCATGAGCACTTAAACCACTGCCTGCAGCAGGAGAATAAGGTTGTATGGTATATCCTTTGTAAAGCCATTTTTTTTTGTACAGTTGTTCAATCAAATGCCACACAGAGGAAATATAGCTATGGTCACAAGTCATGTAAGCATTTTTTAGATCAATCCAATAGCCAATTTTTTCTGTTAAATCATTCCATTGTTTTTGGTATTGTAATACCATTTGGCGGCAATGTTTGTTATAATCTACTATGCTTATTTTTTTTCCAATGTCTTCTTTTTTGATACCTAATTTTTTTTCTACTTGTAGCTCTACAGGCAAACCATGTGTATCCCATCCTGCTTTTCGTTGTACATAATATCCTTGCATGGTTTTGTATCTACAGAAAATATCTTTAATTGTTCTGGAGAGCATATGGTGTATACCCGGTGCACCATTGGCTGAAGGAGGTCCTTCAAAGAATACAAATGGCGTTTTTTTTTTGTTTTTGTCTAGTGTTTTGAAAAAAATTTTTTCTTTTTTCCAAAATTGTAAAATAGATGATGATATTTTTGTCAAATGACATGCGTTGTCTGTTGGATAAAGCATGATGTAAATTTTAAAATGAGTGAGTGATGGTGAGTATCTTTGTTAGAGGATGTGGATGAATCTTAAAAAAGATACTAAAACTTTCATTGTGGTTTCTTATGGTTTATATCATTAACTATTAGAACTGTAAGCTTTCTTTTTTTTCGGCCAATATATGGCAATAGCTTTGATATCTTGTGTAGGCAATTGTTTTGTTTTGTACAGCTTTGCGTACCGCACATTTTGGCTCTTGTTTATGTTGACAGTTTTTATAAAAGCAATCAAGGCTGTACTGCTTAATTTCTAAAAAATAATCACTGTAATTTGGAATGGTAGGGAGTATAAAATTTTTAATACCTGGGGCGTCTATGAGGAAACTATTTTTTTTGATTTTGAGCATAGCGGCATGTGTTGTGGTATGTTTGCCTGTATGAAATTTTTTGTTTAAGTGATTGGTTGCACGTTTGTATGTAGGCGCTATAGCATTGATGATACTAGACTTTCCTACACCAGAATGCCCAATGAGTAAGGTGATTTTATTTTCTGATTTTTTTTCTAAAAGTGTCCATTTTTTTTGATCGAAGATATGCATGGCAATTGTAGGATAGCCTAAATTTTGATAAATTTTAATAATGGATTTCATTTTTTGATCCTCTTTGGCTGTAAGTAAATCTGTTTTATTAAAAATAATGATCGTATGGATATTCCAATAATGTGTATAAGCCAATATCCTATCGATAAATTCTACACGGGTATGTGGATAAAGATAAGATACTACCAAAAATGCTTGGTCTATATTGGCCGCTAATAATTGCGAGGTATGTGGTGCATGATTTGCTTGTCGGCTGATGATATTTTTTCTAGGCAATATTTTTTGAATTACTCCTGTTCCTTCTTTTAGTATATGAAACAATACTTGATCACCTATTGTGATTGGATGCATGACTTTGTCCTGTTTTAAACGCCATTTTCCTGGAAGGAAAGCATGGTATCGCTCATTTGTAGCTGTGATGATATCATATTCTTTTCCTGCTGTTTTCACAACAGTTCCTTGTTTTATTTTCGGTATTAATTTTATTATTTTTTCCGTTGACATATATTTTTTTCATTTTTAGCATGTTTTCCGGTATCATAGAAAATATAGGGAAAGTAGTCAATATCCAAAAACTAAACATAGATCACTATGAGATTACACTTTCCACAACGCTTTTGCCACAACTAAACGTAGGAGATAGCTTGTCTCATGATGGGATTTGCTGTACGATCACTAAAATTTTGTCCAATGCTTATCAGATCATTGCAGTAGCAGAAACGCTACAAAAAACCAATATTCGCTATTGGCGTATCCATGATCGAATTAACCTAGAACAACCGGTACCTTCTCAAGGTAGGTTGCATGGTCATCTTGTGCAAGGCCATATAGATCAAATAGCGCAATGTATTGCCATACAGGCGAAAGGTAGCAGCTGGCAGTATACTTTTTCTTACAATAGTGATCCTTATTTTTTAGTAGAAAAAGGATCTGTTGCTGTCAATGGGGTCAGTTTGACTTGTTTTCATGTAAGTGATCAATCTTTTGATGTAGCTATTATTCCACATACTTATCACTATACCAATTTTCAAAATTTACAAATGCAAACATATGTTAATCTAGAATTTGATATTATTGGCAAATACATTCATCAACATCTTCAAAAATATTTGCAAACCCCTTCATTTAAACCCTCATTTTATGTTTGAAAATTTAAGAGAAAGAATTGAAAAAGCTGTAAAAAACTTGAAAGGCAAAGGAAGAATTACCGAGATTAATATTGCCAGCACCGTTAAAGAAATAAGAAACGCATTAATCACTGCCGATGTACATTATAAAATAGCCAAAGAAGTCACCAACAGTATCAAAAAAAAAGCTTTAGGGAGAGATATTCTTACCAACGTATCTCCTGGACAGCTCTTTACAAAAATTGTCAGTGAAGAGCTTGCATTGATGATGGGAGAGAAGCAAGTGTCTATCAATATCCATGCAAAGCCTTGTATCATTCTTTTAGCTGGTTTACAAGGGGCTGGAAAAACTACATTAGCTGCCAAATTGGGTTTGTACTTTAAAGAAAAGAGCAAAAAAGTACTCTTAGCCTCTTGTGATGTTTATAGGCCAGCTGCTATTGACCAATTGTATACATTAGCCCAAGACATAGATATTACTGTTTTTCAAACAACAGAAAAAAAACCGCTTAAAATAGCAAAAGATGCTGTAGCTTATGCTAAAGAAAATGGTTTTCATATGATGATTTTAGACACTGCAGGTAGATTGGCAGTGGATCAAAAGATGATGCAAGAAATTCAAGAGATAAAAAAAAAAATTCAGCCTACAGAAACTCTATTAGCTTTAGATGCAATGACAGGTCAAGATGCTGTCAACATTGCTAAGTCTTTTGATGAGTATCTACAGTTTGATGGTGTTATACTCACGAAAATGGATGGTGATGCTAGAGGAGGAGCAGCCCTTACTTTGCGGTATGTAGTAGATAAGCCAATTAAAATGATTAGCCATGGAGAAAAAGTACAGGACTTAGACATTTTTCATCCTGATAGGATGGCAAAACGTATTTTAGGCATGGATGATATTGTTTCTTTAGTAGAAAAATCACAAGCAGTTTATGATGAAAAAGAGGCAAAAAAAATTTTAAAAAAAGTATACAAAAACACATTGGATTTCAATGATTTTTACAGCCAAATCCAAAAAATAAAAAAACTGGGAGGTGCTCAAAAGTTGATGAATTTTGTTCCTGGCATTAAAAAAAATTTACAAACTAATGAAGATATCAATTTTACACTGCAGCCTTTTGAAGTGATTATACAATCCATGACCCCTAAGGAAAGAGAAAATCCTAGCCTGCTTGATGCTGTGCGCAAAAGAAGAATTGCCAACGGCAGTGGTCAAAGCCTGCAAATGATCAATCAATTGATTACTTATAAAGATCGTATGAAAAAAATTATCAAAAATAAAAAGATGCTACAACAAGAACTTACAAAAATATAACCAGATTTTTCATTTTTTTTAACCGATGATATATGCAGCAGGAATGGATACAGAAATATTTTAAAGGTGATCTTATTATTTGGATGATTACTTTTCTTTTTTTCTGTATCAGTATTTTGGCTGTTTATAGTGCTACGAGCTCATTGGCTTATCGACAGATGTCAGGCAATACAGAGTATTATCTTTTCAAGCATATGTTTTTGTTATTGTGTAGTATTGTAGCCATGTTTTTGGTGCACAACATTGACTATCGCTACTTACAGGGATTGGCCAAGATAGGTTTATGGATCTCATTTCCTTTGTTGATCATTACTTGGCAATATGGTATTAAAATTAACGAAGCATCTCGTTGGATTAAAATTCCTTTTTTGGGAAAAACTTTTCAACCGTCTGATATAGCACAAATTGCTTTGCTCATTGTCATTGCTCACTCAGTGTACAAATACCATAAATATCAGCAAAATCTTTTTCAGGTATTGACTAAAATTTTTTTTTGGATTACTGCTATTGTAGGGGCTATTGCTTTGACTAATTTATCGTGTGCTTTATTGCTTTTTGTCAGCTGTTTGATCATTTTATTTATAGGAAAAATTCCTTTCAAGCGTATTTTTTTTTTTTCTTTTTTATGTCTGATGGTGGGTGGGGTTTTGATTCAGTTTGGACAAAGAAAAAAAACAGCGTTTAATAGGATTAAAAGATTTGTATCTCAAGAGTATACATACCAATCTGTACAATCTTTTATGGCATTGGCTACGGGTGGTATTTATGGCAAAGGCATGGGCAAAAGTGTACAACGTAATTTTTTGCCTTATCCTTATGCTGATTTCATTTATGCTATTATTATAGAAGAGTATGGCCTTTTGGGTGGGTTTTTGGTTTTATTACTTTATTGTATGTTGCTCTACAGGGCTTTGTATATCATGGAAAAGGTTACCTGTTTATTCGGGGCGTTGTTGGTGGGGGGCATTGCTTTTTTTATCACATTACAAGCGCTGATCAATATGGCAGTGACTGTGGGCTTATTGCCAGTCACGGGTTTAAATTTACCTTTGATCAGCATGGGGGGTACTTCTTTATTGTTTACAGCTATTAGTCTGGGTGTAGTTTTAAGTGTGAGTAGAGGGTATACTAACCAACATTTTTCTTCTTCTTCTGTACATTATAATTATCGTAAACCTTCATCTGCTGCACACGAATGATTTTCTATGCAAGTTTTTAATACATCATTTGCTTTTTTAGGATTTACCTTTCCTTTGGTTGCTTGCATAATTTTTCCCATAAAAAATCCCAACAATCCTTTTTTGCCGTTTTGATATGTTTTTACTTTGGCTATATGTTGGTTGAGTATTTTTTGGATGGTTGTTTGTAAATTTTTTTCTTCATCTAATGTTTGCCATACTCCTAATGATTTAGCAACCTCGAGAGGTGTTTTTGTTGTTTTTTTTAAAAGAATGGGGTGTATTTTTTGTACTACTATAGAAAAATGTACATTTTCTTCTTCTATTAAGCGTATAATGGCTGTAACAGTACTTGTTTGGAGAGGATATGCTTGTATAGGTATATTTTTTTCATTCAGATAAGATTTGATGGGACCTAAAATCCAATTGGCTGCTGTTTTATAATAGGTAATATCTGTGCATACAGCTTCGTAATAAGCTGCTAAGTGTTTGTCTTCCAAAATATTTTGTGCATCGTATGTAGACAATTGATAAGTGTTGATTAATTTTTCTAACCACTGTTCTGGTAATAAAGGCATTTGTGCTTGTATAGATTCTAACCATTTTTTTTCTATAACGATAGGGCTTATATCAGGTTCAGGGAAATAGCGATAGTCATTGGCAGTTTCTTTTTTTCTCATGTGTACGGTTTTTCCTGTGGTTGCATTATACATCCTCGTGGCAGACATAATATTTTCGTTTTTTTGTAATATTTCTACTTGTCTTTTGATTTCATACTGTATGGCGAGCTCTACATGTCGCATGGAGTTCATATTTTTTACTTCTACTTTGGTACCCCATTTTGTATCTCCTTTTTTCATAACTGAAATATTAGCATCACAACGTAAAGAACCTTCTTCCATATTGCCATCACAAATATCTAAATGACGTAAAAGTTTGCGCAGTGTTTTAAGATATTGATAAGCCTCTTCTCCAGAGCTGATGACAGGATCTGTGACAATTTCTATCAGTGGTGTGCCTGCTCTGTTATAATCTATTAATCCTTCTCCAGGGCTTATGTTGTATAAAGATTTTCCGGTATCTTCTTCCAGGTGAATGCGGGTGAGAGTAATTTTTTTTTCTTTAGTATCCGAGGTTTGAATTTTGATAAACCCTTTACTGGCAATGGGTGTACTATTTTGTGTGATTTGATAGCCTTTGGTCAAATCAGGATAGCAATAGTTTTTTCTGTCAAAGTGGTTATATGTGGTAATGTTGGCCTGACAAGACAATCCTAGCTTGATGGCTTGTACAATGGCTGCTTGATTGATGCTAGGCAATGTACCTGGATGAGCCAAAGTGATGGCACTGGTATATGTATTGGGAAGTGCACCATAAACAGCTGCTTCAGGGGCAAATATTTTGCGTTTTGTGATGAGTTGTGCATGCACTTCTAAGCCAATGATTGGGATATATTTTTCAATAATGCAATCAGTCATAAATCAATAAAAATAAATAGTCTGGTTATAAAAAGCCATTTTTAATTTAAAAAATAAATGCTGATTATTAGAGCTTCTATTGTTTTAATATACGCTACATCTTATGCTCTTTCAAGATATTCCTGATACTTTCCATATCAAAAAAAAGCTACTTACTTTGGAAAAATATCATCGTTTACCCCACGCGCAGTTGTTTTTTGGCACTTTCAATAGTCCTTGTGTGTCTTTGTCAATGGCTTTGGCTACTTATCTGCACTGCCAAGCAAAAAAAGAGGAAGATGCTTGTGGTGTTTGTAAAAGTTGTCAGAAAATAGACAGAGGAATACATCCTGATATGTATTATATATTGCCTATCAATAGTCGTGTATTGTATACAGCGCATCATTATACAACTACTTGGATGCGTTTGCTTAAGAAAAATTTCTCTCCTAGTCTAGAGTCATGGGCTACTGAGATAGGGGCACAAAAGCAATTGATGATTCCAAAAGAAATCACACAAAAGATGTTAAGTAACATAAAAAATTTGCCTATAGAGAGTGATTATAAAATTTTTTTGATTTGGTGCCCAGAATATTTTCATGTAAGTATGGCCAATGCTTTGCTAAAAACTTTGGAAGAACCTCCTGTACATGTGCTTTTTTTTTTAGTGACTCATAATATAGATCAAGTATTGCCTACAATTATTTCTCGTGCACAGCATTTTCATGTACCTTCCTTTTCAAAAAAAAATATCCATCAAATTTTATCTCAGTCGTATCAAGGGCATCCCAAGTTGGATCAATGGCTTTTTATGTCACATCATGATTTCAATATGACTCAAAAGTGGCTTGTGCGAGCAAATGCTTTCCAAGAAACATTTACTTTTTTTCATATTTGGCTGCGTAGTTGTTTCAAAAAGGATAGTGCGCAGTTGATTAAAAAAATGGAAGAGTTTGCTACATGGACACAAACAGAGCAATGTTCTTTTTTTTTTTTCGTACTTTATTTGATGAAACATATGCTACATCATTGTTTTAATCCATTACCTGCCTCTAAAATGCCTGCTGATGTATATTTATTTATACAAAATTTTGTAAAGATTGTAGATGATACTCAGTTGATACAAATGATTCAATTACTACAACAAAAATATCATCAACTCCAACGTAATGCACAGGCCAAAATGCTTTTTTTAAGTCTTTCTTTGGCTATTCACAGGGTTTTGAAACCATTATAGTTTTTTTGAAAATAATTACGATTATTCAATAGATATTCTAGTTCTTTTTTTCAAAATGATTATATTAAAAATTTTAAATTTTTAGCCTTATACATGTTTTTTTCTAAAAAATATTTTTTTGTAGTATTTATATTATTTTTTCTTTGTATTTCATTGGTTACCGAAGCCAAGCCTATCCAAAAAGATCGTTATTATCCCATTGCTTTACGTGTAAAAAACTCTGTTTACCTTATCTCTACAAATGCCATTACAAAAGATTTACAAGGTAAAAAATATGGTTATGGGTTTGATTTATCCACTCTTTATGTCAACAAGGCATTGTGGAAATTTTGGAATTTTTATCCTGAAATAGGTCTTGCTTTTGATTTTTATAATTTTGGACAAAAAGAGTCTAAAAAACAAACTCAAGGAATGAGTACTTTGTTATATGTGGAGCCTAAGTTTCATTATCATGAGCAATTTTACATAACCTTACGTTGGGGTTTGGGAGGTATACAAATGAAAAATATTCCTACACGAAATCATGATTATTATAGTGGGTTATTGTTTCACACTACGTTTGGATGGAATACTTATTATAAACTAAACAAATATTTTCGTTTGAATTTAGGATTAAATTATCACTTGATCCCATGTGAGGCAGAAAAAGAAAAAAAAAAAGTAACCAACAATAGTCAAAGGAGTACAAAAAACCTTAATTTTTTTTCTGCTTATTTAGGCTTTCACTATACCCTGAATCCTGGGTCACAAACAAATTATTACTATAAAAAACATAAAAGAACCCAATATCTGACCATTGGGCCTATGTTTACTATGAAAAAATTTCGTGAAAAATATTATCCTATACTTTCCATTGTAGGTAAATACAACAAAAGATTATATAAAAACACCTACAGCAGTATAGGTTTAGCCATTGTCCAAGATTGGAATACACAAGTTTATATGAAAGAAGAAAATATGGCAAGGTTTAATACATTGAAAATAAAATTATTAACAGGTATATCATTATTTTACGGTATTTTTATTCCAGATTTACAAATAGGTATGATTTTATTTTCTCTAGATAAAAGAGATGAACCAACTAAGATGCCTTTACCATTTTTTATAAAACCAGGTATTGCTATAAAATGTATTAAAAATACTTTTTTGGGTTTACATTCACATATTTTACCAATCAGCGAAAAAGGTATTTTAACCTATGTAGACACACATTTTTCTTTTACCTATATTTTTTAATCCACACCAAGAAGTTTTATATTTATGAAAAATTAAAAAACTATGCCTCATTTATCATCTGCAAAAAAAAGATTACGTTCTGATGAAAGAAAAAGATTAAGAAATCGATACCAGCATAAAAGCTGTAGAACGTATATTAAAAAAATTACTAAAATGACTGAAAAAATAGCAGCACAAAAGATGCTCAATGAAGCAATTTCTAAAATTGATAAATTGGCAAAAAATAATATCATCCATAAAAACAAAGCAGCCAATCAAAAATCAAAATTGATGCGTTTTGTTAATCGTTTACCTTAATTTTTGCTGTTTTGATGCATCATGCAGATCTTCAAAAAAATTTAAAAATAAAAGACTGGGCAGCAGAAGATAGGCCAAGAGAAAAATTATTGCAAAAAGGCGCTTCTGCTCTATCAGTATACGAATTACTTGCCATCCTTATTGGTTCAGGCACTCAAAATCAAAGTGCTGTAGACCTAGCTCAACACATCCTTAAATTTTATGATTATAGTTTAGATGCATTGGCCCGTTGTTCTGTAAAAGATTTACAAAAATTTAAAGGTATTGGTCAAGCCAAAGCCATTAATATTGTAAGTGCTATAGAAATCAGTCGAAGAAGAAACGAAATTCCCTCAGAAAAAAAAATAAAACTCAACGATCCACAGGCAATCTACAGATGCATGCTTCCAGATCTCAAAGACAAGACAACAGAAGAGTTTTGGATACTTTTACTCAACAAAAGCCACTATTTACTTAAAAAGCAACAAATTAGTAAAGGCGGTATTTCTAAAACAACAGTTGATCCTCGGATTATTTTTAAAATAGCTTTAGCAGAAAATAGTTCTGCTATTGTCCTCATTCATAATCATCCTTCGGGCAATATACAGCCCAGCGTTTCAGATATTACCTTGACAAAAACGATTATCCAAATGGGTCAAGTAATGTATATCCCGGTCATTGACCATATCATTTTTACAGATTATGATTTTTTTTCTTTTCGAAAAGAAAAAATACTTTTATTTTGAATGCGTTATTACATCATAGCAGGAGAGAAGTCAGGTGATCTTTATGGTGCTGATTTAGCCAAAGCTATTTTTCAAAAAGATCCCAAAGCAAAAATAAGAGGTATTGGTGGTGTTCAGATGCAATGCACTGGCGTTGTATTATTTCAGCATTATCAATCCATCGCCATGATGGGTTTTCGGTTTATAAGGTATTTTTTTCGTTTTTTTCGTCTTTATAAAAAATGTCAACAAGATATCTTAGCCTTCCAGCCACACGCAATAATACTCATTGATTTTGCAGGGTTTAATTTACGTATGGCTCGGTTTGCCAAAAAAAATTGTATCAAAACTTGTTATTACATCAGTCCTAAAATTTGGGCTTGGCACCGTAGAAGAATCAAAAATATACAAAGGGATGTGGACCATATGTTCACGATTTTGCCTTTTGAAAAAGCATTTTACGCACAATATCATTATCCTGTAGCCTATATTGGCCATCCGTTAGTGCACAATATTGAGCATTTTCAGCCCATGACTGATTTTTTTTCGAAACATCAACTCGATCCTAAAAAAAAAATTATTGCCTTTTTACCAGGCAGTCGTTGGCAGGAAGTACAGGCTGTATTGCCTATACTTGTAAAAATCATTTCTCATTTTCCTGCTTATCAATTTTGTATTGCTGCTGTTGATAGCTTGCCAATTGCTTTGTATCAAAAAATAACTCGAGGATATAACGTAAAAATTTTAGTTGAGCAATCTTATACCCTATTATCTCATGCCCATGCGGCTGTAGTCACTTCTGGTACTGCTACGTTAGAGACATTGTTGTTTGATGTACCACAAATTTTGGTTTATAAAACTTATGCGTTTACTTATTTTTTGGCACGTTGTTTTTTAAAGATAAAATATATTGGTTTAGTCAATATTCTTGCACAAGACAATATTGTGACAGAGCTCATTCAAAAAGATCTATGTCCAACATATGTATGTTTTCATCTCAAAAAAATTTTAACCCAAGCTTATAGACAAAAACAACGTCATCATTACACAAAAGTAAAAGCACAGCTTCAAACAACCCAACCACCAGCACAATACGCCGCTCGTTTGCTGATGCAATATTTACAAACTTGAATAATGCTTACTGTTTTTGATGTCTGTTATTAATATTCCTCATCTTTGTGCAATCCATGGCATTCGGCATGCGATTATAGCTCCGGGTTCTCGCTCTGCTCCGCTCACTATTGCTTTTCTAGAGCATACACAGATACAAACCAAAATAATTTTTGATGAACGTTCTGCTGCTTTTATTGCTTTGGGAATGGCGCAACATTTACAAATGCCTGTGGTGCTTATTTGTACTTCTGGCACTGCACCTTATCATTTTGCGCCTGCGCTTGCAGAAGCTTACTACCAACAGATTCCTTTACTCGTACTCACAGCCGACAGACCCGTTGAATGGATGGGCCAGCAAGATGGCCAAATGATTGATCAACAACAGATTTATGGAAAAAATGTAAAAAAAAGTTATCAATATTGTACTGAAAGTCATCCAGATATGCTGTGGTATCACGATAGGATATTGCAAGAAGCTATTTTTTTGTCCCAGCAAAAGCCATCAGGTCCTGTACATATCAATATACCTTTGCGTGAGCCATTATATTTATCATCGGAAAAAAAATATGGTCAACATTCTGTTAAAAAGATTAGAAAATGGAATGTTGAGGATTATTTGCCAGAGAAAGCCTTTGAAGAGATGTCTCAAATTTTAGCAAAAAGTGAGAAAGTGCTTGTTTTGCTTGGACAACAACATGATAGGAATATAAATTTTCATGCAATGTTGCAAGGGTTATTACAAAATTATATTCCAGTTATTGGAGATATTACGGCCAATATTCATGATCAGATGCTCTGTATAAAAAATATTGATTGGGTTTTATCTGCTCAAGCATCAGTGTCCGTTTTGCAACCTACATTGCTCATTAGTTTAGGAAAATCTGTTCTTTCGAAACGTTTGAAGCAGTTTTTTAGGCAACACCAGCCTGCTATGCATTGGCATTTTCAACCAGGGAGTGTCATTGTTGATACCTTTCAGTCGGTGACAGATATTTTTGCCATGTCGCCTATTTTTTTTTTTCAGCAATGGAATAAAATCTATAAGCCAACAATGGCACAACAAGCATATTTTCAGCAATGGAGATCCAGAGAAAAAATATGTCAACAACGGAAAGAAAAATTTTTTTCTGTTTTGTCTTTTGGTGATTTTTCTGCTACTGTTGATGTATTGAAATATTTACCTACTCACAGTATTTTGCATATAGGCAATAGCATGCCTATTCGTTATGTGGATTTGATTGGTATCCATACGCCAGATGTTTTGGTATATGCCAATCGTGGTACCAATGGGATTGATGGCACTACGAGTACAGCCATTGGCAATGCTTTGGTGACATCGAAAAAAGTGGTGCTTTTAACAGGTGATGTGGCTTTTTTTTATGATCAAAATGCTTTTTGGCATCATGAAAAATTAAAAAATGTATATATCATTTTATTAAATAATCATGGAGGTAATATTTTTCGTCTTATGACAGGTGCTAAACATCACTCGGCATTATCTACACATTTTGAAGGATGCCAGCCGCTCAATGCGGCAGGTTTGGCGCAGTCTTATGGGTTTGACTATCATTTTGCAGAAAATCAATTGGCATTACAAGACATTTTAAAAGATTTTTTTCAAACGAGTGATCGATTGAAAATTTTAGAAATAAAAACAGATAAAATAATCAATCAGCAAGTGTGGGAGCGTTTTGTCAATAAAAAATGAAGTGGGCTTGGGAGATTTTAGGGAAAAAATTATTTTAGCAAATAAATAAAATTTAACCTTTTAAATAAATCAATTATGAAACGATATCATTATTTTTTTTCTTCAAAAATATGCTACGGCCTGTGCCTGAGTCTAGGTTTGCTTAGCTGTAATTAAAGTATACAAAAGATGTGGCGCAGGATGGGGTGGGGGTGTCAATGAATTCTTCTGGAATTCAAAACAGTGATAATATATGGCGGCAAAAACGAATTAATAATAATTGTAAAGAAAAAAAGATAGAAAAAGTATTTGAAGAAGCAACTTGGGATGCTACTTTTAAATTACTATTTGCTCATGAAGGGCATAAAAATCACACAAAAAGTTTACTTAATGCTTTACTTTTTGGTGGAAATACAATACAGGATTTAAGCATTCTTAATCCGGAAAATATAGTTAGCTCAAAAAAGAGTTTTAAGACAAGTGTCGATATAATATGTACTGATCAAAAAGGGAAACAGTTTATGATTGAGATGCAAAGACAAAAAACAAATTATTTTTTACCTCGTTGTCAATATTATATGGCAAAAAAAATAGTTCAGGATATGGATTATGGGATTAAAAAATCTGATAAATACCAGAATATTGACACAATTTATATGTTAGTAATAGTTAAAAATAGTTTATTTCAAAAAGATAAACGTTATGAACGTACGATAGAACCAAGAGATATAGACACCTATGAAGAAATGCCTGGTAATAAAATGGTTTGGAAATTTATTGAATTAAATAAATTTCTTCCTTTCAGAAATAAAATTGATAATAAACTAAAAGATGATTGGTTAGATTTTTTAGCAGATTGTCATCAAAAAACTAGTATACCTAAAAATATAGATGAGAACATTCGAAACTGTTATGAACTTATGAAAGAGGCTAACCTTCGAAACTGTTATGAACTTATGAAAGAGGCTAACCTTCGAAAAAATACAATCGTTATGGACAGTATAGCAGCTGAAAGAGATTATGAAATAACAGAAAAAAATAAGGCCCAAAAAGCAAAAGAACAAGGCATGCGCATAGGTGAGATAAAGGGAGAGATAGATAAAATGAAAATTTTTAAAAAACACGAAATCCTATATGATATCCAAAAAGATTTCAAATACCTCAAAAGTCCACATATCAATAGAATCATGGCAGAAGAAGATTTATATGATATGAGCAACACCCAAATTTTTGAAGAATTTCAAAAGAGTAGTCAACCAATAGAAGAAGAACATAATCCATATCCTGAAAACATGGGTATTGGTAGAGGTTTTGTACAATCAAATAATCAATACAATAATTTTTTAAATTTTGATAATGAAAAAGAAATAAGAAATATACGTAAAGATTATCCAAAAAATATATGTGCTTTTTTTCCTAAAAAAAGCAGTAAAATAGAAATAGAAAAAAAATAAATTTTATACATCCATTACATTTTTAAAGGGGGATAGCGTAAAATTCACGCTATCCTTTTTTTAATACCCTTCTCTCAACTGTTGATACAATCCTTTTTTTTGCATCAACTGTGCATGCTTTCCTCTTTCTATAATTTTTCCTTGATCAATCACCACAATTTCATCCGCCTGCTGAATCGTGCTGAGCCTATGTGCAATCACAATCACTGTTCTGTTTTTCATCAAACAATCTAAAGCCTCTTGTACCCATTTTTCCGAAGCAGTATCTAGAGCAGAAGTGGCTTCATCCAAAATAAGGATTGGTGGATTTTTAAGCAAAGCTCGGGCAATACAAATGCGTTGTCTTTGTCCTCCTGACAATTTAATGCCTCTTTCTCCCATTAATGTTTGATAACCTTGTGGCAGTTGCATGATAAAATCATGTGCATAAGCCATTTGAGCTGCCTGCACTACTTGTGACTCTGTCACTGCCAAAGAATGACCAAAAATAATATTATTCCAAACCGTATCATGAAATAGGATAGACTCCTGTGTAACAATGCCCATGAGTGATCGTAAACTTTGGAGTGTATAATTTTCGAGGCGTTGGCCATCGATGGTGATATATCCTTTTTGTGGTGTGTAGAATCTTGGGATAAGATCTACCAATGTTGATTTTCCTCCGCCAGAAGGCCCTACCAAGGCAATGGTTTTTCCTTTGGAAATAGTAAGGTCAATATTTTGTAGTACAGTTTGTTTTTCGTAAGCAAATGTGACTTGATGAAAACAGATTTTTTCTGAAAAATGTGTAATCGTCTTTGCTGTTGGATGATCTTGAATCAATGGTTTTGTATTGATTAAATCAAAGACCCTGTGTGCTGCTGCCAATCCTCTTTGCATATTGCTGATTGTATGTACAATGGATTTGGCTGGTGATATGACTTGAGAAAACAAAATGATATACACCATAAATTCACTAGCTGATAAAGGCGCATGCGCTTGTAATACCAAACGGCCACCATAGCCTAAGATGATTACTACTACCAAAACCCCAAAAAATTCTGAAATAGGGGCGCTCAATTCATGTCTGCGACTGATGGAAATATGTGTGCGTGCATAATGATCATTTTCTTTTTTGAATTTTTTGATCATATTTTTTTGTGCTGTAAATGCTTTGATGATACGTATGCCAAATAATGTTTCATGTAGTATACTTACAATACGCCCCATAGATTCCTGTCCTTTTTTGGCTTTTTTTCGAATACTCTTCACAATTTTCCCAATACAAAAACCAGCCACAGGTAAGATAAGGATAGTAAACAAAGTCAACTGGTAAGAAAGGTAAAACAATACAACAAAAAAACTGATGATTTGGATAGGATCTTTGAAAAGACTTTTTAAACTATTTACTACAAAATATTCTACTTCATGTACATCATGCGTTGCTTTTGAAATAATATATCCCTGTTGATGATGCGTAAAATAGCCCAAATGCAGTTGCATGATTTTTTGAAATATTTTTTGACGTAAAGCACAAATCGTTCTGATACGGATTTTAGCCATGATAATAACAGCCAAATAGCGAAAAAGATTGGCTGTAAATACAGCCACTAAAAAAAAAAGACACATGCTATATAAAGCCCCTAAATCACCATATTTTTGAATAATACTACAGTAATAATGATAAAATACCTCTTTGCAATAGCGTAAATTGAACTGGAATTTTGGAAATTCATGTACTGCTTGTAGATGTTGTACTACTTTATTTTTATCAAATAAAATTTCAAACAATGGAATTAAAAGACTAAAATTGACTAGTCCAAATACAATATTTAAAAGAGTAGATATAAAATAACCACTCATAAGCTTGCCCAAAGGCTTGGCATAGGATAAAATTTTAAAATAAGTACGCATATCAGAAGTAATAACCATGCTAAAGATATTTCTTTTTGCAAGAATATTTTGATAGTTTTGCCACAGCTTTATTTTAGTTAAAAATGCAAAGGAGTAAATTTTTTTTTTGGTCTATCAATCATCCACTCATGCACCAGTTGGCTGTTGTTTTACATCAGCTGGGGCACCTTGTAAAAGTCTCCTATGCAGATCATTTCAGCAATGCTTTTATTCAAAAAGATTTTTTTTTATCGAAAAATCTATGCTTTTCTTTACAAGAGATCCAATCATCGAATTTTTTAGATCAAGATTATACAGTCATCACCCCTTATCCTGAAAAAAATTATCAGCAGACGTGTTATTTTTTACAAGACAAAAAATATAGGTGTTTAAGCTATCATCAGTACCTGCAAAATTTTTTTAAAAACAAACAGCGTATTATTTTTATCGGACAAGAGCAGCAGGTGATGTTTTCCCTAGCCCGTCATGTTTTAGAATATCATCAACAAAGATCAGACTACTTGATTGATCATCCAGATTTTTTTTCAGTGCTTACGCTTTCAGATGCTCCTCTAGTGCTTATACAAATAAAAGATATCACCATCAATCAAAAATTAATATACACTCATCATATAGGGGTGATCAGTGCGTTACCTGCTACACAAGCTGTTTGTTTAGCCCAATTTGTACAAGCTTCTCCTAAAGGTGGTATACTCATTTATGATAAAGCAGATGCTTGTGTGTCTGCTTTAGCCTCAAAGCCTCCAAGAGAAGATATTGCTTCGTTGCCTTATCATAAAGTTTATGCTGCTGGCGTAAAAATATTGTTCAAGCATCTTGGCATTACAGCAGAGGCTTTTGAAGAAGCACTTCTTTCTTTTACTAATCAACCCAGCACTTTATGACCATTTCTTTAAAACGTCCTTTGGTTTTTTTTGATTTAGAAGCCACTGGAGTAGATATTATTAAAGATAAAATTGTAGAAATTGCTTTGGTGAAAATTTTACCCAGTGGAGAAGAAAAAATATTTCACCAAAAAGTAAACCCTACCATTCCTATTCCAGCCGATGTGAGCAAAATACATGGTATTTATGATCAAGATGTACAAGATGCTCCTATATTCAAGGTAATTGCTAAAGAAGTACTGCAGTTTTTAGAAGGTGCTGATATTGCTGGTTTTAATGTGCTACGTTTTGATATTCCATTGCTTATGGAAGAATTTTTACGTTCTGATATCAATTTTGATATAGACAAAAAAAAAATTGTAGACGTACAACAAATTTTTCATACGATGGAAAAAAGAACGCTTTCAGCAGCATATACGTTTTATTGTAAAAAAAAACTGGAAAATGCCCATTCAGCTTTGGCGGATACTCATGCCACAGTTGCTATTTTTAAGCAACAATTACAACAATATGAAGGAAAAAAAGTTATTGATGCACAGTCAAAAAATTTAGGCACGATCACTAACGACATCAATACGATACATGATATTTTTCATCACACAAGTGTAGACTTGTCCAATCGATTAGCATATGACAAAGACCGTGCAGTGATTTTTAATTTTGGTCAGCACAAAGGTAAAAAGGTAATCGATATTTTTAAACAATATCCAAATTATTATCACTGGATTATGCGTAGCAGTTTTCCAATAGATACTAAACGAAAATTGACACAAATGCGTCTGCAAATGCAATTACAAGGCTAAAAAGATTGTTTATTTACCAATAAAATGATCAACCAAGAAGATCATCCCTCTTCTTTTTTTTTTTCTCCTGTTAGTATTCAAGAAATTACCCAAGGGAATTTATGTCAATACAGACATACAGCTTCTATACATACTATTGTTTTTGATAGTAGAAAGCTTATAGGAGATAATCATCATCATACCATGTTTATTGCCATTCAAGGTGATCATCATGATGGACATGATTATATATCATTTGTTTATGGCCAAGGGGTTCGTTGTTTTTTGATAGAGAAGGAATTCCCTGCTTTACAAATACTTGTACCCGAAGCAACAGTCATACAAGTATCTTCTAGTATCAAAGCATTACAGGCCTTGGCACAGGCACACAGAAAAAAATTTTCAATTCCTCTAATTGCCATTACTGGCAGCAATGGAAAAACTATTGTCAAAGAATGGTTGAGTCAATGTTTGGCTACGTCATATTATGTGATTAAAAGTCCCCAGAGCTATAACTCACAAGTTGGGGTTCCTTGTTCAGTGTTGCCCATGCATGAGAAGCATCAATTAGGAATTTTTGAAGCAGGTATCTCTCAACCAGGAGAAATGCAACGCCTGTGGCATATACTCCGACCTTCAGTAGGTATTTTTACCAATATTGGCTCAGCACATGACGCATATTTTATTTCCCAAACTCAAAAAATAAAAGAAAAAGCACATTTATTTCAGAATTGTAAGACTATTATTTATTGTCAAGATCATCAGCTTATTCATCATGTGTTACAACAACAATATTCAGTGCATCAACGAATGGCATGGTCTTATCAAAAATCTTCTCAAGCGGTTTTTATAGTACAAAAAATATCGACTGCTTATGGTACTACAGATATCACGATTAGGTATCATGGTGATCAACATACCTTTCGTTTGCCTTTTCAAGAGGCTAGTCTTTTGGAAAATGCAATACATGTTTTGGTATGTTGTCTTATTTTATATCCTTCCATGGTTGCTCGTCTACCATCTCTGTTGTATACTTTGCAGCCTGTGGCTATGAGGCTTACGTTGAAGGAGGGCATGCATGGATGTTATCTTTTAGATGATACTTATAATAATGATTTTGTGGGTTTTGTAGCAGCGCTTGAAGCTATGTTGCCTTATGCTAGGAAAGAGAAGATGGTCATTTTATCTGATATGTTACAAACGGGTTGGTCTGCTGCATTACTGTATGCCAAAGTGGCTGCTTTGTGCCGAAAATATGGGGTACGCTATGGTATTGGTATAGGGCCTTTGATCAGTGAGCATCGTGCTTGTTTTACTGGTTTGGATTTTCAAACATATACAAGTGTGGATCATTTTTTAAAAGAAATGCCTCTTTTGAAAGATCGTTTTATTTTGATTAAAGGAGCGCGTGTTTTTGCTTTGGAGCAAGTAGTAGATGCATTACAAAAAAAAATACACCACACGGTTTTAGAAGTTAATTTAAAGGCTCTGATTCATAATTTTTATTTTTTTAGACAAAAGCTCAAACGTTCTACTCAATTGATGGCCATGGTAAAAGCAGCTGCTTATGGCAGCAGTACTTTTGAGGTAGCTCAACTATTAGCTTATCATCAAGTAGACTATTTAGGAGTAGCTTATACAGATGAAGGTATTTTATTAAGAAAAAAAGGTATTCGTTTGCCTATTTTAGTGATGAACGTTACACCATTTTGTTTTGAAAAGGTATTGACCTATGATTTGACGATGCAAGTATATAGTTTGGCACTTTTGAAAGTATTGGATATTTTTTCTAAAAAGCATGCCCAACCTATGGCAATACATTTAAAAATAGATACAGGCATGCATCGTTTAGGAATTGCTGCTAATGAATTTACTGCTGTGTTGAAAATTCTTCAAGAAAATGCATATATCCAAACGGTTGGTATTCTCAGTCATTTGGCATCGGCTGATCTTCCATCACATGATGATTTTACGCATGCACAAGCCCAAAAATTTTTGGATGCTGTCTGTTTTTTTGAAAAAAGATTACAAAAAACTTTGTTAAAACATTTATTGAATACTGCAGGAATTATTCGTTTTCCAGCGTATCAATGGGATATGGTACGATTAGGTATTGGTTTATATGGCGTAGGTGTAGATACAATGGTACAAAAGGATTTACGTGTGGTGAATACACTCAAAACAATCATCTTACAAATCAAATCAATTCCTGCTAATGTTACGGTAGGTTATCATAGAAAGGGTATTGTTATGCAAGCAATGACTTTAGCCATTATTGCTATTGGCTATGCCGATGGTTTGAGCAGAAGTTTGAGTGATGGTCAAGGAAAGGTGTGGGTCAAAGGTGCTATAGTGCCTATTGTAGGCTATATTTGTATGGATACTTGTATGATTGATGTTACAGGAATTCCTGTGGAGGTGGGTGATGAGGTGATTATTTTTGGAGAAACATATGATGTATTTTTGGGAGCAAAGGCGCAAAATACCATTGCTTATGAGGTGTTTACCAAAATGAGTGATCGGGTCAAGAGAGTATATATCACAGCATAAATTATTAAAAAGGTGTTTTTTATTCATGAAATTTCTTTGGTTTTATTCACTAGTCATGTTTTATTTTTTCTGGGTATTGCGATATTTTTTGTCAAAAAAAATTTTCTTTTCATGCTTTTGGGTATTGAAATGATGTTCATAGCCATTCATTTAAATTGTATGGTCTTTGCCCATATCCATAGTCATCAAAGAGAAATTACCCTCCTTTTTTTGCTCTTTACTCTGATCATTGCTTTGTGTGAAACCGCTATGTTTCTCATGATGGCCTTCAAAATCCATCAAAAATTCCAAACAATATCTCTCAAGGATGTGCTTGTTCAAAAAAAATAATGCTTTTTTTGCTTGGCGTATATTATATGTTGTATTGTTTGTGTGCTGGTGTTTTTGGTTATATGTTTACGCTCGACTGCCCTTTCAAGTGTCTTTATATTTTTTTACATGTCACCAATCAACTATTTTTTATGGGATGTTGGTTTTATTTTTTTCCCCTTTGGTGCTTTGCCATATGGTTTGGCATATGATTTATAGAAGAAGTATCGAGCGTTTTTTGATTATGTGTCTTTTTTTATTTTACTGCTTTTATTTTATTTTAATCATTACACTATTATTATACATTTAAGATAAATATTTCCATTTTATGGATGCTTTATATACTGTTTTACTATACTATTGCTACACACCCATTGATAATCCTGAAATTTTTCGTGCACAACACCATCATTATTGCCTGACACAAAACTTAAAAGGAAGAATTATCATTGCCAGCGAAGGGATCAATGGTACAATTTCTGGGCTTAAAGAAAATTGTGATCATTATATCCAAACACTGCAAAAAGAGCCAAGATTTTCAAAAACAAAGTTCAAAATAGCAACATACACCCAGCATGCATTTCAAAAATTACATGTACGTGTAAAAAAAGAAATTGTTCATGCCAACCTATCACATATCGACCCAAATAAAAAAACTGGTAAACATTTGACTGTACCAGCTTTTGAAAAGATGAAAAAAGAAACAGATGTCATTTTACTAGACGTACGCTCTAACTATGAACATCAGCTGGGAAAATTTAAGGATGCTGTTACTTTAGACATAGACAATTTTAGGGATTTTGCACAAAAAGTGGATACACTAGCACCATTTAAGAAAAAAAAAATTATCACATATTGTACCGGTGGTATCAAATGTGAAAAAGCTAGTGCGTATTTATTAGCCCATGGTTTTGAAAATGTATATCAGTTGCATGGTGGTATTATTCAGTATGGTTTAGAAACCGATGGTAAAGATTTTGAGGGAAAATGCTATGTATTTGACAACAGAATAGCCACTGATATTAATCAAAAAGAAAAAATAATTATTAGTACATGTTATGTTTGTCAAGTGTCATGTGATCGAATGATCAATTGTGCCAATCCTCGTTGCAATCAGCACGTGGCATTATGTCATTCTTGTGCAGAAACGTTGTCAGGAGCTTGTTCTCCTCTTTGTCAAAAACATCCTGCCAAAAGACCTTATGATGGCACGGGCTATTATGCTAAGCAAATGAATGGTTATGATCCTTACAAGGGTAGTAAACGCTAAAAAATATGTACTAATTTTTTAGAGATAAAAAAGTTTTCAGCAAAAAAAGTATCCAATGGATATATTTTTGTTTTTGCGTTTATTTTTTGGATTTCATGGATAAAATCACCACCCTTCAAATACAATACACCATTTTTTATGTTATGAAGAGATTTTTTTTTGATTTTATTGTATGACCAACGATAAAATTGATCTAAAGCAGTGACGCCTCTTCCCAGTATAAAATCATAGGTGTTTTGGATATTTTCTCCTCTGACCCATGTGATCGTGCAATTATTGAGTTGCAATTCCTGGGCAATATCAGCTACTATTTTTATTTTTTTTTGTGTAGCATCCACCAGATGAAAATGTACCTTTGGAAACAAAATGGCCAAAGGGATACCTGGGAATCCTCCACCTGTGCCAAAATCTAGTATGCGTGTATTGGGTAAAAAAGAGAGTATACGACCTATGCTCATGGCATGTAATACATGATGTGTATATAGGTTGTGGATATCTTTCCTGGAAATTAGATTGATTTTCGTATTGTAAGCTGTATAAATTTTGTAGAGTTGTTGGTATTTGGCTATTTGTGTTTCACACAGCGTAGGAAAATAGCGTAATATAATTTTATAGTCCTCCATCCACTACGTTTATTTCCATCAAATGCTCTGCAAAATGCAAGAGACGGTGCTCTTCAAAAAAAGGAGCCATGAGTTGTATACTGATGGGTAATCCTTTGTGATCTGCACCATTGGGTAAGGCAATGGCTGGAATGCCTGCCAGAGAAGCAGGTACGGTGTATAAATCTGTACTGTACATTTTTTGAGGATTTTTGCTATAGGCTTCATGAGCAAAAGCAGTGGTAGGTGTTGTAGGAGTGATGATATAGTCGTATGATTGGAATATTTTTAAAAAATAATCTTGCACTAATCGTCTTACTTTTTGTGCTTTGAGAAAATATTGTCTGTAGCGTTCTGCTGTCAGTACAAATGTTCCTAACAAAATTCTGCGTTTTACTTCCTTGCCAAAACCTTCTGTGCGTGTTTTGGTATACATTTCTTCTAAGTTTGTATAGTTTTTTGTTCTATAACCATAGCGTACACCATCGTATCTTGCTAAATTGGTACTTGCTTCGGCATTGCTAATGATATGATAGGTAGGCAATACATATGACAGATAAGGAAATGAAATTTCATCTACACGATAGCCTAATTTTTTCATTTTTTCTATAGTATACTTCGTCTGCTTTTGGACAGATGTCTGTAAAATATCTCCCATCATCATTTCTTTGATATATGCTATACGCATTTTTTTTTTATCTTCTTGAATAGGGTTTGTATACACAGGCACTGGTTTTCGAGATACTGTATTATCCCAAATGTCTTGACCAGCTACCACTGTCAGTGTTTGTTGAATTGATTGTATACTTTTTGATAAGATACCTACAGTATCCAATGACGAAGCATAAGCAATGACCCCATGCCTTGAAATACGAGCATATGTAGGTTTTAATCCTATAACGCCACAAAAAGCAGCAGGTTGTCTGACAGATCCTCCAGTATCTGTACCTAGAGCAATGCTACACATATTTTTTTTAACAGCTACGGCAGATCCACCCGAAGATCCCCCAGGTGTATAATTGTCATGGGTAGGATGCAGTACAGGGCCAAAAATAGAATTTTCATTAGAAGCACCCATGCCAAATTCATCACAGTTTTGATGCCCGATGATGATAGCATCTTCGTCTAGGAGTCTTTGTACAGCTGTGGCTTGTATTTGTGCTATAAAACCCTGTAAAATTTTGCTACAAGCTTGTACAGGATGGTCTTGGTAACAAAATAAGTCTTTGAGTCCGATAATTTTGCCTGTCATTTTGCCTATGCTTTCTTTTTTTTGTTGTTTTTCATCTAAGGCTTTAGCTTTTTTTTGGGCTTCTTCAAAGTATAAGTTTACAAAAGCATTATGGTCTTTTTGTTGAATGTTTTGTATATGATTTTGTAAATTTTTTTGGAAAGATTGATTGATCACAATGAAAAAATAATGATGTGCTGCTAGCAATTTTATGCAGTGGTATAAAATTGTGTTTGTATAGTTGTTTTTTGGGCTAGATATTTTTGGTAAGAGGGTGTATAGTCAATACGATGGGAGAGTACGGTTTCGTATTTTTGGGATAGTTTTAAAAATAATTCTGTTGTTTCTCGGATAGCGTTTTGTCCTCCGTGACCTTTGGTAATGTAATCGGCCCATTGCTTTTGCTGGATATAGTGAGTTAAGAAATGGTCATACGTATTTTTATGCCGAACGCATATGCGTAGCCCTACGGCTTGGGCGACTGATAGATCAATTACATCATCAAAAAAAAAAGCAATGGCTTCTTTTTTGAGTTGAAATTTTTCCATAAAATGTACGAGAGCCTGTTTTTTATCTTTGATTTTAGTGTATACACTGTTGAAATTTTCTCTTTTTGCAAAGGCTTTGGCATTGAGGTTATCAGCGCCTGTCATGATGCTAATGATGGGCATTTGATCATATAGAAAGTGCTGAAAGCGTAGTAAATTGATACCCATGGCATCTATTTCAGCAAAAGTGCTATGCATTTGTATGCTTTTGATGCCTTCGTTGAATACACCGTCCCAGTCAAAAATATATGCTTTGATGTTGGCTAATTTTTTTGTAAGATGTTGGAATGTTTGTGTATAGTTTTCTGAAGACATATAGCGTTTGTTTTATAATGATGATTGGTATTTTTTAAGCCATTTTGGTAAAAATATTGCTCCCAGTATCAAATAAAGATAATAGGTAAGACATCGCCATAGCAAATCAGTAATGATTGTATAGTTGCCTAAAATTGTTTCATAGAATTGTTGAAAAAAAAATTCTGCTGTACCACTACTGCCAGGTGTAGGAGATATAAGCATCATGACCCACATCATAATATGTTTGCCAAAAATAGTGATATGTTCAGACAGACTTACATTGGTATAGGCAGCAATCAATAAGTTGAGAATCATATAGCGGGCACACCAAATGCCGATGGTTGATATACTAATTTTAATCCAATACCCCATCGTATTTCCTTTGAGTGTGGTGGAAGAATGAATAATGTCTTTGCCATGGGCATATGCTGCTCTTTTCCATTTTTTAAGAATTTTAATATGTGTAATTCTTACTAAAATATTTTTAAAAAATATAGGTTTAAAAAATAATGCTAAGGCCATCATTAATGTATACAAAGCAATTAAGCTATAGCTAATCCAAAATATGATTTTGAAACTATAAGCCCAACGGATAGATAAAGTAGTAACATTTGTAAACATATTATCGCCCAATAAAAAAAAGGCTAATGGTGCTGTACAGATAAAAAATAAGTTATCTAAAATAGCTGTTAGCATAACATAAGCAATCGATTGTCCAAGTTTGATTTTTTCCTTGAGCAAAATAAAAATAGCTACCGCAGTACCGCCTACAACAGATGGTGTTACTGCAGAAGCAAATTCCCATAAAATAATGACATAAAAACTTTTTTTCCAGGTCAACTGTTGATGAGTCAAAGTTTTGATTCGATAGGCATAACCAATATCTCTGATCAAGATAGTGAGCAAAGCCAAGCCAATATAGGTCCATTGGGCATTACGTATACGTATCAAATTATCAAATGTGAAATTTTTATCCTTCAACAATAAATAACCGATGATGAGAAAGCCTATGCTGATAGGTACCCAAATTTTGTTGGGATGTAATATTTTTAGAATTTTTTTTTTGTCAAGATGCATGATGGCAGGTATTGGCTGGTTGTATTTTAGGATTTAACATCTGGCACTTTAAAATAATGTTGATCTTTTGTGGGTGCATTTTGAAAAACACGTTGGTGGGGTAGTGAAGGTTGTATATGATCTTCTTTTAGATTATTTTTTTCGAAAGACAAAATAGCTAGAGGTTTTGTATAGGTAGTATCTATTTTTTGTAATGTATTCACCCATGCTATTTTTTGATTCAAAGCCTGCAACATTTCTTTTGCCTCTTCATTTTCAATTTTAATTTTGGCTAGTTGAGCTAAGTGATAAAATGCTTTAAGATCTAACATATATTTTCTTGATGATTTAAAAAAACGTAAAAATATTGTTTTTCATGGAATAACTCTGTAGAATTTTTTATTAATCTTACGATATTTTCTAGTTTGTAAAGGGCACATTTTATAATTTGCATAATCCATCGTAAACAAAATGAAATAGCGCTTTATGATCATAGTATTGATGCATTTTTGATCTTTTCATAAACCATATTTTAAAAAAAACACAATATGTCTCACCAACACCAAACATCAGAAAATCAGCAAGAAAAATTACATTCCCTCCAAAAAACTATTGATAGTCTAGAAAAAGCCTATGGAAAAGGTACAGTAATGAAATTGAGCGATACTAAAGTGGTCGATGTACCAGCCATTTCTACAGGATCTTTAGGATTAAATATTGCTTTGGGTGTAGGCGGTTTGCCAAAAGGAAGGGTGATTGAAATTTTTGGCCCAGAGTCTTCAGGAAAAACAACTTTGAGCTTGCATTGTATAGCCGAGGCACAAAAATCTGGTGGTATTGCAGCCTTTATTGATGCGGAACACGCTTTTGATAAATTATATGCCGAAAAACTAGGCATTGATACAGAAAATTTGCTCATCGCACAGCCCGATAGTGGAGAGCAAGCATTAGAAATAGCCGAACAGTTGATACGCTCTAGTGCCATAGACATTATTGTAGTAGACTCTGTAGCTGCTTTGGTGCCTAAAGCAGAGCTTGAGGGTTATATGGGAGATAAGAATGTAGCTTCACAAGCCCGATTAATGTCCCAGGCTTTGCGAAAGCTGACAGGCACGCTCAACAAAACAGGTTGTACTTGTATTTTTATCAATCAGCTGAGGGAAAAAGTAGGGGTTATTTATGGAAGTCCAGAGGTTACTACTGGCGGTAATGCTTTAAAATTTTATGCCTCTGTCCGTTTAGACATTAGAAGAAAGGAACAAATTAAAGAAAATGCTGATCATGTTTTAGGCAATAGAACTAGGATAAAAGTAGTGAAGAACAAAGTAGCTCCTCCATTTAAAGTCATTGAATTTGATATTATGTATGGCGAAGGGATTTCAAAGCTAGGAGAGTTGATTGATATAGGTGTTCATTGGGGGGTGATTAAGAAGGCTGGTGCTTGGTTTTCTTATGAAGACCAAAAATTAGGACAGGGGAGGGAAGCTGTCAAGAAATTTTTGAAAGAGCATGAGGAATTAGCAACAAAGATAGAAACGCAAATCATGGAAAAGATAAAAATACAGACTTAGGTTTTTACTCTTCATAATGCATGATACTTCCACCTGATATTTGTTTGTTTTCGTCATTCAAAAATTTTCCCTTTCGAGGATTGTCCTATACTAAGCTATTGCTCTTGATGGATAACAATACCCAAAACTATTGCTATCCATTGCTTCAACCCTACCTTCCTATCCATCAAAAGGTGGTTGTACCTGCTGGAGAAAGTCATAAAACTATAGATACTTGTATGTATATATGGCAAAAAATGATGGCCTATGGCTTAGATCGGTTGTCATTATTGATTAATTTAGGTGGTGGTGTACTCTGTGATATGGGTGGATTTTGTGCTTCTTCTTACCTGAGGGGTATTGCCTACATCCATATGCCTACTACTTTGATTGCGCAGGTGGATGCTAGTATTGGTGGTAAAACCGGTATTAATTTTGGAGGTTATAAAAATCAAATAGGTGCTTTTTACACGGCTCAAAAAGTATGGATAGCTCCTATTTTTTTAAAAACATTACCACATAATATATTATATTCTGGTTTTTTTGAAATGATTAAACATGCCCTGATTGCTGATGAAAAGTATTTTAATCAATTGATACATACACCATTACAAGAAGCCTGTTTGTCTATAGCCTATATCACAAGGTCTATCCAAATCAAGCATGTTATTGTGTGTAAAGACTTTAGAGAGAGTCATGAAAGAAAAATGTTGAATTTTGGTCATACAGTGGGACATGCGCTTGAAAGTTATTTTTTAGCAAAAAAAAAAAAAATTACCCACGGAGAGGCCATTGCTGTGGGTATGATTTGTGAAGCTTATATTGCTTATCGGAAGGAAATATTGACATATGAAGTATTACATGTTGTTGTAAAAAATATTTATATTTACATTTTTCATATCAAAATATCCTTAGAAGAGATTGATGTATTGATCCAATACATGCAGCAAGACAAGAAAAGAAAAAAAAAAGTAATTTATTTTCCTTTGATTAGAGGCATTGGCAAAGGCGTCATCCATAGAGCTGTCAACCAGACACTGATCGCTTCCTCTTTAATGTATTATCGGAATATAGTATCTTAATTCAAGGCAACTACCCATTTTTCCAAAATTTATTTTTCATCTTTTTCTTTCTAAATCTTAGTGCTTTCTCCAAAAAATACCATTCATTTTTGAAATTAAGCGTATTCTACAACTAAAAATAATGTATAACATAGAATCATTACAATCAAAATCGATTGAAGAGCTACAAAATATTGCTTTAGAAGAATTTCAACTCCGTCAGCATTCAATGCATACTAAAGAAGAATTAATTTATAAAATACTGGATGTTCAAGCAACGATTCCTAGCAATCAAGGCAATGATCATTCCCGTCATACAGATCAAGATACAATACCGTACCAATCCAATCATCATTCTCCAAAATCTACACTATCTACTGTTTCATCATCATTCAAACAAAAGCCTAAAAAATTTTTAGTGAAACCTAAAAAAAATATGCCCACCAAACCCACTAAAATGAATACAGCACATCAAAATACTATACCCAAAGAGCCTCTTAAAGTGCGAGAAGGGGTTTTAGAAATTATGTCTGATAATTATGGATTTTTAAGAGCTCCTCAATACAATTATTTAGCTAGCCCAGATGATATTTATGTATCTCCTTCTCAAATAAAACTTTTTGAACTAAGAACGGGTGACACAGTACATGGAAGAGTAAGATCTCCTAAAGAAGGAGAAAAATATGCAGCACTTTTGAAGGTTGAAAAAATTAATGGAAAAGAAAAAAAAGACCTTAAAAAAAGACCTCATTTTGATTACCTAACACCTTTATTCCCTCAAGAAAAATTAAAGCTAAGCCATACTTCTACACAATATGCTACGCGTATTTTAGATCTTTTTTCTCCTATAGGAAAAGGTCAACGGGGCATGATTGTAGCACCCCCAAAAACAGGTAAAACCACTTTATTGAAAGAAATTGCCAATGCTATTGTCAAAAATCATCCTGAAGTATATTTGATTATCCTTTTGATTGATGAAAGACCAGAAGAAGTTACTGATATGATGCGCAGCGTAAAAGCAGAGGTTATTTCTTCTACTTTTGATAAACAAGCAGAGCAACATGTGAAAATTGCCAATCTTGTCTTAGAAAAAGCCAAGAGAATGGTAGAGTGTGGGCAAGATGTAGTTATTTTAGTAGAGTCAATTACACGATTGGCTAGAGCTTTTAATACTGTTATTCCATCTTCTGGAAAAATACTCTCCGGTGGAGTAGACGCTCATGCTTTGCACAAGCCTAAAAGATTTTTTGGCGCAGCCCGTAATGTAGAAGATGGAGGATCTTTGACGATATTGGCTACTGCCCTTATAGAAACAGGGTCTAAAATGGATGAAGTTATTTTTGAAGAGTTCAAAGGAACAGGCAATATGGAGTTGCAGCTAGATCGTAAAGTAGCCAATAGAAGGATACATCCAGCTATTGACATTCCTAGTTCAGGCACCAGAAGAGAAGATTTACTTTTGTCTAAAGAGGTACTTGAAAAAATGTGGGTTTTACGAAAATTTATGGCAGATATGAATGCTGTGGAAGCCATGGAGTTTTTATTAGAAAAAATGAAAGGCACACAAGACAATGAAGCATTTTTAGTTTCTATGAATAATTAGAAATAAATTTTATATTAGCGCAAATTTTTCAAATACTACCAATTTTTAAATACTACAATGAAAAAAATATCTACCAAAAAATTATCAAAAATTGCTTTAGGCTGTTTGATTTCTACAGCTGTTTATGCACAAGAAAATAATATACTTTCTACCGAAACCAGTAAAGATACACTCTATATGGTTCCTTCAGGAAGCTTAAATTTCAACACACACTTTCATTTAGCAGAAAACAACAGCGAAAGAGGGCTTAACGTAGAAAACATAGGTAAAGAGAATAAAGCAAACGAACAAAAATTTTTGATCCATGAAATTGTAGGAAATTTAGGACTAGAATTTGGTATTCCTAAAGGAGAAGAAGACGAAGAAGTAGCTAAAATTTTTTTAAACACTTTCATAAAAAATGATACATTATCTATCAATAGCTTTTACGCACAGTATAACCAATGGACTATTGGACTTACGGAAGGTATTTTCTATGGAAACAATAAAGCACAAGTACAATTCAATAATAAGATTAATGATCATTTAGCATATGCGTTGAGTATTGAACAAAATGTAAGTGCTTATAATCCTGAAAAATTACCAAATGGCACTACAAACAATGAAATAACCTATGCCAAAAAAATGATTCCAGGCATTGCAGGAAAGTTGAAATTTTATGGAGAAAGCGGTCACATACAGATGAGTGGTTTAGTAAGACCTATGGAATATCATCATGCAATTAGTGAAAAAGATATTACCCTATGGGGCTATGGCGTAAAAATTAATGGAGAATGGAAAGTAATGCCAAAAGCACTGATATTAAAAGGCTCTGGGCTCTATGGTGTGGGTATTAGTAGCTATTTAGGAGTTAATGCTTCCAATGACTTGGTGATAGATTTTAATAATTTAGAAGAATCTGTATTACTTCCTGTCATCCAAGCATCAGGTACTGTAGAATATCAAATTATTGAAGAAAAGCTGTCTAGCACTTTGACAGGTAAAATGATCATCATCAGCGACGAAGAAAATGATAAAAAAAGAAAAGATGACGACTACAGCATGGGTATTCAAGGAACATTGGGTATAAAATATCATGTGAATAAGCAAATCAACTTAGGCCTAGCATATACACATGGCATTAAAAAACATGTAAAAGATACTAAAGATGATGATGCAGGTGCTATAAAAGCAAATGTAACATACAAATTTTAATATCTAAACTTTTTTAAAAATTTATTTTAAGCACTCTATTATTTAGAGTGCTTTTATAGTTTATAGGGGTTTGTTATGATATATATACAATCCTTCACTTTCAATACACTTGCTGAAAACACCTACCTCATTTATGATGATACTAAGCATTGTATGGTGGTAGATCCTGGATGTTATACTTCTCAAGAAGAAGAGCAACTTGTCTCATTTATCAAAAAAAAAAAATTAATCATCAAATACCTCATCAATACCCATTGTCATATCGATCATGTGGTGGGCAATGCATTTATTAAAAATAAATATCAGGTTCCTTTGAGTATCCATCCACTAGAAAAAGAATCTTTAGCGTTGGTGGCTAGCTATGCAAGTATGTATGACATGGAAAATTACATATCTACTATAGCTGATGTTTTTTTAGATCCACAACAAGTAATCTCTTTGGGAAATTATCGATGGAAAATTTTAGAAGTACCTGGTCATTCCAAAGGACATATTGCTTTGTATGAAGAAAAAAATAAAGTTTGTATATCAGGAGATGTTTTATTTGAAAATAGTATTGGAAGAACAGATCTCCCTGGAGGAAACCATGATATTTTGATGCGTAGTATTCAGCATACCCTATTTTTACTGGATGATTGTACAAAAATATATCCTGGTCATGGCAATGCAACAACCATTGGAAAAGAAAGGAAATATAATCCATGGTGTAAAGTTTAAATAACCTTCTATGCAAATCAAAAAACATATACCCAATTTTTTGACTATGCTTAATCTACTCAGTGGAGCTACAGGCATTGTTGCGTTGGTGTTAGGCTATGGTTATTATGCGGGAATTTTTATATGGATAGGGATGTTTTTTGATTTTTTAGATGGTTTTACAGCACGTCTGTTATCTGTTACTTCTGCCATTGGACAACAACTCGATACACTTGCAGATCTTATTACTTTTGGCCTTCTTCCCACTTTGATGATGTATGGTATGATTTACGACCATGCTCATCAGATTTTTTTTTTAAAAAATTATGCTCCTTTTTTTGCTAGTATTGCTTTTGTCATTTTGATTTGTTCTGCTCTAAGACTGGCTCGTTTTAATCTTATAGGCACCAATGACTATTTTATGGGCATGCCCACTCCAGCCAATGCATTTTTTATTAGCACTTTGCATTTTTTAATTGTGCCAAAAAGTTGTTTTTATCAATGTTTAGATAGCATATTTGTTAATACAGCCCTTCCATTATTTTTTATACTTGTGTTTTTTACGCTATTATTTTCTTTACTCTTAATAGCTCCTTTATATTTTTTTAATTTTAAATTTTCTGATTTTTCTTGGCATCTCAACAAAATACCCTATATTTTTTTGTTAGGTGCTAATTTTTTGGTATTTCTATGGCCATTAGAAGGGCTACCATTTTTGATCCTCTGGTATGCTATCCTATCTATTTTTTTTTATCAAAAACATGTCAATTAAACACATTCAAGAATCAAGATCCTAGCCCATGTCTCAAAAAATTATTACGGCAGCCCATCATTTGTTGGGTGGACAATCATTTTTTTTAATCGCAGGTCCTTGTGTGATAGAAGATACAACAGTGATGTTGAAAACAGCTGAATATTTGGCAAAACTACAAGAAAAATTAGCTATTCCCATCATTTATAAATCTTCTTTTCAAAAAGACAATAGGAGTGATTTGTCCTACTATCGAGGGCCAGGAATGCTAAAAGGGCTGAAGGTGTTAGAAAGAATTAAAAAAGACTTTCAACTTCCCTTAGTGACTGATATTCATTATCCAACACAAGCAAAAGCTGTAGCAACTGTAGTCGATATTATTCAAATACCCGCTTACTTGTGTATGCAAACCGATTTATTGATCCATGCTGCTAAAACAAACAAAATTATCAACATTAAACATGGACAATTTTTAGCCCCAGAAAATATCAAATATCCTATCAAAAAAATTACCGATAGTGGTAATGACCAAATTATTCTCACTGAAAGAGGATATACTTTTGGCTACAATGATCTTGTGGTAGACCCTAGAAGTTTTTTTCATCTTCAAAAAACAGGTTATCCAGTAGTATTTGACGTAACGCATAGTATCAGAAAATACGGTATACCGAGTGCATGCGCTACAGGAGGTAGTCCAGTCTATTTATCTACACTAGCACGTGCCAGTGTAGCCACTGGCATTGATGGTTTATTTATTGAAGTACATCCTGATCCTTCAAACGCGTTGTGCGATGCTGCCAGCCAGATGTCATTATACGATTTAGAAGATTTTTTAAAACCTTTATTAGCAATTTATCATACCCTACAAAATATTTAAAGGCATTATATCATGGAACTTTATTTAGACTCTGCCAATCTGCAAGAAATCAAAGAAGCTTTTACTTTAGAAGTCATTACAGGACTTACCACTACCCCTACTTTTATGCATAAAGAGGGCATCAAAAATATTGATGAAACTATACTACAGCTTGCAGCAACAGTGCCTATTTTACAAATAGAAGCTTTGGGTAATTGTACAGAGAGTATATGCGAAGAAGCGCATCGATTGATAGGATTAGGACTAAAAAAAAACAAAACTGTTTTTAAAATTCCTGTTAATAACGAAGGCATTAAGGCTTGTAAATATTTGACAGATAATGGTTTTTTAGTCAACATACACTTGGTGTATACCCTTCAACAAGCTTATATGGCAATGCTTGCCAAGGCGACTTATATATGTCCGTTGGTGGGTAGATTACAAGATCAAGGGCACGATGCTTTGGCTTTGCTCAAACAATGTGTAGCCATGGTTGAAAAATATCAGTCCACAGCCAAGATTATGTTTTCATCTGTAAGAAATACAGAGCATATCCGCAATGCTTTAAACATAGGCGTACATGCTTGTACAGTCCCTTGGAAGGTTTTACAAAAAATGAATGATAATCATTTTACAACGTTGGGGCTGCAGCAATTTGTTGCTGATACTCATGCAATGACCTTAAAAGTAAAAGAAGTGATGACTAAAGTAAAGCCCATTGTGTCTTTACAGGATACTTTATCCTATAGTTTGGTAAAAATGACGCAAAGTGGTTTAGGTATCATAGTGATCGTTGATGAAACAGAAAAAATAAAAGGTGTATATACTGATGGTGATTTGAGAAGATATCTAGAAAAAAATACACAAGAAAATATTACAAAAAAAAAGATGGCAGCCTTTGATTATAAAGTACCTATTTTTTTATATGAAGAAGCCTTGCTTTCAGATGCCATATATTTATTTCAAAAGCATACAATTGATAATATTATTATTTTAGATACTGAGGAAAATTTAGTGGGTATTTTAGATATACAACATTTGATTCAAAAGAATATGATTAAAATTTGAGCTAAAAGAACGATATTTTTTTATCTTTACAAATTGTTATCGCATAATCATGCGATGATCAACAGCCATAGGCGGTGATGTAGCTCAGTTGGTAGAGCATCGGACTGAAAATCCGTGTGTCGGCGGTTCGAGTCCGCCCATCACCACATGCTCACTCCTATTCCATGTCTTCTCTCTTTTACAGAAAAATTGGCACAGGCCAGCCCCTTATTATTATCCATGGACTACTCGGCAGTAGCGAAAATTGGCTTACATTCGCCAAAAAATTACAAAAACGGTTTACTGTCTATCTTGTAGATCTCAGAAATCACGGGCAATCATTTCATAGTGATCATAGTCATTTTGTCATTATGGCAGAAGATATACTACGTATGATGGAAACAGAAAATATACAGCAACCGATTATCTTTGGGCATTCTCTAGGAGGAAAAGTAGCTATGCAAATGACCCAATTATGGGGTGCTTTGATCCATACACTCATCCTTATAGATATTTTGCCCGATGCATTGCCTTTAGATCGTTTTGGTGATTTATTTTCAAAACTTTTGAATTTTAATTTAGTAAATCATACAGCAAGAACTTCTATTGATCAGGCATTACAAGTCTTTATACCAGATTCTTCTTTTCGTCAATTTTTGATGAAAAATATCAAAAGAAATCAGCAAGGAAAGTTTATATGGCAATGTAATTTGTCTGTATTGGCACATCATATTCCTTCCTTTAGTGAAGCTATTGTTTTTCAACAAAAATTTTTAAAACCTACTTTATTTATTCGTGGGGCTTTATCTTCCTATATACCCATTGATCAATTGGCTTATGCCTATCAAATGTTTCCTCTTTTGTCACTTACGACGATTCCAGCGGCAGGTCATTGGGTATATACTGATCAACCTGTTGCTTTTACCCAAGCATTATTCCATTTTTTAAAAAAATCATGAAATTCTTGAATTTTTTTTCCAGTGATATTGCCATCGATTTAGGCACAGCGAATACGCTTATCATTCATAAAGATAAAGTTGTTTTAAACGAACCTTCCATCATTGCAATTGACAAAAAAACTAATCATATCATTGCTGTAGGCAATGACGCTATGCAAATGCATGAAAAAACCCATGAAAATATCAAAACTATCCGCCCTTTAAAAGATGGTGTGATTGCTGATTTTTATGCAGCAGAGCGTATGATACGTGGCATGATAAAAATGGTAAATGACAGTCATCGTAGTTTATTTAAGCCTATGAATTACCGTATGGTGATTTGTATTCCTTCAGGTATTACAGAGGTAGAAAAAAGAGCAGTCAGCGATTCTGCAGCACATGCAGGGGCTAAAGAAGTGTATATGATTCATGAGCCTATAGCAGCGGCTATAGGCATAGGTATTGATATTCGAAAACCAACAGGTACAATGATTGTAGACATTGGTGGTGGTACTACAGAAATAGCGGTGATTGCTCTTTCTGGTATTGTTTGTGATCAATCCATACGCATTGCTGGCGATACTTTCAATACAGATATCATTGATCATATGAAAAGAAGACATAACCTTTTGATTGGAGAACGTTCTGCTGAGCAAATCAAATTGCACGTAGGGGCTGTTTTAGAAAATTTAGAAAATCCGCCAGAAGATTTTACCATTAGAGGAAGAGATCTTTTGAGTGGTATACCTCGTACAATTACGTTGACATCTCAAGAAATAGCTCAGGCATTAGAAAAATCAGTGATTAAAATTGAAGAAGCGATTCTTAAAGCATTGGAAATATGTCCACCGGAATTATCCAGTGATATTTACTTACATGGCATACACTTGACAGGAGGTGGTGCTATGCTCAGAGGTTTAGACCAACGGATAGCCAGTAAAACTAAGCTAAAAGTCCATGTAGCAAAAGATGCTTTGAAAGCAGTAGTTAATGGTACTGGTATTGTATTGAAGCAATTGTATCACTATAAGACTATTTTAATCAGTTGAATTGTTGTTTGTTTTTACACAGCACATTATTCAATATGTAATATAGTAGCCTATGTTTTTAATAAAAAAAATATTGGCAAAGATGATTGCCGTTTGGGTGGTGCAAAAGCAAAAGAGATACACAAGTCATCCAATAAAATATCAACAAAAAATATTCCGAAAGCTTATACAAAAAGGTCGTAAAACTCAATTTGGTCAAGATCATCATTTTGGTAAAATTCAAAATTATCAAGATTTTAAAAAATATGTGCCAATTGTGCATTATGAATCTATCATACCTTATATACAACAAATAAAAAATGGCCAACCAAATGTGTTATGGCCTGGAAAACCACTTTATTTAGCCAAAACATCCGGTACAACGGCTGGTGATAAGTATATTCCCATCACCAAAGCATCTATCAAAAATCATATAGGCTGTGCAAGAAATGCGTTATTGTATTATCTACACTATAGTGGTAAGATTGATTTTTTGAAAGGAAAGATGATTTTTTTATCAGGGTCTCCTTCATTAGAAAAAAAAAATAATATTTTCATAGGACGTTTGTCTGGTATTGTTCAGCATCATGTGCCTATATACTTGCGTAAAGATCATATGCCGTGCTATGCTACCAATTGTATTGAAGACTGGGAAAAAAAATTAGATAAAATATCAGATGAAATTGGCACAGATAAAATGACCTTAATCGCAGGGATTCCCCCATGGATACAAATGTTTTTGGATAGAATTTTGGCAAAAGGTTCAAAAGAAAAATTGCGTTATCTCTGTTTGCTCGTACATGGGGGCGTCAGTTTCCACCCCTACGAAAAAAAATTGCGTAATACCTTGCCTCAAGCCATTTCCATGCTTGAAACCTACCCTGCTTCGGAAGGTTTTATTGCTTTTCAAGACCAAACAGATGTACCAGGATTATTGCTACAAGTAAATAGTGGTATTTTTTATGAGTTTATAGATTTGGAAAATTTTCGATTAAACAATAATAAACGTATTCCGTTATCAGCAGTGGTGAAAGGTGTACATTATGCTATCATACTCAACAGCAACGCAGGGCTTTGGGGTTATTTACTAGGCGATACTGTTAAGTTTATCAGCTTAAATCCTTACAGAATTATTGTCACCGGTCGAACGAAACATTTTATTTCTGCTTTTGGAGAGCATGTTATTGTGGAAGAAATTGAGCAATCTATGCTATATGCTTTGAAAAAATTTCCTGAAGCAAATCTGATTGAATTTACAGTGGCACCTTATGTCAGCAAAGATACAAACATAAAATCTTGTCATGAATGGTGTATTGCTTTTGCACAGCAGCCTCATGACCTTGATCAATTTTCCAGTACTTTATCAGTACATTTACAAACGTTGAATAGTTATTATCACGATTTAATTAAAGATAAAATACTAGATCACCCCAAGATTACTTTGTTACAACCAGATGCCTTTTTGTTATACATGAAGCAAAAAGGGAAATTAGGAGGTCAAAACAAAGTCCCTCGTGTTGCCAATGATCGTACCATAGCAGAAGACCTTTGGCCTTACCGTTTGAAATGATTTGGGAAAACAGTCATAAACCAGTAATTTTGCCCCTTTAATCGTTATTTTTTTCTGTATGCATATTTTCATCATGATTATCCAATTTTTAGTAGGCTTATCCATTATTGTAGGATTGCATGAACTAGGCCATATGCTTTTTGCCCGTTGGTTTGGGATGCGTGTAGAAAAATTTTCTATTGGCTTTCCTCCTAAAATTTTTAGCTTTAAAATAGGACATACATCATATGCGTTAGGTGCTATTCCTTTGGGTGGATCTGTGAAAATTGCAGGTATGATAGACGAATATCTAGAGCAAAAAGAAATCAAAAACCCTCAACCTTGGGAGTTTGTTGCCAAACCTGCTTGGCAAAGATGGCTGGTAATCATGGGTGGTATTATATTCAATTTGATTACAGGTGTTTTGATTTATATTGTGTTGACTTTTGCTTGTGGAGAAAGTTTTATCTCTAAAAAAAATATGAATATACATGGGATTTTCCCACATACCCTAGGCCAAACTATAGGCTTTCAAAAAGGAGATAAAATTTTAGATATCAATGGCAAGGATTTTACACGATTTTCAGATTTGATGAATCCTTATCATCTGCTCAACGGAGGTTATTATACTGTTTTGAGAAATGGACAAACATTGACGTTACATATGCCTGCAAATTTTTTAGAAAAGCTGTCTTCTAAAAAGACTTTTTTTTTAGAGCCATTACAGCCCTTTAGTGTTAAGCAAGTAATCAAAGATAGCATAGCAGCCAACATAGGACTCCAGCCTGGCGATACAATATTGACAATTCATGGAACATCTGCACGTTATTTTCAAGAATTAATCCATTGCTTACAGCAATATAAAGGGCAAACAGTAGATATTACGATTGCACGTGGGACATCTTTAATCATAAAAAAAATCATGATTCCTATCACTGGAAAACTAGGTTTTTGTCCTGAGATTTTATTGCCTGTTGAAAAAAAATCTTATGGATTAGCAGATGCTATTATGGTGGGTACACATAAGGCTTTTGATGTTATTTGGACAAATGCCCTAGGATTGGTAAAAGTTTTTACAGGAAAATTATCTGCTACCCAATCTTTAAGCGGTCCTATTGGTATTGCCAAAATTTTCGGTACACAATTTAATTTTATACATTTTTGGCGAATGATTGGATTATTGTCTATGGTTTTAGCCTTTGTCAATTTTTTGCCTATACCCGCCTTGGATGGTGGTCATGGTATTTTTTTGATATATGAAATGATCACAGGGCGCAGTTTACCCACTCGTTTTTTGCTCTTTATGCAAAAAGTAGGCATATTAATTTTATTGTCTCTAGCCATTTTTACGATTTTCAATGATATTTACAAACTATTTTGAAAAACTGGTATCAGAATTGATATATCAAATTAAAACCAAAATTAGTACAGCTTATGTTTGAAGACTCATTGCAATCCTCGTTATTATTTTCTCCTTTGTCTGCAAAACACTCTGAACATGTGATTCCTATTTTTTTTTCAGAAGATATGGAAGAAGATAGCGAGCAACAAAATCAAGAAAAAGATATTCCTTCACTTTTACCCATTGTAAAGAATTTAGATCTTATTGTTTTTCCTAAAATAGTAGTGCCAGTGTTACTTAAGGACCCTCAAAGTCTTAAAATTATGGAAAGGGCTTACGAGCTGCAAGAAAATGTGGGTATTATATCACGTAAAAAAAATACAGAAAAATTTTTTTCATATGGTACAACTGTCAGCGTCATGAAAATTTTAGAGCTGCCAGATGGAAAAAAATCAGCTATTGTTCGAGGAAATATGCGGTTTCTTGTAGAAGAAATTATACAAAAAGAAGCGTATATGTTTGCAAAAATTAAGCCATTACAAGACAAAAATTTAACAAAAGAAACGCCTAAAATAGCTGCCCTTATAAAATCTATTCGTGAAGCATCTAAAAGTATGTTTTCCCATGTAAAAGAAGGAGCAAATGAAATCAAAAATGCTATAGACAAAATTAAGAACAGTAATTTTTTGATTAATTTTTTGTGCTTCAACTTGCATACAGATCCTTCCGATAAACAACGGCTTTTGACTATCGATGACGTGGAAAAAAGAGGGAAATTTTTATTGAAGCATTTGTTGAAAAGCTTAGAACTCATACAATTACAAAAAAAAATACAAAGCAAGCTTTTTAATAATATTCAAGAACATCAAAAAAATTTTTATCTCAAACAACAAATCAAAGTTTTACAAAATGAATTGGGAGATGATGAAGAAGAAACGGAAATTGATGAGTTAAGATTATTAGGAGAAAAAAAAAAATGGCCACAAGCAGTAGCTGATTTTTTTTCCAAAAATTTAGACAAAGCAGAAAGATTACATACACACTCAGCAGATTATGCTTCTTTCATCAACCATGCAGAACTTTTTTTGGAATTACCTTGGCAAGAATACACCAAAGATAATTTTGACTTGGTAAGGGCTAAGAAGATTTTAGACAAAAATCATTACGGTTTAGAAAAAGTAAAAGAAAGAATTATAGAGTATTTGGCAGTTTTGAAACTAAAAAATAATATGAAAGGGCCTATTTTATGCCTTTACGGGCCTCCGGGAGTTGGTAAAACTTCTTTGGGTGAGTCGATTGCCAAGGCTTTGAACAGAAAGTATGTTAAGATAGCATTGGGAGGTATACAAGACGAAGCTGAGATAAGAGGTCATAGAAAAACATATGTAGCTTCTATGCCTGGAAGGATTTTACAAAATATTAGCAAAGCAAAATCGAGTAATCCAGTTATGCTTTTGGATGAAATTGATAAAGTAAACCATCAATTTAGAGGAGATCCTTCTTCTGCTTTGCTTGAAGTTTTAGACCCTGAACAAAATAATACTTTTACCGATCATTTTTTAGAAATGCCTTACGATTTATCGCAAGTGCTATTCATTGCCACAGCCAACACATTAGATACTATTTCAAAACCTTTGTTGGATAGAATGGAAGTGATTGATGTAAATGGCTATACTATAGAAGAAAAAATATTGATAGCACAAAAATATTTGTTACCCAAACAAAAAAAAAATCATGGTTTGAAAGCTAAAGATGTTACTTTGACATTAGCAGCAATTCAAAAAATTATTGAAGAGTATACCCGAGAGTCAGGAGTACGAGAGTTGAATAGAAAAATAGGAGCTACGGTACGTAAAACAGCCAAAAATATTGTGCTTAATGAATCTTATGTCAAAAAAATACATGTAGAAAACATTACACAACTTTTAGGACATGCTACTTTTGATAAAGAAATTTATCAAAACATCACAGCACCAGGCGTAGCCATAGGATTGGCTTGGACACCCGTAGGTGGTGATATTCTTTTTATTGAAGCATCTTTAAGTAAAGGCAAAGGCAAGTTGACTTTATCAGGACAATTAGGGGATGTGATGAAAGAATCTGCTATCACTGCTCTATCTTATATCAAAGCTTATGCATCTGATTATGCCATTGATCATCGTATTTTTCAACAATATGATTTACATATCCATGTGCCAGCAGGTGCTATACCAAAAGATGGTCCTTCCGCAGGTATTACACTATTTTCTGCTATACTTTCGCTCTATACCCAAAGAAAAGTAAAGGGAAAATTGGCGATGACAGGAGAAATTACATTGAGAGGGAAAATATTGCCTGTAGGTGGTATACAAGAAAAAATTTTAGCAGCCAAGCATGCAGGGATAGATACTATTATTCTCTCAGAAAAAAATCAAAAAGACATTGACGAAATCAAAAAGGAGTACATCCAAAATATGCATATTTTTTATATCGATACTATTGATGAACTAGTGCCTCTAGTTTTAGAAAAAGATCCAGTGAAAGATCATTTGATTTGGGACTATTATCACGAAAAAGCATCATCATGTGTTTAAACCCTTCTGTTTTAACGCCACAGGCGATTGTCCAAACATTGGACAAATATATTATAGGTCAAAAACAAGCCAAAAAAAATGTAGCTGTGGCTTTAAGAAATCGATGGAGAAGAATGCAGTTAGATACTGATATTCAGAAAGATATTATCCCTAATAATATACTGATGATTGGTGCTACCGGTGTAGGAAAAACAGAAATTGCCAGACGTTTGGCTAAAATTACACATGCTCCTTTTGTAAAAGTAGAAGCTTCTAAATTTACAGAAGTAGGTTATGTGGGACGTGATGTAGAGAGTATGGTGCGTGATTTAGTAGAAAATGCTATTTGGATTGTAAAAGAAAAATATAAAAATAAAATACAAGCGCAAGCAACAAAAAATGTTGAAAAAATTATTTTAGATGCCTTGATACCGTCTATACATCATACACAAGAAAATAATGCTACAGTAGAAAATGTAAGCAATCAAAAAACAAGAGAGCAATTTAAAGAAAAATTAAGAGCAGGAGTTTTAGATCAAAAAAAAATTTTTGTAAAACTATACAAATCACCGAGTGCTGATATTATGGGGGGTATGATGAATGTATCTTCTTTGTCTCATTTGCAAGAGATGATAGGTGATATGATGCCCAAAAAAGAAAAAAAAAAACAAGTAAAAATAGCAGAGGCAAAAAAAATATTGTTAGAACAAGAAAGTGCGAAATTGATTGATATGGATAAAGTAAAAGAAGAAGCTATAGAAAAAGTACAATCAACAGGCATTATATTTATAGACGAAATCGATAAAATAGCAGAAAATTTTGCTACTAGAGATAATAGCCACGTTAGTAGAGAAGGTGTACAACGCGATCTTTTGCCCATTGTAGAAGGTAGTGCTGTACATACAAAATATGGTACTGTGCATACAGATCATATTTTATTCATTGCAGCAGGTGCTTTTCATGTAGCTAAGCCTACAGATTTGATTCCTGAACTTCAAGGAAGGTTTCCTATTCGTGTAGCATTAGAAAATCTCACAGAGACTGATTTTTACCTCATATTAAAAGAACCTAAAAATGCTTTGATCAAACAATATCAATCACTCTTCAAAGCAGAAGATATTCATATACATTTTGAAGAAGAAGCATTACAAGCTATTGCCAATATGGCCTGTAAAATCAATGAAAACACAGAAAACATAGGAGCAAGAAGGCTACATACTGTCATGAGTCATTTGCTAAATGATTTTTTGTTTGATGTACCTGATACTATACAGCCAAAATCAACTATTACGATTGACCAAAATTTTGTGATAAAAAAATTACAAGCTTTAGCCAAACGTAAAGATATGAGTGAATATATTCTTTAGCATTATTTTTCTATCTTAAGAGATTTTAAAATTACCAACTGATTCTATTGAATAGTTTTCTAAACCCATCCGATGTTTAAATCTTATACTATTACTATGAAAAAAAATATTTTTCAGACCCTCTTATTGACTATATCCTTTAGCTTCCTGACACCTAATATATTAGCAAAAACTTCTATTTGGAGAAAAATATTACATCAAATACATTTTGGTATTGCTACTGAACCTGGTTTAGTAAATCACTCTATAAATATTACTAATAAAAAAATGTTTATAAGGAACGATGATATTTTTATTCTAGACGATGGTGATTATTATCGTACACAATTTTTATATGACAATTATTTACAACAAGAAGGTTTTTCGCCAATGTTGACAGATCTTGAAAGTAAAAAAGAAAATGAAATGATTATTCAAGGGCAAGAACTGGTATTTCCTATAAGTCTTCATGTACATACAGATATCGGCAGACGGTTGAGGTTGGGCGCTAAAACAATATTTTCTATACACACAATCAAAAAAATGAACTATCAGTTTTTAGATAAAGATGATGTAACCCATAAAAAAAATTATTACATAAAAAAAATACCTACTTATAATATAGGATTTTTAGGAAAAATAGGATTTATACTATATAATAGTTTACAGTATCGATGGGTTTTGGACTATCAAGGAGGTATATCATTTGCCTATAGAGATTTAAAAAAAATACATTATAAAAGTCAAAATAATAATTATTTTAATAAATATTTTGTACATCAAATAGGTCTTACGATAGAAAAAAGAATATCGTCTTGTGTGTCTTTATTATTACAACCATACTATGAATTTCCTTTTATTGGAGACAAAAGTCCCGTAGAAAAATCAGATGCTGCTATTGTGCTAGACTATAAAAAATTTGGTTTATCTCTAGGAATTACTATACAACCTCCTTTATTACCAAGATGTAAGAAAAAATATTGTCAAATAACCAAAGATCATCAACATCACAGAAAAGCATTCAGAGGTTTATCAATTTTTCAAGGAAAAGATAAATACGGTAATTTTAACTATACGCAGTAAAGTTTTTGAATCCTACTGAATGTATTACTATTTCATTAAAAAATTTTTATTCCTTTTTGATCCAGAAAAAATTCATTATTTTTTCTGTTACGTTATCAATTTTTTTTATAAAATTCCATTTGTAAAAAAAATAATATGTAAAGCATATTGTATAAAAGACAAAAGGCTTCAAAGAAAAGTATTTGGCATTACCTTTCATAATCCAGTGGGGCTAGCTGCTGGATTTGATAAAAATGGGCAAATGATAGGCCCTTTATCTATGTTTGGCTTTGGATTTATAGAAATAGGTACTATTACCCCTTTGCCTCAAAATGGACATCCCCAGCCACGTCTTTTTCGTTTACCAAAAGATCAGGCATTGATTAATCGTATGGGTTTTAATAATCAAGGACTGAATAAAATTGTAGAAAGACTTAAAAAAAAAAAAATTCCCCTTACCTTAGGGATTAATATCGGTAAAAACAAAAGTACAATAGAAAAAAAAGATATAATATCTGATTATATTACTTGTTTTGACGCACTTTATCCATATGCTCATTATGTTGTGCTTAATATAAGCTCTCCCAATACTCAAGGTTTAAGAAAATTACAACAAAAAGAAGATCTTCTGATTTTACTAGATTACATTCAAAAAAAAAATCAAAAAAATATTCCTTTATTGATCAAAATAGCTCCAGACATCACGAAGGAAGCTATTGATGATATCATTTCTGTTGTACAAGAAAAAAAAATAGCAGGTATTATCGCTACCAACACTACTACAAGCAGAGTTGGACTTAAAACATCTGTTCAAAAAATAAAATCTATAGGAGATGGAGGTATCAGTGGACTTCCATTGAAAGAAAAATCCACAAAAATCATTCGATATATTGCCAAAAAATCAAATCATACCATTCCAATTATTGCTTCTGGTGGTATTTTGTCAGTAGCAGATGCTTTAGAAAAAATAGAAGCAGGTGCTACTTTACTTCAAATTTATACTGGGTTTATTTATCAAGGTCCTGGATTGATAAAAGCCATCAACAAAGCAATTTTAGAAAAGTATCCTAGTAAAGGTCCATAGTGTGCTATTCTATCTCTAAAAATGGCAAAAAATATTCCTAAAAAACAAGAAAAAAAAAATCTTTGGTATCAAGACAAAAGGCTTCCTATTATTGGAGGTGTTTTTTTACAAGGACTTGCTGTGTTTTTTTTCTTCTCTTTAGTCGCTCATTATCTTTATGAACAGATAGACCAAAGTACGATTGAAGCATTTTTCAACAGTCATATTTCCATTCAAGAAACCAATATTCATAATTGGTTGGGGTTGCTGGGAGCCATGTGTGCTTATTTTCTTTTTTTTCGATGGTTTGGAATTACAGCTTTTTTGGTTCCTCCGTTGTTATACTTAATTGGACATCAATGGGTATATAAAACCCAAATGTCAATGGGAAAAATTTTTATCTTCATCGCTTTTTTCATGCTTTGGTTGAATACTGCCTTAGGGTTTCTTCATATCCTTTTGCCTGAGCTTCCTCTTTTGATCAAGTGGATGGGTGGGGTGAGTATTGCCTTGTCTATACCTTTGTATCAATATTTAGGCTGGGGTATTCCGCTTTTACTTTTGTTTTCGTTGATTATTTTTTTCATCTATTTTTTTAACATCACTTCATTGAATTTTAAAAAATATTTTCCTAAAAAATTTTTTAATCTATCAAAACAACAAAAAAAATACACTGTGACAGCAACACAAGAGGCTGTTATTACAAAAAGTAAAAAACCAGACGAGCTTGCTACAGTACTGAATCAAGAAAAAAATATTGATGTTGAAGATCCAAAACCATCTTTACTGCCTTCCAAAAATGAATCTAGTGCTACAGCTAATTTATTGATCAAAAAAAATGAATGCTCAGAAAAATTTTCCTCTACAGTAGAAAATTATGATCCTAAATTAGATCTTTCTGGATACTGTTACCCAACTATTGATTTATTAGAAAAATATGACAACCAAAGTCAAGTGAAGGTAACTAAAACAGAACTAGAAGAGAATAAAGATAAAATTATTGCCACGCTAATCAATTTTAAAATAGGGATTGCCAATATTAAAGCCACTATTGGTCCTACAGTTACTTTATATGAGATTGTACCCAAAGCAGGTGTTAAAATTTCTAAGATTAAAAATTTAGAAGATGATATTGCTTTGAGCTTAGCAGCGCTTGGTATCAGGATTATTGCGCCTATTCCAGGAAAAGGCACTATTGGTATTGAAGTACCCAATACACAAAAAGAAATGGTTGCACTGCGGAGTATTTTAGCAACTGAAAAATTTATGAAAGGCACATACGAGTTGCCTATTGCCTTGGGAAAAACCATTGCCAATGAAATATTTATTGCAGACTTAGCTTCCATGCCTCATTTATTAATAGCAGGCGCTACAGGACAAGGAAAATCTGTAGGATTGAATGTAGTGCTGGCTTCTTTGTTGTATAAAAAACATCCTTCACAGCTCAAATTTGTTTTGGTAGACCCTAAAAAAGTAGAATTGTCTTTATACAATAAAATTGAAAGGCATTTTTTAGCCAAACTTCCCAACAATGAAGAACCTATCATTACAGCTACTAAAAAAGTTATCCATACCCTAAATTCTCTCTGTATGGAAATGGACAACCGTTATGAACTACTCAAAGAAGCTGGTGTACGGAATATTAAAGAATACAATGAAAAATTTGTCCAAAGAAAACTAAACCCCAACAAAGGACATCAATTTTTACCTTACATGGTATTGGTAATTGATGAATTTGCTGATATGATGATGACAGCAGGTAAAGAAATAGAATTGCCAATAGCTCGTTTAGCACAATTGGCCAGAGCAGTAGGTATTCATTTGGTGTTGGCTACACAAAGACCTTCTGTGAATGTGATTACAGGGATTATTAAAGCTAATTTTCCTGTTAGGATATCTTTTAGAGTAACATCTAAAATTGACTCGCGAACTATTCTAGACACTGGTGGAGCAGAGCAGTTGATTGGTCAGGGAGATATGCTTGTTTCTATGAATTCAGATATTGTTCGTTTGCAATGTCCTTTTGTAGACACGGCAGAAGTAGAAAGTATTTGTGCTTATATTGGTGCACAGCGTGGTTATACTTCTGCTTATTTGCTTCCTATGTATGAAGAAGAAGAAAAAAAAGAAGAACTTTTAGCTACATCATTGACTGAAAAGGACGATCTTTTTGAAGAAGCTGCTAAGTTGATCGTTCTTCATCAACAAGGAAGTACTTCTCTTATACAAAGAAAATTAAAATTAGGCTACAACAGAGCAGGACGTTTGATTGATCAGTTAGAATCTGCTGGTATTGTAGGCCCTTTTGAAGGGAGTAAAGCCAGAGAAGTGCTTATACAAGATGAAAACGCTTTGCAAAAATTATTACAAAAGTAAACACCATTATCTGAATAGCAACTGATAATTTATGTTTTTTTCTACATTAATTCAAAGGATGAAAAGTTCTTTGATATACATTATTTTTTTCTTTTTTTTATCATCTATAAAGTATACACAGGGTAAAATAATTCTAGATGAGGTGACTATACAGATAAATGTATCAGAAGGCATGCATGCCATGTACAACAGTCAGTTTGATAAAGCATATAGCATTTTTGAAAAATTGCGTCTCCAATATCCAGAACACCCCATAGCTTATTTTTTATTAAGCCTCAACACGTGGTGGAAGATAGCACCTTGTATCGAAAATACTTTTTATGATCAAATATTTTTGCAATATCTAAAAAAAACGATTTACACAGCAAAAAAATTATACAAAAAAAATAAAGATAATTACGAAGCCAGTTTTTTTTTATCAGCAGCTTATGCCTTTAAAGGTAGGCTTTATGGAGAACGTGATCAATGGATCAAGGCAGCATTAGCAGGAAAAAAAGCCCTTCAATACCATAAAAAAACCATAAAAAAACAGCATTTATCTACTGAATTATTATTTGGAGAAGCTTTGTACCATTATTATAATGCTTGGGTATACAATCATTATGCTATATTTCGATGGATGAAAATTTTTACTCCTCAAGAAGATTTTGTTACTGGTATTCAACAATTGAAACAAGTAGCCCAAAATGCTTTTTATACAAGAACAGAAGCACAGTATTATTTGCTTGGTATTTTGGTAGATGATTTACAAAATTATGAAGAAGCTTTGCCACTTGCTCATTATTTACATCAAACTTATCCTAATAATTCCTGTTTTGAAAAATATTACGCCAAAATTTTATATATGGTTGGTGATTTTGAAGAAGCTCAAAAAATTAGCTATGCTATTTTACAAAAAGTAGATAAACATTATATAGGCTACGGACCTAAGATACAACGTTGTGCTTATTTTTTTTTAGGGCATATATATCAGCTTGCCAAAAATTGGGAGAAAGCACAATATTTTTATGAAAAAATTAAAAAATTTACAGAAGATAATCAAAAACAATATCCTAAACATGGCTATTATTTATACGCTTTGTTAGGCTTAGCAGTTATTGCTGAGCAAAAAGAAAAATGGACACAAGCTTATCACCATTATCAAAAGGCATATAAATATGCCAAGGAACAAAATGATCTGCAAAAAAAAATAAAAAATAATATGCAACTAGTTAAAAAAAAAATTAATCAAAACAAAAAATATGGCCATCAAAATCACTGAAGAATGTATCAATTGTGGTGCCTGTGAACCAGAATGCCCCAATACAGCCATTTATGAAGGAGGTATTCCCTGGAAGTTTTCAGAAGGGACGCAGCTAAAAAATACCATTACACTCCCCGATGGTCATACCACCACGGCAACTGCAGAGCAGCAGCCAAAATCAGTAGAATTTTATTATATCGCCACTGATAAATGTACCGAATGTGTAGGGTTTCATGAAGAACCACAATGTGCAGCAGTTTGTCCTGTGGATTGTTGTGTCCTTGATATGGCACATCCAGAAACAAAAAATGAATTATTACGCAAAAAAAATTGGATGCATCAATAAAATATGTTAAATTTTAGCTTTTTTAATTTTTATTTACCCTATGGAAGAAAATCACTACAACGACAATAAAGTACATACACAAGTAGTAAGAGCAGGCAAAAGAACTTATTATTTTGATGTAAAGGCAACAAAAAATAATGACTATTGCATTACAATTACCGAAAAAAGAAGAAAATTTGGGGAAGAATTTGCTTTTGAAAAAAGCAAAATTTTTTTGTATAAAGAAGATTTTAATAAATTTTTAAAAGCAATGACACAGTCTATCAATCATGTCAAAGAAGAATTGCTCCCTGATTATGATTTTACACAGTTTGATAGAAAAGAAGAAGATATGATACATGATTAAGAAGAACCTTCCTTACAGTATTGATTATATATTATTCAATTGTCGATAGATAAAAAAGATCCTAAAAACTATATTACGATCCAAAATGCTCAAGTCAATAATTTAAAAAACTTGAGCATTTCTTTAAAAAGAAATCAGCTCATTGTTATTACTGGAGTATCAGGGTCAGGAAAATCTTCTTTAGCTTTTGATACTTTGTTTGCCGAAGGGCAGAGAACTTATATTGAAAGCTTGAGTACTTATACAAGGCAGTTTTTAGGTAAGTATAAAAAACCAAAAGTACAATCTATTCAAGGATTATCACCAGCCATTGCTATTCAGCAAAAAAATCAAATCAAATCCTCACGATCCACTGTAGGCACTATCACAGAAATTTATGATTACTGCAAACTTTTATTTGCTAAAATAGGACAAACCTATTCACCCATTAGTCAAGAGAAGGTAAAAAAGCATACTGTTAATGATGTGCTACAGTATTTGTATACACTGCCTACACATACCACGTTGTACATACTAGCGCCTATAGATCAGCCAAAAACCGTACAAGAACTTACTGTTGTTTTACAAATAGCTTTACGCAAAGGATTTACACGTCTTTGGATTCAGGAACAATTTTTTTTTATTGAAGACATTCTTCAAGAAAATTTATTTTCTATACTTTCACAAGAGATTTATCTTTTGATTGATAGAATGAAACTAGACATCAATCACCAAACAGCCCGTTTACAAGAAAATATTTCCTTGGCTTTTCAAGAAAGTAAAGGATATTGTACTATTTATACTAACCATACAAAAGAAAAAAAAATATTCTCTAATCGTTTTTTTTTAGACGGCCTTACCTTTGAAGTACCTACTGTTCATTTTTTTGGTTTTAACAACGCGTATGGCGCTTGTCCTACTTGCAAAGGAATGGGTAATATTGTAGATATTGATCCTTTGAAAGTAATTCCAAAACAAAACCTTTCCATTTTTGAAGGAGCCATTGTTCCTTGGAATACAGCCACTATGAAAGTATGGCTGGTCAATTTTCTTGAAAAAAGTATAGCTTATAATTTTCCCATCCATAGGCCTTATCAAGCATTGACAGCAGCAGAAAAAAAAATGGTTTGGCAAGGGCATCAAGACTGTAAAGGAATTGAAGACTTTTTTCAATATCTCCACAAAAGATCTCATAAAATACAGTACCGTGTATTGGCTGCTCGATACAAAGGAAAAACCCCTTGCAAAGACTGTCAAGGTACGCGTATTCGAAAAGATACCTCCTATGTAAAAATAGGACAAAAGTCTATCGGTGATTTATTATGTATGTCTATACAATCACTGCTATCATTTTTTGAAACACTAGAAATTACAGCACAAGAAAGAAAAATTACTCAAAGAATTATTACCGAAATACAGCATCGTTTGGCATATCTATCCAAAGTAGGACTTGATTATTTAACCTTAGCAAGAGATACCAGTACGCTTTCAGGAGGAGAATTTCAACGTATCAAACTAGCCAATGCCCTGGGAAGTACATTGGTAGATACTCTATACATATTGGATGAGCCTACGATTGGTCTACACCCCAAAGACACTACCAAACTCGCACAAGTATTAGTTGATTTAAAAAATAAAGGTAATACGGTCATTGTTGTAGAACATGAAGAAGCAGTGATGCAGATCGCAGATCAAATTGTTGATATAGGTCCAACAGCAGGTAAAAATGGAGGATATTTGATATATCAAGGTACTTTAGAAAATTTTAAAAATTGCCAAGAAAGCTATACAGCTCGTTATTTGCATGCATTGGAAAAAATAGATACACCCCTTAAGCGTAGAAAGTGGCATCAATCCATACATATCAAAAATGTTCGTGCAAATAATCTTCGTCATATTGATGTACAGATACCATTGGGTGTTTTGACATTGATTACAGGGGTGAGTGGTTCTGGAAAATCAACACTGATTATAAAAACCATTTATCCAGCATTGGAAAAGGCTATAAAATATAACTTAGCGCCTGCTTCTAATGGTTTTTTTGATAGCCTGACAGGAGATTACCAAAATATAGACTCAATAGAATGGGTTGATCAAAATCCTTTGGGAAAATCTTCAAGGTCAAATCCTATCACCTATCTTAAAGCATATGATAATATCCGTAAATTATTGGCTCAACAACCCCTAGCTATAGAAAAAAAATATACAGCAGCTTACTTTTCTTTCAATATCAAAGGAGGAAGATGTGAAAAATGTCAAGGAGAAGGGATATTGAATATCCAGATGCAATTTTTGCCAGATATACAAGTCATTTGTGATCAATGTCAAGGCAGGCGTTTTCAAAAAAATATTTTACATATACGATGGAAAGGAAAAAATATCGAAGAAATATTGAAGATGACTGTAGACGAAGCACTTCTTTTTTTTAAAGATGAAAAAAAAATTTATGAAAAATTATTGCCGCTACAAGCTGTAGGCATGGGTTATATTCAATTAGGTACGCCTTCCAACAGCTTAAGTGGAGGAGAAGCACAAAGAATTAAACTAGCAGCACATTTAGCACAAAAAGACCGCAAAGAAAATATTCTTTTCATCTTTGATGAGCCTACCACTGGCTTACATTTTCATGATATCAAAAAACTTTTATCGTCCATACAAGCTTTGATTGATCAAGGGCATAGTGTTTGGGTTATTGAACACAATTTAGACATGATTAAATCTGCTGATTGGATTATCGACTTAGGGCCAGAAGGAGGAAAAAAAGGAGGAGAGGTACTTTTCAATGGTACACCTGAGGCAATGTTATCCTTGGAAAATAACCATACAGCCAAATATTTAAACGATAAGATTTAGATATTTTTTTATAATTCCTATTTTTTATTTACATGAATTTTCAAAATTTTATACAACCGCTACAAGAATATTATTTATTGCAACATCCTTTTTATAAAGATTGGCAAAAAGGAAAATTGACTCTTAAAGATTTGCAATATTATGCAGTGCAATATTATCAGCATATATATGTATTTCCACGACATATCAGCGCTATTCATACACAGTGTGAAGACTTGTTTTCTAGACAAATACTACTGGATAACCTTTGTGATGAAGAACAGGGGCAAAACAATCATCCTGAGCTGTGGTTACAGTTTGCACAAAACTTAGGAATGTCTAAAGCAACAGTAATGGATGGCCTACCAAATCAAAATACAGCCCATCTGATAGCCTCTTTTCAGAAAAATACTCAAGCTTCTTATGTAGAGGGGTTAGGCGCGTTGATAGCACAAGAATATCAAGTGCCTGCCATAGCAGCGACAAAACTAAAAGGACTTAAGGAATATTATGCAATAGAGGAAGTACAAGCACAATATTTTGTAGTACATGCAACGGTTGATCAAGAGCATACCCAAGCTTGTTGGTCTTTGATAGAAAAACTTTCTTGCTCAGAAAAGAAAAAAGCACAGGCATCTGCACAAAAAATTGCACAAGATTTGTGGTATTTTTTAGATGGTGTGTATATCTCAGAAGAAGAGAGAAAAAAAAATATTTAAAAAAGAAAAATGGATAGATCTTTGATAGAAAGAGAAATTATTTTTTGTGGGTCCTGCAGGATTCGAACCTGCGACCCCCTGCTTGTAAGGCAGGTGCTCTAAACCAGCTGAGCTAAGGACCCTTTCTTTAAAAAGAATCAATTTTATTAAAAATAATATTTTTTTTCATTTTATAAAAATGCCATCAAAATTTACTAAGATATCTGACGTAGGCGAGTTTTCATTAATCCATAGTCTATCCCAAAAATTTAAAAATAAAAATCCATCTACTATTGTAGGTATTGGGGATGATGCTGCTGTGATTGCTAAAGATACTACACATTACACTTTGATGACAACGGATATGTTGATTGAAAATATTCATTTTGATTTAACCTATTGTCCTTTGAAACATTTGGGTTATAAGGCTGTTGTTGTCAATATATCTGATATTTTGGCAATGAATGGTACTCCTGAACAAATTACTGTGAGTATAGCTGTGAGCAGTAAATTTTCTTTAGAAGCATTACAAACACTTTATGAAGGTATTGCTTTAGCTTGTACACATTACCAAGTAGATTTGATTGGAGGAGATACCACAGCTGCTACACAAGGGTTGAGTATTGCAGTGAGTGCTATAGGCACTGTAAAAAAAAATAGTATTTGTAAAAGAAGTACAGCACAACCACAGGAATTGATTTGTGTTACTGGAGATTTAGGTGCTGCTTATCTCGGACTACAAATACTCAACCGAGAGAAAAAGGTTTTTTTGGCGCACGATACCATGCAACCTGTCTTGGAAGAGCATCAATATGTGATTGAAAGACAATTGAAACCAGAAATCAATACTGATTTGCAGAAATTTATGCAAAAGCATCAAATATTGCCTTCTGCTATGATTGATATTTCTGATGGATTATCCTCTGAGCTATTACATATTAGCCAAGCCTCTCGTGTAGGCATTTTACTCTATGAAGAAAAAATACCTATCCTGCTAACCACTAAAAAAACTGCTCTTGACTTGCATCTAGACCCTACGATATGTGCATTGCATGGAGGAGAAGACTATGAACTACTTTTTACATTGCCACAAGAAGCATATGAAAAAATAAAAATATACCCAGGAGTTACAGTAATAGGTCATACAGTATCCCAGTCAGAGGGGTGTCATTTAATTACTAGTGCATCACATCAAAAAATACCACTCAAAGCACAAGGATGGGTGCATTATTAGATCAATATTAATTTTTTCGGAGCCATCGGATAAAAATATATGCAAATAAAATACCACCCAAGTGTGCAAAATGAGCTACTTGATCCGTTGGATGATCTTGTATGCCTGCATATAATTCATAAATACCATATAGTGCTACAAAATATTTGGCCTTGATAGGTATAGGAATAAAAATTAGGAAAAGGGATGCATTGGGAAACAACATAGCAAATGCCATTAAAAGACCAAAAACAGCGCCTGAAGCACCTACAATGGGTCTATCTATTTTTGTATGGAATAAGTTTTCTACAATAGAGGCACTTTTTTTTATACAATCTATATCCTGCGGATGATTAAAAAATTTTTGTACAAAATGATAATAATTTCTGTAAGATGTTTGGGAATACTCACTGATGAAGGCATAAAAATTTTCAGGCGTTGTATGTAAAATATAGTTTTGATATGCTTGTTTTAATTTTTTTAGTTCTAAATAATTAATACCTAAATATATTAAAGAAGCACCTATTCCTGTAAAAAAAAAGAAAATAAAAAAACGTTTTTCTCCTAAAGTTTTTTCTAAAATAGGCCCTAGCATATAAAGGACCAGCATATTGCTAAGCAAATGAAAAAAATTAGCATGTACAAACAAATGCGTAAAAAGTTGATAAGGAAAAAATGCTTCAGATAAAAAAGAACGCAAACCAAAATCATCTATCAGTGCTATATCCAGCCAATGATGTAGTAGATATATGATGACATTTGCTAAAAAAAATTTTTTTACTATTGGAGTCATAAAATGGGTCATCATTTTTAAAAATTAGCGTGTGAATCACCTTTATCCATAAAGTAATTTTATGAATTGCTTTCAATTTAAATTTAAATAAACAAAATCATACCATTATCCCATGAAAGTCACCATTATTGGCGCTGGCAATGTAGGCGCTACTTGTGCACATATTTTAGCCTTACGCTCCGTTGTAGAAGAAATTGTTTTGCTAGATACAAAACAGGGGCTAGCAGAAGCCAAGGCACTTGATATTACACAAGCTGCTGCTATCAATGCCTACGACACCCAAGTGATTGGTGTACATAATGATTATACTGCTGCTCGAGATGCTCAAATCGTCGTCATCACGGCAGGTATTACCCGAAAACCTGGTATGAATAGAGATGATCTTGTACTGACAAACGCCAAAATTGTAGAACAAGTCATGCAAAAAGTTTTACAATATGCTCCACAAGCCATATTTATTATTGTATCAAATCCTTTAGACGCCATGACCTACCAAGCACATGTCACCTCTGGGTTGCCAAGAGAAAAAGTGATAGGTATGGCCGGAATTTTAGATACAGCACGCTATCGCACGTTGATCGCACAGCATTTAAAAATATCCCCCAAAGATATTCAAGCCTTGCTATTGGGAGGCCATGGAGATACTATGGTCCCTTTGCCTAGGCATACAACTATAGCAGGTATACCAGCCAGTGATTTAATCGATGAAAAAACTCTTTCAAAAATTATTGAAAAAACAAAATACGGAGGAGGCACCTTTGTACAACTTATGAACACTTCTGCATGGTATGCTCCTGGCGCTGCTACTGCACAAATGGTAGAAGCTATAGTAAAAAATCAGCGAAGATTATTACCTGTATGCATACAGCTTAAAGGAGAATATGGTATTGACAAAGGTTATTTAGGCATTCCAGTGATTTTGGGAAAAGGAGGTGTAGAAAAAATCGTACCGCTTAAACTCAATGAAAAAGAAAAGGTTTTACTTCAAACTTCTTATGAGCAAGTAGCAAAGAATATACGTTTGTTAAGCAAGCATTGATGTATTAATCGTTGTACTTTGGGATAGTTTATGTCATTTTGACAGTATAAAAATGAATAAAAGTAGTTCTTGATTGGAAGGGTAAAAAATTGGCATAATATGTGCTTAATATTTTTTTGTTGATGGATGGATATTTTTTATTAAACATCAACATCCTTGCAATTCAATTGTAAAATTTAAAACGTAAACACCATGAATCATATCAAATTACAACCATTGGCAGATCGCGTCATTGTAGCACCAGCTGTTTCAGAAGAGAAAACTACTGGAGGCATTATCATTCCTGATACAGCAAAAGAAAAACCACAAAAAGGCACTGTAGTAGCCGTGGGTAGTGGAAAAAAAGAAGAACCTTTAACTGTAAAAGTAGGAGATCAAGTACTTTATGGAAAATATAGTGGTACTGAAACTACGATTGAAGGAAAAGAATACATGATTATGCGAGAGTCTGATATTTACGCAATTGTTCAATAACCTATAATTTTTTAAAATTTATCAAAATATCTTATGTCAAAAAATATACTCTTTAATTCAGAAGCCAGAACAAAACTTAAGAAAGGCGTAGACATTATGGCCAATGCTGTCAGCGTCACTCTAGGGCCTAAAGGCAGAAACGTAGTCATTGACAAAAAATTTGGTGCGCCTAGTGTCACCAAAGATGGTGTATCTGTAGCTAAAGAAATAGAACTTAAAGATCCTGTAGAAAATTTAGGAGCGCAACTTGTCAAAGAAGTAGCTTCTAAAACAGCTGATCATGCCGGTGATGGCACAACAACTGCCAGCGTTTTGGCACAATCTATATTTGTCAATGGCATCAAAAATGTAGAAGCAGGCGCCAATCCTATGGATTTAAAACGTGGTATAGATAAAGCGATTCAGCATGTGATAGGCAAGCTCAAAGAAAATTCTAAACCGATTGCAGGAGCCAATGAAATACAACAAGTAGCCACTATTTCTGCTAACAATGACAAAACCATTGGTAAAATGATTGCTGATGCAATGGAAAAAGTAGGCAAAGATGGTGTAATCACTGTAGAAGAAGCCAAAGGTACTTCTACTGAAGTGAAAGTAGTAGAAGGTATGGAGTTTGATAGAGGTTATCTATCTCCTTATTTTGTAACCAACACAGAAAAAATGGCTACAGAATTAGAAAATCCATATTTATTGATTTGTGATAAAAAAATTTCTACAATGAAAGACTTACTGCCTATTTTAGAAGCAGTATCACAAACAGGAAAGCCACTAATGATCATCGCAGAAGATGTAGACGGAGAAGCATTGGCTACTTTAGTTGTTAATAAAATTAGAGGTGCTTTAAAAGTAGCAGCTGTAAAAGCCCCAGGTTTTGGCGATAGAAGAAAAGAAATGTTGGAAGATATTGCCATGCTTACAGGAGGTACTGTTATTTCAGAAGAAAGAGGTTATAAACTAGAAAATGCTACAATTGATTATTTAGGCACAGCAGAAAAAGTAAATATAGACAAAGAAAATACTGTGATTGTGAATGGCAATGGCAAAAAAGAAAATATCGAAGGAAGAATTAATCAAATCAGAACACAAATAAAAAATACTACTTCAGACTACGACAAAGAAAAGCTCCAAGAAAGACTTGCCAAACTTGCAGGAGGCGTAGCTATTCTTTATATAGGGGCTGCTACAGAAGTAGAGATGAAAGAAAAAAAAGACAGAGTAGACGATGCATTGCATGCTACAAGAGCTGCTGTACAAGAAGGGGTAGTACCAGGAGGAGGTGTCGCTTTGATTCGTGCTTTGACAGCATTAGACCATGTAGAAGTAGACAATGAAGACCAAGCAACAGGTGTAGAGATTGTAAAAAAATCTTTAGAAGCGCCTTTGCGTAAAATCGTAGAAAATGCAGGAGGAGAAGGTTCTGTAGTTGTAAATAAAGTAAAAGACGGTACTGATGACTTTGGATACAATGCTAGAACAGACGAGTATGAAAATTTATTTCAAGCAGGTGTTTTAGATCCTACAAAAGTAACGAGAATGGCTGTGGAGAATGCGGCGTCTATTGCTTCCTTACTCTTGACTACTGAATGCGTAATTGCAGAAGAAAAAGAAGAAGAAAAAGGAGCAGGAATGCCAGGAGCAGGCGGAGGAATGCCACCTATGGGAGGAATGAATGGTATGATGTAATTTTTTGATTTTTCAAAATATTACACTGCAAAAAGGCCTGAAATTTTCAGGCCTTTTTTATTTTTAAGTCTTTTTGGGATAGCCCCAAAATATTTGATTTTCAATCAAATAAAATTTTAATTTTTTTAATCATGAAAAACTACCCATACTACTTTCTCAAACAAAATTATTTTTATTGCCTTTTGCTCATAGCAGGCATTTGAGGTCGAATAAGCAAGATCAAAAGAATGAAAGTATATTCTCCAAAAAATTTCCATTTGCAGACCCTACTTATGATTCGACATTTAAAAAATTATTTGGAAATTCAAATCATATAGATATTGCGAAAGACTTTATCAACACTTTATTTGATTTTAATGAGGAAAATAAAATAGATCAACTTCGAATTGCGAATTCTGAAAATACCAATGCAGGAATTGAAAAAAAAAGTTTTGTAGACATAAAATATATTTATACAGAAAAAAATAAACAAGGAGGTAAAATTATTGTAGAAATGCAGAGGGCAAATTCTACTTATTTTTTACCTCGTGTACAATATTATGCTTCACTTGCTGTATGTCAGACTGTAGATGAACTTGCTCAAAAAATGGAATTTAGTAATAATAAATATAGTATTGTATCACCTTATGATATACCACCAGTATATACACTAGTAATTTATACTAATAGAAAAGAAAATGGAGGCACTTGTTTGTTGGCTAATAATGAAAGAGTAGAAAATTGTATAGCTTATACTACACTAGATGATCATAAAATTATTAATAAAAATAAAACTTATTTTAAAATCTTTGAATTGAATAAGTTTCGGTCTTTAATTTTGGAAGAAGAAAAAAAAGAATTACAAAATTTTTTTACAAAAAATTTATGTTATCCAAATAATTTGAAAGAAGAAGAAAAAGAAAAAATTTTAAACGATAATTTTTATAAAAAATTATTTTGGTTAGATTTTTTAACTTTTTGTCATGAAAAAAAAAAAATAGATAATTCAATATTAGAAAATGATGGTTTACTGTATATAAAAAAAAGCTATGAGGTTATGCAAAAAGAAAAATGGTCTCGACAAGAAAGAGAAGGATATGATAAAATATTAAAAGACAGTATATTGGATAATATTATAAAAGAAAAACAAAAACAAAAAAATATAGACCTAGGCCAACAAAGAGGACAAGCAGAGAAGGAAATACAAGCATTTCAAAATCAGTACAATAAGAATAATGAAATTTCTTACAAAGATTTCAAGAATTCTTACAAAAATTTTTTAGGAGAATCTCCTCAATTTTTCAAATCCCGTCATGTAGAAAGAATAAAAGAAGAAAATTCAGGATGGGATAGTAGTAATTGGCCTACTTGGCAGCCAAAAGATATTTTTGATGAACTGAACACGAATAGCCAGCCATTTTTTAGTCAATCACAAAGAATAGAAGAAGAAAAGAATAATCATAGAAAAAGTGAGAAAATAGCATTTGAAGAAACAGAAGATTAAATATCAAGATTTATAATTTTGTTTTTTTGTGGGTATATATCAGTATCGAATTGATGTATACCCATTTTTTATTTACACGTATACATGCCTCTCTGCATGGTAAGAAGAACGCACCAAAGGGCCTGCTTCTACATATTTTAATCCCCTTTTCAAACCCTCCTCTTTGAAATGAGCAAATTGCTCTGGATGTACAAACTCAGCTACTTCGATATGCATTTTTGTAGGTTGTAAATACTGCCCTAGCGTCAGGATATCCAATCCATGCGCTACCAAATCATCCATGGCTTGATACACCTCCTCTTTTTTTTCTCCCAAACCCAACATAATCCCTGATTTTGTTCTTTTGCCATACGTTTTAGTCCTTTGAATCTGTTCTAAACTACGTGTATACTTTGCCTGTGGCCTCACCCTACGGTATAGCCGAGCAACCGTTTCCATATTATGAGAAACCACCTCTTGGCCAGCACTGATCATTTTCTCCAAAGCCTCCCATGTGCCTTTGACATCCGGAATCAAAGTTTCGATGGTAGTTTTGGGTGTCATTTTTTTTATCATACGCACCGTTTCATACCAAATAGCAGCGCCACGGTCTTTCAATTCATCTCGATTGACAGAAGTAATCACTGCATGTTTCACTCCCATTTTTTGAATGGCCTGTGCCACACGTGTTGGCTCCTGCGTATCATATACAGGCGGTCTTCCAGTAGCCACAGCACAAAAAGTACAGCTACGTGTACAAACATTTCCCAAAATCATAAAAGTAGCAGTGCCTGCTCCCCAACATTCTCCCATATTCGGACAGTTTCCACTCTCACAAATGGTATGCAGCTTATGCTCGTCTACTATTTTTCTGACTTGCTGATAGTTTTTTCCTGTAGGGAGCTTTACCCGCAACCAAGAAGGTTTTGGATTTTTTTTACAAGCCGAAAGATTGCCTATGTGTATGGTATGCTTATCTGACATGGTATAGTTGATGAAGGTTTAGTCTTAGTATTTTTTTATTTTTAGCGATGCAATGATGATCAATAATTGTTGTGTTATAGATTTATTGAAAGATTTCCCATGATGTCGATATACTCCAAAATACAAGCCCTAAGCAAATCTGTTGAAGATTTTAATATAAAAAATAAAGAAGACCTGGAAAGCTTTCGTTTGCAATATGTCAGCAGAAAAGGACCTTTGATGACTTTGTTTGCCTGTATGAAAACTGTAGCTGTAGCGGAAAAAAAAAAAGTAGGCGCCCTTTTAAACACCTTGAAGTCATCCGCTCAAAAAAAATTTTCAGAAGCTAAAAATATTTTGTATACACCGTCAAGTCCTCACGAAGTTATAGCAGATTATACATTGCCCGTAGCAGATGACTTAGGCGCTTGTCATCCTCTTTCTATCATTACAGAAAAGATGGTACAAGTACTGCAAAATATAGGGTTTAATTTGGCCGAAGGACCTGAAATTGACACTGATTGGTATAATTTTACTGCTTTGAATTTTCCCCCTCAGCATCCTGCCCGGGATATGCAAGACACATTTTTTCTCTCTAAAGATTTTTTGTTGCGTACTCACACTTCTTCTGTACAGATACGTATGATGGAAAAAAATCAACTTCCTTTGCGTATCATCACTCCTGGTCGTGTATTTCGCAAAGAGGCTATTTCTGCACGTACGCATTGTATGTTTCATCAAATGGAAGCATTATATGTGGCAAAAGAGGTAAATTTTTTACAATTAAAAGCTACTTTGTTATATTTTGTACAAAATATGTTTGGTTCTCAAACGAAAATGCGTTTGCGTCCTTCTTATTTTCCTTTTACAGAACCAAGCGCAGAGTTGGATATTGCTTGTCAAGTTTGTTTAGGCAAGGGATGTGCTTTGTGTAAAAATACGGGTTGGGTAGAAATAGGAGGCGCAGGGCTAGTAGATCCTCAAGTATTATTGCATTGCAAGATAGATCCTCAAAAATATCGGGGATTTGCTTTTGGTATGGGGATTGAACGGATAGCTATGCTGCTTTATCGTATTGATGATATTCGTCTTTTTACAGAAAATGATTTACAGTTTTTGAAGCAATTCAAGCATGTATCATTTTAGAAATAAGATTATCTTTTGAAGAAATATAAAATTATCCTAAGTGGTGGTGGCACAGGAGGACATATTTTTCCTGCAGTTGCTTTGGCTGAAATATTTTTGTCAAAAAAAAATCAGAAAATAGACATTGAAATTTTGTTTGTAGGTGCTCAAGGAAAAATGGAAATGCAGTTGATAGCAGATTTAGGTTTTAAGATTATAGGCTTGCCCATACGTGGTTTGGATAGAAAAAAATGGTGGAAAAATTTAGTATTGCCTTATAAAATAATTCAAAGTTTACAGCAAGCAAAACATATTTTAAAAATATTTGAACCAGATATTGTGATTGGTACTGGAGGATATGCCAGTGTTCCGATAATTTATGCAGCAGCGAAAAAAAAAATTCCTACGCTTATACAAGAGCAAAATGTTTTTCCTGGATTGGCCAATCGAGTATTGTCTCGTTTTTCAGATAAAGTATGTGTAGGTTTTCAAGAGGCTTCTTTTTTTTTCCCTCAAGAGAAAGTAGAGTACACAGGCAATCCACTACGTCATTCAATCACACAAGATGATATTCAAGTTTATCAAAAAGCGTATTGTGCTTTTGGTTTAGATCCTCAAAAAAAATGTTTGTTGGTTTTAGGAGGAAGTTTAGGCGCAGGTGCAATTAATGAGGTTATTTTAAAAAATATTTCTTTTTTTTCCACAAAGGGTATTCAATTGATTTGGCAGACAGGTTCTTATTTTTATACCATGCACAAAAAAAAAATAGGGCCGTATGGTGAATGGATTCAAATGTATCCTTTTATAAAAAATATGGCCCAAGCGTATTTTGCAGCAGATGTAGTGGTTGCCAGGGCTGGTGCTTTGACGATTGCTGAGATTTGTCATTTTCAAAAGCCTTCAATTTTAATTCCTTCTCCGCATGTGACGGCTGATCATCAAACGAAAAATGCTTTTGTGTTGTTGAAAAAAAGAGCAGCTATTGTGCTTCGGCAGAGTCATATGGAAAAAGAATTGATGATTGCTATCCAAACTTTGCTAACGGATGATCAAATAAAAGCGCAGATGAAAGAAAATTTAGTTGCTTTGGCCAAGCCTCGAGCAGGGGAGGAGATTGTAGATCTTGCGTTTGCTATGATGAAAAATATTCCTAATTAAGTATAAGGATATATTCAGTTAGAACATTTTAAACAACCTTATCTGGAGAGCAAAAAATGACAAAAAAAAATTAATGGAGGATATCAATACTTTACTAGATAATTAAAGATTGACTCGGGTGAAAAGAACAGTGTGATTTTTTCACCCTGTTCTTTTTCATTTTTTTAGCTTGATGCTTTTATTTTAATTCGTGATATCCACTAATTCAATATCAAAAACTAAGATACTGTTGGCAGGAATTATATCTCCCATGGCTTGATCTCCATAGGCCAAATACGAAGGAATAAAAATTTTGGCTTTGGATCCTTTCGGAAAAAGAGCTATAGCTTCATCCCATCCTGCAATTACCTGGCCTACACCCAAGGTAAAGGCAATAGGCTCATACGTTCGTTGGGCATTGTAAACTTGGTGTTCTTTAGCTACATCTGCTAAACTGGTATCAAATAATTTTCCCTCAAAAGTTTTTCCTGTATAGTGTACTTTTACTTTTTGTCCTTTTTGAGGTAAATCTCCAAGACCTTTTTGAAGAATTATATACTGTAATCCTGTAGCTGTTTTTTCTACTTTAAGATTATGTTTTTTTACATATGCATCAATATGTGCAATGTCTTGTTTTTTTTGTTTTTCCATTTTTTGTTGTTTTTGATTTTGTAGTTGTTGTATGTTTTTTTCCTGCCAACTAGTGTATTCCGCAGGTGTCATGATTTTTTCTGCTGCTATAAGCACAATGATAGGACTCTCTTTTTGGAGATTGTATTTTTTTTGAAAGACATCAAAAGATTTTCCTAATAAATGACTGGCTTTTATTTTTGCTTCTATTTTTTTTTCTTCTTCCAAAAGGGTTATCAATTCTTGTATACTACCATCTTTTGGCATTTTTTTTTTGTATTGATATACTACCGGCAAATGATTTGTGGTGCTGTCATACAAAATTTTTTTTTTATCTATTGTATAAACAGCTTTTAATAAAATATAGTCTTCATGACGGGGTTTTTTGCCATTGCCTTTGTTAATTGTTTTATACAAAAGACCAGAAGATGTTTGTGTATATGTGCTACAACCAAATCCTTGCAAAAGGAGTATACTAATAATAATTTTTTTAAGCATGTTTAATAGTTTTGATGAATAATAGTTTCAAATTTTTTGACTGTTTCCTCCAAAGAAAGCAGTGAAGTACCGCCTGCTGCATTTTTGTGTCCTCCTCCTGAAAAATAAGTACTTGCAAGCTGATTCACAGCAATATCTCCTACAGAACGTAAAGAAATTCTTACACAATGTTCTTTTTCTTTAATCACAGCAGCCATTGTAATATTTTTGATGGATAAAGCTTGATTGACTAATCCTTCTGTGTCTCCTATTTGCAAATGAAATTTTGCTTTGTCTTTTTTGGATATTTGGAAATAAGCAATTTTTTTTTCTTGTATCAGTACGAGTCTTTTTTGAATAGCAAAGCTAAAAAATAGCAGCTTGTTGAGAGAATTATTATCATAAATCAGTTGATTAATTTTAGCAATGTTGATTTGAAATTGCATCAATTCAGCTACGACACGATGTGTATTTTGGGAAGTATTGGCATGTTTGAAAGAGCCTGTGTCTGTCAAAATGCCTGCATAAATACATTCTGCTATGTTTTTATCCATCCAAGAGAGATCTATATTTTTAATAATATCCCATATAATTTCAGTAGTGGAGGAGGCTTTGGCATTCCAGATATAAAGGTCAGCAAAAGTATCTGGATTGAGATGATGATCTACTACAATTTTATGCGCGTTTGTTTTTTTGACAAAATTTTCTAAAAAATTTACTCTATGCAAGCTTGAGTAATCCAAACAAAAAATATAGTCAGCATTTATCAAAAGTATATTGGCTTTTGATGGATTTTTTTCTTGTACAATGAGGATATCATCAATGCCATACATCCAAGATAAAAATGATGGATAAGTCGATGTTGAGAGGATACATACATCATGTTTTAATTTTTTCAACAAATGATAGAGCGCTAGCGCAGATCCTATGGCATCTGCATCTGGATGATGATGTATGGTGATGATTATTTTTTTGGAAGATGTGAGCAGAAGGTTTTTTAGTTGATGAATGTTTTGAAGGTATGTTTCAATCATAAATTGCCATGCTAAAAAGTGAGGTTTTGTTGTATTTTTAAAAATTCATGCTGTTTTCATGAAAAATCTAAAGAGTCTATACTTGTAAATTATAAAATCTTCTAAAAGTAGTGAGGTGTTTATTTTAAGGGAGATTATTTTTTGAGGTAAATTTTGAATATACCTTTTTAAATAATTTTTTGATGTGGGCCCACCAGGACTTGAACCTGGGACCTATTGATTATGAGTCAACCGCTCTAACCAACTGAGCTATGGGCCCTGTTGTAAAGAATTTTATAAAAATAGTTATTATTTATTAAATAAGCAAAAAATAATTTTTTAGATAAAGAAAAAAATATTAATTTTAGGATTCCTTTGAAAAATTGACTACAAATTTTTCATTTCTTGTTTTAATTCCACTGCTTGTATTTTTTCTGTTTCTGCCATTGTTTTTGCCAATTTTTTAAAATCATAAGCATGTGTAGGCCAGCAATATACAGCTAACAAAATCACTTTGCATACAAAAGAAAAAATTATATGAAAAATAACGATCCGTTACCGCTTGAAAAAAACTTCAGCAAAATAAGAAGTATTCTTTTTCCTATCCATAAAAAAGAACTGAGAAAGTTCTTGCCTCTTGCATTTATCTTTTTTTTTATCTCTCTTAACTACTCTGCTTTAAGAAATTTGAAAGACATTTTTCTTTTAAAAACTTCTGGAGGTGCAGAATCTATTTATTACATCAAGCTTTTTGGTGTATTGCCTGTTGTGGTGATGTATACAATTATTTATGGTAAGATCAGTAGGATGTTTGGTAGAGATGGCCGGTTTAATATTTTAGTATCTAGCTTTCTTATATTTTACGCATTATTTACACTGATTTTATTTCCCAACTTAGCATTTTTTAGTTTAGACAAATTTGCAGCCACGATGAATGTATCTTATCCTACGTTCAAAGGTTTGTGGGAAGCTATTAGATATTGGCCTTTGTCTTTATTTTATATCAATGCAGAAGCTTGGGGTACGTTTTGTCTTTCTGTAATATTTTGGACTTTTGCCAATGAAATTACAAGCGTTAAGCAGTCTAAAAGATTTTATAGTTTTTTAGCTATCGGTGCTAATTTTGGATTGATAGTAGCAGGTACGTTTTTAAAAACTTTTGGAGACCGATACGAATTAATGCTATGGCTTGTACTCATCTTGGGTATTTTGTTACTTGTGGTTTATAATGTTTTTTCAAGAGATATTGCAAAAAATCCAGTACTCTATCAAATAGAAACCAAAAAAAAGAAGAAAAAAATAAAAATGTCTTTCAAAGAGTCTTTTGCATTTTTAACTAAATCTAAATATTTGGCCTGTATTGCTATTTTGGTGATGTCTTATGGTATGGTGATTAGTCTTTTTGAGTCTGTGTGGAAGAGTCAAATAAAAAAATTATTTTCCCAAATGCCAGATAATAAAAATTTATTGTCTGATATTTATGCTAACCAAAGTATATTGATTGGTATTATTACGGTACTCATGATTTTTTTTCTATCTGCCCCTATTATGAGAAAAGGATGGAGGTTTGCTGCTTCTCTTACGCCAATTATTGCCGCTATGCTTTCTTCTTTCTTTTTTATTTTTTTAGTGTTTGATAAACATTTTGAAGGTATTGCTGAATTTTTTAGTACTACTTCTTTATTTATTGCTGTCATTTTTGGTCTTATCAATGTAGTATTTATAAAATCTGCGAAATATACACTCTTTGATCCTACCAAAGAGGCTACTTATATTCCTTTAGACGAAACCTCTAAAGTACAAGGAAAGGCTGCAGTGGATGGTGTAGGGGGTAGGTTAGGTAAAAGTTTTGGTTCTTTGATTCTTACCTTTGGGCTGATTCCTTTGGGAGGAGGAGAGATTGATAATGTCAAGCAATATATTATCTTTTTTATCTTGGCTATTATTTTTATATGGATTATATCAGTAAAAAATTTAGGTATTCGTTTTGAAAAATTGACAGAAGAAGAAAATTCAAAGAAAAAAGAAGAAGCCACTAAATCAGCATAACTAAAAAATATTTCCTATTCTAAAAATATATTCTCATGAAAAATTTAGAAATTGTTGGTTATCAAAGAAAATCAACGGGTAAGCAATCATCCAAATCACTTAGAAAAGAAGGTTACGTACCTTGTGTAGTGTATGGGAAAGAAACCATACACTTTTATACATTTGCTTCATTATTCAAACCTTTGGTATATACACCAGAGGTTTATTTTATCACCCTCAATCTAGAAGGTGAAAATCATCAGTGTATTTTATACGATATCCAATATCATCCTGTGAATGAAATGATTTTACATGCTGATTTTTTGATTTTATCAGATGACAAAAAAATCAAAATGGATATTCCTATACAACTAAAAGGTAGGGCTAAAGGTGTTGCTAAAGGAGGAGAATTATATAAAAAATGTCGAAAATTACCTGTACAAGCCTATCCTCAAAATATGCCAGAATATATACATCTTAATATTGAAGATTTGGAAATGGGAGATATGAAACAAGTCAAAGATATTACGTCAGAAAAATTTAATATTTTGATGCCTCCTTCTACATCTATTGTTTCTGTAGAAATTCCAAGAGCTTTGAGAAATAAAAATAAAGAGGAAAAAAAATAAAAATTGGTCAAGGCACTCATTAAATTTTAAAATATGAAATGCCTCATTGTAGGATTGGGCAATATAGGAGAGCAATATCGATATACAAGACATAACATTGGTTTTGCTATTGTCGATCATTTAGCAAAAAAAATAAATACTCAATTCCAGACAGATAGACTAGGAGATATAAGCCATAAAAACTATAAAGGAAAGTCTATTTTTCTCTTAAAGCCTTCTACCTTTATGAATCATAGTGGAAAATCTATAAATTATTGGTTAAAAAAAAATAAGATTGATATTCAAAATTTACTTATTGTTACAGATGATATTGCATTGCCTTTTGGAAAACTACGTTTCAAAAGCCAAGGAAGTTCTGGAGGTCATAATGGGCTTAAGAGTGTAGTAGAATACCTTTTAAGCCAGCAATTTTCTAGATTAAAATTTGGTATCGGTTGTCAATTTTCTCAAGGGAAGCAAGCGCTGTATGTTTTAGAAAATTTTTCTGCTATAGAGAAAAAATATTTAGAAGCATTAATTGAAAAATCTTGTCAGGCCATTTTAGATTACTGTACACAAGGCATTACTCATGTTATGAATATGTATAATTAAAAAAAATATTGCGTGCAAGAAATTTTTCAAAAAATCTTCCATATTTTTCAAAAGAGGCAATTTATCCCTCAGTTGATAGTCTTACAGATTATTTTTTTTTTGTTATTACTTGTTATCAAAACAGTTTGTTTTTTAGGAGGATTTTCATTTGATCAATTATTATTCTATGTAACATTATCTACTGATTGGCAAAAAGTTATTCACTATCCATGGGTGTTATTATCTTATGGCTTTGTACACGTTGATTTTTTTTCATTACTTTTTTATTTGTTTGCCCTATACAGTTTAGACACGATTATTAGTACTATACTCAAACAAAAAGTCATTCAGTATATTTTAGTATTTAGTTTTATTTTTAGTGCTTGTTTTTTGTTAGTTTTCTGTCAATTTTTTTCTTCACTAGTCAATCATTATGTGGTTTATAGCGGTGGATTGGGTAGTGTCTATCTTATATTTTCATTAATTTTTTTTCTTGTTCCTCAATATAATTTTCGTCTACTAGGACTAAAAACAGTATCGATTCGTTTTGTTTTCTATGCTATACTGCTTTGGTTATTGTTGACTTTTTCTTTAAAAAATGCTTCACATCATATCATCATTTTAGGCAATATTGTATGGGGTTATTTTTGTAGTATTTTCATCAAGAAAAAATGGACAAATCTTTCCACTAATTTTTTTTTTCAAAAATTAAATATAAAAAATAGATTCTGTAGAAAAAATGGCCATAGTAATGACAAAATTTTGAAAAAAATAGAAAAATATGGCTATGAAAGTCTAACACCTAATGAAAAATATCAACTTTTTAAAAAGAAATGATATAAAAAAATAATCAATAATTTTATATATTTGTCCTATTATTTAAATTTTACTAAACATATACTGATTGATCAGAAATAAAATTCACCTAAAAAAAAAAAAAGAAGAACCCTACAGAGTCAATGAAAAAATTAGAGCAGATTATGTGAGAGTAGTAGGAGAAAATATCACTTCTAAAGTTTGTAAAGTACAAGAAGCCTTGTCCTTAGCAAGACAAATGTCATTAGATTTAGTAGAAATATCAGCAAAATCGAATCCTATTGTCTGCAAGATTATAGACTATTCTAAATTTAAATTTGAACAAAAAAAAAAAGAAAAAATAATCAAATCAAAATCAAAAAAAACAATACTTAAAGAGATAAGATTTGGTCCGAACACTGATGAACATGATTTTAATTTTAAACTGAAACATGCAAAAAAATTTTTAGAAGAAAAATCAAAAGTAAAGCTAACTATACAATTTAGAAGAAATACTTTTCGATTTCAAGAAAAAGGTGAACATCTACTTATCAAATTTGCCCATCAATTAGAAAATATAGCCACAGTAGAACATTTACCTAAGATGGAAGGTAGAAAAATGCTACTATTGTTATCTCCTAAAAAATAAATTTTAAAATGCCTAAAATTAAAAAACATACTGGAATGAAAAAAAGATTCCAATTGACCAGCTCAGGAAAAATAAAACGTAAACATGCTTTTAAAAGACACAATCTGCGTAAAAGAACCACAAAACAAAAAAGACATCTTACTCATAGCACTTTAGTACACCCATCTGATGCTAAAAGAATACAAAAAGTCATCTAAAAAAAATTATAATCATTATAGTATCTAATTTTTCAACATGCCTAGATCTACCAATGCTGTTGCTGCCAAAGCAAGAAAAAAAAGAGTATTAAAATTAGCCAAAGGATATTTTGGCAGAAGAAAAAATGTATGGACTGTAGCTAAAAATGCCGTTGAACGTGGATTACAATATGCTTACAGAGATCGTAAAGTAAAAAAAAGAACTTTTAGAGCATTATGGATACAAAGAATTAATGCAGCTGCTAGAATATACAATTTATCCTACTCTCAACTAATCTATAAAATTCAACAGAATAATATTGAAATAAATCGAAAAGTTTTAGCTGATTTAGCAATGAATCATCCAAAAGCTTTTGAAAATATTATTAAAAGAGTTTCTTAACCAGAGACTCTTTTAATTTTTTCCCTCCTACGTGACTTTAGCACGTATTTGTCATGTATTTGCCATGTAGTATTGCTTTACGCTATCTTTTTAATAATAAAAAGAAAAACTTAACAGCAGTCATTGCTATTTTTTCCATCCTTAGTGTAGCTGTTGCCACTACAGCACTTCTTTGTTCCCTTTCGGTTTTTCATGGTTTAGAAAATTTAACACATCAGCTATTTAAATCATTAGACCCTGCGATTAAAATTCAGTGTCGTGAAGGAAAAAATTTTAGCAGAAAACATCTTCCGCTTAAAAAAATACAGACTATTCAAGGGGTAGGCAATACGGTAGCTGTGTTGGAAGCAAATGCTTTGATACAATATCAAGGGCGGCAGGCTTTTGCTACCCTCAAAGGTGTTTCGAATGATTTTTTACAGACAAATTATTTATCTCCTTTTATCGTTAAAGGAAAAATTAAGCTTTACGATAAAAAAAAAAAAGCGCAGGCTATTTTAGGAAAATCTTTACAAGTACAATTAAGTATACCCTGCCATGATCCTTTCAGTTATTTGGAAGTGATTTACCCTCAAAAAAAAATCAGCCATTTTTTTAGTTTTTTTCCTACATATAGACAAAATAATATATATACATCCGCTATTTTTTCTATTACTCAAGCGATTGATAGTCAATACATGATTGTACCGATTGATTTTTTAGCATGTTTGACTTGCAACGAAGACACAATTACATCTTTAGATATTTATATATCAAAAGGATATGATGAGCGTATAATAAAAAAAAAAATTGGTAAAATATTGCCTTTGCAATTACAAGCCTTGACTTATCTAGAACAACACGCTAGCTTGTCCAAAGCTATTCATACAGAAAAAATTATTTTATGGATTGCCTTTTTTTTGATTTATGGAGTGGCTTATCTTCAAATTTTTTTTACACTTTATATGCTCGTTATCCATAAAAAAAAAGATATGACTGTACTATTTGCTTTGGGGATACGTCAGTGTATGATTCGAAAAATTTTTTTGTGTTACGGTTTTTTTTTGGCTTTGATAGGTACTTTGGCTGGTATTTTTGGAGCATTGTTGTGTATTTTTTTACAAGACCGCTTTGGATTGGTCACTGTAGGATTACAAACTACGATTGTACAAGCATATCCTGTAAAAATGATTCCGAAAGATATGTTATATATTGTCTGTAGTATGTTTTTTTTTACTTTTTTGATTGTTTATTTCCCTAGCCAACGGGCTGTACGGTCTATTCACAAAAAATATTTGTAAATTTTTTCATGATTAGTCATCAGACCATTGCAACGATTCAAGAAGTTGTTAGGATAGAAGATGTAGTACAAGATTTTGTTACTCTGAAAAAAAAAGGTAATAATTTATGGGCTTGCTGTCCGTTTCATCATGAAAAAACTCCTTCTTTCACTATTTCACCAACCAAAGGTTTTTATAAATGTTTTGGTTGTGGAGCTGCCGGTAATGTGATTACTTTTTTAAAATCTATAGAAGGATTTTCTTTTGTAGAAGCTATACAATATTTAGGAAAAAAATATGGTATTGCTATTGAAGAAGTGCATGATTCACAAAGCATTACCACCCAAAATACCCAAGAAAGTCTCTATATATTGCTCAACAGAGCCCAACAGTACTTTGAAAAAAATTTACATAGCCATACATTTGGTAGTGTAGCTAGAAGTTATTGTATAGAACGGAAAATACCTACTATTTTGTTGGAAAAATTTGGTATTGGTTATAGTTTTTCTACAGGAAATCATTTTTTGACATATGCACAAGAGGCCTCTTTTGATCAAGAGATTTTGTTGATGTCAGGACTCGTGATTGCACAAGAAAAAAAAGTATATGATCGTTTTCGAGGTCGGTTGATTTTCCCGATTCATAATTTATCAGGAAAAGTGATTGGTTTTGGCGGAAGGCTTTTAGCCAATAATACTCAGCAACCGAAATATATCAATTCTCCAGAAACATTACTTTATCAAAAAAGAAAAGCACTTTACGGTCTTTTTCAAGCAAAAAAAGCCATCATACAACATGATTTTTGCTATGTAGTAGAAGGGTATACCGATGTGCTTGCTTTGCATCAAGCTGGTATGGAAAATGTAGTAGCCCCTTTGGGAACAGCGCTTACAGCGGATCATTTGCAACTCATTAGTCGATTTACCCAACAAATAGTGCTTTTGTTTGATCAAGATAAAGCAGGAGTACAAGCTGTTTTGAAAAGTATTGATTTGATTGTAGCACAAGATATGCATGTATATATTGTTGCTTTACCTCCAGAGGAAGACCCTGATAGTTTTGTACAGAAAAATACAGCAGCAGAGGTACAATCATATTGTAAGATTCACAAACAAAATTTTGTCTCTTTCAAAGCTCAAATACTTTTGCAAACAAAGATAAATGATCCTTTGGCAAAGACGCAAGTCATTAAAAATATTTTGCAAACAATTGTGAGTATACAAGACGAAGTGACACGGATGCTCTATATTAAAATGTGTAGTGAGTACTTTCAAATGGATGAGGCTACTTTGCTGGCCGAATGTCATCGTATGGTATTACATAAGCAAGACAGCACAAAAAAAAATATATCCTCTCATGTAGAAATTACTTGGAAAAAAAAAGAAAAACAGGATGATTTACTGCAAAAAAGTATTCATATTCAAGAGAGAGAAAGTATCCGAATGCTTTTGTTTTATGGAGATCAGATGATCAATGGTGATGTGCCTTTACATCAATATTTTTCAGATGCTTTGCAAGAAGTGACGTATACCCTACCTTTGCATCAAAAAATATTACAGTGTTATAAAAAAAATATAGCAAATAATTTACCGTTTGACCTGAAATCCTGGGTGCACCATACAGATGAAGATATCCAAAAATTTACCATTAATTTTATGGTATCTCACTATACCATCAGTGATGTTTGGGAAAAAAAATATCAGATTTATGTGATTAAAGAAGAAGACGAGTTGTCGAAGAATGTTTTTAAAAATATTCTTCGCTTAAAACTTAGGCTTATACAAAAGTTTATAAATGATAACTTAACCCTACTCAAAGAGCCAACTCCTACTACCGACATCATGCATCTTGTATCTATCCATCAAACTTTAAAAAAAACTGAAACTGAAATAGCTCACCATTTAGGCATTATTTTGACTCATTGATGGTTTTCTCAAACGTGGACCATTATTTTTTGTGGTGATAATCATTTGCTCACGAGACACTACAGCATCCTACATGATTGATACAACATTTTCGGCGTTTATTTGATATTTTTTATTTCAACACTTTTTTCCATACATGTTTGTATATTTTTCTTGATAGGATATTCATCAGCTATGATATTTTTTTAGATATTTTCTAAAGTTTTTTCATTCATTCGTAGAATTTTCAGCTTCATGATGGCTATTTTTTTGTGGATACAACATAAAATCAATGGTCACTAAAGCAGCCATGGCTTTTACAATAGGCACTGCTCGGGGTACTATACAAGGGTCATGTCTTCCTTTGCCTGGAATATACGTGGTATTTCCCTGGAGGTCGATGCTTTGTTGAGTTTGCATGATCGTGGCTACAGGCTTAAAAGCAACATTGAAATAAATATCTTCTCCGTGTGTGATGCCTCCTTGTATGCCTCCTGAATAATTTTTTTTTGTTTTGACTTGTCCGTTTTTTTGTATGAAAACATCGTTGTGCATACTGCCATACATTTGTGCAGCACGAAATCCACTGCCATATTCAAATCCTTTGGCTGCGTTGATGCTCAACATAGCTTGTCCTAAAACAGCATGGAATTTATCAAAAACAGGTTCTCCTAAGCCCACAGGAGTTCCTTGGATAACGCCTGTGACCATTCCTCCTACGGTATCTTTATTTTTTTTTGCCTTGGCAATGGTTTTTAGCATTTTTTCCGCTGTTTTTTTTTCAGGACAACGCACCATATTTTTTTCTACATTCTTGAAACAAATGTTGCGGTATTTTTTTTTCATTTGTACTTTGCCTATTTGCGAAACATAGGCTTGTATTTGGATATTATATAATTTCAGCCATGCTTGGGCAATGGCTCCTGCTGCTACCCAAGTGGCTGTTTCTCTAGCACTGCTTCTGCCACCTCCGCGATAGTCTCTTATGCCATATTTTTGTGTGTAAGTGTAATCTGCGTGGGAGGGTCTGTATACGTTTGCTAAGTGTTTATAGTCTTTACTTTTTGCGTCATGATTTTGAATTAAAATCATGATTGGAGCTCCGGTGGTTTTTCCTTGGAAGGTACCTGATAATATTTGGCATTGGTCTGGTTCATTTCTTGCAGAGGTGATGGGTGATTGTCCTGGTTTTCTTTCTGCGAGGGCTTGGTTGATCATGTGTTCATCTATGGCTAGTTTTGGAGGACATCCGTCAATGATTATGCCTATGGCTTTTCCATGGGATTCGCCAAATGTGGTGATACGAAAATTTTTTCCCCAGGTGTTTGCCATGATTTTCTGGTTGATTTTTATAAGATTTTTAAAATTAGGAAAGATTTGTCAACAAAACGGTGAAGTTTTCATGCTTTTGAGCGAGGGGGTTGATTTCTGTAAAAAGTTTTTAACTTATTAAATGTAGTAAAAGTAAAAAAGTACAAAAAGCTTTTTTGTAGAGATTTTTTTAAAAATTATACTATTCAAATCATACAATTATGTTCAAAAAAAATAATCAACGTTTTAAACTCCAATACAATAAATACAATACAATACAATACAATACAATACAAAGGCTAGGCTGTTTATTATTATTCTATGGTTTATTATTAAGCAGTTGTCGTGGTGCCAAAACAGGGTACCAAGAAGTGCCTGTTCACAATCAAGTTCAACTCCAGGGCAATTTTTTATCTTCTTCCTCCAAAACAATCAAGAAGCTGGCTATTGTAGGGTTGCCACTGATGGGTTTTGTAAATCCAGAAGTTTCTTTAAGAACGGACGTCACTCATCTAGCGCTTCCAGCTATTAATAATAGTTGTTCTCCTCAAGCGCCTTTTAATCAAATCACGGCCGTAGATAAGCATGGTCTTTTGATCAATGGACTTGCCTATCCTACATTACATCCCAAAATTTTCCAAGACTATTTCTCGGACGATGTGTCTGACATAACTCAATTTTGTAAAGATAATTTAGCTTTTCAAAAGCGATATGATGAGATCAAAGAGCAAGAAAAAAAATATAGTGCTTCGCAAAAACAGTTTTACAATGATTCTATCCAAAAGTATAATCATTTAAAGCAGCAAGTGACTCAAGATGAGAAAGAGAATTTAGAAAAAATTTTAAAGGCTAGACAAAAGAATATGTTGAAGCTTAGCAATGAAATATTGCTACAGAAATTAGTTTTGAGGCAAAAGGCAAAAGGTGTGTGGAAAAAAAAGGGAAAATATTTTGGGAATAATGGTGTAATGAGAGAGATGCTTCTTTTGATTGGAGATCATATTCCTTCTGTGGTGGCTTTATACCAAGATCAATTTTTGACTGATAATCAGCGTAAGTTGATTAAAAATTTTATGGATAAACATAAACACAGAGGTGTTTTTGAGAGGGTGTTGATGGATGAAAAGGATAAAAATTTTAACAGTAAAATAAACAAAGTAAAAGAGAAAGAGAAACAAGAAAAAAATATAACTCTATCACAAAATGAACTAGAATTAAGTTGGATACAAGACGAGATCAACAAAGAGAGTATGGATCAAGAAGAAAATTTATCCGAAATTTTAGATCTTATAACAGAGGAGTATATAAAAGGGGTAGAGAGTATGGAATATCATGGTCTTAAATTTTGGGGTGATGCACAAATGCTATTATGGCTGAAAAAATATAAAACTTGCGATAATGATAATACTAACGATAAAGACTGTTTAGTTCATTCAAATAATCACTGGGATTATAAAGATAAAGATGGAAAAGAAGTAAAAGTGTTAGGAGATGGTCACTGTTTTTTTAAATGTTTGGTAGGTATAGATAACGGATATTCTCAAGATAAATGGCAAACTAATCAAGACGATGAGTTTTCTGAAAGCCTAGAAGAAGTCGAAAAAATGAGAAAAACAGTTGCAGAATGTCTCCGGGAAAAAAAAGCAGAAGTTAAAAATTATTTAAAAGGTGAAATTAAAAAATTTAATAATCCTTTAAGTACTTCATTAATGAGCGAAATTGAAGCGATTTTGAAAGTTTTGAGCGAGGAAAAGGTAGAGGGAGAAAATGATAGCTCTACAAAAGAAAAAAATAATTTTGCTGAAATGGAAAATTTTTTTAATGAAAAAAACATAGAAAAAAATGATAGAAAAGAACTTCTGAAATGTTTTAAAGAAATTAAGCAAAATGATATACAAAAGTATTGTCAAGGCCAAAAGAGGAAGAAAAAAATATCTTACAAAAAAGGTGAACAAAATTTTTTTAAAACATACTTTGAAGCTTTGACCAAAACATCATTCAAGCAATGTAAAGATATCGCTGAAAAGCTTCATAATTTCGATATTGATGGCTATTGCAAATATTTAGAAGAATCAGAAAAGAAGAAAGAAAAAAAAGTAAAACAACAAAAAATAAAAATAATAAACTTAAATAGAGATAAAAAAGGAGACACCAAGGAGGAAACTTTAATAAATATTCTAGGAAATACAGATAAAAAAATACAAGAAAAACATTTCGAAGGAGGATATTTTTCTAATTTTTTGAGTTTATTGAATTATAGGACAGATTTTCAAAATACTAATCTGACACCATATCGTGGTTCGGAAGTATCTTGTTTTGCAAATGAATACATAAAAAAATTAGGAAATAATTTAAAAAACATAACATATAACAACAAAAAAAAATTTTTGATAGAAGAAGGAAAAAAAACTAACGGTAATATAATTTTTGAGGTAGTTGGCTATCAGTCATGTCCAGAATTTAAAGATTCTGCTTTAGCTGAAGAAATAAATTTTTTTTATAAAGGCAAAGATGAGAAAATAAAAGAAATGTTAGAAGAACAAGGCGAAACTTATTACAGACTAAAATATAGCCATCAGGAAATAGTAGATGCGGGTTTATTAGCTCCTTATTGTGATGGTGATAAGTACCCTTTTGCTATAGCGAATGCGATTAATGTAGTTGAAGGTAAAACACTATATCCAATAAAAAAAAATAGGCCTAGAAATGAACTAAATAAAAACATTAATCAAACAACCTTTGTAAAAAATTTTGGAAATACAGCACTTGGTGAGGGTTTTTATGAAGAATTAGATAATCTATCAAAGAATATGTCTATTAGGCAAAGTTATGATTGGATTTCTTTATACTTAACAAAAGGAAGTGATATAAAAAAAAAATTAGTTTTATGCTCTATGATACAAAATGCAGAAAATATTGATGGCTGTAAACCTTCAGATTTACAATTGCCTTCATTAGATGAAACAGTCCGATTAATCAAACAAAAAACATAGGACCATGCATAAAAAATTTTATTTCACTCTTTTTGTAGCTTTTATATCTTGTAAGAGTGTAAAATACCAACACAGTACAAATGCAGGTGATAAAATATCAGTCCAAACAAAAGCGCATTATGAACAGCTAGAAAAAAAAATAAAAGAAATAGAAAGTATTCAAGCGCTAGATATTTTTTTGCAGTCTATGTTGCATGATAAATCAGTGAATCAAGAAGCGTTAAAAGACTATATCACAACAGAGATAAAAAAAATAATTGATCAACTGAAAATATTGATGTCTCAAGAAAATGAAGAGTCAATTATAGATAATTTAACAAGCGTGGATACAATATATATAATCAAAAATGCAGAAGAACTCACAATGCTAAAAAAGTATTATGTTCAATATGTTTATTGGATATATGCTCTAAATACCATTGAAGATTTCTATTATGATTACACTGCATTGTTAAGAGAAAGATATAGTTATGGCTATGGTTTGAGACCACACTTAAAAACTTATCTACAAACTAAGACCCCGTATAATATTCAATTTGACCTATATAAATACACAAAAATTTTACCAGAAAAAGAGTTTTTCAAAGTGAAAAAAAAAGTATCTCGTTTAGTAGAACATGGAGGTATAGATGCAAGTATTCTTGATTATGCAGCGTCTTTAAAGCCTTGGGGGCAGTTGAATAATCTTATTTTTGAAGAAAATGAAGAGTAATTTGTTCAATGCACTAAGATAATAGCCTATTTTTTAGTCCCACATGCTCAAATTTTTTGGCGTGTGGGATTTTTTATTTTCCTTATCCCTCCCCACAAAATATTCTACACACATCAAATTTTCTTCTTCTCAAAAAAATATTTTCTAAACAAATAAACTGCTTGTTTATATTGATTTAAGAATATTTTCTTTTAAGGTAAAAGAGCAGAAGAGAACATAAAAACATAATCATATTCACAGAAAAAACAATGACTTCTAAAGTCATCAATCCATAAACAGTCCATAATACAGACGTGATGAGAAAGCCAATCAACATGCCGTAAGACAAATCTTTGGCAGATTTTGAAGTATAAATTTTATGTATTTGCGGAAATAAAGAAACAATAGATAAAATTCCTGCGGATATACCAATGATATGAGTGATTAAATGCATGAATGAATGGTCAAGACACAGATATTAAAAAAAAGAAAATTTAAATAAACTATTACCCAATATTGACTTTTTGTTAAAGATTTCCTTGAAAAAGATCCTTTTTATCTGCTTTGCCTTTAGGCAATCATCCCTTCAAAAATTTTTCTTGTAAATTCACAAGATGAATCCTCCTGAAGAAAAATTATTTCTACACCACACCATCATCGTAGATCCTCAACAAAAACCCTACCGCATAGATCAATTCCTGACAGACAAGATAGCCAACGCCACACGCAACAAAGTACAACAAGCCATAAAAAATGATTTCGTTCTGGTCAATGAAAAAAATATCAAGGCCAATTACAAAGTACAACCCAAAGATATCATCAAAGTAGTACTCCCTACACCTCCAGCCTTCGATGAAATACAACCAGAAAATATCCCTCTAGAAATTGTATATGAAGACGAAAGCATATGCATTATCAACAAAAAAGCAGGCATGGTGGTACATCCAGGCTACAACAATTACAGCGGCACTTTGGCTCATGCCCTTTTATACCATTTTCAAAACCTTCCTCATCAAAACAAAGACAAAATTCGTCCAGGAATTGTCCATCGATTAGACAAAGACACCTCTGGCCTTTTGGTTATTGCCAAAACAGAAGCCAGCATGACTGCTCTGTCTAAACAATTTTTTCATCATACCATCCAAAGAAAATACCATGCCCTGGTTTGGGGTATTCCCTCTAATGATACCGATACCATTCAGATCAATGTAGGCCGGCATCCTAAAAATAGAACCCTGATGGCCACCTTTAAAGATGCTACGCTAGGGAAACATGCCATCACACATTATCGTATTTTGGAAACATTCACTTATGTCTCTTTATTGGAATGCACCCTAGAAACCGGAAGAACACATCAAATTCGTACCCATATGCAAGCCATTGGTCATCCTGTTTTTAACGATGGTGTGTATGGAGGAGATAAAATTATAAAAGGCCCTTTGTTTGCTAAGTATAAATCTTTTGTGCAAAATGGTTTTAAAATTATACCAAGACAAGCACTACATGCCCATGCTTTAGGCTTTGTACATCCTGTCACAAAAAAAGAAATGTATTTCGAAAGTCCTTGGCCAGCAGATTTTCAAAAAATTATAGAAAAATGGCAAAAATATGTTCCTGCAGTTATTGATTAAAAAATTTTCAGATAAATAATTTTTTGAAGCCATTCATTGAAGCTTTCAAACATGATTTAAACCTAGCCTCCTAAGGATAATAGATTAGATATCTTTGCTTCGTTGATTTTAAAAATTGATTCATAAAAATTTTGATTGCTCAAAAAATAAAACCATAAAACGATCAAACAGTAGACCATTTTTTATTTTTTGCATAAAACAATTATCAAATTTAGATTTAAAAATTTTAAATCATCGTTAGTTGCGATTTATCAAGAAATTCTTTTGTTTTTAGAATTAAAATAAATTTATATCCTTTATTTTTTTATACCAATCGTCATTATCCAAACCATGCACCATATGATAATAATCATGATGATGCAAAAACTGTCGAATGGCCTGTGTGCCCAAAGGAGACTCCAATCCTACGGTCATCCACCAACCAATGCCCTGTTGTTCCGCAGCGGAAATCCATTGCTTGCAAGCATAAAATCCTCCCAGATATACAGGCTTTAAAACAATGTAATGCGGACGTATGGTGGATAAAATGTTGATATCTGCTTGTATCAAAGACTCATCCAAAGCAATAGGGATAGGGCTTTGTCGGCATAATTTTTGTAAGGATTGACGGTATTTTGGTGCAATGGGTTGTTCAATAGCTTGGATAGGGTAAGGTTTGAGCTGCGCTAAATAATCATGCACTTCTTCTGGATGAAAATCACCGTTTGCATCCAAGCGAATGATCATTTCAGGGGCTCTTTTTTTCAAATCTTGTAACAATGTTCGAATGAAGCTGAAATGATGTTTACTGATTTTTATTTTGATATGGGTAAAACCTTGTTTTTTTTTTGAAAAAATATTTTTCCACATTTTTTCATGCGTGTCTAGAGAAATGAGAGCATTTGACAATAATTTTTTTTTTTTAAATTGAAACCATTTTTTGTTGCCTTGTTGGATATAATTTAAAATCGCCATTTCTACCCCCAAACGCAAAGCCGGCAGAGAGGGGGAGATGTTTTGTTCGATGTATTTAAAAATTTCCTGATGATTGCCAGGGATTCCCTGTTGATTTAAAACATGACTGCATTTTTGTAATGTTTTTTGAAAATATTCTATATTATCTACACTATATTGTGGAATAGGACTTGCTTCTCCCCAGCCTTTTTTATCTGGTGTTTGATCATCAACACACTGCACAAAGTATGTTTTTTGTTTTGTGAAGGTTTGTTTCGCTGTTTTGAAAGGTTTTTTAAAATGTAATGTACCAGGCAAAAGCCGTAAAGAAATCATGTATGGATGTTTTGCAAAGCCTGTATAGCAAGCCAGCTCATTAGAGCTATGCTTGTTTTGAACACTGATTCATCTACATCAAAAGTGTCTGTATGCAAAGGAGTAATATATTTTTCTGCATTTCCTACGCCTATTCTATAAAAGCAGCCAGGTATTTTTTGTGTGTAATAAGCAAAATCTTCTGTCGTCATGAGGAGGGGTACTTTTTGAATGTGTTTTTTTTCAATATACAATCCCGCTGCATGCATCATCAATGCATGCCAATGAGGGTCATTGTAGAGCGCAGGGTATCCTTTTTGAATTGTCACTACACAATCACCTCCACCTGCTTGAGCTGTGTGTTGGGCAATTTGTATAATTTTTTTGTGGGCTTCTTTTCTCCATGATGTATCAAAAGTTCTCAAAATACCTTGTATGATGGCATGATTGGGAATAATATTTTCAGCTTCTCCAGCCTGTATTTTTCCAAAAGAGAGCACTGTAGGATGCAAAGGATCTCTGTAGTTGTTTACAATTTGCTGCAATGCTAACACGATATGTGCACTGAGGATAATAGGATTGATCGTTGTATGTGGCATGGCAGCATGTCCTCCTTTTCCTTGTACTTTTAAATGTAAAACATCTCCACTAGCCATTGCATACCCTTCTGTAAAGCCTACTGTTCCTACAGGCAATGTAGGATCTACATGTTGGCCAATGATGAGGGAAGGTGTAGGGTTTTCTAAAATTTTTTCTTTGATCATTAAACTGGCCCCTCCAGGTAATTGTTCTTCCCCTGGTTGAAAAATACATTGGATAGTACCTTCAAAATTATCCTTCAATGTTTCCAAAACATAGATCACGCCTATCAAAGAGGCTGTGTGTACATCATGACCACAAGCATGCATAACTCCTGAATGTTTAGATGTATAAGGACTTACATTTTTTTCTTTGATAGGCAAAGCATCGATATCTGCCCGGAGCATAATTTTTTTTTTTTTTGGGTTTTTACCTTGAATCGTAGCCAAAAGACCTGTTTTTGCGATATTTTTTTGTATATGGATGCCTTTTTCTTCAATTTTTTGAGCAATATATGCCGCTGTTTGATATTCTTGGTAAGATAATTCCGGGTATTGGTGTAGATGTCTTCGTATGGAGACTACTTCTGGAATATATTTTGTTGTCAGGTGTTGTATTTTTTTTTTGAGTGAGGATATCATTGTTGTTTAGAAAATTATTTTGAATAAAGAAAAATTTTGTTGAAAAAATCTTTCCAAAGGATGATGGATGAATTCAGAATATATTTTTAAATAAAGATCAAATCCTTTTGATTATGCAATAAAAAGTCATCCATCAGCAAATAACCCATTCAAATTTTTTTGATCATCATATGATTTTTTCAAATGGATAGTATTAATAATATACTCACCATGCTATGGTCACTGAATATTTTTGCTGCATAGAGTATCAATCCATGGGATTTATGTATGCATGGACGCATGGAAGCGCACACGGCAAGGCCCTTTCCCATAGTTCAAAGCAAAAGTCATGTATGTGTTTTTCATTTTTTGTATGTACACTGGTATTTTTTTTTGAAAAAATTTGTGTGTCAATCATAGGAAAATAAGTATCTCCTGTGATCACCGTATGTACCAACGTACTATAAATTTTGTCGGCAACCTCAATCGTCTGTTGATAAATATGGCCTCCTCCTGCGATAAATAGTTCATTTTCTCCTGATTTTTTTGCAAAATCAAAACCTTTTTGGATGGTGGCTACCGCTATTCCTCCGTTTATTTGATAATTTTTTTGGCGTGTGACTATAATCAACACACGGTTTTTGAGAGGCCTTCCCAGAGATTCATACGTTTTTCGGCCCATCATCACATGATGTCCCCAGGTTTTTTGCTTAAAAAATTGTAAATCTTTGGGTAAATGCCAAGGCAGTTTTCCTTGAACACCAATCACATGATTTTTTGACTTTGCTACGATAATGGATTTGATCATTTTTATTTTAATGGTCTTATTTCAAGTATTGAACAACGTGATTATGTTATATTTTTTTTGATTTTTTGTGCTAGCTTTTCAAATGCTACAGACGACAAACATAGTCGTTGTTTTTTGAAATCAATATCATAAGCACTCTGCAAAGGCACGAGATGTATATGCGCATGTGGCACTTCTAATCCCACCACTGCCATTCCTACCCTCAAACAATCTACTGAGTAATCTATAGCCAATGCTATTTTTTTAGTAAATACATGCAATGCAACAAAAATATGATCATCCAAATCAAATAAATAATCTGTTTGTTTTTTAGGTACAATGAGCGTATGACCCAATGCAATGGGATGAATATCCAAAAAAGCGATACAGAAATCATTTTCTGCAATAATATATGCTGGTATTTTTTTTTCTATGATTTTTTGAAAAATAGAGGACATATTTAGTTGTTTAAATAAAAAATTATAGTTATATTTGTAACACTTTCATATAAAAAACATCGTTTTTAAAATATGAAACAAACATTCTGTTCTTTGACAATTATCGTAAGCAAAAAATTAAATCATTTTTTGATTTTAGTAAACGTATAGCAATATATGTTTTATTAAAATTAAAAAATTACCCTAGAGAGTTTGATCCTGGCTCAGGATAAACGCTAGCGGCAGGTCTAATA
>JAHDDH010000011.1 GCA_020629455.1 Cytophagales bacterium | reverse complement strand
GTTGATTTTTTTATTTTGTTTTATCTGAGGGATACGGTCCCCCCCTCCGGGGGGGATTTTTATTTAAACATATCTTGACTTTTTTCTATCTCTTTTTTTATCATATTTTCTACTAGTAGATCACTTGTATATTTTTCATAATATATTTGTCTCCAAACATATCCTGTAGTATCAATCCAAACTTGATGCCTTTCATTAAAATCATTCTTTTCTTTCATATAGTCAAAATAGCCAACTAATTTTTCATCTTCTTTTGATTTAAATTTTTCAGATGCGATTAATAGTAATTCATCTATATTTTTGGATTCTATTTTCTCTAATTTTAGTAGCCAATCATCTAAAACTTGTTTTGAACAATATTTTATATTAACATATTGCTCAAGATTAATATCTTCATCCATCAATAGTAGTTCTAACAACTCTGGAAATATATTCATAATCGTTATGTATAAATAATAGTATTGTGATTCATTAAATTTTTTTTGTTTGCTCGCATTGATAATATTTTTGTAGATTTCTATCTGGCACACTATTTTTTTTTCTTCTGAAAAATCATGTAATGACTCCTTCGGAACGGCTTGCGTACTATTGATAAATGACAAAAAAAAGATAATGAGTAGTAGTTTATGACTTATTTTTTTTGTTGGATACATGGTATTATTTTTTTAGTTCATCTTTAATTTTTTTTATTTTTGACTCTTCTTTCATTCCTCCAAATTCTTTCGAAGATCTCTTGCCTTCTTGCATTACTTCACTTATTGTATCAGTATATATTGGTGTCAAGTATGCATTAATATTACTTTTTAGCCAATCTTTATACTGTTGATTTATTATTTCTTCTCTTAAATATTTTGGCAGATATGACGCGTTTGCATCTACTAAATTTAAACATTTATCAAGATTTTTATTTGGCTCATATGATGAAAAAGTTATGTTTTTTTTTTCATTTTCTGAGAGTAAACCAAATTTATATAATACTTGACTGGTTAGATTTTCATCTATGATATTCTGAACTTTATTTTTCATTTCATCTATTAATAAAGGAGATTTCAAATGATCTTTTCTTATATCTTTTACGGTTTTTTTGATATACTCTGTACAATAAGAAAGTATTTGTCCTTCTCCCTTACCTAAGCTATCTTCCGTATTTGCTGGCATAAATGATGTACCAAATGGATGTAAGTCATTCAATTTCATTTCATACGGTAAAATGTTTTCCATTAGTTGATTACAAACTGAAAACTTTGCCTCTACTTTTTTATTATTGATAAAATTTTTTAATTGTTCTTTGTTGTCTTGAAAACTTTTTTTCATTGATTTTATTTTCTCAAAATTAACTTCCGCTTCATAAAATGTATTGAGACTACTTTCTTCTTCCTCGGTTATTTCTTTTTTATCTTTTCTTATTGTATTAATTTTTTTAAAAAGTTCAATATTATTGTTTGCTTTATTTTCAACGTTAATGATTTTTTGTAGTAGTTCTTCTAAAAAAGAGGAATCTTTTTCTGTTTTTTTACCACATATAGACCTATATTCATTTTCCAACATTTCTATTAGAGCAACTCTTGCTATCACATGAGGACCTTGACTACCTTTATATATATCTATTCCATATCTTGTTGTAAATCTTTTTTTTTTAATGTTAGAAAAAATACTACTAACATTTTTTTTTATTTGTTTATCCAAATACAATTCTTCTTTTGTTAATTCTCCACATTCTTCTTCTTTATGCACTACTTTCCTTATTTTTTCGAACAAGTCTTTTTGCATTACAGGTGTTTTATATATATTTTGTTCAAGGTATACGTACGTGCATTTAGATATTTCATTAATGTATTTAATAATTTTTTCTAGTTCCTCATTCTTATTGTTTTTTTTTCTTTGAAAATATTGCTTTAGAAAAGTTTCACTACATAATTTTTGGAGTGCTTCCTTTATATTGTTTTTTTCATCATTGACAATACCACTATTAAATTCGTTTGTCTTTAACTCAGTGTTCCAAACTATAGAAGTACTAGGAAGTACTAAGCTATCTGTTTTTATTTCTGCTTTCTTTGTTAAATATTTGATTTTTTCTTGATAATCTGAGGAAAAATTCATATCCATTGCTTGTACAAGCTCATCAGAATTTTCGTTTATTTCTCTAAAAATTTTTCTCCATCTTTTGCCATATAAGTCTGCTACCTCAGATAAAATATCTTTGACTAAATTATTATTGATGTTGTTATTTGTATCAAATACAGTTTTACTGATTATTTTTCTTTCAAAAATACTGTTTTTTACATGAGGGATAATTTCTCTGAAATTGTACATATCTTTTGAAAGAATAGAATTTTCATTGTATTGTTCTTTTATGTATCTCACTAAATTAAGCTTATCATAATTATCAAATGATTTAAAATGATTTGAATATTCTTGTTCATATAATTTTTTTATTTCTTCAAAATTACCACTTTCGAACAAGCCATACAACTTTTTTCCTGCTTCTTTTGTTTCTTTTTCTTTTGTTTCTTTTGCTTTTTCTTCTGTTTCTTTTGTTTCTTTTGCTTTTTCTTTTGCTTTTTTCCTTACTTTTTCCCTTACTTTTTTCAAAAAATCATTAACACTTTTTTTCTTTTCATCATCTTTTTTTTTTACACATCCAAAATAACTTCCTAATTTCCTTTCTTCCTTTTCTCCTTTTTTCTTTCCCAACCTCTTTTTCACCTCCCTATACTCCTTCATTCCCTCTTCAAAGGCTTTGAGTTTGTGTTTTAATTTTTTTTTGTAGTGATTTTTTACTGCAGCGCGTTGTTTGTCGTTGTTTGCAATTTCTTCATGCAATATAATCCCGGAGGGTAAATGATCGCCTACTAATGCTATTTGCTGCTTGAGTAGATCTACGTTGCGGGGGTTTTTACCGGATAGTTTGGTTTTTATCCTTAAGGTATCTTTTAAGGCGTTATTAAATCCTATCAATTGCTTGCGGACTTTTGAAAAGCTTGCTTGGTCTAAGGGGTGTTTTTTGGTGTGTTTGGGGAGTTGTATTTTCTTGATGCCTGTGTTTAGTTCGTCGTGAATTTCTTGTAAGTTTTTGTTCAGGGTTTGAATTTCTTTTTTTATGCTTTCGTCTTTTACTCCGGCCAAAGACAGGGATAGGCCGGTGTTGTCTAATTCTTTTTGCAATTGATCATTGTAGGGAAAGATATTAGGGGTTGTGTTTTCACTGCCGTCTATCAAACGATTGTATCGATGGTCTTTGGTTATGATGTTGGGATCGGTGACTTGTGCTAGCATGGCAAAGATGCAGGCGAGTTTACTGCTGGTTTTTAGTTGACCGAAGGTTTGTCCTTGGATGGTGATGGGGGCTTCGGTACTTTGGTGGGCTATTCTTGTTTTTTGACAGCTGACTATGAATATGACAATGGATGGTAAAAGAAAATATTTTAATCGTTGTGTTGTGTTGTGTTGTGTTGTAGAATTGATTTTATAAAAGTTTTGAGATGTTTCATAGGGTTATATTTTAATGTAAAGTTTTCTTTGAATGATAAAAAATTTGCACTTTTTTCTTGAAAGGCATGTGCTTAATATAATTTTTTTTACAAGATTATCAATATTTTTTGCTAAAAAAGCGCAATCACTAGGCAACAATTAAATATGAAATCATCTTACCATGCTAATTTTAAAACCAATCCAAAAAAAAATAATTTGGTTATTGAAAGATGAAAATCTTTTAAATAAATAAAACATTCTTATAAAAAATTTATTTTGCCAAATTTTTTCTTTCTACAAAAATTATAAAAAAATATAGTCATTGAAAAATTCAATCACTCATTTTTAATCGAACAAAAATATTGTATTTTTTGTCAACATTTTGTTTATCCAGCCCAACCTTCTCTATCCAAACTGCGGTATTGAATGGCTTCTGCTAAATGATGAGTTTGTATATCTTTTGTGCCCTCTAAATCTGCAATGGTACGCGATACTTTCAAAATACGATCATATGCACGTGCCGAAAGCTTTAATTTTTCCATCGCAACTTTGAGTAAATTTTTTCCTTCAGCGCCAATCACACAAACAGATTTTACCATGGTAGCAGGCATCATAGCATTGGTGTAAATACTTTTGGTTTGTTGAAAACGTGCCACCTGTTTTTCCCGAGCTTCCAACACACGGCTTCTGATTTGCTGACTTGTCTCATTTTTGCGATTACCTGTCATTTCATCAAAAGAAATAGGCGTTACTTCTACATGCAAATCAATACGATCGAGCAATGGCCCGCTAATTTTTTGTAAATACCTTTGCACCAACGCTGTAGCACATACACATTCCTTTTTAGGATGATTATAATAACCACAAGGACAAGGATTCATGCTGGCAATCAACATGAAATTGGCAGGAAAATCAACCGTGACCTTGGCACGCGATATGGTGATGCTCCTCTCCTCCAAAGGTTGACGCATGACTTCTAAAACGGTTTTTTTAAACTCTGGTAATTCATCCAAAAACAAAACCCCGTTGTGTGCCAAAGAAATTTCTCCTGGTTGCGGAATCGTACCCCCTCCCACCAAAGCCACGTCGCTGATAGTATGATGTGGTGACCGAAAGGGCCTACTCGTCATCAGAGCTGTTTGCTTGCCTAATTTTCCAGCCACAGAATAAATTTTGGTAGTTTCTAATGCTTCTAGCAAACGTAAAGGCGGCAAAATAGAAGCAATCCTTTTGGCCAACATTGTTTTCCCAGCACCTGGAGGGCCAATCATAATGGCATTGTGTCCTCCGGCAGCCGCTATTTCAAAAGCTCGTTTGATGTTTTCTTGTCCTTGTACATCGGAAAAGTCAAAAGCATAACCATCTAAATGATTAAAAAATAAAGCCCTGGTGTCTTTAGTGAGTGGTGTAATGGGTTTTGTGCCATTAAAAAAAGCAATGGCTTCATCAATATGCGCTACAGGAATAATATCTAAATCATTGACAATAGCTGCTTCTTCTGCATTTTCTTTGGGCAATACAAATCCTTTAAACTTCCGTTTACGGGCTTCTACAGCTATAGGCAATACGCCTTTTACAGGTCGCAAAGCACCATCTAAAGATAACTCTCCCATGATAATGTATTGATCAATATGTTCTAAAGCATGCTGTTGAGAAGCTTTTAGAATACTCAAAGCAATAGGCAGATCATAAGCAGCACCTTCTTTACGAATATCTGCAGGGGCTAAGTTGACAATCACTCGTTGTCGAGGCATGGTACAGCCAATATGTTTTAAAACAGACTCTATACGGTGCTGACTTTCTTTGATAGCGTTATCAGGCAGTCCAACCATAAATAAATGTGTACCCTGCACAATGTTTACCTCTATGGTGATGATGTATGCATTGACACCGTATAGCGCACTGGAAAAAGTTTTTATCACTGACATGAAAAAAAATTACATGGAATAGCTTGAAAATAAGCTCTCAAGGATGTGTACAAAGGTAGGGTATTGTCTTTATAATAGACTATGTCTTTATGTATTGAATGATTATTTTAAAAAATTTCAATTGAAAAAAATATTATACAATATAAAGTTGTCTATTAATTTTTTGACCTTATTATTTCATGGGGTAAAAACGGATAAGGTTACATAGAAACTTTATCTTTTCTTAAAACAGGATAAAAAATAAAACGCTTAAAAAACATAGGCTTCTTTAAGCAGGTATTCAAAATTTTATTTCAAAATTTTATGTTAATCTTTTATACCATATCATACTCCCCCAACCCATCATCACACTCATTGCTAATAAAATAAAAGGCACCATTGGCTCGTTGAAAAAATGAATCAACGCAATACTCAACATAGGCACTGGTGCACTGAAGAGTGTATAAGCCAAATTATAAGCAAGCCCTACAAACTTGCATCGCTGCCAAGGCAAAAAAAAATTCACCACAAGCACGGTATATGTAGAAGATAACAAGCCTAAGCCTAAACATATCACGCCAAAGCATACACGTACCATCAGGATATTGATGGTCAAATGATGATAAAAAAAATAAGCAGCCAAAAGCATAACGCCTAAAAGGAGACTATAACTCCATTTTTTAGACCAAAAATCATTCACTCCTCCCCCCAATACACAGCCAAAAAACATTACTCCAAGGCCTTGTATGAACATTATATGGGTCAAAGAAGCATCAAAAGCAAAAAAAGTAGACAAATAATGAGGCATGAAAAGTAAAAAATATGTTGTAAACATCGCCACTGGTGCTATCAAACCAATGGATACCCATAGCCGTACATAGATTTTATTTTTTTTCTGAATTTTGGGATATTTTTTTTGAAATAATGGAGACTCATGAATTTTTTTTCTTAAAAAATAAACAGCTATAGAAAATAAAGCCCCTAACAAAAAAGCTACACGCCAAGGAGCTATCTGCCCTATAGAAATAAAAGAAATACCATAATAGGTGACATATGTCATCAAAATACCTAAGCTCAAAAAAGCAAAAATGACCCCTACTGCTAATCCTTTACGTGTAGGAAAATGCTCTACAGCCAAAACCATGGCCAGTGGAATTTCTCCCCCTACTGCCAATCCTTGCATGCATCGAAAAAAAATAAAGAGCACTGTAGCGCCCATTCCTCCCACAGCAGCTCCAGGCAAAACACCCATCCCAAAAGTAGCCACTACTAAAACTCCTGCACTGCTTAAAAATCCAACTTTTCTACCATACCGATCACCTATCAAACCGCCTATATACCCACCCAAAGGACGCACAAGATAGCCGAAAAAAAAAAAGAAATACGTAGCTATAGAGGCATACATTTCATTTTTATATGGAAAAAAAGTTAGGGTGATTTCTTTTGCAAAAAGGGAAAAAATAGCAAAGTCATAATATTCAATACCAGCTCCTACTCCCAGATATAGGGCCAGTTGCATATTGGATATGTACGGTTTTAAACAACGCATGTCAGATCATTCTTTTTAAAGATTGATCAAACAAAGACGCAATATTACCAGCACCAATCGTCGTCCATAACGTAGGTTTTGAAGAAAAAGGTGCACAACAAGAAAAAAAATTTTTTGGATCTTGAATGTATTTTTTTTTTGTGGTGATATATTGCAAAATACACTCCGAAGTAACACCAGGAATTGGTTTTTCTCTGGCAGGATAAATAGGCAATAAAAAAACCTCCTCTGCTAAAGATAAACTTTGGCCAAACGCTTGAGCAAAATCTTTTGTACGGGAGTAAAGATGCGGTTGAAAGATGGCCTTGAGATGATAATCAGGATATAAAGCTTTCACAGTTTGCAAAAAAACCTTGATTTCTTCTGGATGATGGGCATAATCATCAATCCAAAGGATATTTTTTTGGTTAATTTTTACTTCAAATCGTCTGTGAATACCCGGAAAAGTAGCCAAAGCATTGTGCAGTACAGACATTTCTATCTCTAAAAACAGCCCTACCGTGATGGCAGCCAAAGCATTTTGGATATTGTAGAGGCCAGGCAGGGGCATATAAATTTTATCTTTTTTTTCTTGAAAGCAATAATTAAAGGTATACTGATGTTTTTCAATGGCTATATTTTCAGCTTGTATATCGCCTTTTTGAAGACCATAAGTATATGCACAAGGATCTTTCAGAGCATGAAAAATTTCATGTGCTATAATGCTTTTGCCTTTTGCTTTTTTTTTTTGAAGAAATGTTTGAAAGGCTTTGTATAGATTGTTTTTGTCTTGATATATTTCTAAGTGGTCTTCATCAATGGCGGTTATTACAGCGATGTTGGGATGTAACTTGAGAAAAGAATGGTCATATTCATCAGCTTCTACTACAAGTAGAGCATTTTTGTCTGCTGCTTTATAGGATAAAAAATTTTTTTCGTAGCCTCTAATGATCCCGCCTAAAAAACTGATAAAAGGATGTTTTGCTTGATAAAGAAAATGAGCAATCAAGGCTGTGGTGGTGGTTTTTCCATGTGTGCCGGCAATGG
>JAHDDH010000005.1 GCA_020629455.1 Cytophagales bacterium | reverse complement strand
TAAAAAGTTTGTACTTTTTGATCTTTTTGTCTACGGAAATATAAAAATAATTTTATACAATCAAAGTATTTCCTGCCTTTTCATACAAAATCTTCAGCATAGCATCCACCTCTGCAAGCGTATTCTGCTTGCCAAAAGAAATACGCAACACGCCATATCCTTTGGGTATATCTACATAAGACCACACATGCGACAACTGCGTAGTACCACTCGCACAAGCACTGCCTGCCGATACCGCCACTCCTTGAATATCCAAATAAAAAAGCAACATATGCTGATCTGCTACCCCCGGTATAGCAATGTGTAAAATTTTATCAATGCTACAATCAAAATCACCACTCTGCCCATTAAACAAAACCCCAGGCACATTAGACTTTAAACCAACCATCATCCGATTTTTCAACATTTGCAAATGCTTACGAATAGCACCTTGTGCCTCAACAGCCCTAGACAACGCCTCAGCCATCCCTACAATATGCGCCACCGACTCAGTCCCTGCCCGCATATTTTGCTCCTGTGCCCCTCCATACAACCAAGGCCGTACACACGTCAAAAAATTTTCGGCAATATACAAACACCCTACCCCCTTAGGCCCGTGCAGTTTATGTGCCGATGCTGTCAAGCAATGAATCGGCAATTGACTCAAACACAAAGGATAATAACCCGCCGTTTGTACAGCATCAATCAAACAATACCCTTGAAACTGCTGACATATATCTGCTATTTGATATATATCATTCAAATTACCCAGTTCGCTGTTGGCATGCGTAAAACAAACCAAAGCCCCTGGATATTTTTTTAATAATTGTCTTAAACTTGTCAAACATAGCCCTCCCTGACGATCCACCAACACATAATGCAATTGAATCATTTTTTGCTGTGCCAACACACGCAAAGGTTTGAGAAGCGCCACATGCTCTATAGGCGAAGTAATAGCATGTTGTATATTCAGTCCTTGTACACTCCCAAAAATGGCCCAATTATTAGCTTCTGTGCCGCTAGCAGTAAAAAAAATTTCACTAGGACGCACATTCCAACAATTGGCTACTCTCCTTCTGCTATTTTCTATCGCATTCTTAGCGATACTGCCAAAATAATGAGTAGCAGAAGCATTGCCAAAATTTCCCTGCAAATAAGGCAACATCACCTCCAGCACAGCTGTATCTAACGGTGTAGTAGCTGCATTATCAAAATAAATACGCATCTTAGAATCTGTAGAATAGTCTTGATTCATAGGCTAGATTAAAATAATTTTTGACTAAAATGTCATATTTTCGTCTTTTTCTTTGGCCTTTTGCCTGGCTATATGGCCTTTGTATGCGATTTCGCAATCTGCTGTATGATAAAAAAATATATTCAATCTATCATACCTGTATCCCCTCCATCGGCATTGGAAATTTGACAGTAGGCGGCACAGGAAAAACACCTTTGGTGGCATACTTGATTGAAAAATTAGCCAGAGAACACCACTTGTATGTAGTGAGCAGAGGCTATAAACGGCAATCCATCGGCATGATTTGGTGTGATAAAAATACCCATGTAACTCCAACCTTGATAGGAGACGAACCTTATATGCTCTATAAAAAATTCTCTCATCATAATATTCATTGGATCATCCATCATGACAGAGCCCAAGCATTACAAAAAATAGCTTGTGAAGCACCTCCACAAAAAAAAAAACTGATCCTTTTGGATGATGTTTATCAACACCGACGCATTGCTATACAGCACCATATTTTACTCACTGATTATGCCCGTCTTTTTACGAAAGACTTTATGCTGCCTTATGGCAGACTGAGAGAACCACGCAAAGGAGCCCACAGAGCACAGATGATATTAGTGACCAAATGCCCTGAAGATATGCCTTTACATGTAGCAGAAAAAATTCAAAAAAAAATTTCAGCATATTGTAAAAAGCCTTTTCCTCCTATTTTTTTTGCTAAAATAAATTATCAAAAACCCCAAACATTAACACCTCATGCCGTTTGGAGAAAAAATGTATTGCTCATCACAGGCATTGCTCAACCTGACCCTTTGGTGATGTACTGCAAAAAAAATTTTACTTTGTTGGGTCATCTTGCCTTTGCGGATCATCATTGGTTTTCAAAACGAGATTTTATTGAAATACAACAGCATTTTTTAAAAAATCGTTGTGCAAAAAAATGTATATTAACCACTGAAAAAGATAGTGTAAGGATATTACATCATCCACTATTTCAGTCCATGTTAGGACATCTTCCAATTTTTTTTCTGCCTATCAAAATGACATTGCTTTTTGAACAAGCACTTTTTGATCATACAATACAGCAGATGACCCATCAATAATCTTTTGCCTTTAAAATGATACGATATTTTCTTCGCCTCTTATTTTTTTTGTGTTTTTTTTCAAAGCCGCTTCACTTGTTGGCACAGTCTCAAACAACTAATATCATAGAAGATAATGAAGAGGAAGAGGAACAAAAAAAAATGGATGGTGATCAACAAGAAAAAAAATTTTTGCAGCTAGATGAAGAAACCAAACAGGTATATCATTTTGACACTGTTTTATGGCTACGCCAAAAAGACCTACAATATCATCTCGGAAATTATCGGCCTATCAGCCCTTCGATCACTAATTTGCATCATTATTTTAGCATTGTAGAAAAAAGCCGGTATACTATACAAGACTTAGGAAACCAGGGTACTGCAGCCAAAAATATATGGCCTCAAAAACCCAAGACTATAGGCAAAACATCAGGATTTCATGTTTTTGATTGGTATATGCCAAACATGAAAAAAATGTGTTATTACAATACCAAATCACCTTATGCTGCGCTGGAATGGCTCAAGGGTGAAAATGGTAGAAATAGCTTATATATTCCTTTTACGGTCAATATTTTTGATCGTTGGAATGTAGGGGCTGGCTTTAAAACAATTTTAACGGACAAACAGTTTGGCTTAAAATTTTCTCCAGGAGATAGAAACATTGTGCATTATACCTTTCATCTCCATAGCAACTTTCAAAGCAAAAACAAAAAACATCATGTATTGAGTAGCTTTTTTAGAACAAGGCATCATGTCAGAGAATTGGGAGGCATTCAAAATACCACACAAAAAACATTGAAGGACTGTTTTTCAGAACATGTAGTTGCTCATCTTGACAATACCATGCAAAAAATATTACAACATCATTACCATATATATTATCAATATGCTTTTGACAAGCAATATCAATTCTATCAAATATTCAATTGTACCAATCAACGGTTTATTTTTTGTGTAGAGCCTTTATCTGCTTCAGAGGAAGCGTATTTGAATACACCATCGCGTTATGAATCTATCATCATCAACGGCAGAAAAGAAAAAAAAATTCATGAACAAAATTTTTTAAGAACATATTTTGTTGAAACAGGCATCAAAGGAGATGTAGGGCCATGGTTTTATTTACTGGGCTATCAAGGCAAAAGTATACAGGCATTTTATAGCAAGCAGTATGGAGAAAAAAAAAAAATTTTTGAAAATTATTATAAAGGTTGTATCCGTTATCATTTGGATGATAAAAAAAAACACTTTTTCCAACAACATATATCGTATTTACCACAAGGCGCTTATGAGGCCAAAACAAAATACCAATATCATAAAGCCTATGTGTCTTTACAACAGCAAAGGCACCATCCTTCTCTTTTTGTACAATCTTACAAGGGAAGTTATTTTGATTGGGAACATAATTTTTTAAAACCAATTGTCAAACAAATTAAAGCAGGAACTCAATGGTCAATGCCTGGGAATTTTTCAACTATATATCCATACATATGTTGGATGGAAATCAAGCATCCTATTTATTTTTCAAATAATCAACAGCCCACACAAGCGAAAGGTCATACACAAATCATATCGCCAGGATGTCAATGGAATTTTCAATTTTTTCGATACTTGCACTTAGATCATCATTTGGTGTATACACAGGTAGTAGGTGCTGCCAAAGCTGTGTATGATATCCCTGTTTATCATTTGTATGGCAAATGGTATTATGCGCATAGAAACTTGTGGGAAAATCGGTTAAGATTAGAAGGAGGTGTTGAATGGCATTTCAAATCTTCATATGATGCCGATCGTTATGATCCACGGATACAACAATTTTTCAAACAAAAAGATTTTCGTATATATGAATATATTTTGATGAATGCATTTCTTAACTTCAAAATTAATAATTTCAAAATGTCGTTAAAAGTAGGTCATTTGAATCAAGGATGGATCAATCCAGGATATTTTATAACACCCGACTATCCTGGACAACGCATTCTGTTTGATATAGGGATTTGTTGGTCTTTTTTTGATTAATATTTGGTTGTATCTAAATTTTTTAACACAGTCTATTTTTCTTTTTTTGATATCATTATCTTTATAAAAAATACCCATATGCTAAAATTCAACATATTTTAGCAATACTACACAACAAAAAGCATGGCCTTAATAGCCATGCTTTTAATTTAAATCAAAAAAATATTTTTATTTTTTTTCCATCCATTGAATGCTTCTTTGTATAAAAGCTGTCAAATGATTGCCTTCCAGCGCATTTTGTGTAAGTAGTGCCAGGTCATAAAGATGCTGGAGATACTTTTTTTGTTGTGCTGGGTCTTTTTCAGACAAGATCGCAGGGTATACTGGATGGCTGGTATTGATAATTACAGTATAAGGCAAGGCTGCTATAGAATCTTCATTTGTGCTTGCATTGATGTTTACTTTCTGTAATCTTTGTGTCTCTTCTGTAAGATACATCATCAATGGAAAGTTTGTATTTTTTCGTGCTTCTACTTTGTATGAATATAGTTTGTTGTCAATCACATTCGAAATCATTTCTTTAATCTTTTTTTCTTCAACGGTTTTTAACAAAGAAACTGATAGTTCCTTACAATCTTTTTCAATAATTTGATCAGCTGTTTCGGTATTAACATGTCTAAATTTCACTTTTGTTTGCTTGTTTTCTATCAACTGAATATAAGGTGGATCAATTACTGAATCAACTACAATTACATCATATTTTTTTTGCTGACACTGTTGTATATGGATATCTTGTGTAATAGGATCTGTTGTATAAATAATTACTGAGTTTTGATCTTTATCTGTTTGATGATCTTTTATTTTTTCAACATATGCTTCATGAGTAAAGTATTCACCTTCGGTATTTTTATACAAAAGTGCTGGTTGTATTTTATCATAAAAATTATCATCTGTCAAACAGCCGTATTTAATTACTAAACTCATACTATCCCATTTTTCTTCATATGCTTTTCTTTCATTTTTGAATAAATAGATTAATTTTTCGGCTACTTTTTTGGTGATATAAGTATTTATTTTTTTGACATTACCATCGGATTGCAGTGCACTACGTGATACATTCAAAGGAATATCAGGAGAATCGATAGCTCCATGCATAAGCTTCAAAAAATCAGGTACAATTTGGGCTAATTCATCGGTAATAAAAACTTGTTTGGCATATAATTGAATTTTCCCATCTTTAAAGTTTCCCTTTTCATTGGGTTGAGCAAAATACAAAACCCCTGTCAATTTGAAAGGATAATCTACATTGAGATGAATCCAAAACAAAGGCTCTTTCCATTGATAGGGATAAAGTTGGCTATAAAAATCTTTGTAATCTTTATCCGTAAGGGTACTAGGTGTTTTGGTCCAAAGAGGCGCAGTGTCATTGATTTGTTTTCCTTCAAATAAAATAGGAAAAGGAAGAAATCTGCCGTATTTTTTTAAAATTGACTGAATTTTTTGTTTGTTTAAATATTCTTTGGCTTCATCACTGATGTGTAAAACAACATCTGTGCCCACTGTTTTTTTGATTGTTTTTTCTAACGAAAATTTAGTATCTCCTGCACACTGCCAATGCATAGGCTCAGCCTCTTTTTGGTAAGAACGTGTAAAAATTTCTACTTTAGAGGCTACCATAAAGGCAGCATAAAATCCTAAACCAAAAGAACCAATCAAATGATCTTTCTCATATTTTTCTACAAACTCAGCAGCACCTGAAAAAGCAATTTGGTTGATATATTTTTTCACCTCATCACTGGTCATACCAATCCCTTGATCACTGATAGTGATAGTTTTTTTTTTTTCGTCCAAAGTAATATGAATTTCTCCTTTACCTAATGCCTCTTCATATTTGCCCATGGCAGCTAGCTGGTGTAATTTTTGTGTAGCATCTACTGCATTGGCTACCAACTCTCGTAAAAATACTTCTTGATCGGAATACAAAAATTTTTTGATGATAGGAAAAATATTTTCCGTGTGAATAGCAATATTGCCTTGTGTTTTCATAATGATTGGATAATTAAAGAAATAATAAAAAAATTAAATTTTCACTGCTTTTGATGACATTTTGCTGGTATTTTTTTGGCTAAAACCTGTAATACCTCCAGAGATCACAATCCTCATAGCATCGGTACTAGAGATGTTAAGGAATTGTATACGCTCTTTAGAAATCAGTAAAAATTCACCAGAAAAAGCATAAGAAAAAGGTACATACACCGCTACATAATCCTGTAGTTTCCACTGTTGAAGATCTTCTTGTGTGATAAAGCCCACTTTACGGATATTGGTATCCTTATTGACCAAAATCATCACAGGTTTGTTAAACTTTTTCTTATCTCCTACAAAAGTAGTGATGACCTCTTTCATAGAAGTATAAATCATGTTGATAAAAGGAATCTGTAAAAAAAAATACTCGATATACTGTACAAAAGATTTAAAAAAAAGAGTAGAACCAAAATAACCCAAAACAGTGATAGAAACCAAAATGATTAAAATTCCTATACCCGGTATTGCAACACCCAAAAGCCCATCCACCCAAGTAATCAAAGTAGAAATAATATAAAGCGTGAGTGCAAAAGGAGAAATCAGCAGTATGCCTTTAATGAAATAGCTGATCAGTTTGGTAAATGATAATTTTTGCATAGTATATAATTTTTATTTTTTTGAAATAAATAATTGAAAAACGCCCATCGCTTTCTTTACCGCTAAAAAATGATATGGCACTTTATGCCTTTCTTCATTTTAAAATTTTCCTGCATATTGCCAAGCACCAGCAGTACGTAAATCATGACAAACAATTTTCAATTTTTCTGCTTCTTTCAATATTTTTTTCCAGGCCTTTCGTTGAACACGATGCCCTATAATCACCTGTTTGATTTGAAAACACTCACCATACGTCATCAAAGAAGCAGGAAAAGCATGGTCTAAAAATAAAAAATCAACCACTATTTTTTGCTGTAATACAGGCAAAGGACCTATTTTTTGAGGAATGATTACCATCATCTTCCCTTGAAAAACTGTTAAGAACATTCCTTGAAACTTCTGTATTTCCATATTTTGCGTACACTTTACAGTATCCAAAGCATAAAAATGAGTATGCATAATACCCATTGCCTTTTGATGAGGCATGATATAATAATTTATTTTTTGTGAATTTTTTTTCAAATCAGCATCAGTCCATACAATACTTTTATTTTTTCGATAAAAAGCAACTGCTTGATGTTTAGGAATACTATAAATAACAACAGCTGTAGAACGTTTTTGTAAAAAAATATTAGCTCCCCACAAAAAAATAAGCCCTAAAAATATAACCCCCGCTTTCAAAAAATCTTGTAAACAACGCCGAGCAAAACCAGACAAAACAAAAATTAATCCTCCATAAATCAAAAAAACTGCTTCTTTACTCAAAAAAATGCCTTTTATTTGACTATAAGGCCAAGTGCTCAGCCAAAATATAAAATGATTGACCCCCAAAATCAAATGCTCCAAGCCAAAAGCACTAGCTACATGCAAAAAACTATGAAAACTACAACATAAAACCAAAAAACTACCAATCATCATCCAAAAAGCGGCAGGCACTACCACCCAATTGGCCAATAAAAAATAGGTAGGCAATTGATGGAAATAATATAAACTAATAGGCATCGTAGCCATCTGTGCTGCTATCGAAACAGTAGACAATAACCACCATTTTTTCATCAAAAAATTTTTGGCTATATATAAGCGTTCAATTTTTGGTTGTAGATAAACAATACCCAAAACAGCCAAATAAGAAAGCTGAAATCCTACAGAAAAAAGAAAATAAGGATCCCAAAAAAGCAAAAAGAAAGCTGAAAGTGCAAGCGTGTTGTAAATATTAGTATGCCGACTCCATAGTTTTGCCAAAATGATAAAAGAAAACATGGTAGTAGCCCGCATCACCGAAGGTGATAGCCCTGTCAATACAGCATACCACCACAAAAAAGACAAAATAATACCTGTATATATCCCTCGAGAACGCCGAAAAAATGGGATCATTTGCAATACATTGCTCATCATCCAAAATAAAATACCTACATGCAATCCTGAAACTGCCAAAATGTGCATAGCGCCAGTGCCTGCATAGGCTGTTTTCAAATCAAATGTCAAAGCCTCTTTATTGCCCAAAACCAAAGCCAACACAATACCATATGCCTGTGGATGTGTAATATATTTTGTGAGTACAGCAGAAAAATATTTTTTGATCTTCAACATATAACCGGCAAGACACCATGAGCTACTACCAATTTTTTGAAAATGATACGATTGTATAAAATGCTGATGATGTATACGCTGTAAGCTTAAAAAATGTTTATAATCAAATGTTTGAGGGTTTTGAGAAGTAGGAATCAACTGAGGAGCACCTACTATACAAATTCGATCCTCATATTGTAAAGACAAATTCATCGTGATAGGAAAATACAAAATCATCTTTCCCACAGCCTTACGCCATTGTTGTCCTGTTCTTACTCCTTGAACTTCTACAATCATACTTTGACTCTTAGATTTTGGTGTAATGTCACTAATCACCCGTGCTTCATAAGCTGTGATAACAGATAAATCACAATGAATCAAATGATAAGGATTTTTTGTAGGGTCTTGAAGATACGTTTGTGCATAGCCCAAAAAAACCAACAGAACCAAAGAAAAAATGCCTTTCTGTATAGAGTTTTTTTTTAATAAACAGACAACTAACCAACATATCAGCCCCAAACAACCAATAAAGATCATCCATCGATGCATTGGTACAACAGTATAACTGTAGATCCCTATGGTAAAAAAAAAAACAATGCGTACAAAAGGAAAACCAGAAAAGTAAGACATGGAGTTTCGTAATCGTGTATCAATTTTTGACCTCAAATCATACTATGTTGTCATAAGTACACTTTTTTTAAAAAAACATACTCAAAAGCCATGCACAGAAAAATAATCAATAGCTAAAATGATGTTAAATGATACTGAATAAACAAACACTAAGATGAATCTTTGATGGACTTTGGGATATTTTTTTGCATATAAATAAAAAAAAATCCCCCAAAAAACATACAAAAAAGCACAAGAAAAATACGTGAAGGATGGCCTGTCATATGTGTAAAATGCCACGGCAATAGATGATAATTAATTCCAGTCAAAGTAGCTTGCCATGGCCATACTTTATATAAAGCCCCCAACATACAACCTACTAAAACCGACATCAACATTTTTTGATGATATAATAAAAGCCATTGAATCCATCGAGCAAAAAAAAGCAAGCCCAACACACATCCTAAGGAAAAAAACAACAAAACATCCCATTGAAAATTCTGCAAAGCCTGCAAAAGCAGTGTATATTTATCGAGTAATAAAAGAACCATGCTGCCAGATATACCGGGCAAAACCATAGCAACTATAGCCAACATACCAGCAATCAACCACCAAATATAAGTATGAGGTGTAGCCAAAATACCCATCTCCATCAGCAGATACGTAGTGGCACAGGAAAAAAAACAGCTGCTATAATGCTGCCATGTTTTTTTAGAGATATCTTGAAAAAAAAAAATACCAGAAGTCAAGATTAAACCAAATAAAAAACCAAAAAGCACAAACGAAAAATGAGTCAATACCCATAAAATGAATGGAGAAAAAAAAAAAATACCTATCAACAAACCAACAAAAACAGCTAATAAAAAATTACCCTGTATATGTTGCCAACATAGACGATACTCTTTTTTCCATAATAAAGAGAACATCTTTTTGTCAATCTGTGTAAGGGACTGCATTAAGGATCCATAAATACCTAGCATAAATGCTACAGTGCCCCCAGAAACACCAGGAATCAAATCGGCTATTCCAATGGATAGGCCTTTTAAAAAAAGAATAAAATATTTTTTGGCTGCTATCATGATGGCAATCACATAATGTTTAAATGGATGGATTACCTTAATCAATGGCTATAATTTCAACATCCATTGAACCAGCAGGAGTTTGAATAGTCGCCATTTCGCCTATACTTTTGCCTAAAATTCCTTGAGCAATGGGTGATTGTATAGATATTTTTCCTTTGCGTAGGTCCGCTTCTGCTGTTGAAACTATGGTATAAGATAATGTACGACCTTGTTGTTTATTTTTAATTGTTACAGTTGTAAAGAGTGAAACTTGTGTAGTATCTACTTGATCTTTTGCTAAAACACGGGCATGTTGCATAATTTTTTCCAACTTCGTAATCTTAAGCTCTAAAAGCCCTTGTGCATGCTTAGCAGCGTCATATTCTGCATTTTCGCTAAGATCTCCTTTTGCTCTTGCTTCAGCTATTTGCTTTGCTATACTTTTTCTTCCCTTTATGATGAGATAATCTAATTCTTCTTTCAATTTAGAAAACCCTTCAGGAGTATAGTACGATATGTTAGACATATAAAATTATATATTAAAAAAATAGACTATCAGCAAAACCATCCCCTTACTGACTAACGAGCAACAACAAAAAACCCAAAACCAATAACCAAAACTTCCAACTATGCAATATTGGGATAATAATAAATCCAAAATGCATACCCATAGTCAAGATAAATAGAAAAATAGCCATGATTTTGAGTAATAATTTCGTTTGTCGACTCATAAAAAAACTAAATAAGAAAAGACTTAAAAAAATATTTGAATCAACCCATACCCAATAGCTACAGCCGTTACTGTAGCCGTAATGCCTGGTAACATAAAACTATGGTTGATAATATATTTCCCTACACGGGTAGATCCTGTAGAATCAAAGTTGATGGCAGCTAAAATTGCCGGATGGTTGGGGATAAAAAATAATCCGTTAGTTGCCGGAAACATGGCAATAAGTAAAGGTACTGGCAAACCTATGCCAATACCCAAAGGCATTAAAGTACAAGTAGCAGCCCCTTGACTGAGCATGATCACAGACAGTAAAAATAAATAACAGCTAAACTGCCAGGGATATGCTATAATGTTTTCTTGCACTGCAGCAATAATCATTGTTTCATTAGCTTTAAAAAAAGTATTGCCCAACCAAGAAATACCAAAAATAGCAATAATGGCTTGCATACCGGCTGTAAATACTTTTCCTTTGGCAATTGTATGAATTTTTACTTGACACAATAACACAATCAAGCCCGCAGTAGTCAACATCAAAATTTCAATAATCGGAGCCATCGATAACACTGTCTTTTGATCACCAGCCCCCCATGTAGGACGGTAAGACTGAAAAGCGCCTAAAAAAACAATCCATAAAATACCAAGCAAAAAAATCATCAATGCTATTTTAGTTTTAGATGCATAAGGTGTAAGAATGGTATTTTGATTTTTTGTCGACGAAGATATATTTTTTGAAAGGTGTTGGAGCTGCTGATCTTTTTGTTGACTCACTACAAAAGCAGCAATCATACTCCCCAAAAACGTAGCTGGAACACAAACTTTTAAAATATCAAACAGAGAAATATGGTAAGGGATCAATAAACTGACTAAAATGACTGTAGCTGCAGAAATAGGACTTGCTGTAATAGCCTGCTGTGAAGCAGTAACCGCTGTAGATAAAGGCTTTCGGGATACAATACCAACCTCTTGGGCTACGTCGGCGATTACAGGCAAAATAGCATAGCAAATATGAGAAGTGCCTGTCAAAAAAGTAAAAAGATATGTAACAATAGGCGCTAGGTAAGTAATTTTTGAAGGATGTTTACGAATAATTTTTTCAGCAAGGTGTACTAAATATTGTAATCCACCAGACGCTTCAAATACACTGGCTGCTGTCACTACTGTAGTGATGATAAGCAAAACATCTATAGGCGGATGTGCTGGTTGTAAACGAAAAAAAAACACCAATATGCCTAAACCGATCCCTCCCATAAGACCTAAACCGATCCCTTTTAAACGTGCGCCAATCAATAACGCTGCTAACACAGTCAGCGTCTCTAAAAAAAACATAAAATATCTAATTGATAATTAAGGCGCTATAGTAATTTTTTCAAACCCTTCGATTTGGTCTCCTATTTTTATATCATTAAAATTTTTGATACTGATACCACATTCTTGTCCTTTTTTGATAGTTTTGATCTCTTCTTGGAAATGTTTGAGTTGATGAATAGTACCTGTATATATCACAGCTCCATCACGTATCAACCTTACAGGATTCTGCTTATGAAGCACTCCTTCATTCATCATAGCACCTGCAATCATACCTACTTTTTTAATTTTAAACAAAGCTTTTACAAGGGCATACCCTGTAATTTTTTCTTCTTCTTTTGGCACCATTCTTCCTTTCAATGCTTTCTCTATTGCTTCTATCGCTTCGTAGATAATGTTGTATAAATTAATTTCTATGCCTTCTTTGGCAGCAACTTTTCTTGCTTGTGGTGTAGGACGCACTTGAAATCCTATAATAATAGCATTGGAAGACGTAGCTAGCAATACATCTGACTCTGATATTTGGCCTATCCCTTGGTGGATAATATGAATTTTTAATTCATCTGTAGATAGCTTGTATAACGCATCGGCTAATGCTTGTATAGAACCATCTACATCTCCTTTAATGAGTATATTGAGCTCTTGAGAATGATCATTGGCTAGTTTTTGACTGATTTCATTGAGTGTAATATTTTTCTTGGTTTGTATATTTTGCTCTCTGTGTACTTTTTCTCTGTTAAGAGCTATTTCTCTGGCTTCTTTTTCAGATTTCATAATCAAAAAAGTATCACCTGCCTGTGGTGCGCCATTAAGTCCTAAAATTTGTGCCGGTGTAGAAGGTGGCAAGGACTTAAGTTTTTGTCCTTGATGATTGAACATGGCTTTTATTTTTCCATATTTCATACCTGTAAGAATCACATCTCCTATTTGTAAAGTGCCTTTTTGATTAATAATCGTGGCTATATAGCCTCTACCTTTATCTAGAGAAGCTTCTAATACTGTTCCTTGGGCTTTTGTATAAGGATTAGCTTTTAAAGAGAGTAATTCAGCTTCTAAGAGTATTTTTTCTAATAATTCATCAACACCTGCACCTGTCTTTGCTGATATATCTTGGCTTTGTATTTTTCCACCCCAACTTTCTACCAAAACATCTACTTTAGAAAGCGCTTCTTTTATTTTGTCCACATTGGCTTGGGGCTTATCGATTTTGTTGATAGCAATAATGATGGGCACACCAGCTGCTTTAGCATGACTAATAGCTTCTTTGGTTTGTGGCATCACGTTGTCATCGGCAGCTACAAGAATAACTACAATGTCTGTAATTTTAGCACCACGGGCGCGCATGGCTGTAAAGGCTTCATGCCCTGGGGTATCTAAAAAAACAATTTTTTTGTTGTCTTTGGTTTGTACATCATAAGCCCCTATGTGCTGTGTGATGCTACCGGCTTCTTGTTTGGTGACTTGTGTATGGCGAATATAATCTAATAAAGATGTTTTTCCATGATCTACATGCCCCATAATGGTAACAATAGGTGCACGCTCTTCATACAATGCTTCTTCTTCTTCTGATATTGTTGAAGGGTCTTCGATTTGCTCTTCAAGTGTGGTAAATTGTATTGTATAACCAAATTCTTCTGCCAAAATGCCAATGGTCTCTTGGTCTAATCTTTGGTTAATAGAGGTAATCACTCCCAATGAAAGACAAGCTGTGAGCAATTGATTCACAGGTATTTCCATGAGTATAGCAAGATCATTGACCGAGACGGATGTAGTAATTTTTAATATTTTCTTTTCCTCTGCTGCTTTGATTTGTGCTTCTTTTCTGTTTTGTGCAAAAATTTCTCTTTTTTCTTTTCTATATTTTACTACATTTTTTTCTACTTGTTTGTCTTTGGCAATCTGCTGTAGTGTATTTTTGATTTTTGCTTGTATTTCTTTTTGAGATATTTCTATTGCTGGTTTCTTTTTAGAAACTTTAGGTGCTGTATTTCTATTTTTACTTTTAATTCTTTTTTCTGTAGGGTATTTCGCTTTTTTGTTCACCACATCCGAGGCTGTCACTTGTTTAAACTTTTGTATGGACTTTTTGGCTGGTATCTCCATTTTTCCTACAATTTTAAGGCCAGTAGTAGGCACTTGTGATTGTAGATCAATTTTATTTTTATCAACTACAGGAGGTTTTTTATGGATATTATCAATATCAATTTTTCCCAAACATTTCAATGCTTGAAACTGGGGCATCAATTGTATTTTATTGTTGTTGATTATAGGCTTTTGAGATGTTTCAGGTGCTTTTGTTTTGGGGGAATTACTTTCTTTTTCAATAGTAATGTTTGCTGCTTGCTTTTTTTCTTGTATGGATTTGGCAAATGCTTTTGTTAGGCAGTGATACTGTTGGGCTGTAATTTTAGTATTGACTTTATGATCAATGATAAAGCCATTTTTAATCAAATGGTCTACAATTGTTTGCGTGCCTACATTGAGTGTTCTTGCTACTTGGCCTAATCGCATATTTTGGGGAATTTTTTCAGCCATGGAATATTGTATGATTTTAAAAAGGAGATGGTATAATGCTAATGTTAACAGCTTTTTTGTTTCAAATCTGTCTTTAAGAAAACTCTTTACTCAAGACTTGGTATAAATCTTCTATTGTTTGGTGTTCAAGATCTAATTTTTCCTCGAGGTCTTTTTTTGATAGCGCAAGTATACTTTTTGCTGTGTAAAAACCAGCATTTTTAAGCTCTTGTATCACCCAAGCATCTATTTCCGGCAAAAAATCATCTAAATGAATGTCTTGTTCATGGTCACTAAGCTCTTTGTATACATCAATAGGCTTGCCAATCAATTCACTGGCTAATTTTATGTTTTGTCCATTTTTTCCTACAGCTAATGAAACTTGGTCGGGTAAGAGATAAACGGCTATACGTCCATTTTCTAGCAACTGTGTTTTATTAATCTTTGCAGGGCTAAGTGTCCTAGCAAGAAAGAGATCTTGATTATTGGTATCATGAATAACGTCTATACTTTCATTACGCAGCTCTCGTACAACACTATGGATACGTGCACCTTTCATACCAATACAAGCACCTACAGGGTCAATCAAATCGTCTTGTGAAGTGACTACCACCTTAGCTCTTTGCCCTGGCTGCCTCACGGCTTTTTTGATTTGGATAATGCCATCGGCTATTTCGGGTATTTCTTGCTTAAAGAGCTGTATCAGCAATTGAGGAGAAGTACGCGATGCAATAATCTTCAGGTAATGATTACGACATTCAACACTTTTGACAATGACTTTGATGTCTTGCCCTTTTTTATAACGATCTTTATCAATTTGTTCTGACTTTGGTAAAATCAATTCTTGCTGTTCATTGTCTATAATAATGATCTCATATTTTAGTGTTTGTAAAACTTCTCCTGTAATAATCTCCCCTATCAGTTGGCTATACTTTTGGTAGTTGCGATTGATTTTGAATTGTTTAATTTTTTTTATGATAAGATTTTTCGCAAAGCTGATAGAGGTTCTTCCAAAAGAAGCTAGTGGTACTTCTTTGGCTAATTCTTCCCCTATTTCAAAATCTTTTTCTACTTTTTTTGCCATTGAAATATTGATTGTATGGGGTGTAAGATCTACATGATCTTCTACAATGGTCTGGAAATGCCAAATTTGCAAATCACCTTTTTCAATGTTAATGATGATGTCAAAATTATCACTACTGCCATATTTTTTTAAGATCATGGCCTTAAATACATCTTCTAAAATTTTGATGAGGGTAGGATGATCGATATGGTATAACTTTGAAAAGGAAGTAAATAACTCTTTAAGATGGTCATTATTCATGCGCAAAATTTAGCTTAATGATAGGATGTTTTACAAAAAATACGAACGTATTATGTATATATTTTATTTAAATTTAGAACTCCCCGTTGAAACGCTACAAAAGTATAAAATACAAAGTTTAATGCCAAAATGATACTTTTCAATATATATCAGATACCATGAACATCTAATATTTGAACATTATTTTTCAACAGTAATTTTTATTGTAATGCCTAAAATATTCTATATTAGGAAATTATTTGTTTGAAATTTTCGATTTTCGAAATATGAAAAAAAAAATTGCTATCAATGGCTTTGGACGTATAGGTCGTATGAGCTTTCGTGCCTTGCTTAAAAAAAAAAATTGCGCAATAGTAGCAATCAATGATTTGGCTACACCTGATTTACTAGCACATTTGCTGCAATATGACACACATCATGGCCAATTCCAAGGCACTATACAAGTCACCGAAAAAGCGCTCATTATCAATGGCCAAACTATTGCAGTATCAGCAGAAAAAAATCCTCAAAACTTACCATGGCAATCATTAGCCATCAACACTGTTTTGGAATCTACTGGATTATTTATACAAGATACACAAGCATACATGCATATCCAGGCAGGTGCTCAAAAGGTAATTATCTCCGCACCAGCCAAAGGCAATGTGCCTACCATTGTTTTAGGAGTCAATGATCATATTTTAAAAGGCGATGAAAAAATAATTTCCAATGCCTCTTGTACAACCAATTGCCTTGCCCCTATGGTGAAGGTGATTGAAGAAAATTTTGGTATTGAAAAAGGGTATATGAATACTATACATGCTTATACAGCAGACCAAAACATACAAGATGCTCCTCACAAAGACTTCAGAAGAGCAAGGGCTGCTTTTCAATCCATTATACCCACAGCTACAGGCGCAGCACAAGCAATTGGTCTAGTAATACCTTCCTTAGAAGGAAAACTCCAAGGCATGGCTATGAGAGTGCCCGTAGGCAATGGTTCTATTGTAGATTGTACTTTACATATCAAACAGCCAGCCACTACCGATAACATCAATGCTACCATGTTACAAGCTTCAAAATATACATTGAAAAATATTTTAGCCTATACTACAGCCCCTATTGTGTCTGCTGACATTATCGGCAATACACATTCTTGTATTTTTGATGCTAGCTTAACCGCCTGCTATAACAACCTCATCCGCATCATTGGGTGGTATGATAATGAAAGTGCTTATGCACAACGCATAGCAGATTTAATAGCGAAAATATAGCCCATACTTAGTAGCTTCCCTGAATAACGGTTCTTTTTTAAGTAAAATCTTCCTTCACCCAACAAAATAAACAACCTTTTTATGGATCTCAAAACCTATATTCTTAGAAGACTCCTCCATACAATTCCCATTATAATCGGAATTGCAACATTGATATTTTTTATCTTTAATATAGTAGGCGGTGATCCTGCTCTCACATTGCTGGGAAAATATGCCAAAGCCAAACAAATTGCCTCTTTAAGACATGAAATGGGTCTAGATAAATCACTATTTCTCCAATATATTGATTTACTCAAATCTATTTTTACGTTTGATTTTGGTAAATCTTGGCATACCAAACAAAATATTATAACTTCTTTGAAAGAAAGCGGTTGGATTTCCTTTACACTTAGCTTTCCTCCTTTCATTATATCTTGTGCGCTATCGATTATCATTGCCATGGTATCTGCTTTTTATCGCGGTCAATTTTTAGATAAAACTTTGGTATTGATTTCTATTATCCTAATGAGTATTTCTATACTTTCTTATATTCTTTTATTCCAGTGGTTTTTTGCTTTCAAACTAGACTGGTTTGAAATTGCAGGTTATGATAAAGGATTTCCTAATTTTATTTCATACATTCTTTTGCCTGGAATCATCATCATTTTTCTCAGTATTGGTTCTGATATACGTCTGTATAGAACTATTTTACTAGACGAAATTAACCAAGACTATATACGCACAGCCCGTGCAAAAGGATTATCTGAGGTATCAGTTCTTTTCAAACATGTATTAAAAAATGCCATGATACCCATTGTTACCAATCTGATTACCCAATTACCTTTTTTATTCTTAGGAAGTTTACTCATCGAAAATTTCTTTGCAATTCCTGGCTTAGGAAACTTTATAGTCACTGCCATCAATACCTCTGATTTTCCTGTGATTAAAGCTGTGACCATTCTTTCAGCTATTGTATTTGTCTTATTCAATCTACTCACAGACATTATCTACACTATTTTAGACCCACGTGTAAAATTATGATCATTGTATATGATCTTAAATATCTACATTCAAAAACATGCAACATCCTTATAAAACACCCCTTTGGAAAATATTTTTACGTAATATTCTCACAAGCAAAATCAACATTTTTGCCTTGAGCATTGTATGTATCAGTTGCTTAATTGCTTTATGTGCTGCTACAGGTATACTCGCCAACCAATGGGATGTATCAATAAGCGACTCTCATACACCACCCAGTCTACAACATATCTGTGGAACAGATATTTTAGGCAGAAGCGTTTTAGACAAACTCATCAAGGGTACAGAAGTAGCCATGAGCACAGGATTTTTTGTGGCTACTTTATCAATCATCATAGGAGTCGTACTTGGGGTATTGGCAGGTTATTTTGGTGGTATAGTGGATACATGTGTTGTTTGGTTATATAGCACAATCACTTCTATTCCCAACATCATGCTTTTGCTTTCCCTGACCTTTATCTTAGGCAAAGGAATCGTTGCTATCTATATTTCTCTAGGCGTTACTATGTGGGTAGGAATATGCCGATTAATTAGAGGGGAAGTAATCAAGCACAAAAATAGAGAATACATTTTAGCAGCATCAGCCATTGGTGCTAGCCACTTTAGAAAATTATGGTATCACCTCTTACCCAACATATGGCATATTATCATCATACAATTTGCTTTAATTTTTCAAGTTGCCATCAAATCTGAAGTTATGTTGTCATATCTAGGCCTAGGCATTCAAAACTCCCCTAGTTGGGGCACAATGATTGATGAAGCAAAAACAGAACTGATCAGAGGTATTTGGTGGCCTTTTACTTTTGCTACACTGGCCATGTTTTTAATAGTACTTGCTTTTAATTTATTGAGTGATACACTACGCGATACGCTAGATCCAAAACTAAAAAAAAAATAACTTGCCTATGCTATCTGTAAAAAATTTAGTTACCACATTTCAAACAAGGCAAGGCAGTATCAAAGCTGTAGATAATATTTCTTTTGACTTACCCAAAGGAAGTACTCTAGGCATTGTAGGAGAATCTGGCTCAGGAAAATCAGTCACTGCGTTATCGATCATGCGGCTGATTCCAAAAGATACTGGCAAAATTTTGCAAGGAGACATCATTTTCAATGGTCAAAACATTACTACTCTGACAGAATCTGGTATGCGTGGCATGCGTGGGAATAAAATTTCTATGATTTTCCAAGAACCCATGACCTCTTTAAACCCTGTGTTTACGGTAGGCAACCAAATTCAAGAAACACTCATCTTACACCAACAACTCAGCCTTCAACAAGCCCAAAAAAAAGCCATTGAACTATTACAAATGGTGGGCATCCCTTCACCTGAAAAAAGAATCAAAGACTACCCCCATCATCTTTCCGGTGGCATGCGACAACGTGTAATGATAGCTATTGCTTTGGCTTGCAAACCAGATATTTTGATTGCCGATGAGCCTACCACTGCATTGGATGTTACCATCCAAGCACAAATTTTAGACCTGCTCAAAAACCTACAAAAAGAATTAGCAATGAGTATCATCATGATTACTCATGACTTAGGTGTAGTAGCCGAATTTTGTGATGATGTTGCTGTGATGTATTGTGGAAAAATTATTGAAAAAGCACCCATACATCAAATATTTGCACAGCCACAACATCCTTATACCCAAGGCTTGATCAAATCTATTCCTACATTTCATCCTGAAAAATCCCATGAACAACGCCTGTCAACCATCCCTGGCACATTGCCGCCTTTTCATGAAATTCCTTCAGGGTGTAGCTTTCAAAACAGATGCCAATATGCCCAAGAAGCCTGTAAAGGCCTTCAAGGAACTCCTCCTCTTGCATTAGCTGCACAAGCACACTGGGCTGCTTGTTTTTATCCTTTACATCCAAAAACGCATCAAGATTAAACCTTTAACGCCTTTTTGGGCATCTTCACGATCATATCTCCTATGGAAAAAACTTCAAAACCTCTGCTACAAGTAAAAAATTTATCTACTGCCTTTCCTATCAAACAAGGCTTTTTGCAACGTACCACTAAAAAACTATATGCTGTTAATGATGTCAGTTTTTTTATTCACCCAGGAGAAACGTTAGGGTTGGTAGGAGAATCTGGTTGTGGAAAAACAACCTTAGGAAGAACACTCATACAGCTTATACGTCCTAGCGCAGGAAAAATTATCTTTGACGGACAAGACATTACAACCATGGATAATGCACAAAAAAAAAAACTGTGTAAATCCATACAAATCATCTTCCAAGATCCTTATGCCTCGCTCAATGCCCGAATGGATGTTTATACCATTTTGGAAGAACCATTAAAAATTCACAAAATTGGCCAAGACCGCAACTCTAGAAAACAAAGGATATATACATTACTTGATTATGTACAACTGCCAAAAGAAGCATTATATAAATATCCTCATGAGTTCTCCGGAGGACAAAGACAGCGTATTTCAATAGCCCGGGCTTTGGCTGTAGAGCCAAAACTCATGATTTGTGATGAATCAGTTGCTGCACTGGATGTTTCTATACAGGCACAAGTGATCAACCTATTGATGGACTTACAAAAAGAACTAGGTCTTACTTATTTATTTATTTCACATGATCTAAAAGTAGTAGAATTTATTGCACATCGCGTAGCAGTAATGTATTTGGGAAAAATAGTAGAAACGGGCACTACGCAATCGTTGTATCAAAACCCACAACATCCTTACACCCAAGCACTGCTTTCAGCTATCCCTACTCCAAACCCTCAACAAAAAAAAAATAGAATACTGCTGCAAGGAGACGTCCCTAGTCCTATTCATTTACCCACTGGTTGTTATTTTCATCCAAGGTGCTGGAAGGCCACAGCGCTTTGTAAAACACAATATCCTTCTATGACACATGATATACATAACCCCAACAATGCGTATACATGTCATCATCCTTTGCAAGCAGACAAATAATTTTTGAAATGAGTACAAAAATATTTTAGACAAAACGCATGAGCATCCTTCATCAGGGCTTATACTTTAGTTTATTTTTTTTCTCAAAACTTTAACATAAAATTCTATCCTTACATGTATCTCCCACACAAAAAATACACCATCCCACTACTCATGAGTATACAAGGCATACTTTGGACACAGTGCCAATGTAATCATAAAAAAAAAGCAGATCATACCACAGAGATCGTACATCAGCCACACAAAAAAGCCACACAAGATACAACTACCTCCCCCGTATATTTAATACCTTGTGCACAGGAAGAAGTCGTAGAAAAAATAGATAATCGGAATAATAGAAGTAGAGAATTTTTTATCACGATAAAAAATGACAAAACATGGAAACAAGCAAATGTGCATCTAATATCGATCAACGGTGGCATAAGATCTTCTATTAATCGTGTTGGTATCACCACTGACTTGGAAAAAAATAGAACAATAAAAATTTATGTATCAAAAAAACGCACACAAAAACACACCTTCATTATTCTGATTTATAACCACCAAGGACATTTGGTAAAAATCACCCAACCTATAGACTATACACCCATCAAAACATAAGGGCTCAACGTTGTAAGTATTGATGCATCATATGACACACTTCCTCTAGAGTAAGCTTTTCAAAAATTTTCTCTCCTTGTGCGATTGCTACCTCACCTGTTTCCTCGGAAACAATGACTACCAATACCTCTGCTATCCTTGCAATACCCATAGCCGAACGGTGCCTTAAGCCTAAAGTAGAACGCACGTCTGCTACAGGCAAAATACACCCTGCTGCTTTGATACGATTACCATATACCAGCACAGCACCATCATGCAAAGGACTTTGTTTACAAAATATAGACAAAAGCAAACGTACAGAAATAGTAGCCTCCAATGACTCTCCTGTACTCTCTATATGTTTGAGATGATCATATTGAGACAAAACAATAATAGCCCCAAGCTGCATTTTTTGTAGTCTAGGAATGGCTTTCAAAATGGTGGATACATGTATATTTTTTACAGGTTTTTTTCCTAGCAAACGCCATCGGAGCAAAAGCTGACGGATAGAGTACGTACGACCTAGACGAAACAATAAAGCCCGAATTTCTTGCTGAAAAAGAATAATAACTGCCAATGCACTAAACTCCATCAACTGACCCAGCAAAGCAGTGATGAGCTGAAATCCTAATACTTTCAACAGCCAAAATACCCCATAAATCATCACAAAACCTAAAAAAATACGTAGGCCAATCGTGCCTTTAAGCCAAGCATATAACCAATAAAATAGCAATACAATAGCTATAATGTCAAAAAAAATGACAACATATTTTATCACTGGAAATAAAAAATTGATCAGCATGCTGTTTTTACTTTTTTGTAGAGAGTAATAGCTTCATAGGCTTCTTTTACATCGTGTACGCGTAAAATATGAGCTCCTTTGGTGAGTGCTAGGGTATGTAATACAGTAGTGCCATTGCCGGCATGCAAAGGAGTGGTTTGAAGTGTTTTGTAGATCATAGATTTTCGAGATAATCCTACCATTAAAGGAAATTGAAACTGTGCAAACTGATCTAAGTTTTGTAGCAATAAAAAATTTTGTTCTACGGTTTTGGCAAATCCAAAACCAGGGTCTAGGATGATATTTTTTATATGCTTTTGCGATAGTGTATTAATTTTTTTTTCAAAAAAAGAAAAGATCCTATCCATAAAATGATGGCCATAATCTGTCAGAAAAGGCATCGTTTGAGGTGTACCACGCATATGCATAAGCACATAGGGCACTTGCAAATCTCGGATGCAATCAAGCATTTGAGAGTCTAAGCTACCGGCACTAATGTCATTGATCATATGAGCACCTGCCTGAATGCTTCTAGCAGCTATATTGGCACGAAAAGTATCCACTGAAATGATGCATTTTTTTTGCATATTTTGGATGATACGAATACCCATCAACACATTTTTGAGCTCCATCGCTTCATCTACTACCAAAGCTCCTGGACGTGTAGAGCAAGCACCAACGTCAATGATAGAAGCACCTGCTGCAAGCATGGCTTGTACATGCTTTTCAATGGCTTTTTCTTTTAAATATTTTCCACCGTCATAAAAAGAATCAGACGTGATATTCAAAATACCCATGATAGGCCCCCAATCATCTGGAAATGATAAAGAATGAACAGTATTTTTTTTGTATTTTTTCATGTAAATATATCTTATGTGATGATGTGTAAAGTTGTAATCTAAAAATTCAAGAATAATAGATTAATACAATTTTTTTTATTCAATTTTTTTTTTTAAAATTGTTGCTTTAAAAATTAAAAAAACAAAAAATAACTCACTATGAATAACCTAACCAAATTATTCGCTAGCCTACTACTCACAGGTACTATTATCTCTACTACTGCTTGCAAAAAAAAGAAGAAAACTGAAGCAAAAACTGAAGCAAAAACTGAAGCAAAAACTGAAGCAAAAACTGAAGCAAAAACTGAAGCAAAAGAAGTATATGTAGCTTATAAAACAATAAAAGTAGCTCAAAATGTAACAAAAGTTGATGCGACATTTTCTGTAACATTAAGCACAACAGATCATCTTGAAGAGACAAAAAAGTATAATATAGTTTACAATGTTATTTTAAAAACAAATACTGGTGCTACTACCAATGTGATGACAAATCTTATTGACCAAACAGTTGAAGCAACAGGTCTTGAGTTAAAAAACGGAAAAAATGTCACGATTGATCTAACAAAAGGTACTTCAGCTTTAGCAGCTAATGATGTAATCCTTGTACAAACAAGCATAGAAGAAGATAGTAAAGTAATAGCAAAAGGTATATCAGCAGACATTACACTAACAGCATAATTCTTTTTTATAACACTTAATACTATAGGCCATTATACATGGCCTATAATATTTTATAGGCTTTTCTTTATTTTTGTCGCTGTAAATTCAAATAATGCCACAAAAACCTATCGCCTCTTCTGAGCTCCTAGCCTATAGTGAGCAAATATTCCTTCAGAAAAATATAGATTACGGAACATCATGGCGTATCTTACGCTTGTCTTCTATCACAGATCAAATCTTTATCAAAGCCAAACTTCTTCGCAACTTAGCTACTGATAAGGAACTTCCAAGACATCGTCTTCAAGAGGAAATGGCTGGTATCATCAACTACTGTATCCTAGCAATTATCAAAATAGAAGCAAAAGAGAATCAAAAAGAAAAGACTCTTTCTCAAAACGACACTATACAAACACAATACCAAACTATTCTTAAAAATACACAAGCCCTCCTCAAAAAAAAAAATCAGTATTATGCAGATGCTTGGCAAGAAATGCGTATATCCTCCATCATCGATATCATCCTCATGAAACTCTATAGAATCAAAAAAATAGAGGATAATCAAGGTCATTCTGAAATCACAGAAGCACCTAAAGCAGGCTATCAAGACATCATCAACTACACTTTTTTTTTAGCACAAAAAATAAAGCACACATAAATAAAAAAATACTATGGCTACAACTGACAAACAGTTGATTAAAACAAACCATAAAACTGGTGTCGACTTTTAAAAAGACAAGCCAAAATTTTCGTAAAAAGTATAATATCCTTTATTTTTAATCTTTCATAAAAAAATATGTGAGTATATTTTTATCACCAATACTTCAAAAGCACCCACCACCCTAGCATAACACTTAAGAAACAATAAACATAAATCTTGTGTGATATGTATCATCAACCAATCAATCATAATATTGATATAAAACAAAAACTCATAATAAAGAGACATCCCTCCATCTATTGTGTTGAACAAACAACTGTTTCGAATAATTAAATATCAACCATAACCCTACCGTGTGTATACACCATTGGCAAAGAAAGAGCCAGCACACCATCATTCATCCACCCAACCCGTCATCAGATATCTATAAAATACAAACAACTCCTACAGGCACTACAATAAAACACCTATCCAAAAACCTGTGAAAAAAATCATAACCAAAATTGACACAATGTACACAAGCCATAAATAGCAATTGCCAAGGCCGACAACCGATTGATAATCATCAACAAATGCACTTGAGAATGATAACGAAGTTCAGGCCAAAGCAACCGAAACCCATACATAGTCCAATGCAACCATCGGTTTTTTAAAATAGCCTGAAAGCTAAAAACAGGTTTTTTTTTGTATAGCTTAGACACAAAAAAAACAAGCACAACCCACCAAAACATAGCCCCAAACAGCACCCCCAAAGCCAACACAAACATTGAGACATAAGTAAAATTTTGAGTAAAAATACCATGAGCCTGAAAAAGAGAAAGGAAAAGTACCGTTGTAAAAGGAGACATAAATACCATAATAAATGTATAGCAAAACCCAGAAAATAAAGAATACTTTTTATGCTGTTGGTCAATAATAGCCGCTAGCTTTGTATGAAAAATTTGATGTGCCAGGTATAGCAAAAAAATACCCCCTCCAAAATAAAACCATGCCTGATACGAAGCCATCCAACACTGCAAAGCCATAGCACCATAAGCTGCTATTAAAGTATACACACTATCAGCAATAGCAGCACTGGCGCCTGTTACCAATCCGCCTACCGATCCATAAGCAATAGTTTGCCTGATGCATAAAATACAAATAGGCCCTACAGGAGCTGCGATAGAAAAACCAATTAAAAAACCTTTGATAATAATCATAAAAACACCTATACTTTTTGCTTATAATAACGCAACGCAACCATCTTACATCGATTAATCATATGTGCAAATCCGTTGGCCCGCTGAGCGCCAATGATTTGGTATAAACCAATGGTTTGCAGCCAAGAAAAATCATGGTCTATAATAATTTTTGGTTTTTGATGAGTGTAAAGTTGAATCAAAAGGCTCAGTAAACCTTTGGTGATCACTGTGTTGCTATCTCCTGCCAAAATCAACACACCTTTCTCTTCACGATGCACCAACCATACTTTCGACATGCATCCTGATATCTTATTTTCTTCGGAACGCTGCGCTGCTGTTAAAGATGGTAGAGCCTCTCCAAGATCCATCAAATACTCCAACTTTGCCTGTTGATCTTCTCCCAAAAATTGAAAAGCATCCATTATTTTTTGGCGTCTTTGTAAAATATCCGTCAATGCAATATCATGTGCCATGTTTTTGTATAATATTTTTTAAAGCTTGCACCGTGATGGCAATATCCTGAAATGTATTGTACACAGCCAAAGAAATTCTAACCATACCATCTACTTGCCAGTAGTCTATGAGGGGCTGTGTACATAATAACCCTGTACGTACAGCAATCCCACGCGCATCGAGCAGTAGACCTACATCTAAATGATGCATCCCTTGAACATTCAAAGCAATAATGCCTATTTTTTTTTTGACATCGGTAGTGCCATACAAGGTGATAGCAGGTATTTTTTGTAAAAGTTCTTGTGCATAGACCAAGAGTGCATGTTCTATTTTTTGAATTTTGGTGTAGCCTATTGTTTGTATAAAACGAATGGCTTCTTGAAATGCACAAATGCTGGCAATAGGCGGTGTACCTGCTTCTAACTTGTAAGGCAAAGGCTGATATTTGGATTGATGTGTTGTCACATGGGCTACCATGCCACCGCCGCCTTGATAAGGCGGCATCATTTCTAAATATTGTTTTTTTCCATACAGTATGCCCAAACCTGTGGGACCATAAGCTTTATGTGCCGAAAAAACAAAAAAATCAACATCCCATTGTTGTACATCAATCGGCATATGTGCTATAGATTGTGCGCCATCAATCAAAACTACTGCGTGACGGGCGTGTGCTTTTTGGATTATTTGTTCAATAGGATTGATAATGCCCAGTGTAGAAGAAATATGCACAAGGGCTACCATTTTAGTTTTTGCTGTTAACAACTGATCAAAGGCATCCATGTCTAATGTGCCATCGGTTTTAACTGGGATCACTTTAAGAACAACCCCTTTTTCTTGGGCAAGCATTTGCCAAGGTACAATATTGGCATGATGCTCGAGTAAAGAGATTAGAATTTCATCTCCAGCGTTTAACTGTTGTTTGGCATAGGTTTGCGCCACAAGATTGATGGCTGCTGTAGTGCCTTGGGTAAAAATAATTTCTTCTGTAGTAGCTGCATTGATCCACTGTTGAATCATAGCACGCGTGTCTTCTACGTTTCGGGTAGCAATACTGCTTAAAGTATGGGCTGCTCGGTGAATATTGGCGTTGTATTGTTCGTAATACTGCTGTAAAGCTTGTATGACTTGGATAGGCTTTTGTGTAGTAGCTGCATTGTCTAAATAGATCAATGATTTTTGATATATTTTTTGCTGTAAAATTGGAAAGGCAGCTGCAAGGTTTGTATCTAAAAAGGAATCTTGTGATGATGGTGTTGGCATTGCGTAAAATTAGATCAATCAAATCTTTCTTTATGATAAGGTATGCTTTCGTCTTCGTAAATCTTTAGCATAAACTTTTCCCATATAGGCCTTGCCATCACAGCTCCTTGCCCCTCTGCCAATGTTTTAAAACGTATACAGCGATCTTCTCCTCCTACCCATACACCTGCTGTTAAGTTTTTGGTAATACCAATAAACCAACCATCTGATTGATTAGAGCTAGTGCCTGTTTTTCCGCCAATATCATTGTCTTCTTTCAATTTTTTATTGATTCCCCGGGCAGTCCCACCTATTTCTTCGGTAGTTCCTTTGAGCATATAAATCATTTTTTTTGCGGTAGATGAACTAATAACTTCTTTGCATACAGGTGTAAACTCTTCAAGTGTGTTACCATATTTGTCTTCTATTTTAGTGATGTATAAAGGCTTTGTCCATACTCCTTGATTGACAAATGTATTGTATACACTCACCATATCGTATACTGAAACATCACTAGCCCCTAAGCATAAAGCAGGCACAGGATCTATCGGGCTAGTGATACCTAACCTCTTGGCATAATCAGCCACTGTATGGGCACCAATCTGTTGGATAAGATAAGCGGTGATGGAATTGACAGACCGAGACATGGCTTGTCTTAAAGTCATCCTTTTACCAGAATATTTTCCATTGGCATTTTTGGGCGTCCATGGAGGTAAATGATCTTGTAAGTGAAACGTCACTGGAGCATCTACAGCTTTGTAGTACGGTTCGTAGCCATTATCAATAGCAGCGGCATATACAATAGGCTTGAAAACAGATCCTGGTTGCCTTTTGCCTTGTATGACATGATCGTATTGAAAATATTTAAAATTAATACCGCCTACCCATGCTTTGATATGCCCCGTTTTTACATCCATTGCCATAAATCCTGTATGCAAAAATTTTTTATGATGTTGGTAAGCTTCTACAGGCGTTTGTATCGCTTCAAAAGGCGCTTGCCAATCAAACAACATTTTTTTTTGTGGTGTGTGAAGATATTTTTTTAAAGCGTCTGGATCATATGCATACTGCTGTGCAAGTGCTTGGTACCAATCAGTTTTTTTTATAGATGTTTGTATGAAATAGGGAATTTCACGTTCCTGTTCGTCAATCCAAGGGTTTTTACCTTGCCAGTGCTTAAAAAATTTATACTGTAGCTGTTGCATATGCGTTTGTACTGCTGTTTCGGCATGTTGTTGCATACGACTATCAATAGTCGTATAAATTTTTAGCCCATCTTCGAATAAGTCGAAATGATTTTTTTTGGCCCATGTAAGCAAAAACGAACGAATCACTGCTCTAAAATAAGTAGCTATCCCTTGGTTTTGATTGTCTACTTTGTAGGAAAGCTGGATAGGCTTTTGATATAATTGCTTATATTTTTTAGATGAGATGTATTGATATTTTTTCAATTGATACAGTACAATATTACGCCTCTGCAAAGCATATTTAGGATTCAGGATAGGACTATAACGTGTAGGACCTTTAAGCATACCCACAAGCAGGGCAGCTTCTTCTATTGTCAATACAGCAGCTGTTTTATTGAAATACGTTTTTGCAGCTACTTGAATCCCAAAAGCATTACTGCCAAAATCTACCGTATTCAAGTACATGGTAATGATTTCTTTTTTGGTATAGGCACTTTCTAACTGTATGGCTACAATCCATTCTTTGACTTTCACAATCAATGTTTGTAAAAAAGGTACATGACTCAAATGACCTGCATACTTTTGTGTCCTTGTTTTAAAAAGATTTTTGGCCAACTGTTGAGATAGTGTACTGCCACCACCAGCATTTCTTCTTAAAAGAATAGAATAAATCAACACACGCACCAATCCACTCAAATCAATGCCTACATGCTTTTCAAATCGGTAATCTTCAGTAGCAATCAAACAATTAATCACATTAGGAGAAATTTCCTGATAAGTAACATTAGTTCTATTATCACGAAAATATTTTCCCAAAAGCACGCCGTCGGCGCTATAGAGCTCAGAGGCAAGGGCAGTTGTAGGATTTTCGAGCAAAGCATATGACGGCAGCTTGCCAAAAAGCTGTCCTAAATTACATTTTACAGCAAAAAAAAATAAAAAAATAGAGGTCAACGCAGCAAAAGTACTCAGCCAGATGAATCGAATCATCCATTGAACCATATTTTTTTTCATGGAATAGTAACTAGCATGTTTAGAAAATCATTTTTGATAATTACATAATTTTCTGATCCATCGCTTGGGTGGATAATAGGTGAAATATAAAGTGATGATAGGGTTGAAGATATTAAAAAAGGCAAAAGGCAGATAACTCAATGTGCTAACATTTAAAATACTGGATTGAATCGCTCCACAGGCATTCCAAGGAATCAATGGGGAAGTGACAGTAGCACCATCTCCCAAAGCACGGCTTAGGTGAACTAAGGGAATATTATTTTTTTTAAAAAATGGTTTGTAAAGATTGCCAGGCATTAAAATAGCCAAGTATTGTTCGGCAGTGGTCATATTGAGAAAAAGACCACTCAGTATAGTCATAAATACGAGCGAATGCTTTGTTTGTATGGAATACATACTTTTTTCTATGATGAAACGAAGCATACCCGTAGTGTGCAAAACTCCTCCAAAGACCATAGCACCTAAGACCAACCAAATAGTAGGCAACATACCCGACATACCAAAAGAAACAAGTAAAGCATCTAACAATGTATGATGTGTGACAATATGTACCTCTCCGTACAAAGCCTGTAGGATACTACTATAAATCGCCGGAAAATCTAACACAAGACTATTAGCAATCAAACATAAAACCTTAGACTGAAAAACAATACTCAAAAAGCATCCTAAAAAAGCACCAATGCCCAACACCAAAAAAGCAGGCATACGACGAATCGAAAGATAAATCACAATACAAGGCACTAAAAAAAGAAAAGGATGTATATAAAAATATTGTTGGAGTGTTGATTGAAGTGTTTGGATATCTTGTTGACAGGTAATAACAACTGGTGGATAAAAAATACCCAACATCAAATATAAAATCAATGCCAGCACAATGGCTGGAATATTGGTGATAAGGCTAAACCGTATATGCTGATGAGTAGCAACACCTGTAATGTTAGATGCTAAAAGCACTGTATCAGAGAGAGGCGAAATTTTATTACCAAAATAAGCACCCGAAATTACAGCACCTGTCACAATACTGCTAGACAAGCCAAAAGATTTACCAATGCCTACCAATACAAGACCAATCGTTGCAATAGTAGACCAAGAGCTGCCCACTGCTAAAGACACAATTATACAAAACAAACAAGCAAAAAAATAAAATAATGAAGGGTGCAAAATTTTAGTACCATAATAAATCATTGCAGGTATAATACCTCCTATCAGCCAACAACCAGCAATAACACCAATCATTAATAAAACTAACAGTGCAGGTACTGCCTCTCCTATGCTTTGTACAATGCCTTGCTCGATAATTTTCCAAGAAATTCTATGATAAAATGCTACACCGATGGCTACAAAACTGGCCACTATCAAGGCTATTTGATTAGGTCCTTGCATGGATATTTCATGACCTAATAAAAAAATGTTTAAAAAAATTAATAAACAAAGTGTGGAAATGGGAAGTAAAGAAGAAAACCAGGTGAGCGGTCGATGAAATTTAGACATTGAAGGCTAAACAATTTTTGAATTTTAAATGTTATACCGACCTCTTTGGGAATATTTTTTAGATTGTAGCGGGGGTAGGATTTGAACCTACGACCTTTGGGTTATGAGCCCAACGAGCTACCAGACTGCTCTACCCCGCGATGTATACAAATATAGCATTTTAGCTAGCAAAAAAAAAATGATATATTTACGAACTATTTTTTTATAAAAAACCATACGATTGCATTGAAAAAAATCAAACATCATGAAAAAAAATATACATCCTGTCTATCATTCTGTTGTATTTTTAGATACTTCTAGCAACAAACAGTTCTTAACAAAATCTACTTTACAGTCTTCCGAAACGATCAAACATGAAGATGGAAAAACGTATCCACTAATCAAAATAGAGGTTAGTTCTGCCTCTCACCCTTTCTACACTGGAAAAAAAATGTTTGTAGACACCGCAGGACGTATAGAAAAATTCAACAAAAAATACAAACAATAACCGTACAATAATAATATAGACAATACCCACCCCTTCCTTTACGCTTTATTTTCTTTTGCATTACTTTCAGCAAGTCAAAAAGCTTTTTCTCAAAGATTTATCATTAGAAATCAAACACTTTACTGCTTTGAGCAGTAGTTTGCTATATTTATTTTGTATTGTTTTCATCCACTATTTAGGAATTGAAATTGCTGAAATGTCTTCTAACACAGGCTATTGGAATGTACAGTTTTGGCTGTGCATGGTGTTGATAAGCATTTTTATCATTCCTAAATATTTTTATTTTAGCTGTAAAAAACGTCCTTTATACTATTTTTCTCTTGTTATGCCTGAAATTTTTTGGATAGCAAAAGTATTATATACCACGTTTATCCTGCTGCTGATTTCTTTTTTGACTTTCCTGATCTTTGGTATTTTATTTTTTTTTCCTTTCAATTTTTTTCATCTTCCTTATTTTTTTGTAGTTCTTTTGGGAGGTATTTTTTTTTTTGTTCTTACTTTTGGCCTAACATCTTTTCTCGCTTTTCGTTCACGCCATGGCTATCTAATGACAGCTGTTTTGGGAATTCCTCTTGTATTACCTGTAGTGGCTTTATTGTTTAAAACAACATTATATCTTATGCATGGCATTATTCATCCGCAGCTTATTGGTTTACTCATGGGCAGTAATGTAATTATTTTTTTCTTGTCTTTGCTTCTTTTTCCTTATCTATGGCAACAGTAAAAAAATGGCACTATGGTATGTTATTTTTACTCCTAGGGTATACTTTTATTTTTGGATTATTAGGAGAAGTACCTCAGTTGCCTATCTTAGGCCAAACCATCCGCGGATTATATTTTCATGTACCCATGTGGTTTGGCATGGTGACATTATTTTTTTTTTCTTTCCTTTACGCTATTTTTTTTCTTCGAACAAAAAAAACTTTTTGGGATCGAAAAGCATATGCCTTTGCACAAGTAGGAATGCTCTATGGTATACTTGGTTTATTGACTGGAATGTTATGGGCTAAATTTACTTGGGGAAAATATTGGAGTGGAGATCCTAAACAAAATAGTGCCGCTGTATGCTTACTCATTTATTCGGCTTATTTTTTACTTCGATTTTCTTTTACTTCACATATACAGCTACAAGCAAAAATGAATAGTGTGTATAGTATTTTAGCTTTTTTTATGTCTATACTTTTGCTTTTTATTTTACCACGACTCACTGATTCACTACATCCTGGTAATGGAGGAAATCCAGGTTTTAATGTATATGACTTAGACGGAAGCCTACGCTGGATATTTTATCCAGCAATTATCGGATGGATATGGTGGGGTATTATTATGGCAAATATGATCCATCGTTACCTCAACTTAAAACATCAATTACTATACACTTATGAAAATTAATAAATACATATACTTTTTTTTGTACTCCCTACTTCTATTGCATACCACAAACGTATCTTCGATGAACAACCACACCAGTGTAGTGGATGATTTTTTCTATCAATCGGGTAAAATATATGTAGTCATTACCATGTTGGTAATCATTTTATTGGGATGTCTAATTTTTATGTTTTTTTTAGATAAAAAAATACGTCAATTAGAAAAAAAAATTCAACAATCGTATGAAAAAAAAACACATCATTAGTTTAGTTATTATTTTTTTTACTGCTCTATGTATGATCATCACTGGTAAAAATGCCAGCACATATGTCACCTTCAAAGAAGCTAAAAAAATGCAACCTAAAAAATTACACATCATTGGAAAGCTACACCAGGCATCTTTTGATATCAATACCAAAAGTGAAGCTGATACTATATTATATACTGAATTTTTAATGAAAGATCAAGAAGAGACAATAGAAAAAGTACATTATAATGCACCTTTACCCAAAGATTTACAATTTGCAGACCAAATTGTTGTCATTGGCCATTATCAAACACAATGCTTTTTTGCAGATCAAATCTTACTCAAATGCCCTTCAAAATACAATCCCACTACCATACCAGCACCAGCATAATGCCATATCACAAAAATGATATGGCTAATATATTGTAGGTTGATCTATTTTTTAATTAAAATATGCTTCTACACCTGCTTGTGTAGGCTGCATAGCTTGCTGACCTACTTTCCAGTTGGCAGGACAAACATCTCCATGTTTTTGATGATATTGCCACATGTCTACCATACGCAACAATTCATCAATATTTCTTCCTAGAGGAAAATCATTCACTGCTTGATACCTGACAATTCCATTTTCATCTATAAAAAAAGTACCTCTATAAGCAATCGGATGCCCATGAAATAATAATTGGCTATTACTATTTATAGTATCCCATGTTCCTGCCAGTACACCATAGTTATGAGCAATGGTTTTGGATACATCTGCAATTAAAGGATAAGTAATCCCTTGAATACCTCCTTTATTTTGAGGTGTTCTTAACCAAGCCAAATGAGTCTCTTCAGTATCTGTAGAACATGCAATCACTTTTACACATTTTTTTTGAAACTTAGTTAAGTTCTCTTGCAACTGCCACAACTCTGTAGGGCAAACAAAAGTAAAATTTTTAGGGTAAAAAAATAAAATAGCTGCCTGACCTTCCCGCAAATCTTTAAGTGAACAATTTTGTTGTATAGTATTGCCATTGAAGACAACATTTACCAAAAACTCTGGCGCTTTTTTTCCAATCAATAACATAATGATTAAATTTTAATGCTTTTATAAATTTTTCACTTCCACTAAACCCCGTCATTTGAGCTATCTGCTCCAGGGAAAAATAAAAAGAATAGTTTAATAAATTTTTTGTTATCATAAAAAATTGTATTCTTTTTCTCTCTAATTTTCCTTTTCATACCTTGTTTTAAACCTTTTGCTATACCCATCTTTTTTCTTGAGAATCAAAAAACGCTTGAAAAATTTATTTAATTTAATTTAATGAAGGTGAAAAAATTCTTTTAGATCATTTTTAATGAAAATGTGTTTTTCAACAAAATTTTGACATGTTTTTTAAAAAACTTATATCTCATACTATAATTTGATCCCTATATTGTAGTTTCTATAGAATGTCTACAGACGACATCATTTTTAGGCTCTAATATTTCTGGATGCTTAAAAAATAGATTATAGACAATAAAAAAATAACAATTCTATTTTCCTTACTGATTAAGAAAACGTGGTTGACTCATTAAACAGTCAAAATTTTTTAACCGACAAAGAACTGCTTCTTTACCTATACAATCCATTATTTGTGTTAAATCAGGCCCTTGGGATACACCTGTGATAGCAATCCTAATCATCGGCATAATTTGTCCTAGCTTAATTTTTTTTTCATAAGCCAATGTTTGTATTGTATCTTTAATGCTCTTTAGATCAAATACCGTAGTATTTTGTATCCTCTGTATGTATGCTTTAAAATATGTATGATATAAAGGCTGCCATTTTTTTTTTAGTGTAACCTCATCATATGTAGAGGGAGAAAAAATAAACTGCTTACTCTCTTGCCAAAGATCTTCTAAAAAATAGGCCCGTTCTTTGATCAAAGGAAGAATCTCTTTGGGAGATATATTCAAGTTTTTGCATGCTACTTTTGCTAATGATGTATTTAAATATTGAATCAATGTCACATCCTTTTTTTGTTGAAGGTAATGCTGATTGATCCATTTTGCTTTTTGTATATCAAATTTAGCGCCAGCACTGCCAATCCGTTCTATAGAAAAAGCTTCTATCAATGCCTCCTTACTCAATATTTCTCTTTGTTGTCCATCACTCCATCCTAAAAGTGCTAAAAAATTGACCAATGCTTCGGGAAAATATCCCAAAGTTTTAAAGTCAAGTGTATTGATATGATCAGACCATGGCAAAGGAAACACAGGATAATGATGATCAATAGCATCCCTTTTGCTCAATTTTCCTTTACCTTTAGGCTTTAAAAGCAACGGCAGATGTACAAATTTTGGCATAGCAAAACCTAAATATTGATACAATAAAACATGCAAAGGCGTAGAAGGCAACCATTCTTCTCCTCGAATCACATGCGTCACTTGCATCAAAGCATCATCTACTACATTAGCCAAATGATATGTAGGCATACCATCTGATTTGAGTAAAATTTTATCTTCCAGTGTATGTGTATGCACCTTTACCCATCCTCTAATTTCATCATAAAATCTAATTTCTTCTTTGATAGGCATCTTTAAACGAACAACGTAAGGCACTTGATCTTTGAGACGTTTTTGAACTTCGTCAGCAGGTAAGCTTAAAGAATTTTCCATAAGCGTTCGGTGCACAGCATGATAAGGCGGTGTATTACTTTTAGCATCCTGTAAGTTTTGGCGTAATTTTTCCAATGCTGCTGGTGTATCAAAAGCATAATATGCTTGTCCTTGTGCTATGAGTTGTTGAATATATTTCTTGTAAATACTTTTTCTTTCCGACTGTCTGTAAGGACCACGAGGTCCTTTTTTGATAGGATCTTCATCTGCTGAAATATTTAACCATTTTAAAGTATTTAAAATATAATCTTCTGCTTCTGCTATATATCGCACTTGGTCTGTATCTTCTATACGAAGGATAAAAGTTCCTTGATACTTTTGAGCAAATAAATAATTGAAAAGTGCTGTTCTTACGCCTCCTATATGCAAAGGACCTGTGGGGCTTGGCGCAAATCGGACCACTGGTTTTATTTTTTTTGATAATGCTTTCATGGTTTATTTTTTGGAGGGATCTAGTAAATTTGGCGCAATATTTGGCCATCCTTGAATATTTTTGGTAAATATATTTTTAAAAGACTCACCAAAAATACAAACATTTAAAACTTGTACTATAGCGGAAAAAGATAGGAGAATAAAAATAATCTAATTAAAAAACTGCCTCAAAATATAAGGAAGTTTTTTTGATGTAAGCATAAATACCAAAAGATATTTAAGGACTGATTAGCCTTTGACCTATTGCTTTACTTTTGATTGACGTGCATGATAATTTCTGGATAATTTTTGAATGCTTGATCTTTTGTAATATCAAAAAATGGATTAGAGTCTTTGACTGTACTTTGTGCTACCGCCTGTAAATGCAATGTTAACTGCTCAATATCATTTGTATGTGCTGCAACCATAGCTTTGAGATAATGAGTAGTATGATCATCATCTGCTAAGGTGCTGCATTTTTGAAGATCTTCTTTTGCCTGTGTGTAGTTGTTTTGCAAAATATTGACCAATGCGCTGTGATAGCTTGTATGTGCATTAACTGCTGCTTTTGCCAAAAAGTCCTTAGCAATTGCTATAGCCCCTATTTGTATACAAAGAGGTATACATACATGTACTATAGGCAACTCTTCTAAAGATCCTTGTGTAAGAGCAGCCAATTGATTGAGATGTGCTTTCATTGCTGAAAAATCCTTTTGCATATGATCTATAACCGCCAGCTGTAGGTAAGCCCATGCATTATCAGTATTTTTTTCTAACGCTAATACAAAGCAGTCTTTGGCTTTTGTATATAACCAAGTCAAATCTTTGGCTGTATGCTGTTGTTTAAAAATCATTTCTAAATAAACATTCCCAAGATTACAGTAGCTCATATCATCTCCCTGTAAAGAGGCTACTTTTTCGAAACATTTTTCCTTCAACAAAAGATCGTCTTTTGCCAAAAATCCTGCTTTTTGCCATTCTTCTACTGTCAGAGATATAGATTTTTTTTCTTCTTGTAAATATTTTTTTGCTATGTCTTCAATCATCGCATCTGTTTTGGAAACTGGAATATACTGTATCACAATATCTGTATTTCTTAAAGTAGGATATACAGTATTTTGAATTGTTTCATAAAAAGGAAGACTTTGTATTTTTTTTTGTTTTCCCTCGAAGGACATGTTTGAATTTGCTATTATAGCAGCCAGACTTTCCTGATCTACTGTTGACATATTTTTACAAAGCTTTAATTGTTTTTGCATCAATGTCCAATCATTATACAAAACAGTGGTTTTGTAATCAATATTTTTTTTCTGAAAATATTTTTCCAGCCATTGTTTTGTATTTACAATTCGATGATTGACTAACGTTTCATTCAATACAGAAGGTCCTTCTGGAGAATGGCTGCCCTGTATACAAATTTGTTTGATTGTATGCTTTTGGATGCTTTGTAAATCTTTCTTAAAATTTTTCATATCCACGGCACGTATGCTACTTTGTCCTTTATCAAAAAAAAAACGGGTATGCAAAGTCTGTGTAGCAGTTTCATTGACCTCTATGTTGTGAAAAATCACGGTTTGAGGCACTTTTACCAATTGTGCAGTAGTCATCACTCCTTTTTGTAAAAAAACAATATCTTCTTGTATAGTTTTCCCTTTTTTATTTTTTACACACCATTTTACTTTGAGTATTCCCTCACGCATGCCAGTTTTATAGGGAAAATGATATGCTTTTTCAGTATGATAGTCTTTTGAAGAATCCTTGATAGAGATATCAATAGTGTCTAAAGTCACTACTTCATTTTTTCCATAGCAAAAAATAGGTTCAAAAGTATAGACATAATTTTTTTTAATGACTGATGCTGGAATATCTATTTGCAGGGTATACTGTATATGATCACCCAAAAGCTGCAGTGTTGTAGCCTGTATACGCTGTGGTATATGCGCTTGAAAAGACATGCTTTTGCAAGCAAAAAATAGTAGTAAAGAAAAAAAATAAAAAAATTTTTTATGCATAGTAGCAAACATCATTGTGATAAAGTTTAAAAATATTTAAAAAAGAAAGATACTATTTTTAGTATACACTCAAATGTATCAAAAATGACTAAAAATATTTATAAAAATAATAAGTTATGCAGGGTGTATCTGATACATTTTGGATAAATTTTATATTAAAAATTACAATCATCCAATGATTACATGAGGCGGTTATGATATTTTTAAAAAATTTAACAATAGATAGACATACAACCAGTCTACAAAAAATTTTCATGGCTTAATCCTTTGCATGCTAACAGGTACATTTTTTTCATACATCATCGTAAGCGTTAGTTTTTGTGCACAAGCCCAATGAAAAATAGCAGACGCCATGTGTGGATGATGAGAAAAAAAAATCCAATCATTTTCTTCTCTTGCTACACGCTGTACCCCTGGTATTTTGGATAGTTGAAGAGCCGATACATTGCCTTCTGCAAAACGGACATATAGTACTGTAGTATGGTCTTTTAAAAAATTTTCCTGTGCTGCCTTTTGAATCTTCCCTTGCTGCAAAAAAATTACTCGTTGACATAGCATCCTCACTTCTTCCATAATATGTGTGGAAAATATAATCGTTTTCTGAGGGGCAATATTTTTGAATAGTGTCCGTATTTTCTGCAACTGCTGAGAGTCCAATCCGGTAGTAGGTTCATCCAAAACTAACACCGACGGATCATGAATCAATGCTTTAGCAATACCTACCCGTTGTCTTTGTCCTTTAGAGAGTGTTGTAATGGTTTGACAAATAATTTCTTCTAATGAACAGTGATCTATAAGCCAATCTATTCTTCGCTGTCTTTCTTTTTTTTGCAAACCATAAATTTTTCCCATGAAATTCAAAAATTCTCTGACATACATACCCTCATACAAAGGATTTTCCTCAGAAAGATACCCTATTTTTTTGCTGAGCAGCTTTGTGTGTGTTCTTTGTGAATACTTTCCAATAATAATATTGCCTTTTGTAGGTTTTATTTTTCCTACAATCATTTGCATTAACGTAGATTTCCCTGCACCATTCTGTCCTAAAAGGCCAGTGATATATCCTTGACGTATGTTACAAGACAAATTATCCACTGCTTTTTTTTTTGGAAAAAACTTGCAAACATTTTCAATAACAATATCCATTCTATATTTTTTAGATAATCATCAAAAACAACAGCATACAACAACTTTAAACAGCAATAGGCGCTTTAATGCCAGGCGCTGGATGATAGTGCTGTATTTGGAAATCTTCATACACAAAATCAAAAATATTTTTTCTGGATGGATTCAAAATCATCCGTGGAAGCACTTTAGGCGTTCTTTGGAGTTGTGTCTTTGCTTGTGCAAGATGATTTTTATACAAATGCACATCGCCCAACGTATGAATAAACGTACCTACTTTCAACTGACAAACTTGTGCTATCATCATGGTAAGCAATGCATAAGACGCAATGTTAAAAGGAACCCCCAGGAAAATATCGGCGCTTCGTTGATAAAGCTGGCAAGATAATGTGTTTGCTGATACATAAAACTGAAAAAGTACATGGCAAGGCGGCAGGGCCATTTTTTCCAAGGAGCCAACGTTCCAAGCATTGACAATAAGACGCCGAGAGTGCGGATTTTTTTGGATATTTTCAATCACATTTTTAATCTGATCTATTTTTTTTCCGTCAGCTGTTGGCCAACTTCTCCATTGATAACCATAAATAGGCCCTAGATCGCCTTGTGCATTGGCCCAATCATCCCAAATCTTGACTTGATGTTGTTTGAGATAAGCAATATTGGTAGCGCCTTGTAAAAACCATAATAATTCATGGATTACAGATTTTAAATGTATTTTTTTTGTAGTGAGCAACGGAAAACCTTGGGAAAGATCAAATCGCATTTGATCACCAAAAAGGCTCCAAGTGCCTGTGCCTGTACGATCTTCTTTACTAACGCCATGATCTACTACTTTTTGCAGTAGCTGAAGGTATTGTTGCATAATTTTTTTGCGATTAAAGATATTGAACTCATGAATTGCTCAAAACGAAACAAAAATAAAATTTGTTTGTATGGTGGTTTTTTAAGAGTTTTTTTAATCTATAAATTTTGGTTCAAAAAAATAATTACATCTTAGAATACCAATGGCTGATAGTTTATAAAATTTAAAGCAAACAAAAATAATGACATAAAAATTGCAAGAAGCTCTAAATCAAAAATAGCTAAATTGGAGGCAGAAATAAAAAATAATAATCGAAAATATTCACATATCAAATAGAGGAGCTAGAAAAACTATACAAAAAATAGAAAGTCTGAAAAAAAATAAAAGTCCTATGTCTTGGGATATAAGAAAAAGAAGAATTAGACTTAGATATAAATCAACACTAAATAAAACACAAAAAAATTATATAAAAAATTTCTAAAGTATTTAACTGAATTTGTAACTGAATCTGTAAATATTGAACTTATGAAAAAATCTTGCATTGTTTATTTTTTTTTCACCGGCATATCTTTTTTTTGTTGTATTTGCTGTAACAAAAAAAATAAAAAACAAAAATATGAAGAGCAACAAATCCAAGAAAATAAAGAGGAAAAAAGAAAAAAAGAAATAGAGGATTTACTTCAAACAATGAAACAACAACAACAAAAACAAAAAAAAGACCATACACAAGCATATGATCAGCTCGAAGAAATAAGTTTCTTGCTAAACAAAAATTTAGAAGATTTACAAAACATGAAACAAAAACAACAACAACAAAAACAAAAACAAAAACAAAAACAAAAAAAAGACCATACACAAGCATATGATCAGCTCGAAAAAATAAGTTTCTTGCTAAACAAAAATTTAAAAGATTTACAAAAAATGAAACAACAACAAAAAGACCATACACAAGCATATGATCAGCTCGAAAAAATAAGTTTCTTGCTAAACAAAAATTTAAAAGATTTACAAAAAATGAAACAACAACAAAAAGACCATACACAAGCATATAATTATCAGTCCAAAAAATATAATCAGCTCAAAAACAAAAATTTAGAAGATTTACAAAAAATGAAACAACAACAAAAAGACCATACACAAGCATATAATTATCAGTCCAAAAAAAAAAAATTCGAACTAACATTAGAAGATTGTCAAAAAACCAAAAAAAAAAACTCAGTAACTTTGTTCAATATACCAGAATAGAGGTTATCAAAGAAGCAAAAAAAAATTTCAACACCTTTGATAAAAAAAGTTAATAAATTAAAAAATAATAGAATAGATAAAATAATAGAAATGACAACACAAAAAACATACAAAAAAGTAACTTCCTCTAAAAACCAAAACAAGTATGGAAAGTGTAAAAAAAAAGATGTTTCTACAAGAGGAAATGATTATTCTGGCAAAAAATATTTTTTTACGTAATTCAGGAGTTGTATGTAACACGACACTCAATACAGAAGAAAAAAATTTTTTAGACGAAATAATAGCAAAAAACTTCAATGAGACAGATGAAAAATTTGAAAAGAAATCGAAAAAAATGGGAACAAAAAATGGAAAAGCAGAAAGAGAAGCAATAAAATTTAGATAATAATATAGCAGATAATAGCTTTACATATAAAAAAATATCAGAAGATGAAGATAAGGAAAATAGTATATCAAGGTAAAAATTATAAAAAAAACATACAACAGGAGGGCATACCGTTGTATTTCAAAGAAAAATTATATAATGAATGGTTAAATAAATATTTTTGGTTTAAATTCAGTATAATATAGTCAGTATATCTCAACCGAGAAATAAAAAATCCTAGAAATTTTAAAACACCTTCTAAACTTTTTTCTACACCTCCCTTTTTTATTGTTTCACCATCTCATCAAACCTTTTCACTATACTATAACCCCTCCTTTGAAAATAATCCT
>JAHDDH010000010.1 GCA_020629455.1 Cytophagales bacterium | reverse complement strand
TAACAAGGTAGCCGTACCGGAAGGTGTGGCTGGATAAAAAAATTTTTAATCGTGTAATAGTTAATAATAGCATAGCAATATGCTTTATAAACTATGCAAAAACCGCTTGCGATAATTGTCATTTTTTTCATTATCATAACTTTTTTATATTATAAATAGTTTTATTTTAAAATTATTTAATTGTCTTTATTTTCACTTTTCAGTTATAAAACGATATCTTATTACATAGTTCATAATGGATAGAAAAATTTAAATATCAACAAGAAATACAAGAATGTGATGGTCAATGGTTTTACATCAATTTCAATACTATTATTCTATTTTATTTAAATAGAACCAAAATAATATTAACTAAGTAGTTTAATACTTTATATTACATCAATACTATAAAAAAAAGATTTAAACATAAATGATATTTAAGGAAGGTATATTTTACACTTTTGATTCATATTAATATTTTTATCAATAGAGGTAAAAAGAAAAAATATAATACAACATTTTACTGTAAAAGTTAATAATGATGAAATAACAGAATATTTAATATTGAAAAAAATATAAAATTAATTTTCAAAATGATAATGAAAATACTTCATTATATCTAGCAACATTGTTTCAAAATGATAAAAAATAAATAGGGATATAGGCTATATACATTGGCATTGAAAATAAAAAAATGCTATTTGTTGAAAAAATATAAATCTGAGTTTGAGGAATTAAATACAAACAATTAAGAATTATTGCTGTTAACAATGTCTCAATACGCTCCAAGAAGACAAAAAATATAAATTTAAGTATAACAAATATATCAATGAAGAAATTATAATTTTTTTTTATAAATAATAAAATATATTTAACTTATTTTTATTTTTCCTACAAAAAAGTTATTTTTAGAAGATATAGATTAAAAAGTAATATTTTAAAATTTAGATTTTTTTTATTTCTTCAAAAATTTTTTCTCTTTTCAAAAAAGATCCTATAGCTCAGCTGGTTAGAGCGCTACACTGATAATGTAGAGGTCCGTGGTTCAAATCCACGTAGGATCACCAATCATTAAAATTTCACCAATTTTCCTCTAAATTTTTACTCTAAGTATCAATCATGTCATTGATAAAAAAATATTCTTTTTTTTTTCGGATAACCACTGCCTTATTCCTACTTTTTTCCCTCCCTCTAGTTTTTTGCGAAAAAATAACCTTAATGTATTGGTGTAATCAATGGAATCATCCTATTTTAGACCTATTTTTTGCTCAAATTACCTTGCTAGGAGAAGGAATTTTCTATTTTTTTATACTCTTGACACTTTTTTTTTTTCATTTACCCTACAAAAAAATATTTTTAGGATTTTTGAGCTTTGTGTTTTCTTCAATTTTTGTACAAATATTGAAACGAATAGTATTTTCAGACCATTTACGCCCTTTGCAATACATCAGTGATCAGCAAATGGTCCATTTTGTAGAAAGTATACAACTGCATCGTTACTATAGTTTTCCTTCAGGGCATGCTACTACTATTTTTTCTTGTATTTGTTTTTATATTTTTGCAGCAAATATCCAAAATAAAGTATATCAAATATCCCTACTCGGATTAGCTTTTCTTGTAGCTTATGCTAGAGTATATCTTTTACAGCATTTTTATCAAGATATTTACTGTGGAGCTTTGATAGGAGTAATCGTTACTACTGCTGTATATCATTTATTCAATACAGGATTGTTGAATCGATATTGTCATACAAAGTGATGTATTGAATTGTGTCAAGTGATAAAAATTTTGAAAAAATATGAAAAGCATTGTCCAAGAGCTAGAGTATTTTAATCAATATTTAAAAGATTTTTTTACACACAAAAAAAATGTACCCAAAGCAGCTCATTTTGTTTTGCAGTGTAGAGGTAAACAGATAAGACCTAAACTACTTTTGTTAGCAGCCAATATTTTAGGAAAAGTCGATAAAAAAACTTATAGAGCAGCTGCATTAGTAGAAATTTTACACACAGCCACTTTAGTACATGACGATATCATAGACAATGCTTCCTACAGAAGAAATCAACCATCTGTACATATTGCTTTCAATACAAAAGTAGCCGTACTTTTAGGAGACTATCTTTTTGCACAATGTCTTCAAATAGCTACAGTACATCAAGACTATGATTTATTGACTTCACTCTCTTCTGTAGTGGAGTTAATGAGTCAGACAGAAATATTACAACTTGATCAAAAAAAATGGTATTCCATTCATCAGGAACAATATTTAGACTTGATTTATCATAAAACAGCGGCTTTATTTGCTGCTACCCTGGCTATGGGAGCTATGACAGTACAAGCTTCTTCAAAAGAGATTGCATATATGTCTCAGATAGGAAAAAATATAGGTATGGCATTTCAAATGCAAGATGATATTTTAGATATTAAAGCAATAAGCAAAGATAAATCTACTGGCATTGATCTTACAAATAAAAAAATGACTTTGCCTTTTATTCATATGTTGAAGCAAGCTACTCCTCAAGAAAAATCTTCCATTATTTCCTTAATGGAGGACAATAACACATGCAATCCTCAAAAATTGATCCAATGGCTTGACCAATACAAGAGTGTAGCCTATACTCAAAAAATGATTCAGGAATATCAAAAAAAATCATTAATTTTGCTGCAAAAATATACTCCAAGTGTATATATTCAAGATTTAATGCATATTATAGAAGAGATTCATCCTTAATCCTCTTTAAAATTTATTTTTTACAAAAACCTTTAAATCTAAATACATCATGGCACATCCCAAGCGCAAAATCTCTACTACAAGAAGAGATAAAAGAAGAACACATCATAATTTAAAATTGATCAATTTTGTACTATGCCCTATTACTGGCAAAAGTCATCTGCCACACAGAGCTTTTTGGCATGAAGACAAATTATATTACAGAGGAAAAATTGTGATCGATAACTCAATTTCTACTGTAGAAACAACTGCTAAGTCATAAAAAAATACTGATGCCCAAAACTTATGCCAAAATTACTGGTGTACATGGCTATGTTCCTGAATATACGTTGACCAATAAAAAATTAGCCACTATGGTAGATACCAATGATGATTGGATTACTACCAGAACAGGTATCAAAGAAAGAAGAATACTCAAAGAAAAAAATCAAGGAAGTACTTTTATGGCTATAAAAGCTGTAGAAGGACTACTCCAAAAAACTAGCACACCTGCGCACACTATTGATCTTATCATCTGTGCTACGGTTACTCCTGATCTTGTATTGCCTGCCAATGCAGGCATCATTGCCCATGCCGTGGGTGCTAAAAATGCAATAGGTTATGATTTACAAGCTGCTTGCTCTGGATTTTTATATGCTTTAGAAACCGCAGCACAATATATCGAAAACAAAAAATATCAAAAAATTATTGTCATTGGAGTAGATAAAATGTCTTCTATTGTCGACTATGAAGACCGAACTACTTGTATATTATTTGGTGATGGTGCTGGTGCATTACTTTTGGAACCATCTTTTAAAAAAGAAGGAATTATCAATAGTATTTTGAAAATGGATGGTTCAGGAGAAAAATATCTTCATCAAAAAGCAGGAGGTAGCAGACGTCCGCCTACCCATGATACAATCGAAAATCGAGAGCATTATCTCTATCAAGACGGAAAAGCCGTGTTTAAATTTGCTGTTAATAGCATGATAGATGTAGTTAACATGATTTTAAAAAAAAATCAACTTAAAAAAGAAGCCATTGATTTTTTAGTACCTCATCAAGCTAACTATCGTATCATCAAAGCCATTGGAGAGAGTTTAGCCCTTAGTGAAGACAAAATTATGATCACCATCGATCATTTTGGAAACACCACAGCAGCAACTATTCCTCTTTGTCTTTGGATGTATGAAAAAAAATTACAACCAGGCCATCAACTAATTTTAACAACCTTTGGCGCAGGATTTACTTGGGGTAGTATGTACGTTATTTGGTGATAAATATTTTTATTGAAAGCAATAATTCAGCTGCTTGCTCAAAAATTTGATATGTAAAATCATAATAAGGATGTAATGCTAATTGAATTGTAAAATTTTCCCCCCAGCGCCATGTTTTACGATATGATAAAAATAATAAATGCCTCCTTGCTGTTATATATTGAAAAAAATCCCCATCTGTTTTTTGCAAGATAATACTGCTTTGGTAGACTTTTTCTCCTATATTAGCTGTACAAAAATTATACCCTTGCCAATATTTAGCAATCCAATCACCTCCTAATGTTATCAACATTAAACAACTATATAGCCCATGGCCTTGTTGTAAGGTACTGACTTTATTTGTGTTGAAAAAATTTTTAACATACCAAAAATCCCATACCATTTTTTTAAATAATCGATGATGCATATGATATGTCCATCGGTGTCCTAAAGCACCTATGAATAAACTATAGCCCTTGTATTGAATACCCTGACCTCCTACATGATACACATATCCTTGCAAAGGAAAGGCCCTTTGATGAGTATCACCTCTAAAGTATGGCCAAGTATATTTTATGCCTGCTAAAAATTTTTCAGGTTGTTTGTGTTTTTTATGTAGACACTGCCGCCAATGCAAAAAAAAATCTGCATGCAAATATTGAATATACAAGCCTTCCATACAATGAGTCAAATACTGTTCCTGATCAAACAATGGGGCAATAAAAGGTTGAAAAAGATTATTCAGTAAATGACCAAATAATAAACGAAAGTGTTTACGACGATAATCGGTAGTGCAAATCGGTAATATTTTTTGTAAATATTTTTTTTCTCCTAAAGACCTCAATGCCCATATCCCGAGAGTGATTTGTAAATCAGGCTGTGGGCAGAAAAAAAATGAAGATTGCAAATGATAACCAAACAAAGTTTTTCCAGAAACGATTGGGTTGAAGTATTCTTCATTTTTTAAAAACTGACACAAGGCAATGGCAGCACCTGTATTGTTTTTTTTATTCATCAATCCCTTGACAGATGTTTGTGGAAAACAATAAAAAAAAATGGCAAAGAGGATCGCCTTTAGACGATATAATGTGCTGTATTGATAAATATTTTTTAGAAAAATTAGCATGATGCTTTAACTATCTAGATATTGCTTAACCAATGATTGGTTGCCGATATATAATGGTGTACAAGCATGCAAATGCGCAGGTGATAGATCTAAAATATTTTTTCCTGCTTCATCTACTGCACAACCTCCAGCATTTTTAGCAATCAATGCCAACGGATAACATTCAAAAAGTAAACGCAGTTTTCCATGAGGGCGTTGTTTGGTAGCAGGATAAAGATAAATACCTCCTTGTAGCAAATTCCTATGAAAATCAGCTACTAATGAGCCAATATAGCGTGCGTTGACTCCTAATGACCGACATCTTTGTAAGAAGTTTTGTACGTTTGGAGAAAAATTTTGTTGATAACGATCATTTACACTATAAATCGTGTTGTCATGAGTCATTACGATTTTTTTTTCGAAAAAAAAATCTTCTTTTTTTGAAAGTACAAAAGCATATACTACGCCTTGATAAGTCAATACCAAAGTGGTTTGTAAGCTATATAATATATAGCCAGACACAATTACTTGGTTTCCTTTTTGTAATACATCCTGTGATATATCTACAATATTTCCTATGGGCGATAGACGTTGATAAATACTGAATATACTACCCACAGGCACATTACAATCTAGATTAGAAGAACCATCTAAAGGATCTAAAGCAACGATATATGTTCCTGATGGATTATTTTTTACAACAGTTGCTTCTTCTTCTGAAGCAATGGCACATACAGCGGTATTTTTTTTAATTCTTTCAAGAAATAATGCATTGGCCAGTATATCCATAGGCTTTTGAAATTCTCCAGAAGCGTTGTATGTAGTCAGTTTTGTTGGTATTGTAGCCTCTTGTGTTGGATTTTTGAGTATATGTGCTATTTTTTGACCAATAAATGCCATGTCTTGGATAATGCTTAGCAGTGTAGGGTTATCCAAGATTTTTAGCATCATCTCGTGTAAATTTAGGTGATTGTTAGATGTTTGGTATGATTGTAACATTGTATGTTTATTTAAAGTGTTTTTAAATTTCTATCTCTTGATCCTTCCATTGCTTGATGGCTTCCCAGTCTTTAGGTGTATCGACAGATAGGCTTTGTGATGATGTTTTGATGAGTCGAATATTATATCCATGTGATAGCCATCGGTTTTGTTCTAAAGATTCTACTTTTTCCAGTGTTGTAGGGGAGAGATGGGGTAGTTGTTCGAAAATAGATGGCCGAAAAGCATATAAGCCTATATGTTTAAAAAATGTTGCCTTTTGTAACCAATCCATTTTTGGTGTATGCATGATGTAAGGAATTGGAGATCTACTGAAATACTGAGCAAAATGGGCTTTATTCATTACCACTTTCACTGTATGTGGATCAAAAATAGCTTTTGTTGTTTGTATAGGACTGATAAGTGTAGCAATATCAGTGGATGTCTGTGCAAAGCTTTGTATCATTTTTTGGCAAGCCTCTAAGGGAAAAAAAGGTTCATCTCCTTGAATATTGAGTATGACATTGGTATTTTTTTTTGTTTTTTCACTAAGAGTATTCCAAGCTGCTAAGCACCTTTCTGTACCATTTTGACAATTAATAGGGGTCATGATTACATGACCGTTGAATTTTTCCACTGCTTTTTGAATACGCTCGTCCTCTGTAGCTACATACACCTTATACCCTAATTTTTTTGCTCGCTCATAAACCCTTTGGATCATGATTTTATTTCCGATGTTTAAAAGAGGCTTACCAGGTAAGCGTGTAGAGCCATAACGTGCTGGTATGATGATCACTGCTTTTAAATGATGCATTATTTTTTTCAATGGAAGTTAATTTTATACCCCATAATTCAATAATTGAGAGTTTTTTTCTGAAAATTTTGTGAGAATAGGAGATTATTTTTGAGTTTGATGATAAAATTTTTTAGATGATATTTTTTTCGAAACCGTTTGACATATTATAATATTTTTTTGTTTTTTTGTCTGTTGATACTATTTTTGTTGAGATGAGTATGATTTTTTAGATGATATAGATTTGTTCTCATAGCAATTTGTGTTTCTTCCCATTGTCTTATTTTTTGATGATTACCTGACAACAATACCGAAGGCACTTCCATATCTCTAAACTTTGCAGGTCTTGTATACACCGGAGGTGCTATTTGTTGATTTTGGAAAGAATCTTCCAGTGCAGACATTTCATTATTGATAGCTCCTGGCAAAAGACGTACCAAAGCATCTACCAATACAGCAGCAGCTAGTTCTCCCCCTGAAAGTACATACGTACCAATGCTGATTTCATGAGTGATCCACTGCTTTCGAATACGTTCGTCAATACCTTTGTAATGGCCACATAATATAAGCAGATGTTTGTCTAAAGATAAGGTATTAGCCATAGGCTGATTCAAAAGAACACCATCTGGAGACATATAAATAACTTTGTCATATTTTCTTTGTTGTTGTAATGTTTCTATACAACGTGCGATAGGTTCTACCATCAACACCATACCCGGCATGCCTCCATAAGCCTTATCATCTATTTGTTGATGTTTATTTTGTGCATAATCTCTCAAGTGATGCACATGGATTTGAACAATATTTTTTTTGATGGCTCTTTGTACAATAGAGTATGCCAAAGGGCTTTCCAAAAGTGCTGGCAAACAAGTAATAATATCTATACGCATACTGGTTCACTGAAGATATCGACATAATCTGCCGGTAGTTGTAAGAAGATTTTTTTTTGTGAATGATCAATATTTTTTATAAGCTCTGGATGCCAAGGTACGAGTAAAGTGTTTTTTTCTCCTTGTATTTTTATCATTTTTTGACTGGGATATATTTCCATTTTGTTGATAACTCCTATATACATTGTTTTCTGCCAAACTTGATAACCACCCATACCATCATCTGATATTGTAGTATTTTTTTTTTTAATTTGAGATGCTTGAATAAAAATTTTTTTTTGAAAAAAATGTTCTATGCTTTCCGTCTCTATAGGCATCAGCGTAATGTTTAGAGAATGCTGTTGCCATGCATAGCTTTTGACCAGGTAAGGCACATAATGTGCCGCTTTGTAAAAAAAAAGTACGTCTAAACGATCAATGCATGCAGGGTCAAGTACTGATTTCAGTGTAAAGTGTACATTTTTTGTTTTGGTATATCGTGTTTTTCCTAAAAAGATGAAAGATTCCATATTAATTATAGAGTTTTTTGATGTGTTTTGCTGTTTGTGTATATAGCTATGTATGGATACGTCTTTATACCCCTTATTTTTTTCGAAGATGAAAAAAAAAATGTTGTTGCTGTGTTTTTTATATGAAAAAATTTTTTTCCCAACAGATTTCTTGTATTTTTGTTTTTTTTTTGAAATTATTGGAGCGATGGGTGAGTGGCTTAAACCAGCAGTTTGCTAAACTGTCGTACGCTTTATATTGTGTACCGGGGGTTCGAATCCCCCTTGCTCCGCTTGGGGTGGTTATCGGGATGTAGCGTAGTTTGGTTATCGCGCCTGCTTTGGGAGCAGGAGGCCGCAGGTTCGAATCCTGCCATCCCGACTTTTGGTTTCGTAGCTCAATCGGATAGAGCAACTGCCTTCTAAGCAGTAGGTTGAAGGTTCGAGTCCTTCCGAAATCACTTGTTTTTTATCAAAAAAATTTTTATTTTAATAAAAAATATAATAACACAAAATGGCCCGTTCGTCTAGGGGTTAGGACGCCAGGTTTTCATCCTGGTAACAGGGGTTCGATTCCCCTACGGGCTACTTAATACTTTTATTATTAGCCATATCAACTTTTATTTCAAAAATAATTACCCTCTTATAAAATTTTTCAAAAATTAAAATATGGAAAGAATTACAAAAATATTTATCAAAGTACTTTTTACAAGTACGATTTTACTCAGTGCTTGTAACAAAGCTAAGGTTAAAACAGAAGATAAAAAACTAACCGAAGAGATAGAAAAGTTGAAGAAAGAGTTAGAAGAAATTAAAAAACTAGGAGGTATTAAAGGAGAAAAAGGAGCTAAAGGAGACACAGGAAAAAATGGAGCTAAAGGAGACGCATTCACACTGTCTGCAGGGTGTATCCAAATAGATCATTTAGCAGACGGAGCAGTGACAGCAGATAAACTAGCAAATAATGCAGTGACAGCAGATAAACTAGCAAATAATGCAGTGACAGCAGATAAAATAATAAATAATGCAGTGACAGCAGATAAACTAGCAAATAATGCAGTGACAGCAGATAAA
>JAHDDH010000004.1 GCA_020629455.1 Cytophagales bacterium | reverse complement strand
GCAGTGTCATCTCTTCAAAGAGAGTGTAGGGGGGAGGGGGTTGATGTTGAGTGAGGAGGAGAAGGAAAATGTTCAAGAAAAAATTAAAAAATTTTTTCTTGAACATAAAGACAATGATATATTTCAGGAAATAATGCCTAAGTATTATAATCTAATGTTGCAATACAATGAAATAAAACAAAATAATGATAGCTATGATGAATCAAAGAAAAAATATAAACAAGAAATAGAAAAAAGAAGACTTGCCAATAAACAATACACACAAGAATTTATAAACAATATAGGCTATGAAAACATGAAAAAAGTTTTTGATTCAGTACAGTATTTGTCTTCTGAAGCAGGGAGGTGTACAGGAATTAATTTATGTGTTAAAGGTAACGAGTATTTAGTAACAGCAAGACATTGTGTGTACAATAAAAAAAGTAAACAATTACACGAAAAACTAGAAGTTTTTAGTTACTTTCCTGGTAAGGGTATATTAGATTTTTTTAAAGATAAAGTAAAAAATGAAAGTTGTACCATTAAACTTAAAGACAAAACGTTTTTAATAGAAAGAGAGTTTTTTCATAACAAAGACAAAGAAAAAATTATGAAAGGTAACATCAAAAAAGCTAGCGATACAAATCCTGAAGGAGGCTTGTATCAAGACATAGCTTTTATTCACAAAAAAAAAGGATGTGGAAAAAAAAGTATAAAGCCTATGAATAGTGAGGGGTACAAAAATTTGTTTAATTTTTTCAGATATTTTGAAGAAGCAAAGGGGGAAAATATGATGACTCTTTTCCCAATGTGCTTTATGTCTATAGGTTTTCAAGACTATAGTAACAAAGAGGGTTCATTAATAAATAACAAAGATAGGCTTGAAGCGAATATAAGAATCCTAGATGAAGTAAACATATGTTCCTTTTCTGGGACAATTAATATAATTGACTCTTACATGCAACCCGGACATAGCGGTGGTCCTTTTATATGGATAAATCCTTTGAATAACTTTCAGCCAGAAGTAATAGCAATAAATTCTCAATTGATATACACAACAAAACAACAGTATGAATTTGCAAAAAAAAATTATTTTGAAAATGCAAGTGTGGAGATGTTAAATCTAGTAAAAGATTTTCCAGATTCTCTAAATGTTGTAGAGAATGATGAACCAAGTTGTCAAATTTTTAAAAAATGAAAAATTATAAGACGTTAGTTTTATCTATGCTATTAATTCTAGCAATGAAAAATAAAGAATCTACATATTCTGTTGAGGAAACAAAAAAAAATGATGAATTAGTAAAAATGACTAATCAACAAGTCAATCAAATATTTGTGGAAGAAAGGCTAAAGGTTGAGGAAAAAAGAAAAAACTTATATGCGCTTGTTGAACATTTAAAAAAAAAATCAAATTTTTAAAATCTAACTACGTCCCCTGGAATAGGGGACAAATTTATCCTGAAGTCAATCAATACCTTACTACACTAAAAAAATCACCTCTCCGCCAAATACACCATCACTACCCCACCTGTCAGCGGGATTAAGCGAATATTTTTAAAACCACTTTGCTGCAACAAACTCTTTAAAAGCACAGGTGAAAGAAACTCCTGCACCGATGTAAACAAATATTGATAAGCCAAAGCATGCTTGGAAATTTTTTTTCCAACGCTAGGTAAAATTTTTTGAAAATAAAACTGAAAAATTTTTTGAAAAATCCCAGGCCTTGGTACCGCAAACTCCATCAACATCAACTGCCCCCCAGGCTGCAAAACCCGGAACATCTCCTGTAACCCCTGCACTAAATTTTCAAAATTACGAATCCCAAAAGCAGCCATAACCGTGCTGAACTGCCCATCATGAAAAGACAAATACTCCGCATCACCATATTGAAAGCTTACCGGTAAGTGCTTACGACGACATTTTTTTCGTGCCTGTGCCAACATGCCCTCCGCAATATCTACACCAATCACCTTGGATGGCTTGAACTTTTTAGCAGCTAAAAATGCCAAATCCCCTGTGCCTGTAGCCACATCCAAAATCGTGGTATGCCTGTGGCAAGCCAAAAATTTCAACGCCTTTTGACGCCAAAAATAATCGAGTGAAAAACTTAATAAATGATTGAGCAAATCATAACGAGAACTGATTTTATTGAACATCGTTATAATTTGCTGCTTTTGAGGATGACCAGAAGGAAGGCTTTGCATAAATCGTATGCAAAAAAAGAGGAAAGAAAAAATTATTTTTTTTGTGCAGCGTTCGGAGCCAACGTGATAGCACTTTTATTGAAAGTAACCCTTGTACCCTGTTGATCAATATCTACCACCACCGTTTGTTCATGCGTAGCATACACCTCCCCATGAATACCGCCAATCGTGATGATACGATCCCCTTTTTTAAGCTCCGCTAAAAATTTTTTTTGATCACGGGCTTTTTTTTGCTGCGGACGAATGATGAAAAAATAAAAAACCAACATAATGGCTCCCAGTAAGATAAACTGTGTAGGAAAAGGTTGTGTATCTGCAGATAACAAAGTAAAAAAATGCATAAATGGATGAAGAAAAAAATAAAATATTTAAAGAATATCAAAAATAACTTTTTTACACGGATTTCATTCAAGGATGATAATGGGCATTTTCCAACATTTCTTGTGCATCTGCATGCTGCATGATTTGCTTTAAGTTTTTTTTGTGAAACTTCGCGTAATGATGCACAATTTGAAATCCAATCCAATGGCCAATTTTTCCAGGGCATTCTTGGCTGATGGGCAGTGTAAAAGGACCTTCTGTAATGTATGGCCGTTTCGTATCAGGTTGCGTATTATAAAAAAGTGCTTGCCCAATAAAATAACGCCAAAGTTCCTGAGCGCTATTTTTTACCAAGGTCATTTGCTGAGGCGTATAGCCCATCAAAGCATATTCTTTGACTTGTGGAAATACAGTTTTGACAAAATGATAGACTTTGCCATGATGAATCATATCTTCTAAAAGATAAGTTGTAGGTTTTTGTGCAGGTAAAAAAAAATGTTGAGCTATTTGCTTCAAAACATACACAATTAATGTCTCTGGGGTATATTGTCGAAGTAAATATTTCGGCAAAGAAGGTCGGTAAGATCCTTTTGTTCCTAAAAAAAAGTCCAAGCCAATCACCATGATTTGTTCATCGATATAAAAATCTTGGGCCATACCTGTCATAAAGGTCATCACTGTAGGCATTTTGAAATGAGGGTAGGTAATTTGTATTTTTTGCAGTGCCTGAGTGAGATGTTGGGCCAAAATATCGGTGTTTTTATATGTTTTTTGTACTTCTTTGTATAATTTCTGTATATTTTCATCTTCTATCATGGTGTGCAGCAAATGGATGATTTGTTTTTGATTGTGTGTATGGCACTGTAGAAAATTTTTACGAAATAGGGGATATGGCTTTAAACAATGACGGATATCCTCTGGAGAGGACTGCTGGAACAAGATTTGATCGAGTCGGATGATTTTTAAAGAAATATTGTCTTGTCGTATGGAGTAGTTTATCCAAAGATAGCTGAATAAGCCAGTTATGATCAAAATGGCCCCGCTGATTGATAGTTTTTTGTTAATTTTGTACCTTTTTTTATTATTTTTTTCCATACAGCTTTTTAATGCTTTTTTTTAAACGCTTGTGCTTTGTAGTTTTTTTTTGTTTTTTATTCTGTCGTGAAACTGCCTCAGCACATACCATTTTTCATCGTAGAGAAGGGTTTAATCTACACATAGCCCCTGCTTTTACATATCAACGTTTATACAGCAAGCCCAATAATCATCCATTCACATCTGATAATATTGCATTCCGTTGTTTTTTAGGGTTTACATATGATTATTTTTTAAGAAAGAATTATTATTTCAATACGGGTTTTTTATATCGTTTTCATCAAATATTCCTTCAAAAAAAAAAAAATCAACCAGCAGAAATTTATCAACTACAATATTTACAAGTGCCACTGTTATTAAAGGCCTATATTTTCAAGGTTCAAAATAAATGTTTTTTTGTAAACATAGGGCCTGTGGTAGCGCTTAACACACATTTTAATTATGACCAGAAAGGTGCTACTATTGCTAAAGTAGCACTATTTGAACTGGCTGGTACGACTTTTTTTGGCTTTGAACATCCAATCAATCGTAGCACATCGGTCTATGCAGCATTGCAGTATCAATTAGGTTTTACTAATATTTCTCCTACACTACAGATCCAACATCACAGATTATATTTAAAAAATAATTTTTGGAGTATTCATTTGGGCATCAAATTCTAGTATTTTTATTACATATCAACCTATTTCCTTTCATCCATCATGGGCAAAAAACTATCGGCTTATCGGCTTGACTTACCTAAAGAACTTATTGCTGCTGAACCTCTCAAACGCGGTGAGGCGAGGCTCATGGTCGTACATCGAGATACTGGCAAAATAGAGCATAAAAAATTCAAAGATATGGTGGATTATATCCAGCCACTTGATGCTTTGGTACTCAACGATACCAAAGTTTTGCCTGGTTTACTTAAAGGTCATAAAGAAAAAACAGGGGCACAGATAGAAGTCCTCTTGTTGCGACAGCTTTCTGCTCAATATAATCTTTGGGATGCTATTGTAAGCCCTGCGCGTAAGATACGTGTAGGCAATAAATTATTTTTTGGCGATGGAGAGCTTGTGGCAGAAGTTTTGGATAATACGACTTCTCGTGGAAGAACTATCAAATTTTTATTTGATGGAGACAATCAGGCTTTTATGGATCTTATCAACACCATAGGTGTCATGCCTTTGCCTACTACGATTCAAAGAAAACCAACAGAACAAGACAAATTAGACTATCAAACGGTGTTGGCAGCGCATTTAGGTGCTGTAGTGGCACCTATGACAGCTTTGCATTTTTCGAAATACTTGTTAAAGCTCTTGGAGCTCAAAGAAGTGATGATAGCACCCATCACTTTACATACTAGTTTGTCTCTTTTCAACACTATTGATGTAGAAGATCTTGCAAAGTATAAGATGGATGCTGAAAACTTTATTGTATCGCCTATGACAACAGCAAAAATCAATCGCAGTTTAGAGGCCAAGAAAAAAATATTTGTAGTGGGTGCCAATATGATGAAGGCTGTAGAAAATGCTGCCAATGCGTATGGCCAAATCAAACCAATGGATCAATGGACTAATCATTTCATTTTTCCAAAATTTCAATGTAAAATTACCTCTGCTTTGATTACCAACTTGCACCTGCCACAATCTATTCCTATGATTAATACTGCAGCTTTTGCAGGCTATGACTTAATGATGAAAGCTTACGAAACAGCTATTGAAGAAAAATATCGATTTTTTGTTTACGGAGATGCGATGCTTATTTTGTAATTTTTGTGAAATATCTGTTGGATAATTCGTCAGTTATTTTTTAGTGTGTTGTGATTTTTTTATGATGCTAGCGAGCTATACTTTTTGTTAAAGATATATGCTAAAAATCAACATATATAAAACATATGTGCAGAAAATAAACAGGCTGTTGATCTTTCCTTCTTGTTTAATTTTAGTTTAAAAGATGGGTATACCTGCTTTAGTTATTGATGAAAAATAGAGTATCAGTGTAATATTTTTTAGCTTTTTCTATTTTTCAAATTTTTATTTTTGAGTTATCTATTCATTGCAAGCCTTACACATAAAAAATTTTTTTCATAAAATTTACTATCCCGCAAAAGATTACTGGGCGAATATTTGATCAATGATGTCGGCTTGTAGTGCTTAATGATTGTTGTTGAGCCAAATGGATTACATCGATATGATGTGCACACCGAAAATGTTGCAAAGGGCATGTGTGATGCTTGGTATATTGGCACGGTTTACAAGGCAAAGACACCTCCCATATATATTTTTGATCAGACAAAGGGCCAAAGCCTAAGCGGGGTGTTGTTGCACAAAAGATAGCTGTCACTGGTGCATTGAGGGCAGAGGCTAGGTGTAAAGGTGCAGAGTCATTGGTATAATTCATATGGGCTTTTTGCATCAGCGCCGCCGAGGCGCGTAAATTTAGCTTTCCTGCCAAATTGATAATTTTTTTTTTTGATAATTTAATCTGTTGTAAGATATTTTCTGCTTTGATGATATCTTCTTTTCCTCCGAGTATATAAATAGTAAAGTCTTTTGCTCGAAAATTGATTAATTGGATCCATTGTATCACGGGTAAGGTTTTGGTAGCCCATACAGAAAAGGGCGCTATACAGATGTAGGGTTTTTTTTGATATGGTTTTATATCTACGATGTCTTGTTGAGTGGGATATAGCTTTGGCCTATATTTTTCTTGTGATGGGTCGATCAGTTGCTGATAGCGGTCTATTTCATGGATATGGTGATCAACGGTGTAGGGTATAGTGCGATGGTAAAAAAAAGAGTAAGGGTTTTGTAAACCGCGTTTTTCGCTAGCGCCTGAAAGAGCTGTGAGGATACCTGTGCTAGCATAGCGTTGTAGGTTGAGGATGAGATCGTATTTTTGGCGGCGCACTTTCCAGATCATTGCCCACCAGTGGATATATTTTCGATACTTTTTGTCCCAAATCCATACGGTGCGTATGTAAGGATGGTGCTGTAGCAAGGATTCATTGCCTTTGCGTAGTAAAAAATCAATGGATGCTTGAGGGTACTTTCTTTTGCATTTTTCGATGAGGGCTGTGGCTAAAATTACATCGCCGATAAAGGCTGTTTGGATGATTAGAATAGACGATACAGGCGACATGGGTAATTAATTATATGCTCAACAAGATAAACAATGCATGGAAGGTATTAGGGGTTTGAGGGGTGATATAAGATGAATGATCAACATATTTCATACATTTATTGAAAATATTGAGATTGTATTAATAAATAAATTGTTGAAGGATATAGATTTTTAATTTTAAAAAAATATAGAGTGTGGTTAATTGTAAAATTATTGCTATATTTTTTTATGCCGTTAAAGAAAAAAGTACAAACTTTTTAGCAGTTCAAGAAAAAATCAAATTCAAACCAAAAATTACAACTATGCAACACCACACCACACCACACCACACCACACCACACCACACCACACCACACCACACCACAATACAATACAATACAATACAATACGAAGATTAAAATATTTTCTTTTACCATCCATTGTCATATTCATAGTCAGCTGTCAAAAAACAAGAATAGCCCACCAAAGTACCGAAGCCCCCATCACCATCCAAGGACAAACCTTCGGTCAACTAAAAACCAGCAGTAAACTCGCCTGCATCTTTGCCATGCTAGCACAAGTCACCGATCCCAACATCATAACCAAAGACCATCGATACAATCGTTTGATAGACGGCAGTGAAAACATAACCTGTACCCCCCTCGATAACCTCAACACCCCATGGCATAAAAGCTTTGGTAGTGCCGGTATCGACCTATCCCTAGAAGGAATTCAAGATCCAGAGATTAAACAGAACCTACAAACTGTTCAAAAAAACATTCAAGTTTTATACGAACAAATAGGTAAATATGATGTGATCAAGCAAAACCATGCCAAAGATTCCCCAAAAGATCCCAAAGCACTCCCCCAAGCCCATCAACAGCTCGTTGATTTACACAAACTATTAAATGAAAGCCTCACCCTATCAATCAAAGCAAAAAAAAAGAGTGTTAATGGTTCAGAAGTGCTGAAAAAGCAGCTCAAGATGGTGCATGGCCATGTGCCTTCTGGTGTTATTTTGTATAAAGAAATAGCAAAGAATAAAAAACAACGTGCTGCTGTAAAAAACTATTATGCAAAAAAATTAAAACACAAACTCAAAGATTTTGAAGTGGGGGTGAGGGGGTATGGCGTGGTGAAGAAGCGGTTGGGGAAGAAGATACAGGCAACAAAAGATGTAAAAGATCAAAAATTAACCAACGATCAAAAAGTGGTTGTGAATGAAGATGGATTTTTAAAAACGAGAGAAGAGGTGGAGGGTAATGAAAGGGAGTTGGGTAAAAACATAACAAAATCTAAAAGCACTAAAAGTACTAAAACAAATAAAAAAACTAAAAATATCGCTAAAACAAAGCGTGTTGTTTTTACAGAAAAATATATAAAGGCAAGAGAAAAAGGTTTACCACAAGAAGATCCGTCACTGGAACAAGGTCTATTTGAATATAATTTTAAGAAATTACAGGAAGTCAATACTGATGATGCAGTAGAAAAAAAAATACTAAGTACAGTGGTACAAATACAGACTGAATGTACGTATCCCCCAAATAAAAACGAAAAAAACGAAAAATCATATGTTTTATCAGGAACAGGTAGTTTGGTAACACACCGGAACAATAAGGACGATAAAAATATACAAATTTTAGATACACATATTGGGGATTTATTTACAGGGGTATTAACTGCAGCACATGTAATTAGTCACAACCCAGAACATACTTGCAGTACTACTACTATCTTTTTAAACAAAATGGTCAACAAAAATATTCTACAACAGGAGATTAAAGTAACAAAAGACAATATACTGTGGAGTAATATTAGCGTATCAGAGGGGGACAACGACGAGGTTAATGATTTTGTTATGATAGAACTACTTGAAAACCAGAAGGTGCAAAACGTAAGCATGCAAGTATCCATACCTAACGATATACAGACTGATACAATTAACAATATTAATTACATGGGGTATCCCAAGATAAACAAAATGAACCCACAACAACAATTAAAAATTTCAGTAGGACAAGCACTCTTGCGTACAAAAAAAGAAAAGCTTGGTACGGCAATAATACCAGCTGTAGAAGGTATGAGTGGAGGAGGAATTTACATAGATAATAATTATGATACTAAAACTTTATATGGTTTTTTGCTTGGATCAAAAAGTTTTAAAGACACAAAAAATATTTTAAAAGAACTCTTAGAAGAAGAAATGATTACAAATCAAATAAGATTAATAACTAAGAAAGAATCAATACCATATACAATAAAAACTTTATGAAAAAATTTTTGCCTTTTTTTTTAATTCTGGTCAATTCTAGTTTAGCAGCTAGATATAAAACTGATAGAGATGGTAAACCTAAAAAGATTGCAAGCAAAAAAAGTGTACAAAAAAAGAGTATAAATTTGAAAGCATATTGTAAAAAGAAAAAAATTAGTTGTTATATAAAATATATTCAGCCTACATATTTTAGCACAATGAAGATAATTAACACAAAAAAAAGAATTAATAAAATACGAAGTATCAGTACAAAGCAAAATACAAGACAGCGGTATTTTACAGAGCGAGAAGTAGAAAGGTTAATAATGAGAAAAAGATGAGTTTTTCAAACAACTTCCCCAAGTCCACTTGGGGATTCTCATTTTATAAAGCTCCCTGTGGGTATTTTTATATTCATATTTTTTTCCAACATTATTATGATGGTAGCATAGAATTTTATATTCACTAAAACATGGTTATTTAAATACGCCAAACAATTTTTGAAAAAATTTATACTTGAGCAAATAGCTGTAAATGCAGTTGGTTGTATAACAGAAAAAGATAGTTCAGCACTATATTCAAAGTTATAACAACAAAAAAAATAATGTCAAAAATTTAGCAATATGTTAAGATATATATACATTACAATTTTGATACAAGGAATATTTGTTTCTAAAAGTATAGGTATGGATGAGCAACAAAACAACAATAATCACACTACCTTACAACAAAAAAGGCAAATGGAAGAAAAAAGAATACAAAAAGATAAAGAAAAATATGATAAAGAGTCTAAAAAGCGTATGCAGTATTACAAAATGATGGAATATTTACGCAAGAAATACGAATAAAATTTAAGTTTAAAATATAACCACCTACAAAGAAATTATATTGATTTTTTTGTAGGTTTTTTTGAAACTTTAATCATCTCCTTCAAAGCTTGCAGTTGCAACAGTGCTTCCATAGGAGACAAATGATCAATCTCTAAGGCTTGTAATTTTTCGAGTACTAATTTTTGTACAGATATTTCCTCAGTATCTTTTGTTTTCAAATCACGTTGATCATCCGCCAACAAACACAACTGCCCCTGCGCCACGCCTTGTGCAATTTCCGCACGTTTTTCCCGAGAAAATCCCTCCATCATCACATGCGCCCTGCGCACAATCGTCTGAGGAATCCCCGACATTTTTGCCACTTCAATCCCAAAACTATGCGCACTGCCCTTAGGCAACAGCTTACGCAAAAACAACACCTTGTTTTGTACCTTTTTCACCGCAACACTGTAATTATGCACCCGCAACAACTGCTCCTCCAAAAGATTCAACTCATGGTAATGCGTAGCAAAAAGCACCTTGGCCCTTTGCGGATGATGATGTAAATATTCTATAATCGCCCATGCAATCGCAATACCATCATACGTACTCGTGCCGCGGCCAATTTCATCCATCAAAATCAAACTACGCGCATTTAGGTTATGCAAAATACTAGCTGTTTCTGTCATCTCAACCATAAAAGTAGAAGCTCCCTTAGCCAAGTTATCCGAAGCACCTACCCGCGTAAAAATTTTTTCCACCATGCCAATTGTTGCTTGACGCGCAGGCACAAAAGAACCTATTTGCGCCATCAACACAATCAAAGCCGTTTGCCGCAATAAAGCCGATTTACCTGCCATGTTAGGGCCTGTGATCACCATGATTTGCTGTTTTTCGTTATCCAAAAAAATATCATTCGCGATATACGGCTCATCCAGTGGCAAATTACACTCAATGACCGGATGCCGGCCCTGCTGTATGTGAAGCCCTGTAGATAAATTGAGCGTAGGGCGTGTATACTGCCGTTTTTGTGCTGTTTGTGCAAACGAAAGATAGCAATCCATCGTAGCCAACACCTGAGCATTTTTTTGAATAGCAGGAATATACGCTGGAATATCTTTTATTAAATCTTGATAAATCTCCTGCTCCAAAGCATACATTTGCTCTTCTGCTTGTAGAATTTTTTCTTCGTAGGTTTTGAGTGCAGGGGTAATGTACCTTTCTGCATTGACTAAAGTCTGTTTACGGATCCAATCACTAGGCACCTTGCTTTGATGGATGTGAGTGACTTCAAAGTAATAGCCATAAATTTTGTTGTAGCCCATTTTTAAAGACGAAATACCTGTTGATTGTGTCGCTTTTGTTTGAAGGCTTTTGAGGTAGTCTTTGTTTTGATATACCATAGACCGCAGTTGATCCAAAGGGGGGTGTACTTGGTCATTGATTAATTTTCCCTGATGAATACTGATAGGTGGATTTTCTTGTAGAATATGATTGATCTTTTTGATTAAATCAATACAAGGTGATAAATTTTGATTGATTTGTGCTAAAAGTGTATTTTTATTCTTCTGTAGTAATGTCTGTATGGGATGTACATGTTCCAAAGTTTTTTTTAACAAGACAATATCTCTTGGATGAGCCCTTCCAACAGCTATTTTGGCTATCAAGCGTTCTAAATCTCCTACTTTTTTGATGTGTGTGATGATCGATGTTCGCAAGGAATCATCTTGCAGCAATGCATCTACTGCAAGTTGTCTTTTTTGTATGCTGTCTAGATCCTTCAAAGGAAAGAGTATCCATTTTTTCATCAGTCGTGCCCCCATGGGTGTTTGGGTTTGGTCTAGGACAGTGAGTAAAGATGTGCCTTCTTCTTGCTGTGGGCTGATCAATTCTAAATTTTTGACTGAAAATGGATCTAGCCACATATATTTTTCTTTTTCAATACGACTAATGGCTACAATATGAGGCAGATAGTTGTGTTTGGTGATGGATAAATAGTGCAGAATAGCACCAGCAGTCAAGATACTTAAGGGCATATGATCAATACCAAAGCCTTGTAGGGAAGTAGTGCCAAAATGCTGGGTCAATGTTTCATAGGCATAGGATTTTTGGTATACCCAGTCTTCTAAATGATAAGTGTTATATTTTTCTGGAAAATGTGTTGGAAATATATGTTTTTGTGTTTTGCTAAAAATGATTTCCGCTGGCTGAAAGTTTTGCATCCATTGTTGTACAGCAGTGATGTTGCCTTGTGCTGTGAGAAATTCTCCAGTGGAAATGTCTAAAAAAGCAATTCCTGCTGTTTTTTTATCAAAAAATATAGATGCCAAATAATGATTATGTTTTTGATCTAACACATGATCATGTAATGTAAGACCAGGGGTTACCAACTCTTTGACTCCTCTTTTGACAAGACCTTTGGCTTTTTTGGGGTCTTCTAATTGTTCACAAATGGCTACACGATGCCCTGCTTTGACCAATCGAGGAAGATAGTTATCTAAAGCATGGTAAGGAAAACCCGCCAAAGGAACGGTGGAAGCACTGCCATTGGCTCTTTTGGTTAAGATAATATTGAGCAGCTGACTGACACATATTGCATCTTGACTAAAAGTTTCATAAAAATCTCCTACACGAAAAAGTAATAGCGTATCTGGGTATTGCTGCTTGATTTCCGCATATTGACGCATGAGGGGTGTAGATTGTACAGTGCAGTCCATGGAATGGAAAAATAAAAAATAGATGGTTTTGTAAGATGTAAAAAAGAATAAAAAGATAAAAGGAAGTGATTTTTTATAGACAAACGTTAATGATCAACACGATGTGATGATGAAAGATGTGTTTGAAGAAGAACCGGAGTGTATTTAAAAGAAGGTTGAATGAGATTTGAATCTCAGGGGGCAGTTGATGGAGGGTTGTTAATGAGACAAACTATGTATAGCAAAGGGATTAAAGATACTTTTTGTTAAACTGTTTCTAGCGGATGACATCCATGTGTCGTATTTTTTATCGATAGATAAATGATTTGATTTATATTGCCAATGTGCTGCCGTGCCTTTTTCTGCAATGTTATGCATCCGAAAACTACGTATTTGTACTTCAAAGTCCATTTTGATTATTGTGCAAGGAATATATGCATGTAAAGAGGCATATCCATTCAATTTTGGGTTTTCAATAAAATTTTTTACATGTTTTTTTTCTGTCAAATAAATTTTTTCTATTTCGTGATATATGGTCCAGGCCATTTTATGTTCGTTGTTTTTTTCGGTATGAAAAATAATGCGTAGGGCAAATATATCATACAGTTCATGAAACTGTGTTTCTTTGGCTTGCATTTTTGCCCAAATAGATGTGGGGGATTTGACGCGGTATTCGATTTTTTGAATTTTATATTTTTTGTACAGTTTTTGCTGTAAATGATGAGATATTTTTTTGAGCTCTTTCAACCCTTTGGGTTTTATTTTTTGTAGCTTTTGTTTGACTGCTCTATATGTTCTTGTGTTTGTTAGTGTAAGCCACTGGTCTTCCCATTCTGTTTTTATATCCTCTAACCCTAATCTATAGGCAATTGGCCCATAAATAAATTTTGCTTTTTGCATAGTATTTTTGGGTTTTTCTTTTTTGCGTGTATCGTATAATATATAAGCTATATGTACGAGCAGTACATTCAAGTTATCAGCTGTAGTGATGATATTTTTTTGAGTGTCTTTGTTATATTCAATAATTTGAGACGTAATATTTTGTGTTTTTTCTAATTTTTTACTCATATTGTAAATATCCAGACTATATAAAATTTGAATATTTTTTTTTGATATTAATGAATATTTGATAGCATAAAAATAAATGCAGTGTATAAGTACAGGAAAAGTGCCTACATGCATTTCTTCTAGTAAAATTTTGGCTATTTCTATGATGGGTGTTGTATTTATTTGTAAGATGCGGGTGGGATCTTTTTTATGGAAAGATTGAAGTGATATAAATAATTGGCGAACAATATCAAAATCATATTGAATATTTTTTTTTTCTTCATTTTCTAAAAACAAAAATATTTTTTCGAAATATTTTTTTACTTCTTTTGATTCTTTTGTATAGATATTCATAACAAATAAATGAAACAAAAATATAAAAATTTACTCCAATATACTTTTTTTTAATTATTCCTTTTAAAAGCATATTTTTGCTTTTTCATCAAGCTGCGGATGTGGCGGAATTGGTAGACGCACTAGACTTAGGATCTAGCGCTGTAACAGGCATGGGGGTTCGAGTCCCTCCATCCGCACGCAATTTTAACTTCCAAACGCTCTTCTATTTTGAACATCACGTTAAACAAAAAGACGGACACTTGGGCTATTCTTTGTATGGAAGGAAATGCACAAGATTTTTTAACAACTGTTGAAACAAAACTTAAAAATTTTAGTAAAAAAGTAAAAATTAAAGGCTTTAGAGCTGGTAAGGTTCCTCTCAGCATGCTGCGTCAACAACATGAAAAAAAATTTTGTGTAGAAACAATTCATGAGCTTGTAGCGGAAGCATTAAAAAAATACCTCGACGAAAATACTTTAAACATTGTAGGGGCTCCGCAATACAATGAAAAAGCAAGCTATATTGATTTTGAAAACCATTGTTTTTACTATCAGTTTGATGTTCCTTTGTATACTGATTATAATCTTTTGATTGATACTTCTGTAAAGGTTGAAGATTATGTAGTCAACACGATAGAACAAGAAGTATTGACTCGTGAAATATCGCATTTGCGTGAAAAATATGGTAAAAAAGAAGAAGAGTTGTCAGTGACACCAGTGAGTCATCTTTATGGTCAACTGACTCATGCTTTAGATAATTTTAGTATGCCATTTGTATTATCAATGGCCACACTCAAAAAATCTGTACATCCCAAATTTTTATCTCTTGAAAAAGGAGGTCTTGTGGATATCCCAAATTTGAAGGATATATTTTTACAAATAGCAGATATTCCCGGCTATTTATTACGCGCAATTCCTGCTAAGGTATTTTTATCTACAATACCTTTACAGTTTTCTATCAAAAAAATACAAAAAATTACATTGGCTAATTTTGATATTGATTTTTTTAAAAAAGTATTACCCTATCATACTATTCAATCTTCAGAAGTTTTTGAAAGTACACTCGAAAGTATGCTGTTAAAGCAAGCACTACAAGATGCTCAGATATCTTTAGAAAAAAGAATACAAAAAGATTTGATTCAAATAGCGAATATTGGTATACCAGAAGAGTTTTTGTTGAAACAAATGCAAAAAGAAGCTAAGAATCATCCGTTGAATAAAAAAAAATATTTAGATACTGTTTGTTGGCATATCATTGTAAAAAACTTAGCCAAAGAACAAAACATACATGTATCAGATGATGAGATGAAAAATAAATTAAAAGAGCATATGGTACAATATTATAAAAGTCATAACATTGCTATAGATGATCAAGTACAAAAAAACATTGAGATAGCTGTTATGAAAACTTTTACGGGTGATCAGCAAAATAATCTACAAGATATTAAGCAGAAGTTGTTACAAGATAAAGTCTTTGCCTATATCCAAAAGCATATCACCCTAAAGAAAGTATTACTGTCTTATCAAAAATTTTATCAAAAATTCAATCAAAATGTATAACGCAAAAAAAGATTTTTTACACTTTGCTACTAAAAAACAGGGTATTGGTACATTACATACAGAAAAATATATAGAAGATGTAACAAATATGACAAGAAGTGTTATTGAAGAAAGGCAAAATCCTTTCCGAGAGATTGATGTTTTTTCAAGGCTGATCATGGATAGAATTATCTTTTTGGGTACAGAAGTCAATGACAATATTGCTAATATCATCACAGCACAATTACTTTTTTTAGATTCTACAACTGCTAAAAAAGATATTACTTTATATATCAATAGCCCTGGAGGATCTGTCTATGCAGGCTTAGGTATTTACGATACGATGCAATACATTACAGCAGATGTATCTACAGTATGTACTGGTTTAGCAGCTTCTATGGCTGCAGTTTTGCTTTCAGGAGGAGCATCAAAAAAAAGAGCTGCATTACCTCATGCACGCATCATGATTCATCAACCATTGGGGGGAGCTAGAGGACAAGCTAAGGATATGGAAATTAATGTACAGCAGATTTTATCGGTAAAAGAAGACCTATACAAAATTTTAGCTTATCATACAAAGCAAAATTATGCAACTATAGCAAAAGATTCTGATAGAGATTACTGGATGAGAGCAGAAGAGGCACAAAATTATGGTATGATAGATGAGGTATTAATAAAAAAAAAATAAGATTTTATGCAAACAGTTCATTGTTCTTTTTGTGGCCTTAGCAATGATAAAGTCATTTTGATGATATCAGGTCAAACAGGACAGATATGTGATCAGTGTGTTGGTAATGCACAAAAAATTATTCAAAAAAACAATCAAGAAAGTGAAAATGATACAAAAAAGACCAAAACAGAAGACACAACTTCTTATGAAATTATACCTCAACCGCCTACACTTTTAAAAGCTCATTTGGATGAATATGTGATTGGACAAGCAAAAGCAAAACAAAACTTAGCAGTTGCTGTATACAATCATTACAAAAGGCTTCTACAAAAAAATCAATCTAAAAATCAAGATATACAGATTGATAAATCCAATATTATTTTGATTGGAGATACAGGTACTGGAAAAACCTATTTAGCTAAAACATTAGCCCAAAAACTACAGGTGCCTTTTTGTATTGTAGATGCCACTGCGCTTACCCAAGCAGGCTATGTAGGAGAAGATGTAGAAAGTATCTTGAGTAGTTTGCTACAAGCAGCAGATTATGATGTGAAAAAAGCAGAAAGAGGGATTATTTATATTGATGAAATCGATAAAATTGCTAGAAAATCAGATAATCCTTCCATCACTCGTGATGTCAGTGGAGAAGGTGTACAGCAGGCTTTACTTAAAATGCTAGAGGGCAGTAAGGTCAATGTGCCACCTCAAGGAGGAAGAAAACATCCAGATCAAAAGCTCATTACTATCAATACAGAAAATATATTATTTATTTGTGGTGGAGCTTTTGACGGTATCAAAAATAAAATTAGCCAAAGAATCAACAAAAATCCTATAGGATTTATTACAAAACAAACAGATACAGTAGATACTACCCATTTATTGCAATACATCAATGCAGTGGATCTTAAATCCTTTGGTCTTATTCCTGAGTTGATTGGCCGACTGCCTGTTATTACTTATCTCGATCCTTTAGACAAAAAAGCATTGAAGCAAATATTGTGTACTCCTAAAAATGCCTTGATTAAACAATATCAAGCATTATTTGCCATGGATGATATTCAGCTCAATTTTTCAGAAGATGCTTTAGATATGATTGTAGATAAAGCAGATGCTTATCAGTTAGGTGCTCGAGGGCTAAGAACTATTTGTGAAACCATTATGGCAGATGCCATGTTTGTATGTCCTTCTCAAAAAGATATAAACTCTTTCACTATAGATAAAAATTATGTAGAAGAAAAAATATCTGTACTAAAAAATTAAATCACCATTGATGTCCAATTTTAGCAAAAAAAAATTAAATTAGAAGATTTTTAACCTTAAACTAAAAACAATGAACACTATAAAAAAAATATTTTTTTCAGCATTCTGCTTAATATTAAGCATGCTACAGATTACAAAAGCAAATAATGGTACTACAAAGATTGCCTATGCTAATTTAGAGTATATTATGAACCAACTACCAGAAGCCAAAAAGATTGAAAAAGAAATTAAAGATTTAGAAAAAAAGTACAAAAAAGAAATTGAAGAGAAAATTAAAATTTTTCAAGAGAAAATTAAGATTTTTCAAAAAGAATATGAAAAAATGAAAGAAGAAACAAAAAAAACTAAACAACAAGAACTTCAAAAAATACAAAAAGATATTGAAGCACTAGAACAAAAATCTCAATCATCGATTACAAAGAAACAGATGGATTTGGTAAAACCACTGTATGATAAGATTAATAAGACGATACAAACAATCGCTAAAGCGCATAAATACAGTATTGTTTTAAGTGAAAATTTAGGAGGTATGCCTATTGTATTGCATAGTGATGAAAAAACCAATATATCAAACTTGGTATTGAAAAAAATGGGTGTTAGCAATCCTGTTAAGAAATAAAAAAATTTATTCCTCACCAATCATATGCTCCATAGAAAATAGATGAAAAATATCTATTCTTCTATGGTTCGATTCAACTTTTTTCTTACCATACCATCATTAGACAATAAATTTTTCAATGCTATTTTCAGTGCAGGATAGCAAAATTTAAAATGCTGTTTTTTTCTTAGATGAATCTTTGTGAAGGGGTGCAATAAAATCATTGCTCTTTGTCCTAAAAATATTTTAAAAAATATACTAGGTAGAAAAAAAAAGTAATATTTTTTCGATAGTGCTGCTTGTAGTGCCTTGGCAAAACATAAGTTCGTAGCTTTTTCAGGAGTGATAGCATAAAAAATACTTGACTGTATTCTTTTTTGTATCAACTGTATTATTATCTGGCATAAATCATAGATATGGATCCAATAAAAAGGATGCTTCTTTTTCCAAAAAAAGAAAAGATTCCAGAAGCTCTTTTGAAAAATTTCAGCTAGTAGTCCTCCCTGATTACTTAATACAAATCCGACTTTGATTAAAAAAACATTTAAATATTTACTTCTGATGTCGAGTATAGTTTTTTCCCAATCAGTGATTAAGCTTTGTATGAATTGGTTGGAGGTATTGGAGGGAAGAGCAGCTACAGTAATAAAATTTCTTTTTTTACTATCATCATTATCATTGATTATTTTTAATTGTTGTACACATAGCTTGATGCCTTTGATGCGACTATTAAATATTTCTTCTTTTTGATAAGAAGACCATCTTTTTTTTATGATATGCTCACCTGCGAGGTATATGATATGATTTGATCTTTTAAGAATAGACGTATTGAGAATTTTTTTGTCTATGTTCCAATAAAAAGTTTTTTGATCATCACAAGCACTTTTTTGCGTGCTGAATATAAAAAGATGATATTGTTTTTCTAGAAAGGACGTAAGCTCTTTGCCTATCAAGCCTCTTCCTCCAATTAAGAGGACGGTTTCTTTCAAGCTAATTTAGTATACCCAGCTACTTTCTTCTTTTTCAATCAATTTTTCTTCAACATCGATAGATGCTTGTAGTGGATTATCTGGATATTGGTCTTCGATTGTATCATCATTATAATTTTCTACTTTGATGATACGTGATATATATGCTTGTATTTTAAATGCTTCTCTTAAGGTAAGATGGTTAGCAGGATTTTGGTTATTAAAATAGATCATATCTTTAGGGTACTGGTCAGTATATTTAAAAAAGTCTTCACATTTAATGACGCATAAATTTCTGGAAATACCTGTTTCAAACTTAGAAGCTGGTATAATCAATTGAATAGCATAGGGTATAGTTTTCATTTTGGTCTCTTTTTTATCAAAAAGTACAAAGGCTATAATTTCCATGACTGAAATTTCATTAGGAAAAAAATATTTACTATGCTCTTCTGTTTGATTTTTTTCTTGTGTATTATCCCAGTTATTGCTACCTAAAGAGTTTAATTCTTCTGTTTGATTATCTTCAGGCAATTTTAAATTGTTATCGAATTCTTTCATTGACATTTTTTTTTTGCAAAGATGATCTTGATAAGGCTGTAAAATGCCCTTTTGAATGCCTTGAATAATCCATTTTGTAATTTCTTTATTTTTTGCAAAAAATGGCTTATTCGCTTTTTCATTAAGGTCTATTCTACGAATAATTTGTTTTTTCCATGAAATGTGATATTCAGAAATATTTGTAAATGGATCTATAGTATTTAAAATACCATTATGTTCTTTTTTGTTATTTGGCTGAGAAAAGAGTTGTGAGCTAAAAAAAAATAAAAGAAGAATAGGAAAAATATATTTTTTTTGCATGATTATTTTTTTTTTAAGTTAGGGTTATATTATAAATCGCTGTGCCAAATTTGACATTTTCGATCTCATTTTTAAAATTCATTCTTTCTACTTTTTGTACTTCTACAACAATTCTATCGCCAGGTTTCGCAACAGCTGCAAATCTACGTAAATTTACTGAAGGTCCATTGACTTTTTGTTTCTCAATTGCTCTACTACCTCTGGCTAAAATTATTTCCCATTTTGCTACACGGTATCTTGCATCTTTGGGAAGAAAATTCTTGAAGCTTTCATCCGGAATAGCAGAGAGCTCTAAAGACCTTGGTCCAGGTATTGGAAACCCTTCTTTGGCATTAACTGATTTTCCTTTACTGGTGAGTTTGATTTCAGGTTTTGGTATCGAGCGTACGTTGAATGTTTGTGTGCCGAGCATGCTACTATTGTTGTACACATGTATTTTGACTTGTGTTGATTTTGGAATAACTGTCAATAAGCCTTTTCCTCTTCCAGTCACCATAGCACCACCTATAACTTTAAAATTTGGATTATATTCTTTACCCAGGGCTGGGACTTGTATATTAATATCGTTACCACAGTTAAGATATAATGCTTGGACAGCAGCTGATTGTACTTGTATCACTGGTTTTGCTACAAAATATTCTATTGCTTGCTTGAATACAGAGTCTTTTCCTCCAGGTGCTTTGACGATAATATTTGCTTGAAAAGTTTTTCTTGCTAGCCCTTCTTTATCATATTGGTTACTAGAGGCTAAAAATGAAATTTTACCCAATCCATTTTTGACTTTTATTTTTTTTCCATCGATCATCATGATAGGAGATACTCCTGATGAAGAAGCAGTCAGAAATAAATCAGCTTCGTATCGAGCACCTGCTGCTACAATATTGGATTTTGGTTTTACCATAGGGACGAGTGTATCGAACTTAAAGTCTTGTGCACCTATTTTTCTTCCTAGTTCTTCTATAGCATTAGATTCCATACGCAATATTTTTGCGTTATATTGGCTCAAGGTAGCCAAAGCGGCACTTAAAGGTGTTTTTTCAAAGTTTAGTAGTACAAAGTCTTTTCCTTTTTGATTAGAATCATCAACAAAAAAAGGATCTTCATGTGCATCTAGTGCGATTTTCTCTATTTTTTTTTCTAGTATTTTTGATAGAAATTGACTATAGGCATTCATTATTTTTTTCAGTTCGTAACCTTTTTCTTGATTGATCATAATATTGCTCACTACTCCATCATTTTTTATATTTTTTACTCTGCCTTTTTTGTCTCTACCACCATTTTTTTGAATCATTTCTACTTTTAGATGATCTATAAATTGAATGATTTTTTGTGTTTTTTTTCTTAGGATTTCAATAGTTGAGACAATTGCCATATCATTTTTTCTATTACCTGATTCTGCCACTGTTTTTTTTACTCTCTCTAGTCCTTGTATATTTTTTTCTTTTTGTAATGTGATATTTTCTTCAAAACTCTTATTAATAATGACAAATTTTTCTAATACCGTATTACTCACTTGTAGTACCAAGAGTGCCGTGAGTACTAGATACATCATTCCAATCATTTTTTGTCTTGGAGTTTCATTTTTACCTGCCATATTTTGGGTTGTGATTTACATTTAAATTTTTTTATCCTGCTGTGCTATTTTTTAAATATTAAGTTTTGATTACATGAAGCATTTTGCTATACATATTATTAAGAGAAGATATTTTTGTATTCAATGCATGTAATTCATGTTTGAATTTTGCAGATTCTTCTGTTGTTTTTTGCATATCTTGTGCAAACTGATCAAATATAGATTGGTATTTTGTATTGATTTCTTGATTTTGTTTTTTGTTTGTAATTATTTGTTTATATAGTTGATGGATTTCTTCCATATTGTCTGTTGTAAACTGCATGTGTTTTGTATATCCTGCTATATTTTTTTCTAAAGTTCCTAACATTTGTAGCGTATTAGTTGTTTGGCTAAATATTTTTTGCATTGATTGTATAGCTTGATTAGCTTTTTCTACATTTTCTAGGTATTCATTCAGAGCATTCGACTTTATGGACAAACTTGACATTTTTTCAACAGATATCGATAGTTTTTCCATACCTGCCCCTAGATTTTTTATGAGATTGACATCAAGTTTTGCTTTTGAAAATATTTCATCTAGTTTTTCACTGATAGATGTTTGATTATTTCCATGTACTGTACTTTGAAGATTGTGTGTTGATTTTTTATTAAAATTGTCTGATAGCTGTGGATATACCTTTTCCCATTTTATTTTTTTTTCTTCTGGCTCAAATGCGCTCAGTATAAAAATAATTGCTTCTGTTGTCAATCCAAGGCCTAACATCAAAGCACCTCCAGGCCAATTTAATAATTTAAACATAGCTCCAGCAATGACAATTGCAGCACCAAAGCCATATACTTTAGGCATATGATCTTGGTAAAATTTTTCTTTAAAGGTTTTTTTTTTTGTTTTGACAGTATCCATGATGAAGACTTTTGGTTTTTTGAAGAACGGGGTGAATAAATAAATTAAATTTTAGGTGCTATAGCAGTTAAATATATTTTAAAGGGCAAAAGAGGGTATTTTAAAAACCACCATAGTATTTCATAATTGGTCTAAAGCTTATGGTAGAGGATTGAAAATGAGCATTTGCACAACCATTGTAACTAATTTCTTGAAAAGTATAAGGGTCATTCCATGAACCGCCTTTGATGACTTTATTCGGGTTTTTTTTGTCTAGATATACAGGATCTAAGCCCGATATAGTTGCATTCATAGCAGGATAGTAACTGTCTTTTGTCCATTCATTAATATTGCCCTGCATATCATACAGCCCATTATGATTTTTATATGCATTGATCCTATTGACAGGCTGTAATGAGTTGTTATGTTCTAAATATTTGAAGTTGGCATACTTTTCTTCTCGTTCTCCTTTAGGTGTTTTTCCCCAAGAAAATCTTTGAGGTGTCACCTCAGTATCATCTGTAGCAGCGTGCTCCCATTGTGCTACGCTTGGAAGTTCGAATGCTGGATAAGGGGTTAGTCTATTTTTTTTTCGGTACTCATTGGTGACAAAAGTAAGATAGCTCAAATACCATTCTGCTTGATGATAATTCACAAAAATTGCAGGATAGTTATCAAACATTGCATTTGCACCGTAGTGATTCATTTTGTCTTCAAATTGATATTGAAGTCCTTCTGTAAAAGCTTCTTGTTTAGGTTTGATTTTTTGCTGACAAGCTGCCATAAATGGCTTTTGGTTAATTTTGTCTTTGTATTTTATATGACCTGCTAACACTTCATAAAACTCTTCTGTAGAAATAAAGACACTAGCCTCATTTTTTTGTTTTGTAGTGTTTTGATTTTTTTTTTGATTGGAATCAAGTATTTTTTTGTTGTCCTCTTTGTTGGGGTTTAGACTTGGACTTTGTATGTTATTATATAGTCGAATCAGGTAATCTTCAAATTCATTTAAGTATTTTTTATAGTCCCCGATAGTGATAGGTGTATCGAAGATAAAAAAAGGTGTAATAGTTACTGATTTGTTGGATAATGCTAGTGTATGATCAAACTGTTCATCTACAGGGCCTATGATGCGTGACCCTCCAGTAATAAAGCACATACGATCAGGCACTTCTATACTGTTTTTTTTTTGATTGTTTTTGATATCCAAAATAGGCATTTTATTTTCAGCAGGCCTATGGATGATTCCACAGCCTGTTAACAATATAAAGAAAAGGTATGTGGTTGTTTTGGTATTGATATACATAGCAAAAATTTAGTGTGATGAGATATTTAGATGATTGAAATATAGATGATATTAGATTTTAAGTGTTTTTAGATTGCCAGCATTTTTAAGGAGTTGACTCATTTTTAGATGATATTTTTTTGAATGTCTTTAGTTTTTAAATATTTGATCGGTGGTCTCTGAAAAAAATTATATGTAATTAAAATACTATATTTGTGTCCTCTCAATAAAATTAAAGCAAAGCTATAAACCTGAGTGGCGAAATTTGGTAAACGCGTTGGTCTCAAAAACCAATGATAGCAATATCTTGTCGGTTCGATTCCGACCTCAGGTACTTCAAAAAATACCACAGAATTTAAATTATTATTTTTAAAAACAGTTCAATGTTTTATTACAAAGTATCATAAAATATTTTGAATATTTTAGAATATTTTTTAAAGTTTAACTTTATAGGAAGGTATTGTTTTGCTCCTCCTGTTGGACTCGAACCAACGACCCTCTGATTAACAGTCAGATGCTCTAACCAGCTGAGCTAAGGAGGAATTTGACAAAATTATGAAAATCATTTTTAATAAAAAAATATTTTCGTTCATTTGCAAATACTGACTCATTCAACTGATTTTTTATCATACTTTAAACAATTCAGTATCCTTTGACCTATTTTTTTGTCATGAATCGTTCTATTTTATTATTTTCTTTTTTGCCCTTTTTTCGTATAAAAAAAATAGCAGTTATGACTCTCGTCATTGTTTCTGTTTCTTCTTGTAGTGTAATAGGGAACAAAACAAAAGCCGATCATGTTAGGCAATATCATGCAGCTATAGAACAGTTAAAAAAAAAAAAATACTGGTCTGCTTTTCTTACGTTGGAGTCACTATTGCCGGTGTGTCATATGGATGTATCAATGCAGGCCATTGATTTTTATATTGGTTTATGTCTTTTGCATTGTAAAAAATACAAAGAAGCGATTTGTCATTTGAAAAAATTTATCAATACTTATCCTAAGCATACAAAAATGACAGAAGCATTGTATTATCAAGGGCTATGTCACTATTATTTATCTTTACACGTTGAGTTAGACCAAGCAGATACACAACATGCATTGCATATTTTTAAACACTATTTAAAAAAATACAGAACAGGTAAGTTTCAGACAGATGTAGCACAAAAAATACGACTGCTTGAAAGAAAAAAAGAAAAAAAAAATATGAAAACAGTTGTTTTCTACAAAAAGAAGGGAGAGCATACCATCGCTCAAAAATTATACAAGCAATTTTCATATCAATACCCACAAAGTGACTTACAAGAAAAAATGTTATTTTTTCTATACAAAAAAACTTATCAGCAAATCAAGAAAAATAAAAATGTCAACCAATATTCTGCGTTGCTTAAGGATTTAACATATTATTATACACGTTACCAGACTTTATTTCCTGATCAGCAAAGGCAGTATTTACTCATATACTATATGTTTGATATTTTTTATGATCTCAGCAAAAAAAAATCTGTTAAAAATATTATTTCTTCTTCATCGGCATCCTTTTTACATGTTTTTTTACATGACTGTGAACGCAAACAACTCATTGAAATTTTTTTAGAAAAAAAAAATAATCCAAATATAAAAAAAGGTGTAAAGGAGCTAAAGTTGATACAAAAAATCACAGACATTATTAAAAAAACTAATTCTTATGAAAAAAAAAATAGCTAGTATTTATATAGAGACACAAGACCTTTCTTCTTTACAAGAAAAAACCGATAATATTTATAAAAGTATCTATATCATTAGTCAAAGGGCAAAGCAGATTGCAACAACCAACAAACATGCAATGGATGAAGAACTACAAGACTTTATGGCAAGAACAGACAAAAATGATCTACATGAAATTTATGAAGACATTAATCAAATATCTTTTTCTATACACAACGAAAACAAGCGGAAGCCTCACCTTGTAGCTTTGGAAGAGATTAAAGAAGAAAAAATTATGTTACAAGAAAAAATATAATTATAACACCTTATCTAAAATATTTATAGACGATTAGCTCAGTTGGTTTAGAGCGTTCCGTTGACATCGGAGAGGTCGCTGGTTCGAACCCAGTATCGTCTACTAATCTATCATGCAAGATTTTATCAAAAGCCTTACCTGGAGAGGCATGATACAAGATCATACGCCCGGTTTGCAAAATTATCTCAACCAAACCATCACACAGGGCTACATAGGGTTTGACCCTACAGCGCCTTCATTACATTTGGGTAATTTAGCAGCTATTATGTTGTTGAAGCATTTTCAAGCAGCAGGTCATAGGCCTGTGGTATTAATCGGAGGTGCTACTGCTCGTATTGGCGATCCTTCTGGAAAAAATCAAGAAAGAATATTATTATCAGAAGAAAAAGTTCAAGAAAATATAGAAAATATTACAGAACAACTTCGAAAATTTTTAGATTTTGACCATCCTCAAATCGGAGCTAAAATGTTTAACAACCTTGACTGGTTTAAAGGTTTTAATTATTTAGACTTTTTGCGTCAAGTAGGGAAATACATAGGCATCAGTTATTTATTGCATAAAGAAACCATTCAAAATAGGCTTTCAGCAGGAATTTCTTATACAGAATTTTCTTATACATTGCTACAAGCTTATGATTTTTATCATTTGTACAAAAATCATCACGTCAAGTTACAAATGGGAGGATCAGATCAATGGGGTAACTTGACAACAGGGGTGGAATACATACGTAAAAAAAATAAAAGTACTTCTTTTGCCCTCACTACACCTTTGGTAACCAAGACCGATGGTAGTAAGTTTGGAAAAACAGAAAAAGGAGCTGTATGGTTAGATCCTATAAGAACTTCTCCTTACCAGATGTATCAATTTTTGCTTAACATCCAAGACCAAGAGGCGATACGATATATAAAAATATTTACACTGCTTAGCCAAGAGTCTATTCAGATATTGATAAAAGAGCATCAAGCAAATCCAACGCTGAGAGTATTACAAAAAGTGATTGCAAAAACCATCATGGATATGATATACCATGATCCAGAAGAATATAACACAGCTGTAAAAATTTCTGATGTATTGTTTGGAAAAGCCGTCTGTAAAGTACTCAACACCATTGCACCTGCCCGTATGCAAGCTATCGTACAAACCATTCCACATGTAGCCATCACTCACAATCAGCTTATATGCAATTCAAATATTGCCACACTTTTGACAATGACTACAAATCATCAAATATTTACTTCAAAAAGTGAAGTGCTACGTTTGATGAAAGATGGTGGTCTATACATCAACAAACAAAAAATTACTACCAATGACTGCACTATATCATGGCATCAGCAGCTGATACAAGGTCAATATCTTTTGATACAAAAAGGTAAGAAAAAACATTATTTTTTGATTGTAAAATCCTGATAACGACTATACAACTTTTGTCAGGATCTCCGTGTTAAATTTTGCATATTCCAAAATGTCTTACACACAAAAAAAAAAGTGGCATATAAAACCACTGCCCCATGCGTGCAGTATCCATAATTTAACGCAGAAGTTTAATCTTCCTGCTATAGTATCGACTCTTTTATTACAAAAAAAAATTAATACCCCTAAAAAAGTAAAACAATATTTTAAGCCTTCTTTAGCACATTTACATGATCCTTTTTTAATGAAGGATATGACAAAAGCTGTTCAAAGAATTATACAAGCCATCAATCAAAAACAAAATATTTTATGCTATGGAGATTATGATGTAGACGGAGTTACGAGTATTGCTTTAGTTTATCAATTTTTTAAAAAGGTATATCCTCATCTTTCTTTGAGGTACTATATTCCTGATAGAAATGTAGAAGGTTATGGAATTTCTCAGAAAGGGGTTTTATGGGCAAAAGCCCACAAGATTGATCTTATCATCAGCTTTGATTGTGGTATTCGTGCAGTAGATACGATTGCTTTTGCACAAACACATGCCATAGATGTGATTGTAACAGATCATCACAATGCAGGTGATATATTACCCGCTGCATATGCCATTGTAAATCCTAAACAACCTCAGTGTTTATATCCTTTCAAGGGGCTGTCTGGCTGTGGTGTTGCTTTTAAACTTTTACAGGCTTTTTGTCAAAAGCAAAAAACTGTTTCTAAAGTACTTGAACAGTATTTAGACTTAGTTGCTATTAGCATTGCTGCTGATATTGTGCCAATGATCGATGAAAATAGAATAATGGCTTATTTTGGTCTGCAAAAGCTTTCTCAAAAACCAAGCAGTGTTGGCTTGGAAGCGTTGGCTTCTATAGCAGGTATTCGATCTCCGATCACAGTATCTCAAATTGTATTTCAACTAGCTCCTCGTTTGAATGCGCCAGGGCGTATTGCACATGCCCAGATGGCTGTTGAGTTATTAATCACACAAAATGATACCCAGGCCATGTTAAAAGCCAAAGCACTGCAAAAATTAAATTCTGAAAGAAAAAAGTTAGATACCCAAGTAACTAAAGAGGCTTTGGAGATGATTAAACATCAAGAATATCAACAAGAAGAGGTTCATACCCATGTATTGATTGGTAAAACATGGCCAAAAGGAATTTTGGGTATAGTTGCAGCACGTTGTACAGAAAAATATTCTAAACCGACCATTGTTTTCACTACTGTCAATGATCAAATGACCGGTTCTGCACGTTCTATTCCCGGTTTTGATATTTACCAGGCCATCGTTTCTTGTGAAGCACTTTTAGCACAATATGGTGGGCATGCTTATGCAGCAGGTTTGACAATGCCTGCAAGCAATGCACAAGATTTTATTGAAAAATTTGAGGCTGTTGCTCAAAAAAATATGAAATCACAACCCTTAGTCCCCACATTAGCTATTGACTTGATAGTAGTAATGCAACAGCTTAATCATGAATTATATGATTATATAGAAAAAATGGCTCCATTTGGCCCTGATAATATGCGTCCTGTATTGGCTACTGACCATGTAATGGCTTTATCATGGCATATTATCAAAGAAAAACATTTGAAAATACATTTTTATCTCAAAGAAAAGGGATACCTTGTAGAGGGTATTGGTTTTGACCTGGCATGTCAAGCAGCGAGCATTAATTTTGATCAGCCACTGCGTGTAGCCTACACTTTAGAAAAAAATGCTTTTTTAGGCGATAAACATATTCAAATTAATATTAAAGATATACAGCAAAGCGTGTGAGGAGGATAGCATATGAACATTTTTATGTATAAAGAGATGTTAAAGCTTTGTATTGTTGCAAACAATGGACATTCGTAAAATTTTTTTGATAGGGATGCCTGCTACAGGCAAAACAACCCTGGGGAAATTTTTGGCCTCACATTATCGTAGCCCATGGTTTGATTTGGATGATATAATTATACAAAGATATAAGGCTACAGTCCAACAGATTTTTGATCAAAAGGGAGAGTTTTTTTTTAGAAAGATAGAGCATCAAACACTACAAAAAATTATTGATCAATATCCTTATTTCATCATGGCTGTAGGAGGAGGAACGCCTTACTTCTATGACAATCTTCATTTAATGAACCAGCGAGGGGTTACTATTTTTTTACATACTCCCCTTATTCACTTAGTAAAACGATTGACTAAACAACAGCTTTTGCATAGGCCACTTTTAGGCAATACAGATCGTGTCGATTTTGTTTTATATCAATTGTTCCAAAAACGCATCAAAAAATACGCACAAGCACATTTTACGTTTAATTTTCAATCCATATGCTCACTTTATCACAGATACAACAAGATCCAGACAAAGTCATTCAACAATTACAGCAAAGAGGTGTCTGCCATGCAGAGACGTTAGTCCATCGGCTTTTGAACATTGTACAGACAAAAAAACAACAGCAGGATCAGCTTGAAAAAATTAATCATCAACTCAAAGAGCATGCTAAAACTATTGCTCAATGGATGAAAATTAAAACAGCAGCACAAAAAATTGATAGTTTAAAAAAAGAAATTAGTTGTCTAAAAAAACAACAACAAAAAGAAAAGCAACAAATCCAAGGGTATGCTCAAGGGATACAAGATATTTTAGTTCAATTACCCAATGTTTTTTGCACTACAGTGCCGATAGGCAAGTATAGCCAAGATAATACCATTGTTCATGAACGATTTTTTATACATTCTTTGCCTAAAGTTGTAGTGCCTCACTGGGATATTGCTCAAAAATATGACCTAATTGATTTTTCCATAGGAACGAAAATCACAGGCACTGGGTTTCCAGTTTATAAAAATGAAGGAGCTCAACTGCAGAGGGCACTCATTCAGTTTTTTCTTACAGAGGCTATTAAAAATGGCTATCAAGAAATAATGCTACCACTTTTAGTAAATCATGCCACGGCATTTAATACTGGACAATTGCCTGATAAAGAAGGGCAGATGTATAAAATTCAAGACCATCCTTTTTATTTAATTCCTACAGCAGAAGTCCCTTTGACTAATCTTTATCAAAAGAGGATATTATCAGAAAAAGATTTACCTATTAAACATGTAGCTTATACACCTTGTTTTAGAAGAGAGGCGGGTTCTTGGGGAAGTAATGTACGGGGTTTGAACCGGTTGCATCAGTTCGACAAGGTAGAAATTGTAGAAATACATACACCACAACAATCTTTTCAGGCATTCAAAAAAATGATTGCTTATGTACAGCAATTATTAGAAAAGCTACAACTCACCTATCGTAAGGTATTATTGTGCAGTGGTGATCTTGGGTTTACAGCTTATTGTACATATGATTTTGAAGTGTATGCTCCAGGGCAAAAAAAATGGTTAGAAGTCAGTTCTGTGAGTCATTTTGATACTTACCAAGCTCATCGTTTACAGTTGAAGTATGAAGAAGATGAGCAGCAAAGAAAACATTGGGTGCATACGCTCAATGGTAGTGCTTTAGCCTTACCCAGGGTGATGGCATCTTTATTAGAAACATATCAAACAGCACAGGGGATTCAAATACCGTCTGTATTATTGCCTTATGCTTACCATTTGCGTGAAAGTACTGTTTTTAGGGTATGAATAATCATCCTGTAGGTGTTTTTGATAGTGGTATGGGAGGGCTTATGATAGTGCATGCCTTAAAAAAAAAATGTCCTACACTGCCTGTGGTATATTTTGGAGATACAGCTTATGTACCTTATGGGAATCAAACACTACCAATGATTTATCAGCGGTTGAAAAAAATTATTACTTTTTTACACATACAAAAAAAATGTCATACGATCATTATTGCATGTTTTACAGCAAGCTCTATGATTGATGAAGCAATTGATCAGTATTGTCAACAGCATCATATCCTGCTTTTGGATATGATTACTCCTTTAGCACAACGATTAAAAAAAAAATATTTTCATCAAAAGATAGGCATGATAGGCACTACTGTGACGATACAAAAAAATAAATTAGGCCAATTATTAATAGATGAAAAGCAGTCTATATCCATAAAAGCTTATGCTATGCCCCAATTGGCTTCTATGATAGAGGAAGGAAAGTATGATTATACTTTGATCATCGATCAGTTTAAATATTTATTTTTACAAAATTTTGATGTTTTGATTTTGGGCTGTACGCATTATACGATTATAAAAAAAATGATACAAGATATATACCCTCATCATATACTTATTGATGGTATTGATATGGTGGTAGAGGAGTATTTTAGTGGAAGAAAAAATTATAATATAAAAAAAGAGATGAATAGAGAAATAGGGTATGCATGGAAGGACGTTTATTTATTTTCACGTTTGACATTGCATACGGTGCGTTATGTATCGGTGATATTAAAAGACACAAGAGCTAGACGAATAGTCTATTGCTCTTGTTTTTAGCTGCTTTGGAGGAGGATATTAGGTAAACAGTATGATCTTATCATTTATTTTAGGTTCATCAGATGAAAAATAGTTTTCCATTTCATTAGTCAATACACCATGTGCTTTTTGATCATCTAATTTTTTTTGATAGAAAATTTTTTGTTCTATATTTTCATTTTTATTTTCACGGTCGTCTATGCTCATTTTTTTACTTTCTATAGGTATAGGTTGAGAAATAGTTGATACAGATATTTTAGAGTTTTTTTTATTCTTCAGTGTTAATTCAACTTTAAATTGTAAAACTATTTTATAGCCTGTTGCTCCAGACATTGATATTTGTTGTAAAAAACTTGGGTTGATACCCAGTGTCCAAATTTTACGTTGTTTTGTTTTATTTTTTTCTGTATTAATGTATTTTTTGATTAAATATTCATTATCATAATAAAAGATCATGCTATCCATTTCATGTGGGAACATTATCTTATTATTTTTTGGATCTCTTTTACATTTTTTGCTGGGGTCATAAATATAGTTATCTGGTGATTTAAGGTAGTATATATTATTCATACACGCAAAAGAAGATAAATCATTAAAGACATTATATATTTTTAATGATTCTATACTGTATCCCATTTCTTCATATTCATCTAGATTATCTAAATTAATACAAAATCTAAATTCGTTATATATACAGTCAGCATTTTTGCCATAAATTTTTTTTAATCCTATTCTTTCATAATCTTTTTTATTGATATGTATTTCAATATTCAGTGTTTGGTGAAGAGTTGAGTGAATATGATCTTTTTTATTATCTATATTTTGTTTGTTATTACAATTCATAACAAAGAAAAATATTGATACTCCAAGCAAAAGTGTAAGTATATTTTTCATTTGTTTTATATTTTTATATTAGAAACTACAAAGTAGGTTTGATTTGATATTAAAAGTTTGTATCGTATTTTTTTTTTTTGTTACAACTGATATTTCAAGGTCATATTTATAAGGTGTCAATGCCAATTCTTTATAATTGGTTAATGTCCAAATATAGTTTTCTTGAGAAGAGACAAGTACTTCTTCTAGATGATTTTCTTTGTTGTTCTCTACTACCAGTATATATTTTCCTAATTCTGTGTCATATTTTTCATGTAGTGAGTATAGGTTTATTGTTTTTGTTTTGTTTTTTATGTTCAGTCCAAAGTCCATTTTGTATTCTATTATAGGATTTTCACAAGAGCATTCTTGCAAACATTTGTGAAATTGGGGGCATTTTTTTTTTTGAATTCTTCCTAATGATATGAGGTAGTTAATTCTATGCTGATTTTCTATGTTGTTGTACCATAAATTTTTATGAAAATGTACATTATCGTTCGTTGCCCTAACAAGTATTTTTATTCCTTGAATTTGATAGCCTTTTTTTTTATATGGCTCATAATTTTCTAATTTTACTTTGAAATTATGCTGGAGCGTTTGTTTTAAACCTGCAGATAATCCTATTTGATTATCTAAGCTCGAAATGATGAGTTGTACAGGTTTATTGCTATCAACTTTAATTTTGTTTTTTTCTTTTGTTATTGATAGTTTTTGACTACAACTTGCTATTAATAAGATACAAGATATAATTTTATAATACATTGTTTGTGTTTTTTAAAAAATTTTTATAATTACTGTCCGTGTTTTGAATTTATTTTTTACAGTCCAAATTTAAATTAAAAAAATATTTTTTTTCGAAATTTTTGGGCTACAGACATTGGATGTTTTGCAGCACATAGTGCAGATACCACTGCTATATTGGTGATACCGGTTGCAAGAACTTCGTCTACATTTTCAAGATGAATACCTCCAATGGCCATTAAAGGAGTTCGAGAGATTTCCATAATTTTTTTAATACCATCGATACCCCAAGGATGTATAAGTTCTTTTTTTGTAGCGGTTAAAAATATAGGACTAACCCCTAGATAAGAAATATTACTCCATTGATGCGATGTAGTTATATCTTGAGGGCTTTCTATTGAAAGGCCAATGATTGACCCTTTAGGCATCAATTGAATGATGTGGGCTATGGGCATATCTTCTTGGCCTACATGTACGCCTTCAGCTTCTACAGCTAAAGCAACATCTACACGGTCATTGATGATGAGAGGAACGCCTAAGGGTGCTAATATAGATTTTGCTTTTTCGGCTTTTTTAATGAAAGCTTTGGTTGAAATTTCTTTTTCTCGTAATTGTACCATATTTACCCCTCCCTTTACAGCTGCTGTAATAATTTCGTATAGACTATGATATTTACAAGTAGCTTCATCGGTTACTAGACACAAAGTGTTATGTAACATATTTGTCAATAGAGTTAAATTTTTGATTGTATTTTTAAAATTGTTTCAAAGGGTTTTTGTGACATCTGATGTAATACATCTAACAGATGGATTGATAAACTGCCAGGACCTTTTGCTATTTTTGCAGCCATTTCTCCGGCTACGCCTATTAGGCTCATAGCACTGGTGGTTGCTAAAAAAACATCTGTTTCTACACACAAAAAAGCACCAATCAAAGCACTAGCAGCACAACCCATAGCTGTTATTTTTGCCATGTTGGGATGTCCATTGTGTAAAGTGATAATTTGATGTTGATCTATGATATAATCTACGGGACCACTGATACATATTACATTTTGATATTTTTTTGCCAATTCTTTGGCTATGTTTATTAAACATTCGTCTGTAGTCATTGTGCTATCAACGCCTTTAGTTTGGTGTGCTGTTGTTGATAATGATAATATTTCAGAAGCATTGCCTCTTATGACTGTAGGGGTGCCTACCGTTAGAAATTGTTGTAGTGTATGGTTGCGATAAGGCGTAGCGCCAGCTCCTACAGGATCTAAAATAACAGGTTTTTTTTTTTTTTGAGCGGTTTTCATGGCCATTATCATTGCCTTTACCCAAGCTGGACTTAATGTACCTATGTTGAGGACAATACTTTGTGCAATGGCTGCCATATCATTGACTTCTTCTTGGGCATGTGCCATGACAGGAGAAGCCCCAGCTGCCAATAATACGTTGGCTGTATAGTGCATGGCTACATAATTTGTAATGTTATGAACCAATGGTGCTTCTTTTTTTACCTTTTCGATGGTGGACCAAATTTTTTTTTGCATACTTTTACTTTTGATTCAAAATGTATAAAAATAGACGATGAATGAATTTAAAAATATAATCATTTTGTGTGTGATATATACTTATTCCTGATTTAAAATTTTGACAACACCTAATCATCGAGATTGTGGCTACTGATTGATTAGCCTTTAAAATAAAATAGAGTGATACCTGTTGTCTAAAGTTTTAAAGCTTCAAGCATAAAAAATTAGAAATCTATAAATCCTCATATGCAATCCTTTTCCAAAAAAATTGATGGAAGCAATTCAAAAGATATGTCTACAGCTGATATCCATTTTCGTGTACATTTAGACAAGCAAAAAGTACCACAAAAAATTTTTTGGCAAGCTACGGATGTCGCACATCCTACGCTAACGCCTACCCGCGCTATGAGTCTTTCTACGTGGGATCATAAACAAAAAAATACATTGCGTATTGATCTTTGGACCAAAGATATGTCTGTTGTAGACATGCAATCTTTTGTAGTGGATATTATTGGCAGCTTAGGACAAAGCGTTTTAAAAGCCACGGGTGATACTGTGATGGCACAAAAGATTATTGATTTTTGTCATCAATTGACATCACATATCAAAAAAACAACTAGCCAAACATCGAATGAATCAGCTTAATTTTTTTTCTGAAAAGTTTATCCACTGGGTTTCATATTTTTTGTCAATACCCTTGGCAACAGTATTTTCTTATTTTTTATTGGGAATTACGGTTATTGGCTTGGGGTATGCGCTACATCGATTACTCTATCATTATGTTTTTACGATTCTTAAAAAAAGACTCAAAAGGAAAAAACTACCTTTTCAAGGTCTTTTACTAAAATATCGTGTTTTTCATAAATTTTATTTTTTGACCCTTGTTTTTTTTTTGCAATGGCTCATGCCCTATGATGTGTTGAAAAAATTTTTAGACATTATCATTTGTTTGAATATTGCCCTATTGACTGTCACCTTTTTAAGCATAGGCAATGATGTTTATAACACTTCTTTTGCATTTGCTAAACAAAAACCAATCAAAAGTTATACTGATATTATCAAAATTATCACCTGGCTCATTACTATCATTTTTATCGTTGCTATTTTAACCAATAGTGCCATCACGCATATTTTTACAGGTTTAGGAGCCTTGAGTGCAATATTAATTTTAGTATTTCGTGATCCGATTACAGGGCTGATCACCAGCATACAGATTTCTGCTTATGATATTGTGCGGATTGGTGACTGGATACAGATCAAAAATTATAGCATAGACGGTGATGTGATTGATATTTCGTTGAATGCTGTCAAGGTTCAGAATTTTGATAAGACAGTGGTGACTATTCCTACTGCCGATTTTATGAAGCATGGCATTATCAACTTTAGAGGTATGCACGAATCAGGTGGCAGAAGAATTAAACGGGCAATTCATATTGATATTGATACGATTCAATTCTGTAGCAAAGCACAGTTAGATCGTCTACAAAATATAGCATGTCTGATGAATGCTATTACACAAGCAAAACAGCAAACTTTACAGCTCACGAATATAGGATTATATCGGCAATACATTGTTCAATATTTACAGCGCAATCATAACGTACGTAAAGAAAAATTTACTTTTTTAGTAAGGCAATTACAGCCCATGGCTGAAGGATTGCCTATAGAGATTTATGTATTTACCAACACCACAGTTTGGAAAGCATATGAAGATATTCAATCCGATATTTTTGACCATCTTTTAGCGATAGCCAAGCAATTTGACTTACGTATCTTTCAGCACAACAAACTACTGTCTTCAATGAAAACATCTTAAAAATTCCATGGAAGTTATCATGAAAATGCCCAAAATGGGCGAAAGTATTGTAGAAGCAGAAATTATACAATGGCTTAAAAAAGTAGGGGATCATATCCAACAAGATACGCCTATGCTCGAAGTAGCTACAGACAAAGTAGATACAGAAATACCAGCCATGTATACAGGTAAGATTAAAAAAATTTTAGTTCCTCAAGGTAAAATAGTGGCTATAGAAGCACCTATCGCAGTTATAGAAATTACAACAGAGACAACAGAAGATTTGCCAAATTTACAGCCCCTCCCCGGAGAAGAATCAGTTACGTTGCCTATAGCTGTTGTGCCAGAAAAGGATCCTTCTGTATCTCCTTTGGTGAAGAGTATTGCCAAAGCAAAGCAAATTTCTACAAAAACTTTACAAAATATCAAGGGCACTGGCTTGAAAGGCAGAATTACAAAACGAGATATTGATAATTATATCCAACAAGAAAATACTCATCAAGCAACTTTTCAAACACCAATAGCCGATGAAATTGTTGTGATGGATAGAATGCGCAAAATTATAGCTGAGCGTATGGTTGCTTCTAAGAAAATAGCACCTCACGTCACTTCCTTTGTAGAGGCAGATGTCACAAAAATTGTAGCATGGAAAAAAAAATATCAACAAAAAATACAAACACAATTCCAGTTACACTTGACTTATACTCCTTTTTTTATAGAGGCGGTAGTAAAAGCTATACAAAAATATCCGTTGATTAATGCCTCTGTAGACGAAGAGAAGATCATCCTTAAAAAAGACATTCATATAGGCCTAGCTGTTGCGTTATCCAATGGTAATTTGGTAGTGCCTGTGATTAAAAATGCGCATTTGAAAAATTTGTGGGCATTAACTCAAAGTGTGATTAGCTTGACAACAAAAGCCAGAAATAACACTTTAGTATCAGATGATTTAACAGGTGCTACATATACGGTGTCAAATATTGGTTCTTTTGGTAATATAATGGGTACGCCTATTATACTGCAACCACAAGTGGCTATTTTGGCTTTGGGCGCTATTGTAAAAAAACCAGTGGTTTTAGAAGGGCCTACAGGCGATAGCATTGGCATTAGACATCGTATGATACTCTCCCATACATATGATCATCGTATCATTGACGGTATGTTGGGTGGATTATTTGCTAAACAAGTGGCTGAAAACTTAGAAAATTTTGATGGCATGGCTTATGGATTATAAATCACACATTCCTGTTCTTTTACAACAGAGCATCGATGCTTTGGCAATCAAACCTGAAGGGGTTTATATAGACCTTACGTTTGGTGGTGGAGGCCATAGTCAGGAAATTTTGCAGCAATTGTCAGAAAAGGGAAAATTAATTGCTTTTGATCAAGATCAAGACAGTGCTAGGGTAGCAGAAAAAATTAAGCAAAAAAACTTTTTTTTTATCCGGTCAAATTTTCGATTTGTGTATCCATTTTTAAAATACCATCATATCGATTCGGTTGATGGTGTGCTGGCAGATTTGGGTGTTTCTTCTCATCAGTTAGAGAGTCCTGAGCGGGGTTTTTCTTTTCTTACAGCAGGCAATTTAGATATGCGTATGGATCAAAATATTACAAAAAATGCCCAGGATATTGTCAATACTTATACTTTAGAAGCATTGACTGATATTTTAAAATGTTGGGGAGAGGTACCTAGGGCTTATCATATTGCTCAAAAGATTGTACAATCAAGAAAAAAAAAAATACAAACAGCGGAAGATCTTATGCAAGTGCTAGCGCCTTTAGCACCTGCATATAAACCCTATCAGTTTTATGCAAAAATTTTTCAAGGGTTGCGGATAGCCGTCAATGAGGAAATGCAATCTTTACAAGAGATGTTGCAGAGCATGCCGTATGTAATAAAGCCAGGAGGGAAGTTAGTGGTATTGTCTTACCATTCTTTGGAGGATCGGATGGTTAAAAAATTTTTGAATACAGGAAACGGTAAAGGTATTTTGCAAAAAGATTCTTTAGGTAATACTATACGTCCTTTTTTTGCTCAGCCAAAAAAAGCTATTAAAGCTTCTCCGGAAACCATTGCACAAAATAAAAAATCAAGAAGTGTACGTTTGCGTGTAGGGGTGAAGCTATAAAATTTTATTCTATATAAAGAATCATGTATTTATATAAAAATTATAATTAAAATATCAAAAAATACAAATATTGACTATTATATTTCATGTAATAAAAGAAAAATAGTTTTAACATTTTTAAAAATTTTTTTAAGTACTTGAGAAGTTATGAAAATTAGATTCTTGTAAGTTTTTAGTAATCATATATCATTAGATTAATACGTTGTTGTTAGTGTAGAAAAAAGTTATCAAGAAAGGCTATCAAAATAAAAAAAGTAAACAGTTGACCAATGTCAGGCTTAAAAAATAGTGGTATACCTCTTAGGGATTTATCATTCATTATCTTTTATTTTTTTTGTTTTTTTGGGATAATTCAAAAACAAGTGATCGCAAAAGATGACTTTATAGATTTATTAGTTAAGATTCAAAAAAGATCCTACCATACTGTTGATAGCCTGAAAAGCCTTGAGTCTACTTTATGGAAATATTATCATCAACCACTTAATATAAACCAGGCTTCTTATCAAAAGATAGCGGCACTACAAATTCTTACCAAGCAGCAACTACGTGCTTTATGGCAGCATATTCAAATACAAGGGCCTTTGTTGTCAGTATATGAATTACAATCTATTCCATATTTTGATCTTGAAACCATACAGATTTTTCTTCCATTCATCAAAATACCTACTATTGACTATCATTTTTCTCAACACGCATGGCATCAAAGAATGGTGGGTAAAAATAGCACACTGCAGGTATGCTATGATCATATTTTTGAGCGTGCGAGAGGTTATCAGCTTGCCAAGCATAAAAACAGTACACATTATTTTTTAGGATCTCCTGATAAATTATCAGTCAAATTTCATCTATATAATCCCCATGATTTCAGCATAGGATTTTCTGGAAGAAAAAATGATGGAGAAAAAATATTTTGGTATCCTGCGAAAAGGTATTATGGCTATGCTAACAGTACTTTTCATATGGGTGTGTATGAAAAAAAATATTTAAAAACGCTTGTGCTGGGTGATTATCAAGTGAGCTATGGACAAGGATTGATACATTATGGTGGGTTTTCTTTGAATAAAAGCACGGAAGCTATTAGGGTAATTAGAACCAATAACTTTGGTTTAAAGCCTCAAAAAAATGCTAATAGGGATTATACTTTACGAGGTATTGGTACTACCTTTCGAAAAGACCATTGGGAAATGACAACTTATTATGGATGTCAATATTTAGATGGTGCTATACAGCAAAATCAAAAAACATCACAAAATGCCACTTTTTTAGATCATTATAAAACACCGGCACGTATTCAAAATAAAGCAACGATCAAAGAGCAAGTCATAGGGAGTATTTTAATGTATCATAACTCTATCAAAAAATACAATTTTGGGTATAGTGCTTTATATCAATGGTACCCTGTGTATATACAGCCTAAGGAGTATTTGTATAATCGATATCATTTCAGAGGCAAAGAGAATTACAACCATGGGTTGTTTTATCAATTTTTTTGGGATAATTTGCATTTCTTTGGAGAAGTTGGGATATCAAAAAGCAAAGGTAAAGGATTGCTGGCAGGTATTGTCACTAGTATATGGCCTACGTTAGAGGGTACTGTATTATTACATCATTATGATAAAAATTTTCATAATCTCTATGGCAAGGCCTTTGGTGTTAATACACATAACCAAAACGAAATCGGTATTTATACAGGAATTCAATGGCATATCACTAAACAGTGTATAGTCAATGCTTATTATGATTTTTATTATTTTCCATGGTATAAATATGGTGTAGATAAGAGATTAACTTATAGTAATGATGGGCGTATCCATACCAAATATTTATTTTCTCGACAGGTATTTACTACACTGCAATACCGTTTGAAAACAAAAGCTAAAAATTTACCTTCCAAAAACAAAAAAATATCACAACAAGCATCTATTGCTTATCAAAAAAATCATACCTTATTTTGGCAATTGCAGTATGCTTTGTTGGCTCATTGGCATGGGAAAATACAGGCACAATATACACAATACCATTTCGATCGGCAATATCAATGGGGTTATGCATTGGTAAAAGATTTTTCTCACAAAAAAAGAAAGTTAAAAATTGGCAGTCGTGTTGCTTTTTTCAACACACAGGGCTATAATACCCGGCTTTATTTCTATGAACCATATGCCCCAGGGCCTCCTGGCTTTTATAGAGACAAAGGATTTCATTATTTTTTATACGGAAAGTATGCATTGATGCCGAGTTGTAAGCTTACTTGCAAAATAGGACAAATACGCTACATTGGCTATAGTCCTTTACAAGCAAAAAAAACACTGGATCATATTTCTGGCAATACCAAAACTAATATTATACTGCAATTGCATTATCGTTTTTAAACGAAATAATGTGTGTTGTAGTATCTAAAAAAATTATAAACTGATCGTCATATTAATTAATATACGTAAGTCAAATTATTTGGCTTAAAATATGATTGAAAGATATCAGGCTCAGTAGATAATAGTTTGTATGATAACGATGATGTAGTTTCAATGGTTAATTTTTGTGTTGTATCATCCGAATGGGAAAAAAGCGCATAAGCCAGTGCAAGCTGATAGTTATTATACTGAGCATCAAAAAAAATAGCCCCATATTAATCCATAGCCAGTAACGTACATCCCAATCAATGGGTAAATATTTGATGTAATAATGGGCTTCTTGGAGTGTGATCCAATGATATTGATATTGAAAAAAACATAACAAAAAAGCGATGCCATTTCCCCAAAGCATGCCTTGGGCCATTAGCGAGATACTGCGCCATAAAAATATACCTATCATGCGTGTATTGCGTATGCCTACGGCTTTTAAAACACCCAACATATAGCTACACTCTGCCATTTGTATGACCATAATGCTCGTGATGCTCGTGATGATGACCAGCGTTAGAAATATTAAAAATAAGGAAGTATTAGTTTTCATGATTGTTAGCCAATCAAATAAGGCGGCTTGTGTATGGCGATTGCTTTTGAGCTGTAGATCAAAAGGGACGTGCATTAATAATTGTCTATAAATTTTTTGATCATTGAATGTGTTTTTTTTGAGGATCATTTCATAGCCTCCTGCCGTGTTTTTGGGCCAACCATTAAGCTGTTGTAATGTATCTAAACTACAAAGCAACATCTGTTGGTCCATTGTTTTGAATCCTGTAAGATAAATGCCTTGGATGGTTAATTTTCTGTATCGGTTATGTGCCTCTATAGTACAGATCGTAATTTTATCCCCTACATGTAGACTATGTTTTTTTGCAATGGTTTGGCTGATGAGTACTTCATGTTGTTTTAAATTTTTGAGATGGCCTTTGCATAAAAAATTTTTCATGTGTGAAAAATCATTCATTCCTTTTAGTAATACTCCTTCCACTCCTTTTTTTGTATAAGCCAATGCTGTTTTATAAATATAAGGGCGTACATGGGAAATGAGCGCTAAATTTTTTAGACCTTGTATACGATTGTCTTGTAAAGGGATAGTCTGGTTAAAATCATGTAAAGTAGTATAAGGTACTATATGTAAATGGCCAAAAAAATGATTGATATTATCAGTAATTTTTTTTTGAAATCCTTGCAAAACACTGGTAGCAATCAGCAGGATCGAAGTACCTAAAGCAATGATAAAAATGCCCAGACGTGCCAAAAAAGCACTTGTATAGGCATTATTTTGAAGTTTTTTAGAAAAAAAATAAGCACTATACACAATCAAGGGGACACAACATTTTGGGGTATATTGTTTTTAGAATAATAGGTAAGGGGTATATGCAAGGGTATTTTTTTAGGCCGTATAATGGCTTGAGGAATGCATTTTTTTATTTTTTGATACATAGGTTGCATTTCGATGGTAGTTAAAAAATGGCCTATCTGTACATAATAATTAGGCTGTTCGTAAAATATAGTGATGGCTTTTTGGGTGGGTAGCAGCTGATGTAGTATATTTTTTTGTGTGATGGCTTTTTTTTTTTCATTTCCCATATATACCTGTATGGTATAGCCGGTAAAAATTTTTTTTTTTTGTAAAACCTTTATTTTTTCCAAATATTTTGATAAAGCTTGATAGGTGGTATTGTAAGGAATTTGTTCTTCTATTATTTTGATAGATATTTTTTTTGATTTTTCTTGCAAACCAAGAGGTATACGATGTTTTTTCAGTGCTTTGTATTGACTGGCCACGCAAAGTGGTAAACAACAGAAAAAAAAATAAACAAAAAAATAAAACATAAAAAATGTTGAAAATTTATTATTCCACAGTGACAGATTTAGCCAAATTTCTAGGCTGATCTACATTACAATTTCGTGCGATAGCAGTATAATAAGCCAGTAATTGCAAAGGCACTATTGTGATCATAGGCATCAAAGCAGCAGGCGTATCTGGTACAGAGATAATGTCTTTGGTAAGCGATGTGATGTGTGTATCTTTTTCGGTGACAATAGCAATGATTTGTCCTTTTCTTGCTTTGATTTCTTCTATATTGGCTACTATTTTGTCATAACAATGATCTTTTGTGGCAATACATACCACAGGCATATCTTGATCAATTAGTGCAATGGGGCCATGTTTCATTTCTGCAGCAGGATAACCTTCGGCATGGATATAGGCAATTTCTTTGAGTTTCAAAGCTCCTTCCATAGCAATGGGAAAGTGATAGCCTCTACCTAGATAAATAAAATGGCGACTGTTTTTAAATTTTTGAGCAAGTAATTGTATAGCAGGGCTTATATTTTGTAGGAGTAAATCTATTTTGGTAGGTATTTTGTAAAGCTCTAATAAATAGTGTTGAAAAACATTTTCAGCAATCGTTTTTTTTTCATGTGCTAGTTTGAGTGCTAGCATCGCCAATGACATGAGTTGTGCTGTAAAAGCTTTAGTGCTTGCCACACCAATTTCTGGCCCTGCATGGGTAAAAATACCTGCATGTGTGGTTCTGGCAAGTGATGACCCTACGACATTGCATATGCCTAAGATAATGGCATGATGTTTTTTTGCTAGTTGAATGGCAGCTAAAGTATCGGCTGTTTCACCAGATTGTGAAATGGCCAAGATAACGTCATTGGACTTGATGATTGGATTGCGATAGCGAAACTCTGATGCATATTCTACCACTACTGGAATTCTACAGATGTCTTCTAAAAAATAAGCACCTACTAAGCCTGCATAATAAGAAGTGCCACAGGCAATGATGATAATACGATTTGCCTCTTTTAAACTAGGCAAATGATCTTGTATACCACCTAAGGTCAATTTTTTTTGCAACATGTTTAAACGACCGAGTATACAGTTTTGTAATGATTGTGGTTGTTCAAATATTTCTTTCAGCATAAAATGCGGAAAGTGCCCTTTGTCTATGGCTTCAAGATGGATGTCTAGTTTTTCTATGAATGGCGTTTTTTCTACGGCTTTGGCATTGGTTATTTGTAGCTTTCCATGGTTGATATAGGCTATTTCATCATCTTTTAAAAAGATAACCTCATTGGTATGGGCGATAATAGGGGTAACATCTGAGGCAATAAAATATTCTTTCCCTTGAATTCCTATAACCAACGGACTTCCTTTTTTTGTTGCTATCAGTTGGTGAGGATTGTTTTTATCTAAAAGTACCAGGGCATAAGCACCAACCACGTGTTTTAAAGCAAAGCGTAATGCCTCCTTTAAAGCGCATTGTTGGTAATTTTGGATATAGTCAATCAAATTGATAAGTACCTCTGTGTCTGTGTTGCTTTGAAAGGTATATCCTTTACTAATCAGTTTTTTTTTGAGGGTATTATAATTTTCTACAATGCCATTATGAGCAATAGCCAAATGACCACTATGTGATAGGTGTGGATGTGCATTGATGTCATTGGCTTCTCCATGTGTAGCCCAACGTGTGTGGCCTATACCTACGGGGCTTTCGATGGTAATTTTTTCTAGATTTTTGGTCAAATTCTGCACATGACCTGCATATTTATAAATTTTTATAGTTTTTTCTTGTGTAAGAACACCAATGCCTGCACTGTCATATCCTCTGTAAGATAGCTTCTCTAAGCCTGACAAAAGTATTTTTTTGATAGATTTTTTTCCACTGTACGCTAAAATGCCACACATAGTGATGATTGTATTGATACAGCTCTTTGATGCATTGTTAAGCTGTAGGGCAAATTTACAAATTAAGTGGTGAGGGGCGGGGTATTTAAAAAAGAAGGTAAACCAAGGTTACCTTCTTTACAGCTATTACAATATTTATGTGGTCCTCTTGTTGGGTAATTCTATAATAAACTTTTGTAGTTCTTCATAGGTAGATATGGAATCTACTTTTTTGAGCTTATTTTTTATATATAGTTCTTGAGTTTTTAAGTCTATTGAGTGTTCTATATTTTTTTTGTCATATATATCTGCTTTTTTTTTCTCTATTTTGAGAAAAAAGTTAAGGCTATTTTTTAGTATTTTTTTGAATTCTTTTTTGTCTTGTGTTGTTATATCTCCTGTTTTGTTTTGAATTTTTTGTCCGAAGGCGTGTTCTTTTATCATAATTTCCTGGAATTCCTGGTTGGCTTCCAAATTTATCTTGCATAGGCTTTCTTCCAAATCTTTTCGTTCATTTTTACTTAAATTTCCCAGTTTTTTTTTCGGATTTTTTTTTGGTGTTGCACAGCTGATCACCAGTAAAGAAAAAATTGTAAATATGATATTATAAAAAGAGCAGGTATATATTGTTTTATAAATCTTGTTCATTTTAAAAAAATTATTATTTTTTTTAAAATACTATAATTTTATCAAAAAAAAATTAAGTTTGTAATCAAAATATCATGGTGATTGTAGCTCAGTTGGTTAGAGCGCTGGTTTGTGGCACCAGAGGTCGCGGGTTCGAATCCCGTCTTTCACCCCATCATCCAATCATTTTTTGATTACAAGTTCTCTTCCTTTGCTCTCTCTTCCTTCTTTTCACTATAAGTTTAAAAAAACGAAAGGTAATCGGTTGCTCATTTATGATATCATCAGAAAAAAATACGTTGTCCTTACGCCAGAAGAATGGACCAGGCAGCATTTTGTACATTATTTAATCCGTTACTGCCATTACATGGCTACACATATTCGTATAGAAAAAAAAATGAGACAAGGCTTGAGGGCTGATATTTTGGTATATAATACGCAAGGAAAGCCGACTCTTTTGGTAGAATGTAAATCTTCATTGATTGATATTTGTACAAAAAATATCCTGCCACAAATGTTACGTTATAATCAAATTTTAAAAGCGTCTCAATTGGTGATTACCAATGGTATCAAAACTCATGCATATACTTGGAGGGGTGCTGGTTGATTCCATCGTCTAATTACTATATTTGTGAATTATTTTTCGAAAAAATCATGCCGCAAGCACAATCTCCTGCTGTCGTCAACCCGCTTGACAATCCTTTTGAATCGATGATGTATCGTTTTGATGAAGCATCTAAATGTATTGAGCTTAACGAAGCTATTTATAATCTCCTCAAAAATCCTGTAAAACAAATCATTGTGTCGTTACCTATCAGTTTAGATGATGGCAGTATCAAAACGTTTGAAGGGTATCGTATCATTCATTCTAATGTTTTAGGTCCTTCAAAAGGTGGTATTCGATATGATATCAATGTAAGCTTAGACGAAGTAAAAGCCCTAGCAGCATGGATGACTTGGAAATGTGCCATTGTAGACATTCCTTATGGAGGGGCTAAGGGGGGTATAAAATGCAATCCTAAAAATATGTCGGCCAATGAAATAGAAAGGCTTACCAGGGCTTATACTTTGGCAATGATGGATATTTTTGGTCCTAATAAAGATATTCCTGCTCCTGATATGGGGACAGGCCCTAGAGAAATGGCATGGTTGATGGATGAGTATGCCAAAGCACATGGTTCTACAGAGTATGCTGTTGTTACAGGAAAGCCCATTTTACTTGGTGGATGTTTAGGGAGAGTAGAAGCCACGGGTAGAGGGGTAATGATTGCTACTTTAGCAGCTCTTGATCAGTTAAAAATGAATTCTTACAACACGACCATTGCCATACAAGGGTTTGGCAATGTAGGTTCTCATGCAGCCCATCTTTTGATGGAAAGAGGAGGTAAAATCGTGGCGATTAGCGATATATCAGGAGCTTATTACAATCCACAGGGTATTGATATTCCTGCAGCTATGCAATACGTAAAAAATAATCATGGTAGTTTAGACAACTTTGCACAAGCAGAAAAAATTACAGCAGAAGCATTATTTTCTTTGCCAGTTGATGTATTGATTCCTGCTGCTACAGAGAATGTGATCACAAAGCATAATGCCAATAAAATACAAGCAAAACTCATTGTAGAAGGTGCAAATGGTCCTACATCTGCTAGTGCGGATAAAATTATTCATGAAAAAGGTATTTTAGTAGTGCCTGATATTTTGGCCAATGCAGGCGGGGTCATTGTATCTTATTTTGAGTGGATTCAAAACAAAGTAGGTTATAGTTGGACTTTAGAGCGTATCAAGAGACGATCAGACCGTATGCTTAAAGATGCTTTTGCTATGGTTTATAAAACTGCTCAACAAAAAAAAGTATCTATGCGTATAGCAGCCTATATTTTAGCCATAGAAAAAGTAGCTAAAACTTATCAATACAGAGGAAAATTTTAATATTTTGATGCGTATCCATAAAGAAGGGAAGGTCATTATCTTACTAGCATCTATCGTATGCATTATCCTTCAAATATTTTTTTTTATCATAAAAACCAATATTATATTTCAGGTATTTTTATTGCTCACAGCAAGCAGTTTGATAGCTTGGATTTTATATTTTTTTAGAAATCCTTTGCGGGTTATTCATCAAAATCAAAAACATATTATTGCCCCAGCAGATGGTACCGTTGTAGATATACAGAAAGTATTTGAAGAAGAATACTACCAGGACTATAGAATAAAGATCAGTATTTTTATGTCTCCTCTAAATGTTCATGTCAATCGCAATCCTATTACCGGCGTTATAAAATACTTTAAATATCATCCTGGGAAATATTTGATAGCCTTTTATCCAAAGTCAAGTACAAAAAATGAAAGAACTACGATTGTAGTAGCACAAAAAGACTATACTATACTTTATAGGCAAATCGCGGGGTTTATTGCCAGGCGAATTAAAACCTACGTTAATACACATGATGCTGTAATACAAGGAAAAGAATTTGGATTCATCAAGTTTGGTTCTCGAATGGATGTGTATTTGTCTTTAGATACACATGTTTTAGTACAACTAAATCAAAAAGTAAAAGGAGGTATTACGATCCTAGCAGAAAAATAATACTTCGACGAAACATTTGCATTATTAAAAATAAAAAACTATATTTGTGAGCATTTTTAAAAAAAATTTTTAGTGTATTCGTCGCTATTTTAAATTTTTAAAAAACATCTTTGACATTATTGTACTATAGTATAGACATAAAATATAAATTAATATATATGCTATAAAAGACGGTTTCATGATTTTCATGGAAGTAGAAATTATAGCATATTTTACCCTAGAGAGTTTGATCCTGGCTCAGGATAAACGCTAGCGGCAGGTCTAATA